>JBKHFW010000015.1:0-51057 GCA_046540025.1 Phycisphaeraceae bacterium
GCAGGCCGCGGTGTTGGATGAGCTGCGGTGACACAGGAATGCGGCTCGGCCGGGCCGAAACCGGAGTTTAGAAACACTACTCGCTTCGTGGATCAGAATTCGCTAAACTACTGGGCTGAACCTGCTTCCTGCGATTTCTAAGCACAGGAGAGGACATGGGTAAGCCCACTGGTTTCATGGACCATGAGCGGCAGACGCCGCCTTACCGCAGCCCCGGCGAGCGGATCCGCGACTTCAACGAGTTCCACCTGCCCCTGCTCGAGGAAGAGCGGCGGACGCAGGGGGCGCGCTGTATGGATTGCGGCGTGCCGTTCTGCCAGTCCGACTCGGGCTGTCCCATCGACAACCTCATTCCCGAGTGGAACGACCTGGTCTACCACGGCAAGTGGAAGGACGCGTTCGAGCGGCTGCGGCGGACCAACAACTTCCCCGGCGTGACGGGGCGGGTCTGCCCCGCGCCGTGCGAAGGCGCGTGCTGCCTGGGCGTGATCGAACCGCCCGTCACCATCAAGGCCAACGAGCGCACCATCGCCGACCGCGCGTGGGAAGAAGGCTGGGTCAAGCCCCAGCCGCCCAGGGAGCGCACCGGCAAGACGATCGCCATCATCGGCTCGGGCCCGGCGGGCCTCGCCGCGGCCGACCAGCTCAACAAGGCCGGCCACCGGGTCACCGTCTTCGAACGCGAGGACCGGGCGGGCGGCCTGATGATGTACGGCATCCCGAACATGAAGCTGGACAAACACTACCTCCAGCGGCGCATGGACGTGATGATCGAGGAAGGCGTCGAGATCCGCACGAATGCCGACGTCGGCGGCAACGTCGACCCGCAGCAGCTTCAGAAGGACTACGACGCGATCATCATCGCCATCGGCTCAACCCGCCCGCGCGACCTGCCCATCGAGGGGCGGGAGCTCAAGGGCGTGCACTTCGCCATGGAATTCCTCACGGCGAACACGAAGAGCCTGCTCAACTCCTCGCTCGCCGACGGGCAGTGCATCAGCGCCCACGGCAAGGACGTGATTGTCATCGGCGGCGGCGACACCGGCAACGACTGCCTGGGCACGTCGGTCCGCCACGGCTGCAAAAGCCTGCTCAACTTCGAGCTGCTGCCCAAGCCGCCGCTCGAGCGGGCACCGGACAACCCCTGGCCGCAGTGGCCGCGGGTGATGCGGACCGACTACGGCCACGAGGAGGCGGTCGGCGTGTTCGGCGAGGACCCCCGCCGCTACTGCATGCTCTCCAAGCGGTTCGTGGACGACGGCCACGGCCACGTCGCCGGCATCGAGACGGTCCGGCTCGCCTGGGAGAAGGGCGAGGGCGGCCGACCGAAGATGCGCGAGATCCCCGGCAGCGAGAAGACCTACCCGGCCGACCTCGTGTTCATCGCCGCGGGCTTCCTCGGGCCCGAGGAGACGCTCATCGAGGCGTGGGACCTCGAGACCGACGAGCGCAGCAACGTCAAGGCGGAGTACGGCAAGTATGCCACCTCGGCCAGGGGGGTTTTCGCCGCGGGCGACTGCCGGCGCGGTCAGTCGCTGGTGGTGTGGGCGATCGCCGAGGGCCGGGGCGCGGCCCGGGCGGTGGACCAGTACCTCATGGGCCACTCCGACCTGCCCGCCCCCGACGCGGCACCGACGGAGCTGATGTCCAGCGCCGGCTGAGGGCGGAAACGAGCTGAAATGATCCGAAAAGACCCGTGGCCGCGTGCCGCGGGTCTTTTTTTCCAGTTCATCCGGCGTGGGCGGGGAAGCGGATCACTGCGTTCGCCCCGGTGCTGCCGGGGGCTACTCAACGGGATCCAGGGCATCGGGGCAAATCCTATACCCTGACGCGAAGCCTGCCTGATGGCGGGTGGGGCCGTCCGCGGCGATGATTAGCTCCGCAACGAGGGGGGTCCTGAGGAGGGGAGGACCCTAGGGAGAGGGAGAAGGGGAAGGAGGCCAGCGGGAGACGCTCCCGTTGGTCTTTTTTTTCGCGCGTCGGGTCGGCACGGTCAGGAGGCGATGGCGGGCGGGACGGACGCGGTGATCAACTCGAGGTTGATCTCGCGGTCGAGGCGGATGCCGACCTCGTGGATGTGGCCCTTGAGGTGTCGGCAGAAGGCGACCTCGCCGGTGGCGCGGATGCCCTGCCGCTGCGCGGTGATCAGGGTGACCGAGCAGGGGGTTTCGGGATGGACGAACGCCCCGTGGAGCAGGCCGACGCCCTGTCGGCTGATGTTGCGCACCTGCACGCCGACGGGGATCTTGTGGTGCTCGGTCCACTCGACGATGGCCAGCACGAGGCTGTCCGGCCGGGGCAGGCGCTCGTGGAGGCGCTTGTTGCCCAGCACGTCGCGCGGCTGACGATTCTCGATCCAGTCCAGGGCCAGCCGGCGTTCGCGCGGCGACAGACGCAGGCCGTCGAGCGGCACGACCGCGGCCGGTTTCTTCTTGAACTGCTCTGAAGTCATGACATCTCTCCCCCTCGCTCGAGGTCTGCGTCGATGCTCCGGCTCACATCGAGCCGGCACAGCGGCTGGTTTTCACCTTCTGTTGAATCGGTTCACGCGGCGGGCGGCTTGAGGCGCAGCGCAGTCTCGCCTGGGGATATCCCGGCCGGCGCTGCGCCTGGCCGGGCTTGGGGGTTGCGGGAAGCGGGCGGGGGCGGGTTCAGCCGGCGCGGTCGAGCGCCAGTTCGTGAGCCTCGTGATAGCGCCGGCCGAGGTTGTGCCAGTCGAAGTGCTCCGAGAAGCTCTCCACGCTGTTGCGCAGGGAGATGCGGTCGCGGCGGGTGAGCTGGCAGAAGCGGAACATGCGGTCGGCGAGCTCGTTGGCGGCGTGGTCGAAGCTGTGATACCGCCGATCGACGATGTAGATGCCCTTCTCCTCGTGGTCGGGGCGGAGCTGGCGGAGATAGCTGCCGAAGCCGGCGAGGTCGCTGGTGATGGCCGGCACGCCGAGGGCGATCGACTCCAGCGGCGTATAACCCCAGGGTTCGTAGTAGCTTGGGAACACGCCGAGGTGGCAGCCGCGGACGAACTGGTCGTAGTCGATGCCGAACAGCGGGTTGGTGGCGCTGATGAAGTCGGGGTGGTAGACGACCTTGACCGGGTCGTGGGCGTGGTTGAACAACTGGGCGGTGCGGAGCTGGTTGAGCACGGCGTCGCCGGCGTCGTCGACGAGGTCGTGGGTGACGATCAGCGGCGGCAGGTCGCTCTTCCAGGTGTACATTGCCCGGCGGAGGCGGAGCCGCCAGTACTCGTCGATCAGTGCGTTGAGGTCGGGCACGCTGCCGGCGGTGGCGGAGCGGAAGAGGCGCTCGCCCACCTGGTCGCGCATCGAGTCGGCGATGGCGCGGAACTCGCGCAGCATGGCCCGGCTCTGCAGGGCGCCGACGTTGATCGAGCGGATCGGCGCCTTGGTGATGATGAAAAAGACGACCGTGACGGGCGAGCCGGCCTGCTGGAGGCGGTGGTTCAGCCTCGCCAGCGCTTCGACGGTGAGGTCCATGCCCTTGTTGCGGTACTCGTACCGGCCCGAGGTGTAGAAATAGAGCGTGTTGTCGAGGTCGAAGTGGTAGCTGGGGAAGAAGTGCCCGATGGTGAACTCGTGCAGCTGCTCCTTGTAGTGGGCGTGCAGGTTCTGGAACTCGTGCAGCGCGGCGAAGCGCTGGATGTTCAGCCCGTTGGGCAGAAGCAGCTCGGGTTGCCTCCCGAGCAGGTGGCGGCACTCATCGGCGGTGACGTCGGAGACGGTGGTGAACACGTGGCAGCCGTGGGCGGCGGCGGACTCGATCTTATGCTGGGACTCGACGTTGAAGTGCCTCGCCTCGGCGTGGGCGTCGTAGAAGGGCAGGTGGTCGTAGAACTGCGGGTCGTTCATCGCCAGGTAGCGCCCGAGGAGGGTGGCGTGGGTGGTGAAGACGATCGACCCGGGCCAGTTCTCCTTGCGCAAGAGCGGCACGCTGACGCCGGCCATCCACTCGTGAAAGTGGGCGACGAGCTTGCGGCGGGGGGCTTCTTTCTGGCCCAGCAGGCTGAGGAACAGCCGGGTGAGCTCGCCGAAGGCGACGATGTTGCTCAGCAGGCCGTCGTCGCCGGTGGGGATGTTGTGTTCCGACCAGAGGCGGTATTTCACCTCGTGGAGGTGTTTGAAGACGTCGCGGTAGTCGAGCAGGACGACGTGGGGTCTTCCGGTGACGAGCCAGCGGCCGTAGTGGGCGCCGAAGCCCATTTCGCGCATCTGCTTGACGACCTGCCCGATGGCGCCGACGAGGGGGGCGGGCTCGAACTCGATCTGGGCGGAGCCGGGCTCGTAGGGGCCGATGAGGCAGTAGCGGTTGCCCCAGCGGCTCATCATGGAGGGGACCTTGGAGCGCAGGACGGTGTAGATGCCGCCGACCTTGTTGCACACTTCCCAGGCGCACTCGAGCAGGAGCGGGTCGGCCTGCCTGCGGGTGACCTCGGCGGGGGCTGGGCTGGGCTGGTCAGCGGACTGATTCGCGGGCGTGTCCCCGGCGGAGGATCGCTTGCGGCTTGAGGTTTTGCGAGTGATTTGGCGCGACGATTTCGACATCACAAATGCCCTGCCTGAGAACATGAAAAGGCCAACGGACACCCCGATCCCGATTGTACGGGGGTTGGCGACGGCTTGCATCCGCGGCGGTCGGATCGGCCGATCCCTGAGGGGTATTCCCCGGAAAAGCCCCTGCGGAAGTGCGGCTGACGAGCCGATAGTGTCAGGGCGCATTCGGCCGGGCGCCGGCCGAGGGTTGAGGGACGCGGATGCAGCGAGGGAGTGTGGCTGTGAATTGCTCGACCAGTTTTTCGCTTGCCGGGCTGGCGGTGATCATCGCCATCCTGGTTTATACGGCGACGACGGGCCCGCTGGAGTGGCTCCGCGGCGGCTCGGTGTACGCCCAGGTGCCGGCGAAGGAGCGGGTGGCTTCCAGTCCCGCTCCCGCGGTCGAGCCGGGCGCGCTGGCGGAATCGCTGGAGGCGGGGCGGTAGCAGGCCCCGCCGGGGGGGGCCAGGGTCAGGACCCCGGGCGGACAGGGGGCGCGAGAGCCGCTAGAATCGGGGTCTATGGCCAGTTCACTATCGCATCGTAAACCGCTTGACCCGACGGGTTTCGGCTTCGCCCGCGAGGAGCTGCCCGAGCTGGAGCAGGGGCCGCTCGATCTCAAGAGCTGGTTCGCGGACCCGACCCTGCCGCTGGACCTGGAGATCGGCTCGGGCAAGGGGACGTTTCTCATTCAGCAGGCGCCGCTGACGCCGGGGGTGAACTACCTCGGGCTGGAGTATGCCAGGGCGTTCTGGCGGCACGCGGCCGACCGGGCGCGGCGGCACGGGCTGCCCAACGTCCGGCTGGTGCATGCCGAGGCGAACGCGTTCGTGCGCTACTTCATCGCGGACAGGTACCTGCGCCAGGTGCACATCTATTTTCCGGACCCCTGGCCGAAGAAGCGGCACCACAAGCGCCGGCTGGTGCAGGCGCCGTTTCTGCGCGAGCTCTACCGGGTGCTGGAGGACCCGCGCGACGGTGAGCCGGAGTCGGGGCAGGTGCGCCTGGCGACGGATCACGTGGACTATTTCGCCTGGATGGAGGAGCACGCGGCGGAGGTGGCGGATCTGTTCGACCGGCTGGCGTTCGAGTCGCCTGCGTCGGCGGAGGAGGGGGAGCTGGTGGGGACGAACTTCGAGCGCAAGTACCGCGACGAGGGGCGGGTGTTCAACGGGATGATTTTGAGGAAGCGGGTGTAGGCGGATGGCGGATGTGGGGCGGCTGGGGCGCTTTGTGGTGGGAGTTCGGTTATAGTGCTGGGTGGCCGCGGATTCCCCGCGGGGGGCGTTCAACCGATCCAGTTCAAGTATGGGAGAAGTCAACGATGCGCAAGTGGAGCCTTTTCGTTCTGCCGCTGGTGACGGCGGCGGTGATGGTGGGTTGTCAGCAGAACGAGCGTCAGGCTGAGGGGCCGGGGGTGAACCTCGCGGATCTCGAGCCGGTGCAGATCGTGGAGACGGCGTCGGGCCAGCAGGCCCAGGCGGTGTCGGAAGCGGCAGCCGAGCCGATCGTGCTGATCCGCGACGAGGCGGATCTTCAGGCGATGGGCCTGGAGGAGCTGCCGGTGGAGGCGGATCTGGCCGAGCAGGACGTCGTGCTGGCGACGATGGGCGAGCAGGACACGGGCGGCTACTGGGTGCGGATCGACGGCATTCAGCGGCTGGGCAACACGCTGTACGTGCAGGCGACGTTCAACGCCCCGGCTGAGGACGCGACGACGACGCAGGCGCTGACCTACCCCTTTGCTGCGGCGGTGATCCCGAACGTCGAGGGCGACGTGACGGTGAGCCCGGACATCGAGCAGGTTCGCGGGCAGTCGCAGTGAGCCGGTGACTGCTGATGGAGACGATCTTCAGGCCCCCGCTGCGGTTGTGGCGGGGGTTTTTCGTGCGCGGGGGCGGCGCGGGTCTCGGCGCGGATCCCGGGCAGGGCGGCGCTTGCCCGGGCTTGGGGTCCGGGAACTGCGTAGCGCGCCGGAAGCCTCGTCCCCGGAAGTCACTCCTTTAACTCTCCTTAACTCCCTCTAACTCCCCTTAACTCCCTCTAACTACTTCTTCCCCCCCCTCCCCGAGCAGGGCGTGGACGACGGCCTGCTTCATGGCCTCGGCGGTGACGATTTCTTCGACGGTGACGTGGTCCGCGCCGGCCTCGGAGGCGAGCAAACCCTGGGAGACGAAGTTGGTGCGGGCGGCGATGAAGAGGTCGGGGTTGAGCTTTCGGGCGACCCGGCAGGCGCGGACGGCGGCGCGTTCGTCGGGGATGGCGAGGATCAGCGCCGCGGCGGACTGGATGCCGGCGTCGGTGAGGACGGCGGGGTCGGTGACGTCGCCGAGCACGATCTCGCGGCGCAGCCGATGCTGGACGGCGGCGGCGTGGGGGTTGAGGTCGACGATCGTGGTGGCCACGCCGGCGGCGGTGAGCTGCTCGGTGACGCTGCGCCCGACGGGTCCGAAGCCGGCGACGATGACCCGCCGCGGTGGGTCATCGTCGCGCGGGCGGTCGGCGGCGGGGTGTGCGCGGTCCTGGCTCATCAAGGTCTCCACGGGGCGGGGTTTGCGCATTTTACCGCGACGGTGCGGCCGATGTGTGGCTGGGGATGGTCAGCGGAGGAGAAGGTCGTCTCATAAGGGCAACTTATACTCTGATGATTGACATAACAGAGGCTAATGGTATGATCGCGGTGCTATGCAGACGCTGCGCCTGTTCCTGGATGTGGCCCGCTGCCACAGTTTTTCGCGTGCCGCCGCGATGCACGGCATCACGCAGTCGGCGGCGAGCCAGCGGATCGGTCAACTCGAGAAGCGTCTCGGGGTGACGCTGCTGGATCGCAGCGTGCGGCCGCTGACGCTGACGCCGGCGGGTCGGACGTTTCTCGAGGGGGTCGAGGAGCTGCTCGAGCAGTATGACCGCCTCGAGCAGCGCACGTGTGCGGTGCACGATCAGCCGGAGGGGGTCGTGCGGGTGGACGCGATTTACTCGGCGGGGATCGAGCTGCTTGACGCGATCCGGGCCGGGTTCGAGGCGGAGCATCCGCGGATCGAGGTCGAGATCAAGTACGACCAGCCTGACCGCGTGTATCGGGCGGTGCAGGAGTTCGAGTGTGATCTCGGGATTCTCTCGTATCCCCAGCGCTGGCGTCGGGTGGGGGTGGTTCCGCTGCGTAACGAGGTGATGAGCGTGGTCTGCGGGCCGCGGCATCCGCTCGCCGACGCCGGGAAGGTGCAGGCGGGCGACCTCGAGGGGATGGAGATGGTCACCTTTGACGAGGAGCTGCCGGCGGGCCGGAGGATCCGCCAGTACCTGCGCAAGCAGGGCGTGAGCCCGGAGGTGGCGAACAGTTTCGACAACATCGACACGATCAAGCACGTGGTGGCGGTGACGAACCGCTACGCGATTCTGCCCCGGCGGACGGCTTTGCGCGAGGCGTCGGCGGGGGTGCTGAGGATCGTCGAGCTCGAGCCGACGCTGGTTCGGCCGATCGGCGTGATTTACCGCAGGCAGCGGTCGGGTGACGGGTTCACCCCGGCGGTTCAGGCGTTTGTGGACTATTTGTCCCAGCATGCCGGGCCGAGCGTGGAGAACGTCGCCACCCCTGCCTGATGAAGTGCTGCAGCAGGCCGAACCCGCAGCCATAGAAGGATGATGAGGACCATGAGCGAGCAAGTGAACGAGAAGGAGGGTCAGCGCCTGGGCGGTCTGCCGCCGCGGCAGGGGCTGTACGATCCGCTTTACGAGAAGGACGCCTGTGGGGTCGGGTTCATCGCCCACATCAAGGGCAAGCCCAGCCACGACATCGTGCGTGACGCGCTGATCATGCTCCAGCGCATGGATCACCGGGGGGCGTGCGGCTGCGAGGCGAACACGGGCGACGGTTCGGGCATCATGACGGCCCTGCCGCACTCGTTTTTGCGCAAGGTGGCGAAGCGCGACGCCGACATCGACCTGCCCGAGCCGGGGCGGTATGGTGCGGGCAACATCTTCCTGCCCCGCGACGAGAAGCAGCGCCAGTGGGCGGTTGAGCAGCTCGAGCGGATCGTGGCCGAGCAGGGCCAGGAGCTGCTGGGCTGGCGCGAGCTTCCGGTGGACGCGGACGGTGCGGACGTGGGTCCGACGGCGCGGTCGACCGAGCCGTACGCGGCTCAGCTTTTCGTCGGCGCGGCCGAGGGGATCGAGGGCGACGCGCTCGAGCGGCAGCTTTATCTGATCCGCAAGCGGGCGAGCCACGCGATCCGCGGCAGCGACGCCATCGAGCAGGCCCGGATGTTCTACGCCTGCTCGCTGTCGACGAAGGTCATCATCTACAAGGGCCAGCTCACCAGCAGCCAGGTGCCGCTGTACTACCCGGACCTGCGTGACGAAACGTATCTCAGTCACCTGGCGATGGTGCACTCGCGCTTCAGCACGAACACCTTCCCGAGCTGGGACCGGGCGCAGCCGTGCCGGTTCATGAGCCACAACGGCGAGATCAACACGCTGCGCGGCAACATCAACTGGACGCGGGCCCGCGAAGGCCTCATGCAGAGCGAACTGTTCGGCGAGGAGCTGGAGAAGCTCTATCCGATCATCGAGGAGGATCTGTCCGACTCGGGCACGTTCGACAACGTCCTGGAGATGCTGCTCATGGCCGGGCGGGAGCTGCCCGAAGCGGTCATGATGATGATCCCCGAGGCGTGGGAGAATCACGAGGCGATGCACCCGGGCAAGCGGGCGTTCTACGAGTTTCACGCCAACCTGATGGAGCCGTGGGACGGCCCGGCGTCGATCAGCTTCACGGACGGCCACTACATCGGCGCGTGCCTGGACCGCAACGGTCTGCGGCCGAGCCGGTACTACGTGACGAAGGACGACCGGGTGATCATGGCCAGCGAGGTCGGCGTGGTGGACATCGACCACGAGGACGTTCGCTACAAGGGTCGGCTGCAGCCGGGGCGGATGTTCCTGGTGGACTTCGACAAGGGTCGGATCATCGCGGACGAGGAGGTGAAGGGGGAGATCACCTCGGCCCGGCCGTACGGGCAGTGGCTCGAGCGTCAGCGGATGGAGCTGAGCGAGCTGCCGGTGCCGCCTGCTTCGACGATGGACGCGGTGACGGACGAGGAGCGGCTTTCGCTGCTTCAGTCGTTCGGCTACACGCTCGAGCATCTGAGCATGCTGCTGGGTCCGATGGTGGACAAGGCGGCGGAGCCGATCGGCTCGATGGGCAACGACACCGCGCTGGCGGTGCTCAGTGACAAGCCGCGTTTGAGCTACGACTACTTCAAGCAGCTTTTTGCGCAGGTGACCAATCCGCCGATCGACCCGATCCGCGAAGAGATCATCATGAGCCTCGAGACCTGCATCGGTCCCGAGGGCAACCTGCTGGAGACGGTGGAGAACCAGGCGCACCGGCTGCGTCTGCCTCAGCCGATCCTGACGAACGAGGAGCTCGCCGCGATCAAGCGGATGGACCACCGCGGCTGGCGGGCGAAGACGATCGACATCACCTATCCCGTCAGCGAGGCGGATCCGGAGTCGGCTTCGGGTCTGCGCGGCGCGCTGGAGCGCATCTGCGCGGAGGCGAGCGAGGCGATCGCCGACGGGTATCAGCTCATCGTGCTCTCGGACCGCGCGGCCGGTGCGGAGCGGGTGGCGCTGAGCTCGCTGATCGCGACCGGGGCGGTGCATCATCACCTGGTGCGTCAGCATGACCGGACGAAGCTGGGCATCGTGGTCGAGTCGGCTGAGGCTCGCGAGGTGCACCACTTCTGCCTGCTCGCCGGCTACGGTGCGGACGCGGTGAACCCGTATCTCGCGTACGAAGCGCTGTTGCTGATGCAGGCGCAGGGGATGATCGACGAGGATCTGCCCCGGAAGAAGGTGGTCGCCAACTACATCAAGGCGGTCAACAAGGGCCTGCTGAAGGTCATGAGCAAGATGGGCATCTCGACGCTGGCGAGCTACAAGGGCGCCCAGATCTTCGAGGCCGTCGGCCTGAAGGACGAGGTCGTGGACCGCTGCTTCGCGGGCACGGCGAGCCGGCTTCAGGGCGTGGGCTTCGAGGTGCTGGCGGGCGAGGCGCTTCGCCGGCACGAGCTGGGCTACCCGAAGCGCGGCTTCGAGGGCGCGCCCCAGCTTCCCAACCCGGGCGAGTACCACTGGCGCGCCGACGGCGAGCGTCACAGCTTCAACCCGATCAGCATCTCGCAGTTGCAGGTGGCGGCGCGGACGAACAGCAGCGCGGCGTACGACAGCTATGCGAAGATGGTCAACGAGGACGCCCGGGCCCGCTGCACGCTGCGTGGCCTGCTCAAGCTTCGCAACGAGGACGAGAGCAAGGCGATTCCGCTCGAGGAGGTCGAGCCGGCGAAGGAGATCGTCAAGCGCTTCCGCACGGGGGCGATGTCGATGGGCTCGCTGTCGCGCGAGGCGCACGAGACGCTGGCGATCGCGATGAACCGCCTCGGCGGCAAGAGCAACTCGGGCGAGGGCGGCGAGGACCCGATCCGTTTCGAGGTGATGCCCAACGGTGACTCGAAGCGCTCGAGCATCAAGCAGATCGCCTCCGGCCGGTTCGGCGTGACGAGCAACTACCTCGCCAACGGCGACACGCTGCAGATCAAGATCGCCCAGGGCGCCAAGCCCGGCGAGGGCGGTCAGCTCCCGGGCCACAAGGTGGACGAGTACATCGCGAAGATCCGCTACTCGACGCCCGGCGTGGGCCTGATCAGCCCGCCGCCGCACCATGACATCTACTCCATCGAGGACCTGGCGCAGCTCATCTACGACCTCAAGAACGCCAATCGGCGGGCGCAGGTGAGTGTGAAGCTGGTGTCCGAGGTGGGCGTGGGCACGGTCGCGGCGGGCGTGAGCAAGGCGTTCGCGGACCACATTCTGATCAGTGGTCACGACGGCGGCACGGGTGCGAGCCCGCTGACCAGCATCAAGCACGCCGGTCTGCCGTGGGAGCTCGGCATTGCCGAGACGCACCAGACGCTGGTGCTCAACGATCTGCGTTCGCGTGTTCGGCTGGAGACCGACGGCGGCCTGAAGACCGGCCGGGACATGGTGATCGCCGCGTGCCTGGGCGCCGAGGAGTATGGTTTCGCGACGGCGCCGCTGGTGACGATGGGCTGCATCATGATGCGCAAGTGTCACCTGAACACCTGCCCGGTGGGCATCACGACGCAGGACCCGGTGCTTCGCAAGAAGTTCACCGGCCAGCCCGAGCACGTGGTGAACTACCTGTTCATGGTGGCGGAAGAGGCGCGGAAGTACATGGCCCGGATGGGTGTGCGGACGATCGACGAGCTGGTGGGGCGGGTGGATCTGCTCGAGCCGGACGCGGCGATCCGCCACTGGAAGAGCGACGGGCTGGACCTGACGCCGATCCTCACGCCGGCGAAGCGGCCGCGCGAGGGCGTGCAGGTGATCAAGTGCATCCAGCAGGGTCACAAAATCGACGACGTGCTCGACCGCGAGCTGCTTCGCCGGGCGGAGCCGGCTCTGAAGGACGGCACGCGGGTGGACATCGACCTGCCGGTGCGGAACACGGATCGCACGGTGGGCACGATGCTCAGCAACGAGGTGTCGCGGAAGTATGGCGAGGCCGGTCTGCCGCTGGACACGATCCGCATCAAGCTGACGGGCTCGGCGGGACAGTCGCTGGGCGCCTGGCTGGCGCGGGGGGTGTCGATCCGGCTCGAGGGCGACGCCAACGACTACGTCGGCAAGGGGCTCTCGGGCGGCAAGCTGATTCTGCACCCGCCGGCCGGCGACGAGGCGTTCAAGGCGGAAGAGAACATCATCGCCGGCAACGTGTGCCTGTACGGCGCGACCGGCGGTGAGGCGTACTTCCGCGGCGTGGTGGCCGAGCGGTTCTGCGTGCGGAACTCCGGTGCGCACACGGTCGTGGAGGGCGTGGGCGATCACGCCTGCGAGTACATGACCGGCGGGCGGACGATCGTGCTGGGCCGGACCGGGCGCAACTTCGCCGCGGGCATGTCCGGCGGGATCGCGTACGTCTGGGACCGCGAGGGCGAGTTCCTGCACAACTGCAACCTGGGCATGGTCGATCTCGAGAAGCTCGAAGAGCCCGAGGACGTCGCCGAGGTGAAGGAACTGATCGCCAGGCATCTCGAGTACACCGGCTCGCCGGTGGCGGCGGAGGTGCTGAACAACTGGGACAGCGTGCAGGGCCAGTTCGTGAAGGTGATGCCGATCGACTACCGCCGGGTGCTTCAGCAGCGCAAGAAGGTGGCGACCCAGCAGAACGTGCCCGAGGCGGGGCTGGGTTGATTGCCGGGTAGAAAGCAGAATGGCGAAAAGGCCCGGGTGCCGGGGGGTGCCCGGGCCTTTTTGCTGAAATGCTCTTGCGGTTCACGACTGGAGTGGTACAGTTATCTACCGTGCCACGGGGGGAAGCCCCAAGTCAGATCGACGATCTGTCATAGGGAGAGAGGCTGGCACTGGAGTTCAGTTCGCTAGGGAGAAGCCTTCGGGGAAGCATCCGTGTCGTCGCCATCAATCCCGTCCGATGATCCGCCCAGGATCGGCGACTGTCAGTGCCACAGCATTTAGGAAGAGCCGGTGGAGGATCCGGCTGATCAGAGATTGGTTCCGCGCGGTGGGAACGCCTTCGAGAGAGGGGAGAGACAATGAAATTGTGGAATTGGGCCGCTGCGGCGGCGGTGTTGCTGGCTGCAGGCAGTGTGCAGGCGGGCACGGTGGCGTCATGGTCGTTTGAGGACCCGACGATTCCGCCTGCCGACGCCACTTTTGTGGATGAAGGGCTCGTGTCGGGTCCGATGAGTCTGGAGATGGGCGGCGGGTTGAAGTCTGCCATTGAGAAAGGTTGGAAAGCGCCTGGTCTCGCCACCTTCCATTGGGATCAGAGCACGCTCGCCGATGCACGGGATGCGGGTGACTACCTGACCTTCAGCATCGCCCCGCAGACGACGCTGAACCTCAGCAGCCTGTCGATCGAAGGGTGGCTCGGGTCCGACGTTTCCATCACGCTGCAACTCTTCGCCAAGCGGGCGGATGAAACGGAATATTCAGCCGTCAGCGACGCGGTGACGGCGGCGAACGGAGATAAATCCTTCCAGGCGGTGCTGTCGATTCTGGGCATGGAGAGCGAGTCGCAGGCGATCGACTTTCAACTCGCGGGGATCAACAGCGATGCAGACCCGTATGTCGGCTTCGGTCCGTCCGGCGAGCAGTCGCTGCTGCTGACGGGCCAGGCGGCTCAGGCGGAAACGCCGCCTGCCGTTGTTCCCGTGCCGGCTGCGGTCTGGGCGGGCGGGCTCGTGCTCGGCCTGCTGGGGGTGGGATCGACGGTGCGCCGGTGGTTCGTTACCACCTGAGCTTCTGAACCGGAACAGATTCCGAGCGGAGAGGTCCTTGGCCTCTCCGCTTTTTTCGTGCCCGGAGGGGGCGTTTGACATCCCGAAGCTGGGGACTGGGCAGCTTCCTGGCGGATCGGGTGCGATTGCGGCTCAGAGGGCGGTTGGGGAGATGCTCTGTTCCGAGTTCCGAGTCTTCTTCTTATCTGTGTTCCTCTGTGTCGATCTGTGGCTACTTCCTGTCTTGGCTCGGCGTGAAGTCGTCCTGGGGCTCGTAGCCGAGCAGGTCGCGGGTTTCGTGGGGGTCCATGTAGGCGAACTGGCCGCGGGAGACGCCGTGGGCGATGGCGAAGCGGAGCGTCTTGTTTTCAACCGCACACGCGATGAGGTGGCAGAGGTCGCGGTGGGAGACGAGTCCGCCCTGCATGTGCTGTTTGCGGGGGTCGTCGGCGGCCTCGACCGGCTGGAAGCCGCCGATGCGGATGGCGATGACGGAGAGCTCGTGCCGGGTGGCGAAGTAGCGCCCGAGTGCCTCGCCGAAGCACTTGGACACGCCGTAGAGGCTGGTCGGGCTGACGGGGCCGTCGGTTTTGGCCTGGGCGCCGAAAGGCAGGGCGGCGACGGCGTGGACGGAGGAGGCGTAGACGAGGCGCCTGCAGCCGGCGGCGTCGGCGGCGGCCATGGCGTGGTAGGTGCCGCGGATGTTGTTGTCGAGCACGGATTGCCACCCGGCGTCGGGCGCGGGATTGGCGGCGAGGTGGACGACGGCGTCGTGGTTTTTGAAGAGAGAGGTCAGCTCGTCCCGGTTTTCGAGGGTGGCGCGGACGATCCGGCCACAACCTTCGACGCGGCCGGGGTCCTTGTCCGGGTGGACCATGAGCGTCAGGTCGTAGCGGTCTTTCATGCGGCGGGCGAATTCGGAGCCGATGCGTCCGCCGGCGCCGGTGACGAAGACCTTGCGCGGTTCGTTCTGGTTCGTCTGGGTCGGTCGGGTTTCGTAGACGTAGCCGTGTGCCATCACAGCCTCCTTCGGGAGCACGATGATAGCGTTGACGGCGGGGGATGTCGCGCGGGGGCGGGTGGTTTGCCCGGCGCATGAAAAGGGCTGGCGGGCCCGTGAAAACCCGCCAGCCTTGATGCTGCTATTGGAGGGTACTCTTAGCAGCGGTTGCGTCGGCGTCGGCCGAGCAGCATGAGGCCGCCCAGGCCCAGCAGGCCCAGCGAGGCGGGCTCGGGCACGGCCACGTCGCCGAAGGCGGTGCCGGCCTTGAACTCGTCGACGTAGTTGCTGCTGTTAGCGGGGGCGTTGTCCTGGTAGGCCCAGAATTCGTCGAGCGGGTTGGCGAGGTACCAGGCGTAGCCCACGGTGGCGCCGTCGATGGCGTTCCAGGCGGTGGGCTCGCCGGTGGGCAGTTCATCGCCGTCGGCGAAGACGGAGAGGGACACGCTGGCCTCGTTGGCGGCGGTGTCGGTCGCCTCGAACTTGGCGAGGAAGTAGTAGGTTTCCCCGGCGTTCAGGTTGGTCGGCGCGAGGGCGAAGTCCTCGTGGTTGTACATGTTCTCGGCGTTGGCGGTGCCGAGGCCGGCGACGAGGTTGCCCGCGGGATCGTTGAAGATGCCCATGGTCAGGCCGCCCTCGTAGACGGCGGGGTTGCTCGAGGTGCGCAGGATGGTGCCGGCCAGCAGGCGGTTGCCCCAGCCGGCGCTTTTGTCGGCGCGGAACAGGCCGCTCATGTAGACGGTGCCGACGTCCTCGAAGCTCTGGTCGTAGCCGGTGGCCCTGGCGATGCCTTCGCGAACGTCGAGGTTGGCGCTGAGGCCGGCGGTCTCGAGGCCGGTGAAGGTGAGGCCTTCGCCGAAGGTGACGTCGTCGTCGTCGCCGCCGGAGTTGCGGCCGATGGCCTGGTAGTCGGTGACCGGGGCGATCTCATCGCCCACGGCGGCGTCGTAGTCGAAGCTCTCCTGCATGATCGGGGCGGCCGAGGCCGTCGTCACGAACAGTCCGCTCACGCCCAGAACGGCTGTGGCGAGAAAGAGTCCCTTTTTCATCTCGATCCCTCTCTTGTGGATGTGACAGGCACCGACTGAGCCCAGAACGCCTGGGACGCGTCGCAGTCAGCACTTGAGACAGGTAGCTTCACGTGGTTCCCCGGTGCGGTCTTGCCGCTGGCAGAGGTCTGGCATCTCCTGGCGCGAATGCACCGCTTCAGATTCCGGCGAACTTCCGAGTCAAACGGCGTGGGACGACACACCTCCGCGACAGTGGCGGGAACACGAATCGTCCCGCTATCGTCAGGCGATTCAACGATATCCCGCGCCTGAAGACCGCTATGCCTTTCCGCGCCGACAAGATGCCTGATAGCGCTGGGCGCCGCTGATTGTCCGCGCACCCGGCGGAAGGGGGGGGGCGGCGGCAGCCCGGGAAGGGGCGTGGCGGCGGAGTCAGGCGGAGCGGTGCTGCCTGCGGTAGACGCCCGGGGTCGTGCCCACCAGTTTCTTGAAGGTGTGCTGGAGGTGGGTCGGGCAGCTGAAGGCGCACCAGGTGGCGATCTCCGGCATCTTCAGGTCGGTGTCGGTCAGCAGGTGCTTGGCGTGCTCGATGCGTCGGTGGAGGATCTGCTGGTGGATCGTTCGGCCGAACTGCTGCTTGAACGACATCTCCAGCCGCCGGCGGGAGATCGATGCCTCCGCGGCGACGTCGGCGGCGGTGATGCCGCTCAGGGCGTGCTCCTCGATGAAGCTCGCCGCCTCCGACAGGGCCGGGTCTTCGACCATCACGCTGCTGGTGGACTGCCGTTCGATCACACCGGCCGGCTCGACGGTGCGGTGTTCGGGGGGGATCTGCTCGCCCCGGATCATCCGGTGCAGCAGGGCGGCGGCCTCGAAGCCGACGGAGACCATGCCGTGGTCGATCGTGGACAGCGGCGGGGTGGCGAGGCTGCAGATGGTTTCGTTCTGGTCGCAGCCGAGCACCGCGATCTCGTCCGGCACGTGCACGCCGCGCTCGCGGCAGACGGTCAGCAGGGTGAAGGCCCGCTCGACGTTGCCGGCGAAGATGGCGATCGGGCGGGGCAGCCCGTCCACCCAGCGCGCCAGGGGGGCGAGGCGCTCGGGGCCGTGCCAGAGGCTCTCGGCGTCCCACTCGGGCTGCTCGATGAACGCCAGGCCGGCGTCGAGCACGGTCTGGCGGAACACCTTCTGCCGCGCCTGGAAGGGGAACCACGATTCGTCGTGGAAGAAGGCGAATCGGCGGAACCCCCGGCTGCGCAGGTGCTCGAACGCCAGCCGGGCCACCGCCCGGTCGTTGGCGTCGATGGAGGTGAAGCCGTCCACGGCGTGGCCGATGCAGACGACCGGCTTGCCCGTTTGCCGGAGCCGCTCGCGGTCGGGCAGCGTCCGCAGCACGGGGGAGGTGAACAGCAGCCCCGCGACCCGCTCGTCGAAGAGCATCTCCGAGCCGTGGGCCTCCACCGGCCACTGGGGGAACTGGAGGCACCAGCCGGGGTTGTAGCGCTTGATGAAGCGCATCAGCCCCTCACGAGCCCGATGCTCGTAGTCGTACTGGAACGCGATGGGCACGAGGATCAGCTTTTCGTCGAATCGCGTCATGGGCGCCTGGACCGGAATCGGGCGGGTCGGGTGCCGCCATTATACCGGTGGCGACCGGGCCCGCTCCGGCGTCGGACCCGGCGGGGCCGTGCGCTTACGCCTGGCGGAGCATGCAGTGGTCGGTGCCGGCGCAGATGCGGCAGGTGTCGGTTTCGCCGGCGACCTGGCTGAGGCAGGTGTCCACGCGGGACTGGATGATCCGGGTCATCAGCGGGTGCAGGCCGATCGGTGCGGTGACGAGGTAGCTGACGCCGGGGTGGTCCCCGGCGGCCTCGGCGGTGAGGGCGGGGATGTCCTCGTGCCAGTGCTTGCCCGGCGCGAGGAAGTAAGGGGTGACGACGACGGTGCGGGCCCCGCGCTGGACGCAGCGGTCGAAGGCGGTGGCGATGCTCGGCTCGGCGAGCTCCATGTGGGCCGGCTCGACGATGCGGTAGTGACTCGCCTCGCGGAACATGCTCACGAAGTCCTCGAGCACCCGGTTGGACTCCTCGCGGCGGGAGCCGTGGTCGACGATGACGAGGCCGGTGTGCTCGAGGTCGGCGGGGCGGGGCTGGGGGGCGCGGTCAATCATGGGAATCATTCTAGCATGGCTCGGCTGCGAGCGGCCGGGGAAACGTGGAAAACCGGCCCGGCTCAGCGGCTGCCGAGGGGGACGGAAAGGTCCTGCGCTTCGCCGTCGCGTTCGATGGTGAGGGTGACGGCGTCGCCCGGGCTGGCGCTGCCGAGCTGGTCGACGAGCTGCTGGAAGCTGCCGATGGACTCGCCCTGGTAGGCGGTGATCGTATCGCCCGCCTCGAGCCCGGCCTGGTCGGCGGGGCTGCCGGGCAGGACCTGCTCGACCGGGACGCCGTCGGGGCTGGGGGCGAAGCTGCGCGAGACGATGCCGAGGAAGACCTCGTCCGGCTGGCCCGCAGTGACGACGTCCGGCTTCGGCTCGGACTCGGTGAACTGCGGCGGCTCGCCGGTGGTGAGCAGGTGCCTGGTCAGCTCGGCGCTGAGGCGGGCGACGGTCACGCCGCCGGCGTCGTTGATCTTCTCAGCCGTATCGGTGGGGCGGTGGTAGTCCTCGTGCATGCCCGTGAACAGGTGCAGGGCCGGGACGCCGGTGAGCTGGAAGGGGGTGTGGTCGCTGACGCCGCTGCTGGGGAACGTGGTGAGCTCGGTGGAGCCGAGCTCCGTCTGCTGTCGGGCGTGCTGGATGAGGGCGTTCCAGTTGCTGGCGCTGGCGGTGCCGAAGAGGTAGATCTGGCCGCGCAGTCGGCCGACCATGTCGAGGTTGATCATGGCGACAGCCTGGTCGAGGTTCGCGGCGAGCTGTCGGGGCTGGTTGACGAGGTGGCGCGAGCCGAGCAGGCCGCGCTCTTCGCCGGTGAAGGCGACGACGAGCAGCGTGCGGCGGGGCTGGTCGGGGTGGTTTTCGGCCCAGCGGGCGAGCTGGCGGGCGGCGACGAGGACGCCGGCCGTGCCGGAGGCGTTGTCGTCGGCGCCGGGGTGGACGGCGGGCTCCCGGCTGCGGGCCATGCTGCCGACCTCGCCCATGCCGAGGTGGTCGTAGTGGGCGCCGAGGATGACCAGCTCGTCGGCGAGGTCGCCGCGGCCGGGCAGGAGGCCGCCGACGTTGGCGAGCTCGTCGGTCGGCTGCTCAAGCTGGACCTCGCCGGCGAGGCGGACGTTTGGGAGCTCGTCGGGCTCATCGGCGCCGCGGTCGGCGCGGTCCTGGTAGGCCGTCAGCGCGCTGCCGGGGTCGCGACCCGCGTCGGCGAGGATGCGGCGGAAGGCGTCGGAGCCGATGTGCATGACCGGAATGTCGACGCCGGGCAGGGCGGTTTCGGCCGCGGTGCGCACGCCGCCGGCGTCGGCCCGGGGCGGGTTGACGATGAGCAGCGCCTCGGCCCCGTGCTCGGCAGCGCGGCGGGCCTTGGTGCGCAGGTGGGCGTGGTCGGTCCACTGGCGGCGGCGACCCATGCGCAGCCAGGATTCCGCATCGCCATCCTCGCCGGCCCATCGGCTTCGGCCGTCCTCGTCCATCGGCTCGAAGCGGAAGGCGACGGCGATCCTGCCGGCGAGGCCGTCTTCACCGAGCTCGGCGAAGCTGTCGTAGCCGCGGTCCGGGGCATCGATGGCGTAGCCGACGAAGACGGGCCGGCCGGCGAATTCGCCTTCGCCCGAGAAGCCCAGTGCGCTGGCGTGCTGGCCGGGGTTGAAGCGGTGGGTTTCGGAGCCGGTTTTCAGCCGAAGCTGCTGGGTCGTCGCCTCGAGGGGGAGGTCGAGGTCGAAGCTCTGGAAGTAGCGGCGGTCCGTGTTTTCCGGGCCCGGGTTTGCGAGGAAGGCGGGTTCGAGGCCGATCTGCTGGAACTGGGCTCTGATGTAGTCCGCCGCCTGTTCGAGCCCTTCGTAGCCGACGCCGCGGCCCTGGCGGTCGGGGTCGGCGAGGTAGTCGACGTGCTCGCCGAAGCGGGTGGCGGCGTCGGCGAAGGCGGGGCCGGTCAGGGCGGCGAAGAGCAGCAGAAAGGTGAACCAGCGGTAGCGCATGCGGTGTTCCCGATGGTGCTTGCGGCAGCGCGCTTCGTCGCGAGAAGGAAGCGCGCGAGGATCCCGCAGAAGGATGCGGCCGTCCATCTGCGGGCGTTGCGGTCCAGTCAAGTATAGGCGCGGGCGGGCGCGGCGGCCGGGATCAGTTCAGCGGCGTGCAGAACCAGGTGGCCTGATCGCCGACCCGGATCTCGCGGAGCATGTGCAGGCGAAGCATGTCGCCCAGCTTGGCGGTCAGGCCGGTGGCGAGCTCGGCGCGGTCGGTGAACAGGTGCAGCACCGGCTCGGCGGCGAGGTCGAAGCGGCACTGCCGCTGGGTGAGCTGGAGCAGCTGGGCGTGCTCGGCCACCCACTTGCGGGCTTCGAGCAGGTCCACGATGGCGGCACGGAGACTGGTGAGGTCCCCGCGGCCGGGGTCGCCCTCGTCGCGGCGGAGCATGTGGAGCCGGCCGTTCTGGTCGAGCAGGAGCTGGGTCCGCGGCTGATGCGGGCAGCGGGCCTCGAGCGAAACGCTGCCGCCGAAGTCGCCCGACGCCTGGGTGAGGAAACGGGCGAGGTCCACCTCGTCGCCTGCCGTGGCGATCGGGGCCGGCGCGGCGGGCTCGGGCTGCGCCTGCGTTTCGGACTCGGGCGCCTGGGCGCGGACCGGTTCGGGCTCCGGCTCGGGCTCACGTTCCGGCTCCGGCGTGGACTGCTGCGGCTCGGGATCGGCGCGAAGCTGGACCGGCTCGGCGTGGTCGTCCTCGGGCTCGACTTCGAGCAGGACGGACTCGTCGCTGGCGAGGTCGGGGCCGGCGTCGCTGGCCGAGGCGAGAGCCGGGGTGGGCTCGTCGAGCTCGGCGAGTCGGGCCTCGAGCTGGGGCCAGAGCGTCTCGGTCGGGCCGAACCGGCCGAGCTGTCGAAGGTGGACGGGCATCATCTGCCGCTGGCAGGCGGCGAGCCGAAGCGGGGCGTCGAGCAGCTCGGCCGCGAGGGGCGCGAGCTTGTCGACGGCCTGCTCGCCCCGGGCGCGGTCGCTGCCGAGCACGGCGAGGTTGACCTGGCCGGGGTTGAGCTGGTGTTCGGCGAGGTCCCTGAGCAGTCGGGCGACGGCGGCGAGCGCGGCGTCATCGGCGCCGGTGAGGATGGTCCAGCTTTCGAGGCTGGCGAGTCGCTCGATGGCGCCGCCGTCGGCGAGGTCGACATGGACCAGCACGTGGCGGACGGGGGTGGGTTCGGCTTCGAGCAGGAGATCGAGCTGCTCGAGCAGTTCGATGGGCCGCTCGCGGCGGGAGATCCGCCGACCCGAGAGCGGGCGGTCGGTCGGCTCGACGAGCTCCATCTCGATGCGCTGCTCTTCGACGTGGAGCACGGCGACGGGGCCGTCCTGCTGGGCGAGGAGCTGGGCGTACTGGGTCAGCCACGGGCCGGACAGGCCGGGCAGATTGCTGAGCAGGACCGCCTGGGCGCTGGCGCGGTCGGCGGTGGCGGAGCGGCTGGCCTCGGCGCGATCGATGGCGGCGGCGATGGCGGCGCTGAGCTGATCTTCCCCCTCGCCGGCGCCGGCGGGGTGATAGCGCAGGCCGGGCGTCTGGCGCTGCTGGCTGCCCGTGGGCGGCAGCTTCGGCGCGAGTCGGATCGGCTCGGGACCGTCGAGGTCTTCGGGCTCGGATCCGGAGGCGGCCTCTTCGAGCTGGCTCTCGGTCGGCGCGTCGCCGCCGAGGGAGCTTTTCTGGGTAAGGAAAAGCTCCGCGAGCTCGTCGAGTGCCTGCCTGGTCTGGTTCTTCTCCTCCATGATCTGAACCTTGAGTTTGATCCCTCGAAGCGGTTGATGCAAGTTTGGTCAGGCGCCGGCGGCGGGGCCGACCTCGACGATGTTGTTGAGCTGGCCGTCGCCATCGGGCTCGACCGCGGTGTTATAGGTGTCGTGGGTCCACTCGCCGTCGACGAGCAGGCGGTAGCGGTATCGTCCGGGCTGGACGTCGAGGCAGGCCTGCCAGACGCCGAGCTGCTCGTGGCGCTGCATGGGCCGGGGCTGCCACTGGTTGAAGTCGCCGGCGACGGCGAGTCGCTCGCCGAGCTGGCCGGGCTGGACGAAGAGCAGGCCCTGCGCCGTCTGGCGGACGCCGTAGAGTCGGGCGAGCTTGTCCTGGAGCGACTGGTCGACGGCCTCGGCCTCTGGGGCGGGCTCGCGGAGGGCGTTTGCGGTCTGGACGTCGCGGTCGGTCTGGAGCTTGCCGGTGACGGCGGCGGAGCGTGCGGCGAGCAGGCGGGCGCGTTCGACCAGCTCGGCGGCCCGGCTGAGCGGAGCGGCGGTCGCGCTGCTGGCGGCGGTTTCCATGCCGGGCACGGGGGCGGGGGGGTTGGCCTCGAGCCAGGCGGCGAGGCGTTCGAAGTCCTGCATGCCGCGGCTGGCGGCGTCGTATTCGGTGATGGGCTGGCCGAAGCTGGCGGCTTCTTTGAGCTTGGCGTTGAAGTTGATCACCACGGGCAGCAGCTTGTCCCCGAAGTGTCGCTTGAGTTCGCTGAGGATCTCGCGGGCGAGCTTGGTGCGCACGTCGTACATGGTGGGCAGCACCTTGAAGCGGACGTGGTGCGCGGCCCGCCGGGCGAGCATTTCGATGGTCTGTTCCTGCCGGATCGAGCCCTGCATGGCGAAGTAGCCCGTTTCGACGGGGATGAGCACGTCGCGGGCGGCGCGGAGGGCGTTGAAGGTGAGCAGGCCGATCGAGGGCGGGCAGTCGATGATGCAGTAGTCGTAATCGTCCTGGACGGTGGCGAGCACCTGCGTGAGGCGACGGTCCTTGTCCGGGGCGGTGGCGAGGGCCTGCTCGACGCCGGCGAGGGAGATGTTGGCCGGGGCGAGGTCGAGATGGCGGGCGATCTGCCAGGTCAGGTCCGCCAGGGCGACCGAGCCGTCGAGTCCGGCGCGGAGCAGGTCAGCCATGGAGCGCTCGATCCGGCTGTCCGGCACGGCGAGGCCCAGGGCGCAGTGGCCCTGCGGGTCCATGTCCACCAGCAGCGTGCGGCGGCCGCGGGCGGCGAGGGTGGCGGCAAGGTTGATCGAGACGGTGGTCTTGCCGCAGCCACCCTTCTGGTTGATGATCGCGATGCTTCGCACCCCTCGGTCCTTTCTACCCGTCTCCGGCCACACCGATCGCGCGGGCGCCGGGGGTCCGTCCCGGCGTTTGCTCAAGCCTGGCGGGGCGGCCAAGCCTGTTTTACCTGGTGTGACCCGTGATTTGGTCTCCGATGAAGTTATCGGGACAAAACCGGGGCTGCCTTGAATCGTCTGTATGAATTAGAGGGGTTTTATCGGTCGGAAAGGTGAAAAGCAGACCCGAAACGGCCTTTTCAGGGGCGCCAGGGGGCCTAGCTGGTTCTCTCATTTCCAGCTTTTCCGTCGGAAGCTGTTTCCTGCCTGCCGCCGCTTCGCTCGCTCCCGGGCCGACGAAGGCGTTCTCAGATACCACCTAGTCGCGGGTGGCTTCCTCCTCTCGGGCGGCTCGCCAGGCGCTGAGGAAGCCTTCGCGGCAGCGCGGCAGCAGCTCGGCAGGGTCGTCGTTCCAGTGCGAGTCGGGCAGATCGGGGTCGGAGAGGATCTCCACGACCCAGGGGCCCGGGTAGCCGGCCTCGTCCACGGCCTCGATGAGGGCGGGCAGGTCGATTCGGCCCGCGCCGGGGACGGTGCGGTCGTGCAGTCGGCGGGGGCCGCCCTCGGGCCAGTCGCAGGCCTGGAAGAGGAAGATGCTCGGCGCGAGCCGCTTGAGGCGCAGCGGCAGGTCGCGCTCTTCCCAGGAGTTGAAGGTGTCGAAGCAGAGCCCGAAGTTGGGCCGGCCCACCTCGGCGAGCATCCGCCGGGCCTGGTCGAGGCTGGTGATGAAGGTGTTGATGTTGGCGTGGGTGGGGTGCAGGGGCTCGAAGGCGATCCTCAGCCCGCGCTTCGCGGCGGCGTCGGCGACGTCGCGATACCAGGCTGCCGCGGTCTGCCAGCTCTCGCGGAAGTTGTGCTGCGGCGCTTTGCCGGTGATGGTGAGGAGGGGGGTCTGGCTGTCCTCGCCCACGACGTCGGCGACCAGGTCGATGGTCTTTTCGAAAGCAGCGCGGCGGTCGGCCGGGTCTTCGGGGGTCTCTGCCATCTCGTCGGGGAAGGGGCTGTGGACGCGCGGCTGCACGCTGGCGATCTCGAAGCCGGCGTCGACGACGCGCTGGAGCTGCTGTCGCGCCGCCTCCGGGTCTGGCGACATTTTCGTTTCGCACACCTCGATCGCGCAGATGCCCGCGTTCCGGTAGTCGACGAGGTCGTCCTCGAACGAGCGGGTCATCGTGGTGAACTGGCTGATGGCGACGGTCGGCAGGTCGTGGTTCGCATGCATGGCCGACTCCTCGGGTTGGGGTTTGCGAAAGTGCTGCTTGCCTCGGGCGCTCGCGCCCCCCCTAGCATTGGCGGACGCCGCGGCAGGGAGGCCGTGGGATGCTAGGCGGCGCGGTCCGCCGCTTGCCAAGCCCGGCCGGGAAAGGAGGCGAAGATGGCCCGCACGCTTGTCTCACTGGGGGGCCGCCGGTGCCGCAGAGCTGCATGCAGAACGAGATGGTTCAGGGCATGGGCTTCGCTGCGGCGTCCCGCGCGGGTCTGAGTGCGGTGAAGATGATCGAATCGTTCAAGGGCATGATGCAGAGCAAGGGAGAGCGGCAGCCCGGCAACCTGGAGCAGGACGCAAAGGAGAGCGCGCCATGGCGGGTACGTGCAGTGACTTTCTGGTCGATCGACTGGTCGAGTGGGGCGTCGACCGGGTGTATGGCTATCCCGGCGACGGGATCAACAGCTTCATGGGAGCGCTGGACCGGAAGAAGGAGAAGATCCGGTTCATCCGCACGGCCCACGAGGAGATCGCCGCGTTCGCGGCGTGCGCCCACGCCAAGTTCACCGGCAAGGTGGGCGTGTGCATGGCGACGTCCGGACCGGGGGCGATCCACCTGCTCAACGGGCTGTACGACGCGAAGAAGGACCACGTGCCGGTCGTGGCGATCGTGGGCCAGCAGCCGCGCATGGCGCTGGGCAGCGACTTTCAGCAGGAAGTGGACCTGGGGAGCCTGTTCAAGGACGTGGCCAGCGATTATGTGGCGCAGGCGGCGGTGCCGCTGAACATCCGCACGATGGTGGATCAGGCGATGCGGGTGGCGATGGCGGGGAAGACGGTGACGTGCGTCATCGTGCCGCATGATCTTCAGAAGCAGGATGCTCAGATCACCCCGCCCCGCAAGCATGGTGCCACGTTGACGGGCGTGGGCTATCGCCCGCCGCGCATCGTGCCGGAGGAGGCGGATCTGGACGCGGCGGCCGCGGTGCTGAACCAGGGCAAGCGGGTATCGATTCTGATCGGGGCCGGCGCCCGCGAGGCGGCGGACGAGGTGATGGGCCTGGCGGACAAGCTCGGCTGCGGCGTGGCGAAGGCGCTTCTGGGCAAGGACGTCATCGACGACGACCTGCCTTACTGCACGGGGGCGATCGGCCTGCTCGGCACCCGGCCGAGCTGGGACATGATGATGGGCTGCGACGCGCTGCTGTTGATCGGCACGAGCTTCCCGTACAGCGAGTTCCTGCCCAGAGAGGGCCAGGCGCGGTGCGTGCAGATTGACATCAAGCCCAAGAACCTGAGTCTGCGTTACCCGGCCGAGGTGCCGCTGCACGGCGACGCGAAGTCGACGCTGCAGGCCCTGCTTCCCAAGCTGAAGTTCAAGCAGGACCGTTCCTGGCGCGAGCAGATCGAGGAGGGCGTCCGGGACTGGTGGGACAAGCTCGAGGACCGCGCCTACCAGAGCGCCCGGCCGATCAACCCGCAGCGGGTGTGCTGGGAGCTGTCGTCGAGGCTGCCTGACACCGCGGTGGTGACGGCGGACTCGGGCTCGGCGGCGAACTGGTACGCCCGCGACCTCAAGCTCAAGCGGGGGATGCGCGGCACGCTGTCGGGCGGTCTGGCGACGATGTGCCCCGGCGTGCCGTACGCGCTGGCGGCGAAGTTCGCCTGGCCCGAGCGGCCGGCGATCGCGCTGGTGGGTGACGGGGCGATGCAGATGCTCGGCAACGCGGCGATGATCGACGTGGCCGAGCACTGGGAGGAATGGATCGACAAGCGGCTGGTCATCTGCGTATTCAACAACCACGACCTCAACCAGGTGACGTGGGAGCAGCGGGTGATGGACGGCAACCCCAGGTTCGAGGCGTCGCAGAACATCCGCCCGTTCAACTATGCCCAGTATGCCGAGCAGCTCGGCTATCGCGGCATCCGCGTGGAGGACCCGGACCATCTCGGCCCGGCGTGGGAGGAGGCGCTCGCAGCCGACCAGCCGGTCGTGGTGGACGCGGTGACCGACCCGGACGTGCCGCCGATCCCGCCTCACATCACCTTCGAGCAGGCGCGGAGCTACCTCGAATCGATGGCCAAGGGCGATCCGGACACGATGGGCATGGTCAAGCAGTCGTTCCAGGACACGATGGCGACCTGGCTGCCGGAGAGCCGGTGACGCCCGACCTGCTCAACCGCTCGACCTGGGCGACGGGCGACGGCCTCGTTCCGTCCCAGCCCGTGCCGTTCAGCCACGCGCACCACGTCAGCGGCCTGCCGCTTCATAACCTCTTAGTTTTCCTTCATCTGTGTTTATCCGTGTCCATCTGTGGCTCTTTTCCACGAGCGCAGCTCCTGACTCCCTGTCACGCCCGGGAAGTCTCTGCAACGCCGCCTCCGCCGCCCCTTCCGCGTGACACGCCGCCATCTCCTGCTACGATGAACTGCCGCAGCGAGAATCAGACTAATCAGGAGGAGTAAGCGGTCATGCCCATCGAGATCACCATGCCCCGGCTCTCGGACACGATGGAAGAGGGCACGCTGGTCAAGTGGCGGGTCCAGGTCGGCGACGAGGTCGCGGCCGGCGATCATCTTGCCGACGTGGAAACCGACAAGGCGACGATGGACCTCCAGGCGTTCGACGACGGCACGCTCGCCCGGATCGACGTCGAAGAGGGCCAGACCGTGCCGGTGGGCAAGCTGATCGCCGTGCTCGCCGAGGAGGGCGAGTCGGTCGAGGACGCCGCCCAGGCCGCGGGCGGAGGCGGCGCTGAATCCGGCGCCAAAGCCGCGGCCCCTCCCGAGGAAGAAAACGCCGCCGGCGGCCAGGCGCCCGTCGCCGAGGCCGCCGACGTCGAGCGCGCCCGGCAGCAGGCGGGGGCCCCGTCCGGGGCGCCGATCCGCGTCAGTCCGCTGGCGCGCAAGATCGCCGAGGAAAACGGCCTCGACCTCACGCAGATCGAAGGCTCGGGCCCGTCGGGGCGCATCATCAAACGCGACGTGCTCGGCGCGCTCGAGGGCAAGACCGGCGCCCCGCCTGCTGCCGCCGCGCCGCCCCAGGCGCAGGCGCAAGCTGCCGCGCCGGCTCCCGCGCCGGCCCCGGCGCCCGTCAGCGGGCTCGAGGCGAAGTCGATCCAGCTCTCCTCGATGCGCAAGACGATCGCCCGCCGACTCGTCGAGTCCAAGACGACCGTCCCGCACTTCACGGTCACCGTGGCGATCGACATGGACCCGGTCATCAACCTGCGCAAGCAGATCAACCAGCAGCTCGAGCCGCAGGGCGTCAAGCTCTCCGTGGGCGACTTCATCACCCGCGCCGCGGCGCTCGCCTGCATGGAGCACCCGCTGGTCAACAGCTCCTGGAACGAGAACACGATCGAGCAGCACGGCACGGTCAACGTCGGCATCGCCGTCGCCCTGCCCGAGGAGCGTGGCGGCGGGCTGGTCGTGCCCGTCATCCGCGACGTGCAGAGCCGCGGCCTCCGCGCGATCAGCGAGGAAACCCGACGGCTCGCCACCAAGGCCCGCGAGCAGGGCCTCACCGCTGAGGAAATGGAAAACGGCACCTTCACCATCTCCAACCTCGGCATGTACGGCGTCGAGCACTTCGAGGCGATCATCAACCCGCCCCAGGCCGCCATCCTCGCGGTCGGCGCAGCGATCGAGAAGCCGGTCGTCAAGGATGGCGAGATCGTCGTCGGCCGGGAGATGAACGCCACCCTGAGCGCCGACCACCGCGTCGTCGACGGGGCGATGGGGGCCGAGTACCTCCAGACCTTCAAGCGCCTGCTCGAAACCCCGGCCGGCCTGCTGGTGTGAGGCTTCGCCAGGTAAAACAGGCCCCCGGTCCGGCGCAGCCCCCGCATGGGATGGCCCGGCCGCCGCGAGACCCGGGGCGGCGCTGCGCTCTGCCCCGGCGTGGGGTGTTCGTTCCGAGACCCCGGGCCCGAAACCCCGACTTGTATCCCCCGCCCGATCCGTCATAATCGGAGCGAGACATCGAATCACTCGAAAGAGCGACTCCAGATAAGGAACCCTCGCCGTGAGTCAGACCCCCGGCCAGCCGATCGTCTTCGAAAGCGGACAGCTCCAGGTCCCCGACCAGCCCATCATCCCCTTCATCGAGGGTGACGGGACCGGCCCCGACATCTGGGCCGCCAGCCAGCGCGTCTTCGACGCCGCCGTCGAGAAGGCCTACGCCGGACAGAAGCAGATCGCCTGGATGGAAGTCCTCGCCGGCCAGAAAGCCTACGACAAGACGGGCGAGTGGCTTCCGGGCGCCACCGTCGATGCGTTCCGCAAGCACTTCGTCGGCATCAAGGGACCGCTCACGACGCCCGTCGGCGGCGGCATCCGCTCGCTCAACGTCGCCCTGCGGCAGATCCTCGACCTCTACGTCTGCCTCCGCCCGGTCCGCTACTTCACCGGCGTGCCCAGCCCGGTCAAGAAGCCCGAGCAGGTCGACATGGCCATCTTCCGCGAGAACACCGAGGACATCTACGCCGGCATCGAGTTCCAGCACGGCACCCCCGACTGCGAGCAGTTCAAGAAGGTCTTCAAGGAGAACTTCCCCCAGCTTTTCGAGAAGGTCCGCTTCCCGGACTCCGCCGGCTTCGGCATCAAGCCCGTCTCCGAAGCGGGCACCAAGCGCCTGGTCAAGGCCGCCATCGACTACGCCTTCGAGCGCGGCCGAAAGAGCGTCACCCTCGTCCACAAGGGCAACATCATGAAGTTCACGGAAGGCGCTTTCCGGGACTGGGGCTACGAACTCGCCCGCGAAGACTACCAGGGCGAGCTCATCGACGGCGGCCCCTGGACCCGGGTCGTCAAGGACGGCCACGAGATCGTGGTCAAGGACGTCATCGCCGACGCCTTCCTCCAGCAGATCCTCACCCGACCCGCCGAGTACGACGTGGTCGCCACGCTCAACCTCAACGGCGACTACATCTCCGACGCCCTGGCCGCGCAGGTCGGCGGCATCGGCATCGCGCCCGGCGGCAACATCAACGCCGCCTCGGGCCACGCCATCTTCGAGGCGACCCACGGCACCGCCCCCAAGTACGCCGGCCAGGACAAGGTCAACCCCGGCAGCGTGATCCTCTCGGGCGAAATGATGCTCCGCCACCTCGGCTGGGACGAGGCCGCCGACCTCGTCATCAAGGGTATGGACGGCGCGATCGCCGCGAAAACCGTCACCTACGACTTCGAGCGGCTCATGGAAGGCGCCACCCTGCTCAAAACCAGCGCGTTCGGCGACGCCATCATCCAGCACATGGACGACTGACCCGAGTGCCTGCCGGCCTGAGGAGTGCATCATGACCGGCGACGGCTATTTCGACCCGGAAGGCCCCGGCGAACACGACAGCCACCTGCTCGACCGCGGCGAGGGCGAGAACGACTACGTCGACTGCCCTCGCTGCGGCGAGTCCATCCTCGCCTTCGCCGAGTCGTGCCACCACTGCGGCACCTGGTTCGAGGAAGGCGAAGCCTGGCAGGCCGCCGAGGCAGAGGCCGGCTTCCCCAAATGGCTCCTGCTCGCCGCCGCCGTCGCCGCCCTCGTCGGCATGCTCGTCTGGCTGCTCTAGCGGGATCGGGCTGGGACGGCTGTACAGCTATCTCGTGTTGGCCGGCTACTGAGCCCGGCACCCCGTCGCCGGCACAACCGCGAACCGCTATAATCCGCCCGCCATGTCAGACACCACCTTCACCAGCAGCGTCCCGTTCGATCCCGACCGCTTCGACGGCATCGCCGTCTACTGCTCCGACGGCCGATTCGGCCAGCAGTGCGACGAGTTCCTCCGCCGACAGCTCGGCCTGTCGCGCGTCGACCGCCTCGTCGTGCCCGGCGGGGCGGGGGCGCTCGTGGATCACGACAAGGCCCGCCTCGAGGCGACCGGCCTGCTCGACGAACTCGCCTTCCTCGCCGAGGCGCACCGGCTGAATCACGTCGTGCTCATCAACCATCAGCAGTGCGGGTTCTACCTCGGCCGGCTCGGCGTCGAGCCCGGCGAACTCGAGGCCCTCCAGAAGCGCGATCTCGCTGCCGCCGCCGAGCGCGTCCGCGCACTGCCGCAGATCGAGCGCGTCGACGCCTACCTCGCCTGCTCCGAGGACGACGCCGTGCGCTTCGCGGCCGTGGAAACGGCCTGACCGGCTGTCAGCCTCCCGCTGCTGGACCGGGTGCTCCAGCAGCAGGCCGGGAAGTGGCTGTGGGAGCTGGTCGCCGACCCCGAGCACGAGTACCAGGCGGGGCCGGCGCGGCACCCGCCGTTTTTCTGCGCCGGCCGCCCCGCGTTGACCATGGAGAAACCCCCACATGCCCGGCTAAGGTTCCCGGGCAGCACCATTGCGCAGGAGGGGGGTACGATGAGGCGTTTCCGACTCGCCACGCTGGTCCTGGCGGGGGCAGGTGCGTTGGCAGGGGCCTTCGGCTTTGCTGTCGGCGCGTGGTACGACGGGCGACTGACGCTGCGCGAGCCGCCGCCCGTGCCCGACGTGTCGCTGCCCCGCTTCCGCCCGCTGCGCGAGAACCACCCGCCCGGCACGCTGGTGCTCGACCCGCTCGAAGCTCGCGGCACGATGAACGAGCTCGTCCCCCTCGATGCCGGCGGCGCCCGCTTGCCCAACTACGCCGGCGTGTTCGAAAACCTCGTCTTCGGCCAGCCCCGCCCGCGACGGATCACGCTGCTCACCCGCGGCACCCCCTCGCCGCACGGCTATCCGCTCGTCCGCGTCGCCCTTGAAAGCCCGGCCGGCGATCGGCTGTTCCACCAGGACTTTCAGGTGTTCGACGAGCGCTGGGCGAGCTACGACGTGGACGTCCCGCCGCTCGCCGGGCCCGTCACGCTGCGGGTCTTCTTTCTCCGCGGCGTGTTCGAGGGCCGGGGCGACACGCTGGACCTGCGCGAGATCGCCGTGGAGGATGCGCGCCTCGCGGAGGACCCGCCGGCGCGTGCGGACATCCGCGCCATCACCGACCCGATGATCCGCCGCCACCGCATGGGCCGGCTGGTCGTACTCGCCGAGCCCGGCACCGAGGTGCGCATCCGCCAGACCGGCCACGCCTTCGAGTTCGGCTGCGTGCTCGAGCGGCGGCTTTTCCAGGACGACGACATCCGCCCCGCCGACCGCGCCCGGCACGACGAGATGTTCACCCGGCTGTTCAATTCGGTCACCGTGGCCGGGTTCTACTGGAGCGCCGACGAAAAGCGGCGGGGTGAGCCGGACTACGAGACCGCCGACGCGATGATCCGCTGGGCCCGCGAGCGCGGCCTGCACGTCCGCGGCCACCCGCTGTTCTGGGGGGCCGACATCCAGGGACGCATCCCCGACTGGCAGAAAGACCTCGAGCGCAACGTGCTGCGGCAGGTGATCCGCCGGCGGGGCAGGCAGGTCGCCTCCCGCTATGCAGGGCGGGTGCGCGAGTGGGACTTCAACAACGAGATGGTGCACCACCAGTACTACCGCACTCGGCTGTTCGACGTCGCCTGGGACATGAGCATGTCCATCCGCGCGGGCGACCCGGAAGCCGCGCTCTACCTCAACGACTTCAACCTCATCACCCTCGGCGCTCTGGACGATTACACCGATCTGCTCGACGAGCTGCTGGCGAAGCACATCCCCATCGGCGGCATCGGCGTGCAGGGCCGCAGCTACGGCCGGGTCTATCACGGGCACGTCTTCGAGGCGCTCGACCGGCTGGGCGAGTACGGCCTGCCCGTCAAGATCAGCGAGGCCGGCCCGAGCATCGCCGACGTCGACCGGCGGGCCGAGGTGCTCGACGAACTGCTGCGACTCTACTTCGCCCACCCCGCGGTGGACGGCATCACCATTTGGGGCTTCTGGGGCGGGGTGATGTGGGACGAGCAGGCCGGCGCGATGTGGGACGAGAACTGGAACTCCCTCCCCACCGGCAAGGTGCTGACGAACCTGCTGGAAAACGAGTGGCGCACCACCTGGCGGGGCACGGCCGACGCCGAGGGCCGGGTGACGATCCCCGCCTTCTTCGGCCGATACGCCGTCACCGCCCATGGCGAAACGCGGGACGTGGAGCTGCCCGAAGACCCCGGGAAAGTCACGGCCGACTTCACCCGCCCGGCTGCGCAGCAGTAAACCCCGCGGCAGACCCAGTCGCGCCCTCGGGGTGGCGCGGTCCGGGCCCGAAGGGCAGACCGCGGGGCATATCCACTGGCCGGATGCCGGTCTCACGGGGCCTGCCGCGCCTAATACACCCGGCGGTGGAGGTATTCGCTGAGGTAGTGAATGTGCATTTCCTGGTCGTCGAGCTGCCAGGCGTTCACGTCGCCGATGGAGATCATGCCCAGGAGTCGGCCGTCGTCGCCGACGACGGGCAGGTGGCGGATGCGCTTGGCCTTGAAGATGGACCGCGCCTCTTCCACGCTCGCTTCGGGGCTGCAGCAGATCACCTCGGAACTCATGATCGCGTCGACGCTCACCTCGGCGGGGTCGTGGCGCACGGCAACGACCTTTCGCAGCACGTCGCGTTCGGTGACGATGCCGGCCACCTCGCCGCCGTCGGTGACGACGAGCGCGCCGATCCGCCGCTCGTTCATCATGGCGGCGGCATCGACGACGCGGGCCTGCTTACCCACGGAGATGACCTCGTTGCCCTTGCGGGCGAGAATGTCCTGCACCCTGGCCATGTCCAAGCTCCTTCCCGTCGAAGTGCTGTTCCGGTTCGCTTCCGGCATAACACCCGCCCGGGCGGCCGGAGGGGGCTCGGCCTGCCCAAGCGGGTGAACTGTTCTAATTCTAAACCCGCGCCCCCGCCGGGCCAAGGAATTTCCGCCGCTCCCCGGACGCCTGGAACCGGCTCACCACCGTCCAGCGCGCCTGGCGGGACGCCGCCGGCAACCTCCAGCTCGGCAGCGTCGTCACCCGAGGCAGAAACGGTGGAGGCAGAAACGGTGTCGGATACTGCTCCTGAAGAAGCTGGGCGGTGAACACGAAGAGGAAACGGGAGCAGAAACGGGAGGGCAGGCCGACAGGACAGAACTCTCTCACACGAACGCTCGTCCGGCCAGAGCAGATCTTCCCTCGCCGTTTCCACCCCCCTCACACCACCACCCGCTTGCGCGCGTCCGCCTGGCTCATCCGCGCCAGGCCCTCGCTGCCGCGCATCGTGCAGCACCCGGGCGCTTCCTCGCCCCTGTAGTAGAAATAGGCCTCGCCGTCGCCGCCCCTCACGCCGGCTGGCCCCGCGCCGCTTCGTAGACGCGGTACCAGTCGATGCGGCTCATTTCGATGGCGTCGGCTTTGGCCGCGTCCCGGATCCGCTCGGGCGTGCGGGTGCCGACGATCGGCATGATGCCCGCCGGGTGGCGCAGCAGCCAGGCGAGGGTCATGGCCGTGCGGCTGACGCCGCGCTTGGCCGCCATCTCGTCGAGCAGGTCCGCCGCGTTCTGCATCTGCTCGCGGTGGGGGTGGTCCTTTTTCACCTTGCCGCCCTCGCCGAACTGGCCGCCCCCGATCGGTCCCCACGCCGTGGGCTGCACGCCGAGGCGCATGAGGTGGTCCAGCGTGCCGTCGTCGAAGAGGTGCACCCGCTCGGGGCTGATCTGGAGCTGGTTGCACACCAGCGGCATGTCCACCGCCCGCATCAGGTTCTGCAGCCGGGGGATCGGGAAGTTGCTCACCCCGAAGTGGCGCACCTTGCCCTGCCTGCGGAGCTGGTCGAACGCCGCGGCCACCTCCTCGGGCTCGATCAGCGGGTCCGGCCGATGCAGCAGGTAAAGGTCGAGCGTCTCCAGCCCCAGCCGCTTCAGCGAGCCCACGCAGGACGCGAGGATGTGGTCCCTGGACAGGTTGAACCGCCGCGGGGCACCGGGCGGGTCGTTCGGCTGCTGCACACCGCACTTGGTGGTGATGATCAGCTTCTCGCGCAGACCCGGGTTTTCCGCCAGGAACTCGCCGACGATGGTCTCGATCTCGCCTTTGCAGTAGATGTCGGCGTTGTCGAGGTGGTTGTAGCCCGCCTCGACGGCGGCGCGGAGCGCGGCCCTGGCCTCGTCGCGGCGCTTCGGCGTCACCTCGCCCGGCTCCCAGGTGTCGGCGATGCGCATGCAGCCGTAGATGAGCCGCGTGGAGATCAGGTCACTCGGGCCGATGGGCGCGGTGGTCAGGGGCGTGTCGAGCATGGGCATGGGGTCTTCCTTCTCCATCCGGTCGGATTGGCTGGGGAACGGGCAGCGCTCCCCGCCGCGGGTCCAGCTTAGCTGTTGACACCGCTGCGTGGCAACACTAGCCTTAAAGGAGCATGAACCGCAAGCCGACCAACCTGAACCTTCGCGAAGGGCTGCTGCTTAGCCTGCTGCTGCCCGGCTGCGCCGGATAGGGACCTGGTCAAGCGCACAAGCGACGAGACGACCCGCCCTGTCTGGCCCGGCCCGACAGGGCGTTTTTCATTCCCGGCCCGGGCGCCCCGCCCGACCGACACAAGACCCAGGCCGCAAGGAGACCTCCGATGTCTGACCCGGCGCACATCCGCATCTTCGACACCACGCTCCGCGATGGCGAGCAGTCGCCCGGCGCGAGCCTGAACCACTCCGAGAAGATGGAGATCGCCCGACAGCTCGAGGCGCTGGGCGTCGACGTCATCGAGGCCGGCTTCCCCATCACCAGCGAAGGCGACTTCCAGGCCGTCCGCGCGATCGGCCAGGAGCTCGAGCACGCCACCGTCGCCGGCCTCTCCCGCTGCGTCGCCCGCGACATCCAGCGCGCCGGCGAAGCGCTCCAGGACGCCAACCATCCGCGTATCCACGTGTTCTGCGCGACGTCCAAGATCCACCGCGAGCACAAGCTCCGCAAGGCGTTCGAGCAGATCGTCGAGATCTCCGTCGACTCCGTGAAGTGCGCCCGCGAATACGTCGACGACGTCGAGTTCAGCCCCGAAGACGGCAGCCGCACCGAGCTGGACTACCTCGTGGACATCACCGGCGCCGTCATCGAGGCCGGGGCGACCACCATCAACATCCCCGACACCGTCGGCTACGCCATCCCCAGCGAGTACGGCCGCATCTTCAGCTACCTCCGCGAACAGCTCCCCGTCATCGACGAAAAGGGCATCATCCTCTCCGCCCACTGCCACAACGACCTCGGCCTCGCCGTGGCGAACTCGATCGCCGCCATGCAGAACGGTGCGAAACAGATCGAGTGCACCGTCAACGGCATCGGCGAACGCGCCGGCAACGCCGCGCTCGAGGAGATCATCATGGCCCTCGCCACCCGGCGGGACGTGTTCGGGCAGTTCGCCACCAGCATCGACACGCGGAAGATCTACCCGACCTCGCGCATGGTCAGCCACCTCACCGGCCTCTACGTGCAGCGGAACAAGGCCGTGGTCGGCGAAAACGCCTTCGCCCACGAGTCGGGCATCCACCAGGACGGCGTGCTCAAGGAGCGCACCACCTACGAGATCATGGATCCGCACGACATCGGCATCCCCGAAAGCAAGCTCGTGCTCGGCAAGCACTCGGGCCGGCACGCCTTCCGCGACCGCGTCGTGCAGCTCGGCTACAAGCTCGACGAAGAGACCATCGGCAAGGCGTTCGAGGCCTTCAAGACCCTCGCCGACAAGAAAAAGGACGTCTACGACGAGGACATCGAGGCGATCCTCGACCAGCAGCTCGAAAGCGAACGCGCCCTGTGGGAACTGGTCCGCTTCCAGGTCACCAGCGGCACGGGCGTGATCGCCACCGCCACCGTCGTCGTGCGCGACTCGGCCGGCGAGCAGCAGATGGACGCCGCCACCGGCGACGGACCCATCGACGCGGTCTACTCCGCCCTCCAGCGGATCACCGGCGTCGACGTGACGCTGGACGACTACCAGACCCGCGCCGTCACCGGCGGCCGGGACGCCCAGGGCGAGGTCGTCGTGCACATGCGCCACCACGGCCGCAAGGTCCGCGGCCGCGGGCTCTCCACCGACGTGATCGAGGCGGCGGCGCGGGCCTACCTCTCCGCCGTCAACCGCATCCGCACGATGGAGGAGCGGAAAGTCCCCGCCACCTCCGCCGTCGAGGACGACGAGCAGACGCTGAGTCAGCCGTAGCTAAGGGAGTTGAAGGGAGTTAAAGGGAGTTACCGGAGTTAGCCCCCGGCTTGGCCGGGGGGTGAGCTGCTGAGTCCTGGGGACCTTCGAAACGCCCGCGCCCAAGCCGCGGCAAGCGCAGCGCTGCCGCGGATCCCGCGCCGACCACACCACGATCCCGCTTCGTCCACACACCCGCGGACACGGAGACCGCCTGACCCATGGACCCGGCCCACCAACTGCTTGCCGACACCTACGCCCCGGCCGAAAACGCCCGCGTCGCCCTCATCGAAGGCGGCGAGGGCGAACTCGCCTCCACCCTCGCCCGCGCCGTCCCCGGCGGATCGGTCGCGACGTTCACCAGCGACTGGCGCGAACTCGCCGCCGCCCGCGCCTGGCTGAAAAGCTTCGACAACGCCCAGGCCGTCGACACCGTCGCCCCCGAGGCGGAAGCCGCGTTCGACGCCGTGCTGCTGGCCGTGCCCAAGGGCCGGCGCTACGCCCGGATGCTGCTCGCTTCCGCCTGGCGGGCCCTGCGCGAGGGCGGCGAGCTGCTCGTCGCCGGGCCGTCCAGGCAGGGGGCCAAGTCGGTGATCCGCGACGCGGAAGCCCTCTTCGGGAGCGCCGAGCTGCTCGGCTACAAGCGCCACCAGCGCGTGGCCCGCTCGATCCGCACTGCCGAGCGGGGCGAGACCGACTGGGCGGATCAGCCCGGCATCGCCCCGGACACCTTCCGCGACGTGCCCGTCACCACCCCGGCCGGCGAGCTGACGCTCAAGACCACGCCCGGCGTCTTCTCCTGGACCGAGCTCGACCCGGCCACCGCGATGCTGCTGGAAAACGCGCATTTCGAGCCCGGCCAGCGCGTCTGGGACGTCGGCTGCGGCGCGGGCGCGATCGGTCTCGCCGCCGCGAAGGTCGGGGCGGATCACGTGGCCATGAGCGACGTCAACCTCCTCGCCCTCCGCTGCGCCGCCGCCTCCGCCGAGGCGAACCACCTGGCCGAGCGCACCGGAATCTTCCCCGCCGCCGGCGTGGACGCCTCCCGCGGCCGATGGGACGTGATCGCTTCCAACCCGACCTTCCACCGCGGCCACCGCGTCGAGACCGACATGGCCGAGGCGCTCGCCGAGCAGGCCGCGGCGGCGCTGAACCCCGGCGGCCGGCTCGTCGTCGTGGCCAACCGCTTCCTGCCCTACGACAAGACGATGGAGCGGCACTTCGCGCAGGTCCGCACGCTCGCGGAAACGAACAAGTTCCACGTTCTCGAGGCGGCGGAGGCGAAGAAGTAGCTCTCGGCTCAGTCGGCGCCCCCTTGATGGCTCGGTGGCTCATCCCCCGACAGGCCGTCTGCGCGGCCTGGGGCTGGGGGAATACCCGATGAACCGCCCCGGTTTCTGCCAAAACATGCAAACCCGGCCGGATTCGATTCGATACTAGTAGCAGAGCGACGTTTCGCTGGCTTTACTGGAGACTTTCCGCTGATGACGACCATGCAGTCCGCCGGTGAGACCGGCAAGGGTGGGCAGGACGCCCGCTCCGGGAACAAGTTTTTCGTCCTCGACACGAACGTGCTGCTGCACAGCTCCGCTTCGCTGTACATGTTCGCCGACAACGAGGTCGTCATTCCGTTTTCGGTGCTCGAAGAGCTCGACAAGTTCAAAAAGCAGTCCGACGACGTCGGCCGAAACGCCCGCGAGGTGATCCGCGAGCTCGACAAGCTCCGCGTCAAGGGCAACTTGCGCGAAGGCGTGCCCTGGAACGGCCACGGCGGGCGGATCCGGGTCGAGTTCGCCGACGAACGCCCCCAGATGCTGGCCGAGGACTCCCCGGACAACCGCATCCTCGGCGTCGCCTGGGCCCTCCAGCAGCAGGGCGAGCACGCCGTGCTGATCACCAAGGACATCAACGTCCGCCTCAAGTCCGACGCCCTGGGCATCCAGACCGAGGACTTCGAGGCCCAGAAGGTCGACATCGACCACCTCTACTCGGGCTATCTCAGCCTCGACGTGCCCGGCGAGGTGATCGACCTGCTCTACAGCGAGAAGCAGCTCGAGCTCGACCAGATCGAGCCGCACCTCGTCCAGACCACCGCCGACGGCGAACAGACCGCCGTCGAACTGCACGCCAACCAGTACGTCCAGCTCCGCGACGCTTTGGACGAGTCGCACACCGGCCTCGGGCGAAGGCTCGCCGACACGGACCACCTCATCCCCGTCCACGGGCCACGCAAGCCCATCTTCGGCGTCATGCCGCGGAACATGCAGCAGACCATGGCCCTCGACCTGCTGCTCGACGACGAGGTGAAGCTGGTCACCCTGCTCGGCACGGCCGGCACGGGCAAAACCCTGCTCGCCATCGCCGCGGGCATGGTCAAGGTGTTCAGCGAAGAGCGATACGACAAGCTGCTCGTCGCCCGACCCATCATGCCCATGGGGCGCGACATCGGCTATCTGCCCGGCGACAAGGACGAAAAGCTCGCCGCGTGGATGCAGCCGATCTTCGACAACCTCGCCTACCTGATGTCCACCCGGGGCGCCGGGCCGCAGCACGCGGACTCGAAAAACCCCGAGCAGCGGATCCAGCAGCTCATGGTCAGCGGCCAGCTCGTGCTCGAACCGCTCACCTACATCCGCGGCCGATCCATTCCGCACCAGTTCCTCATCGTCGACGAGGCCCAGAACCTCACCCCCCACGAGGTCAAGACCATCGTCTCCCGCGTGGGCGAAGGAACCAAAATCATCCTCACCGGCGACGTCGCCCAGATCGACAACCCCTACCTCGACGGCTCCTCCAACGGCCTCTCTTACATGGTCGAACGCCTCAAGGGCCAGGCCCTTGTCGGCCACGTGACGCTCGCCAGGAGCGAACGCAGCGGCCTCGCCTCGCTCGCCGCGGAGAAGCTGTAGGGTGACTCGTCAGCGGGAGTTACAGGGAGTTAGATGAGTTGGCGCTTCTGGACCCGCAAGTCGGGGCAAAGCGCCGCGCCGCCCCGGGTATCGCCGCGCGTGTCTGCGCGACGGGACCCTGGCCCCCCAGCCCCGAACCGGGGCCGCCTGATTTCGGCCTCCGGACGTTCCCGGGGCCTTTGTCCCTGCGTACCATAGAGGAAAGGAGTCCTTCATGGCAGAGCCATCCACCCCGCCGCCATCTTCCGAAGAGCGACCCCGCCGCCGACGCCGCTGGCCCTGGGTGCTGCTGGGCGTGTTCGTCCTGCTGCTGATCCTCGTCGGCCTGGCGCCGACGCTGCTCAGCACCGGGCCGGGCGAAAAGCTGCTGCTTTCGATCGTCAACGGCAGCATCCCCGGGCGCATCAGCGCCGATGACATCCACATCCGCTGGTTCGGCAACCAGCGCGCGACCCACCTCGTCGTCCGCGACCCCGAGGGCAACCTCGTCGCCGAGGTGCCCGAGGTCCGCGCTGCCGACCTCAAGCTGCTCTCCGTGCTGGTGGGCAACATGGCCCTCGGGCAGGTGCAGGTGACCGAGCCGCACCTCCGCCTCGAGCAGCAGCCGGGCGAGCCGACCAACCTCGAGCAGGCGGTCAGCGAGCCCAAGCCCAAGCCCAGGCCCCAGCCTCAGCCCGAGGAGCCGCTCAGCGTCGACAGCGACCTCAGCGTCGCCCTGGAAGTCACCGGCGGGCGCGTCACCTACACCAGCCCGGGCATGGAGCCGGTGGAGCTGACCGATCTCGACGGCCAGCTCGAGCTCCAGAGCCCGCGCGACATCCGCCTGGCGCTCAAGAGCCAGATCCGTCAGGGCCAGCAGGCCGGGCAGATCGCCGTGGATCAGGTCACCCTCCGCGACGCCTTCACCGACCAGGGCGAGGCGCAGTTCGACTCCGCCCACCTCGAGGCCGACGCGGAGATCGCCAGTCTGCCCGTGGCCATGGTCGACCGCCTCGCCCGGCAGGGCGGATCGCTGGTGGCGCTGCTGGGCGACACGCTCGACGCCCGCATGCAGGCGGCCGGGCTGGTCAGCCAGCTCGAGGGATACCTCACCGCCAACAGCCCGACGCTGAAGCTCGCGCTGGGCGTCGAGAGCACGCCGGGCTGGCTGCGGCTGGTCACGCCTGAAGGCGAAACGCCCCGGCTGACGCTTCGGCCCGAGGTGCTCGACACCTGGCTGGGCGCGCAGGGGGAAAACCAGCCCCGTCTGGCCGAGCCGTTCACCGTGCTGCTGCTGCTGCGCGAGCTGCGCATTCCCAAGACCTCGCCCACCGAGCTGGACCTGGGTGCCACGGAGCTCGACCTTTCGCTCCAGACGGCCGATGCGGTCCTGCTCGACGTGCCCGACCGGGGCCGGGTGGCGCTGCGCGACCTCGTCGCGGCCGTGCAGAGCGACCGGCTTGCCGAGCAGGTCACCGGCCGACTCGACGCCGAGGCCGAGCTCGACGAGGTCGCCCGCCCGGTGCAGGCGAGCCTCGCGGTGCGCCACCTGCTGGGCCCGGCCAACCTCGCCGCGTCGGTGGGCGCGCAGGACTTCCCGGTCGTCCTCGCGGACCTGCTTCTCAAGCAGCAGGGCGGCCTGGTGGCGACGCTGGGGCGGACGCTGGCGCTGAACGTCGATCTCGAGCAGGATCGGCAGACCGAGGCACTCGCCTTCCAGGGCCGAATCGACGCTCCGCACTTTGCCGGCCCGTTCACCGGGCGGTACGACGCCGACGGGCTGCTGGCGTTCCAGACGCCCGAGCCGATGCGGGTGGAGATGACCCAGCTCGCCTTCCGCCACTGGGCCGGCACGGACCAGCCGGTCGAGCTGGTGCAGCCGCTTCAGATGCAGGCGAAGATCGACGCGTTCCAGATCGCCATGCGCGAGCCGGCCGAGTTCGAGCCGGGCAGCGAGCCGCCGCTGCGGGTCGACCCCGAGCGGACGCGCATCTCGGCGGCGGTCGAGATCGAGTCCGGCGGGTGGCGCAACACCCAGACCGGCGAAACCTGGACCGACGTCGGCGGCAGGGTCACGCTCGAGGGCCAGGACCTGCGCGATCTCCTGCTCATCATGGCCAACATGGAGTTTCGTTCGGCCGCCGCGGGGGCCGCGGCCACCTCCGAGGCCCCGGCTCCCGAGGCGCCGAGCGTCCGCTCGCGCACCGAGATCCGCGGCCTCGTCGACGACGCCGGCTACTTCCGCCCCGAAGGCGCGAGCTACCAGACCGGCACCACCCTCGACCGGGTTCCCTCGGCCCTGCTCACCAGCTTCGCCGGCCTGAGCGGCGATACCGCCGCCGTGCTGGGCCCGCAGACTTCGGGCGAAGTCACCGGCAACTACGCCCCCGACGCCGGCGGCGAGCTGACCGCCGAGCTCGACGCCAGCAACCTCCAGGCCCGCATCCCCGCCGCGATGAGCCCCGAGCGGCTGCTGACGCTGCGTGAGGACGCGACCGTGAGCCTCGCCAACGTCGCCCCCGGGGTGCGCGACCTGCTCAAGGCGGTGAACCCGGTGTTCAACCTCGCCCGCGAGACGCGTCAGCCCATCGGGTTGCGCGTCGCCTCGGAGGGGTTCGCCGTGCCGCTGGACGATCCGGCGCTGGAGAAGATGCAGCTTCGCGGCCGCCTCGCGCCGGGCCAGCTCACGTTGAGCAACGAGGGCCTGCTCGCCGCGCTGCTCACGGCCGTGCCGGGGACCGACGCCGGTCAGGCGGTGCTGGCGAGCTTCGAGCCGATGGACCTCGCCATCGAGGAGGGCATCCTCGCCTACGACGGGATGCGGATGACGATGGGCAACCTCGTGCTCGGCTTCGAGGGGCAGGTGAACCTCGAGACCGAGCAGCTCGACCTCGCCGTGCAGCTCCCGATGAGCTCGCTGGCGAAGATCGTCCACGAGCTCGATGAGTTCGACCCGGACCAGGCGATCGTCGTGCCCCTCACCGGGACGATCGACAACCCCCAGCTCGACCGCGACGTGCTGACGCGGCAGATGGCCGAGGTCATCGGCCGGGGGTATCTCGAGAAGGAACTCGGCGGCGAGGCGGGCCAGATGCTCGGGGAAATCCTCGGCGGCGGCCGACAGCAGCGCGACCGCGACCAGCCACGCGATCAGCAGCAGGACGACGACCAGCAGGATGAGCAGCAGCAGCGCCGCGGCGGGCTGGAAGATCTCCTCGGCGATCTGCTGAGCGACTGACCCCCGCACCACCCCAAGCCGGGGCAGAGCCCAGCCCCGCCCCGGGGATGCTGCCGCGTCCGATGAACCCGAGACACAGAACCCGTACCCGCGGCGGCGCTCGCCGGGCTCGCTCTGCCCCGGCTCGGCCCCTTTCCGCGCACCCGTTGAGAAGACTTCCCCGTGTCGATTCCGCAATTCAACCTGCTACACTGCTGGCATGAAGCAGGTCATCGTTGAAGAATTCGGTGGAGTCGATCAGCTCCAGTTGGTAGAACTGCCCACTCCCGACCCCCAGCCGGGCGAGGTGCGCGTGCGCCTGACCTCGATCGGCATGAACCATGCCGACCTGATGGCCCGCGCCGGCAAATACAAGATCGCCTCGGGCGAGCCGCCTTTCACCCCCGGCCTCGAGGGCGGCGGCGTGATCGAGGCGGTCGGCGAGGGCGTCGACGAGTCCCGCCTCGGCCAGCGCGTCAGCATCAGCCCCGACGCCCCGCGCATCAGCAGCCCCGCCTTCGTGGGCGGCACCTACGTCACCCACTACGTCTGCCCGGCCGACAAGGCCCTGCCCGCCCCCGACGCCGTGCCCGACGAGCAGCTCGGCTCGCTCTGGCTGGCGTACCTCACCGCCTGGGGCTGCCTGGTCTGGAAGGAAGGCATCGGCGAAGGCTCGGTCGTCGCCCTGCCCGCCGCGTCCAGCAGCGTGGCGCTCGCGGCAGCGCAGATCGTCAAGAACCTCGGCGGCACGACCATCGGCCTGACCACGAGCCCGCAGAAGGTGGACGCGCTCGAGGCGATGGACTCGGCGATGTACGACCACCTCGTCGTCACCCACGAGCCCGACGGCGAGATGCGCCCCTGGCACCGCGACATGAAGCGCATGACCGACGGCCGGGGCGTGGACGTCTTTTTCGACCCCGTCGCCGCCGGGCCCTACCTGGGCAAGGAAATCCTCTGCCTCGCCCAGCACGGGACGGTGTGGGTCTACGGCCTGCTCGGCCAGCCGGGCGTGGTCGACGTCACCCCGCTGATCCGCAAACGCGCCGCCGTCCGCGGCTGGGTGGTCGGCGAGGTCGTCGGCGCGGGCGACGAAGTCTGGCGCCGCGGCTGCCAGGAGATCTTCCAGGGCTTCGAGAGCGGCGCCTACCGCCAGCACGTGGACAAGACCTTCCCGCTCGACGACGTCCGCGCGGCCCACGAGGAAATGGAAAAGGGCAAGCACATCGGCAAGCTCGTGCTCGTGCCGTGATGAAAATAGCCACAGATAAACACAGATGAACACGGATGGGGAGCTGAGGGAAACCGGCGCGGTCAGATTCCCCAAGCCGGGGCAGAGCGCAGCGCCGCCCCGGGTAGGGCCGCGGCGTCCTTGTGTGGGATAAGCCCGCCCCCGCGCCCAGCAAAGAAGCCGGACCTGCCCATACAGGTCCGGCTTCCGCGTTTAGCGGCCCTCCCCGGAGGGAGAACCTGGGGCCTCCTTGCCACGGTTACGCCGGCCTCCGCCGACGCAGAACCAGTCCGCTCAGGAGCGCCAGGCCCGGCCAGGCGGCGGCGGGCAGCGGCGCTGCGGCAGGCTCGGGCAGGTCGCCGGCGCTGCCACCGGCCGATCCTCCGCCCGCGGCGGGCTGCTGAGCGGTCTTGTCCGGCTTCTGGCCCGGGTTGTTCGGCGCGGGGTTGGTCGCCGCGTCGTCCTCGGGGCTCGCCAGCACCACCTGCGCCGGCGTCTGGGCGTCGCCACCGGCGCTCGCGTCGTCGCTGCTCAGGCGGGTCTGTCCCGAGCTGAGCATGCCGGCGTAGCTGCCGAGGCTCTGGGTCGCGGCAGGCCCGGCCAGGGCGAACTGCGGCGCGTCACCCGATCCTCCGCCCGCGGCATTCCAGTCGCGCCGGGCGGTGATGTCCACCTGCCCATTGTCGACCAGCCAGGCGGCGTCCCCGGCCGGGGCGCTGTCGGCTCCCTGCGGGCCAAGCAGCTCCACCTGAATCTCCGGCCCGATGGCCTCGGGCGCGGCCTCCTCGGCGCTCGCGCTGGCCACCGGCTCCGCCTCGGCCGGCCGGGTGAGCTGCTGCCAGAGGTCCGGCTGAGAGGCGCTCGCCCACGTCTCCGGCGCCTGGGCGGCCGAGGCCTCGGCAGAGGCGTGCCGGGTTGACGTCGTCGGGGCGTCCGCGGCGGACGGCGCCTCGCCTGCCCCATCGGGCGCCAGACTCAGGCCCACCCCGGTCGCCAGGCCGGCGGCGGCGAGTATGCCAAGCGCCTGCCACCGCCACGCTGTGATCAGGGTCCAGAGTGTCTTCATATCGCATCCCTCTCTTTTCTTGCTTCCTCGTAGGTCGGGGCGCCGCAGCGCCCGGGCGAAGACTCCGGTCGGGCCATCTCGCCCCTCCACCGGATCGCACCTTCGCCACACTGGATCTTTCGCGCCGGGCGGGACGTTTCCACACGCGCAGCGCACCTCGAATCCGCCGGCCGCGAACCGTCCGCCGGGCAGAGGCACCTCGCCCCGCTCATAACCGGCGTTCCTGGCGTCGTTTAAGGGGTTGATTGGACGGCGTCCGAGGCCCGCTCGGCGTTTGTGCCGGCAGTGAATACTGGACCGCTTCGGATGAGGGGAACCGGTTCGTTTTGATAGAGGGCTCGGATTTTCCCTCAGGCGGCGGGGCTTTTCAGCGCCCGTCAGGCGGGCAGATGCCGCTTTTCCAGCCGGGCGACCATGGTGTAGTTGGGGTCCACCATGTTGCCGAGGCGCATCCGCCCGACCTGGCCGAGCAGTTGGTAGGCCTCGAGCCGGTCGAAGCCGAAGTCGCTCGCGAGCCAGTCGATCAGCTCCCGCCAGGCGATGCGGGCCGCGTCCTCCAGCGGCCGGGCGGCGCCGATGGCCATGAGCTCGGTGTCGCTTTCGATGCGGGGCCAGCCCGGGGCGTTGCCCGGCTCGAGCTCGACGCGGATGTGCACCCTCGCCGGCATTTCCGCGGCCACGCCGGTGAGCTCGCCATCACCCTGGGTGGCATGGGCGTCGCCCAGCGAGAGCAGGGCGTCCTCGGTCTGGACGGGGAGGATGAGCGTGTGGCCCGGCCCGACATCGGGGCAGTCGAGGTTTCCGCCGTGGCGGTCGGGTACGAGGCTGTGGATCGCCTCCACCGCCGGGGCCGTGCCGATCGTCCCCACGAACGGCGTCAGCGGCAGGCGGATGCGCTCGCTGAAGCGGATCTGATCCCCCTCGATGGGCAAAATGCGCACCCGCTCCGGCAGCGGATCGTGCAGCATGGCCGTGCGCTCGGTCACCGTGAGCCCGCCGACGTGGGGCACCAGGGCGGTGACGGCGAAGTCCCGCGCCGGCTCGACGCGCTCGATGTGCACGCGCAGCGCGTCGCCCGGCTGCGCCCCGCGGACGGCGATGGGGCCCGTCAGCGGGTTGATCTGCGTCTCGGGGATGCGGCTCGGCCGACTCTCGGGCGAGGTGATCCGGTTGGAATAGCAGTCCAGCGTATGCACCACGGCCGATTCGCCGGGCTCGAGCGTGGCGAGCGGGGTCAGCCCCGCGCCGAACAGGACCGGCGGCGTGGAGGACGGGTGAATGTCGCGTGTCATGGGCGCCTCCGAGTTGTGGTCTCGGGGCAATCCTACGGCCGTCCAGCCCGGCAGGGCGAGCGAAGCGTGTCGCCGGCTGCCGCCCCGGACCCGGAACCCGCCGGCAAACGGTCCCGGCAGGTCGTGGTCTGACTCAGCCCATCCGCTCGTACGCCTCGGCGAGCAGTTCCTCGGTCTTCGCCCAGCCGATGCACTCGTCGGTGACGCTGATGCCGTATTTGAGTTCGCTCTTGTCGTCGGCGAGGTCCTGCCGGCCTTCGCCGAGGTTGCTCTCGAGCATGGCCCCGATGACGGGCGAGTTGCCCGCGGCCCGCTGACGGAGAATGCTGGTCCAGACGCGCTCCTGCCGCTCGAACCGCTTGCCGGAGTTGGCGTGCGAGCAGTCCACCATCAGCCGCGGGGGCAGGCCGGCCTCCTCGAGCCGCTTGGCCGCCTCGGCGACGGCGCTCGGGTCGTAGTTGGGCTTGCCGCCTCCGCCTCGCAGGATGAGGTGGCCGTCCGTGTTGCCCCGGGTGGCGACGAGGCAGCTTCGCCCTTCCTCGTCGATGCCGAGGAAGTGGTGCGGACTGCGGGCGCTCTTCATCGCGTCGGCGGCGACCTGCACCTGGCCGTCGGTCGAGTTCTTGAACCCGACCGGCATGGACAGGCCGCTGGCCATCTGGCGGTGGGTCTGGCTCTCGGTCGTGCGGGCGCCGATGGAGGCCCAGCTCACGAGGTCGTCGATGTACTGCGGGGTGATCGGGTCGAGCATCTCCGTGCCCGCGGCGAGGCCGAGGTCGGTGATGGCCAGCAGCAGCTTCCGCGCCAGCCGCAGGCCGTGCTCGATGTCGAACGTGCCGTCGAGGTGCGGGTCGTTGATGAGTCCTTTCCAGCCGATCGTGGTGCGCGGCTTCTCGAAGTAGACGCGCATGATGACGTACAGCCGGTCGGCGTAGCGCTTCTTGAGCTCGGCGAGGCGGTGGGCGTAGTCGAGCGCGGCTTCGACGTCGTGGATCGAGCACGGCCCGACGATGGCGAGCAGGCGCTCGTCCTCGCCGGTGAGGATGCCCTTGACCGCCCGGCGGCCCTCGATGACGGTGCGGTGGGCCGCTTCGGTCAGGGGCAGCTCGCGCTCGAGATCGCGCGGGCCGATCAGCGGCGTCGTCGCCAGGACGTTGATGTTCTGCGTCGGCTCGAGCGGCGCGGCAGGGTCGGCAGTCTGGGAAGGCTGTTCTTGCAACGCGAGATTCCTCCGTCAATTGCGAAGCCTTCTATTCTAGCACAATTGCCGGGGCCTTGAACCCGCTGGCGGAGAATCGCGGCCGGGCCGCCCCGAACCGGCGGCGGAAACGTATGATAGCCGGCCATGTTCTGCGACCTGCACATGCACTCGACCGCGTCCGACGGCACGGACGCCCCGCAAGACCTGCCCGCCCTCGCCGCCGAGGCGGGGCTGGCGGCGTTCGCCCTGACCGACCACGACACGACGGCCGGCCTGCCCGCCTGCGCCGCGGCCGCGGAAAAGGCGGGGCTCACCTTCGTGCCCGGCATCGAGCTCTCCGCCGACCCGGGTTCGCTCGACGGCGGGCCCGACGGCCTCCGCCGGGGCACGCTGCACATCCTGGGCTACTTCGTCGATGACGATGATCCCGAGCTCGCCCGCCTGGAAAGCTGGCTGGCGAAGGTGCGCGAGCAGCGCAACCCCGCCATGGTCGAGCGGCTCAGCGAGCTGGGCGTGCAGATCGACTACGGCGAAGTGCTCGAGCAGGCGGGCGGCCGCGTCGTCGGTCGGCCGCACATCGCGCAGGTGCTGGTGAAAAAGGGCTACGTCAAGAGCATTCACGAGGCGTTCGCCCGCTACATCGGCGAGGGGGCCGCGGCTCATGTGCGCAAGGACCGCCTGAGCCCGGCCGAGGCGATCGCCGCCATCCACCACGCCGGCGGGCTCGCCGTGCTGGCCCATCCCGTGCAGCTCCACCTGCCCGAACCGGGGCAGCTCGAGCAGCTCACCGCCCGGCTGAAGCAGGCGGGGCTGGACGGCATCGAGATCCGCCACCACGACCACCAGCCCGGCGACGTCGCCCGCTTCGCCCGCCTCGCCGAGCGGCTCGACCTCGTCGTCACCGGCGGAAGCGACTACCACGGCACGCGCAAGCAGAACCGCCTCGGCGAAACCGGCCTGGAGCGGGCCGAGTTCGAGAAACTGCTCGCCACCCGCGCCGGGCAGGGCTGAGCGGGAAAACGGCAGATCAGGTTAACCTGCTCTTGGCGTCCGGGGCGAACTCATCGCCTTCGAGCGCGGCGTTCATCGTGCGCTTGCGCCGCCGATCTATGCTGCACCTGTTCGATGATCGCACCCACACGCCGGCTGCGCATCCACGCCGGCGCCTTCCAGCCCCCGGTGTCGCCTCGCCGGGGGCTGTCCTTTTTTCCCGGGGCTCAGGCAGGGCCTTCCCTTACAATGGAACATCTGCGTGTTTCGACGGCCCGCTTTGGGGGGATCACCGAAGATGCCGGTGCGCCGCGCAGTCATCTCGTCCGCTGGATTCACCCTGGTCGAGCTGCTGGTGGTGCTGGCGGTCATTGCGGTCCTGATCGCGCTGAGTCTGCCCGCGCTGCGCCGGGCGCGCGAGGCGGCGCAGGCCACCGTCTGCCTGAGCAATCAGCGGCAGCTCGGCATCGCCACGATGACCTGGAGCGCCGATTACGCCGGTCGCTACCCCCAGCCGGCGATCGACGCCGACCTGGACGCCGCCCGCCCCGGCCTGGCCGAGCGGATGGTGTGGTACAACGCGCTCGACCCCTACCTTCAGCAGGCCGCGGACGCCCGGCGGGACCATGTGCGCATCAAGCAGGACCCGGTCTGGACCGGCTGGGACGAGCCGGCGCGGGAGCTGACGCGCACCATCAAGATGAACGAGTACTTCGGGCACACGACCAGCGCGAGCAACCCGCCCGAGGGCCATAGCTGGGCCTTCTTCCGCGACCGCGACGTGCGCGACCCCTCGCGCACCGTCCTCTACGCCGACGGCCGGGCGGGCGACACCGCCCCGGGCGACCCGACAGCCGCGAGCTACTTCCACCTGCGCGAGATCTACGTCGGCCTGCGCCACCAGGGCGGGGCGAACGTCACCTTCGCCGACGGCCACGCCGAGCGCGAGGAGCACCCGATCCGCACCACCGCCGCCGGCTACCAGGGCTGGCACCCGCAGGGCAGCGGCAAGCACCCGCTGATCTGGAACTTTCGGCGGTGAGGCGCCGGCGGTTTGCTGGACGCAGCGGGCACCGCATGCCAATGCGGTGCCTGCCGGCCCCGATCACCGTTTCTCCTTCCGCTGCCTTGCGGCGGCTGGCGCCACCGACTGCCGCTCCTCGCCCCGCCCTTTACATGAACTGCCAGTCGCCCGACCACACGCAGTACGCCCACAAAAGGGCGTTCGTCAGCCCGTGCGACCAGACGATCGGCCCCAGGCCCATCCTCCGGCCGCCGCGGTTGGTCCACCACAAGAGCCAGCACCACACCAGGCCGCAGAGCACCGCCCCGGGCCAGTCGCGGAAAAGGTGGTTGATCGTGAAGATCACCGTCGATGCCGCCACGCCGAAGGCGGTCAGCTTCCCCACCGGCCACGCGCGAAGCTGCTCGGTGAACAGCGGCGCCTCCCGCCCGGCCTGCCGACCCAGCTTCGTCTCGGCCGTCCAGTCGCCGATGACCGGCAGGTCCTCGAGAAACTGGAGGATCCCCAGCCCCGTCTTCCGCGGCGAGTGCAGCCCGCGCAGGCACGCGCTGCGGACGAACAGCTCCTCGAACAGCGGCACGAGCAGCGACATGCCCAGCAGCCGAAGCACCAGCGAACTCCAGTAGAGCCCGCCGCTCTCGTCGGCCATGCGGGCGAAGTAGTGCCCTTGCTCCGCCCCGATCTTCCCCACCGGCTCGCCGGCGACGATCGCCTCCCAGCGCAGGGCGAACTCGCCCTGCATCAGCCAGCCCAGCCCGATCCAGCCGGCGGTCAGCAGGATCGCCGTCGGCACCGCCAGCCAGTGGAAGCTCACGGTCAGCTCGGGCGTCAGCTTGCGGTACCGCCACAGCAGCCAGCCGACGATCACCGCCTGCAGGCTGTAGAGAAAGGGGTAGCTGATCAGCCCCAGGTGCGTCCGCCCCTGGCCGATGATCAGCAGCATCACCAGGAAGGCGATCATCGGCAGCACGCGGGGGTGCCAGGGGTTGCTGTGCATCCAGCGGTCCAGCTCGGCGAGGCGCGACGGGCGCGGCTCAGCCGGGGGCGTGGAGCAGCTCGTGGAGATGTCTTTGCTCGATCTGGTCACTCGCCGAAACCTCTCGCCCCCGTTCGATCGGCCGTTGGGCTCTGGAAATGCGCCTTCGCCGCGGGCGCTGCCCGAAAAGGCGGATTATACCATACGATACAGCCGGGACCGACGCCAGACATGCCTGAGAACACCCCCCATCCCGCGACCCTGGACGAAGCCGAACTGCTCGAGCAGTGCCGCGAGGAGCGGCTGCGCGGCTCCGGGCCGGGCGGTCAGCGGCGGAACAAGGTCGAGACGGCCGTCCGCCTGGTGCACGAGCCGACGGGCGTGGAGGTGGTCGCCAGCGAGCGGCGGAACCAGGGGGAGAACCGCAAGGCGGCGGTGCGGCGGCTGCGGGTGAAGCTGGCCGTGGAGGTCCGCCGGGAGATGGACCCGCACGGCCCGAGCGAGCTGTGGAAGAGCCGGCGCCAGGGCACGCAGATCCGCGTGAGCCCGAGGCACCGCGATTTTCCCGCCATTCTCGCCGAGGCGATGGACGCGGCCATGGGCACCCGCGGGGACATGCGCCTCGCCGCGAACGCACTGGGCGTGAGCATGAGCCAGCTCGTCAAGCTGCTCAAGCTCGAGCCGGCCGCGCTGGAAAAGGTGAACCAGATCCGCCGCGAACGCGGACTGCATGGGATGAAGTAGGGGCGAGAGGCTAGGGGCTGGAGGTGTGGGGATCCCACAGAAGGGCTGC
>JBKHFW010000016.1:0-49844 GCA_046540025.1 Phycisphaeraceae bacterium
GCGCAGCGCTCCCTCCCAAGCCGGGGCAGAACGCAGCGCCGCCCCGGCTTGCCCCTCCAGCGCAGAACCCATTCCCCACCCGCCATAAAAAAGAGCCGACCCGAAGGCCGGCTCTCAGGATGATCGATTCGGTCGCGAGACTCAGCTCTCGCGCTCGTCGCCCTCGGCAGTGTCGCCTTCGCGGGGCTCGGCCTCTTCCTGCGAGGCCTGATGCTCATCGCTGGGCGTGCCTTCCTCGGCCCGGCTGCCTTCGACCGTCTCGGCGGTCGCCTCGGCAGGCACTTCTTCCTCGGCGGCCGCGGCAGCAGCGGCAGCAGCGCCCCCCTTGCGGAGCTTCGCGGCGAACTCCATGCGGCGGTTCGCCTTGTCGCGCCGACGCGAGTACTGGCCGCCCACCTGCGGGCCGCCCTCTTCCTCGCCCACGAGCTGGAGCACGCAGAGGTCGGCGCCGTCGCCGATGCGGTGCTTCGCGAGCTTGATGATCCGCGTGTAGCCGCCGTCGCGGTCGGCGTAGCGCGGGGCGATCTCGTCGACGATGTGCTTGACGATGCGCGGGGCGAGCTTGCGGCCGCCTTCGGTGGCGACCTCGCCGTACTTGTTGCGCTCGACGTTCTCGTCGTCCTCGTGCCGGACCATGATGAAGTCCTGCCCGAGCATGCGCTGCACGCGGCGGCGGGCGGCGAGATTGCCCGGCCGGGCCGCGGTGATGATCTTCTCCACGAACGGCTGCACGCTCTTGGCCTTGGGCAGCGTCGTCGTGATCTGGCCGTGCGTGAACAGCGAAACGGCCATGTTCCGCCACATCGCCTTGCGATGCTGGGTCTTTCGGCCGAGCTTTCGGCCTGCCATGCGATGCCTCATCTCAAGCTCCTTTCTTGACCGGGCCGCCGGCTGAGACTACCGGCGACGCCCTGCCACTCCCGCGGACATCCCGCGAGGCAAGAGGTCCCGACTCGGGACCGGGGCGGCGAAGGCCCCTGGGTCTTCAATTGTCCGCCCGCCCATACCGGGCGGGCACAAAAACAGCCGCTGCCCCGTCAGAGGCAGCGGCTGGAAAGTACAGCTTACGCCTGCGTGGCCTGCTGCTGAACCTCCGGCGGGAGGTCCATGCCCAGCTCCAGGCCCAGGTCGCCCAGCTTGCGCTTGACCTCACGCAGTGAGGTCTTGCCGAAGCTACGGACCTTGAGCAGCTCGCTCTCGTCCTTGGTCACCAGGTCGCCAACCGTGTTGACCTTCGCCGACTCCAGGCAGTTGCTCGCCCGGACCGACAGGTCCAGCTCGCTGATCGGCATCTGAAGCTTGCGGATCAGCGCCTCGTCCACCTTGGCCGCGGCGGCGGCAGCCTCGCTGGCGCTCTCCTCGCCGATCTCGAAGTACTGGACGAACGGGTTCAGGTGCTTGCGGAGGATCTTCGCGGCCTCGACCAGCGCCATCTCGGGCGAAACCGTGCCGTTGGTCCAGATCTCCAGCGTCAGCTTGTCGTAGTTGGTCTTCTGACCCACGCGGGTGTCTTCGACCTTGTAGCGGACGCGGGTGACCGGCGAGAAGATCGCGTCCACCGGAATGACGCCGACCTCCTGATCCTTGTTCTGCTCGTAGTGCTCGCTGGCGGGCACGTAGCCCCGGCCCTTCTCGACCACGAACTCCATGTCGAAGTCGACCTGCTTGGTCAGCGTCGCCAGCACCAGGTCCTTGTTCTGGACGGTGATGGAGGTGTCGGCCTCGATCAGGTCGGCGGTCACCTCGCCCGGGCCCTCGGCCTCGAGCCGCATGGGCTTGGCCTCGTCCGAGTCGAGCGACACGACCAGGTTCTTCACGTTGAGAATGATGTCGGTGACGTCTTCCTGCACGCCCTCGAGGGAGGTGAATTCGTGCGGAGCGCCGGCGATCTTCACCGCGGTGACGGCAGCGCCCTCGAGGCTCGAGAGCAGGATCCGCCGCAGGCTGTTGCCCACGGTCGTGCCGAAACCTCGCTCGAACGGCTCGATGGTGAACTTGCCGTAGGTGTCACTGTTCACCCGCTCGTCGGGGACGACGCGGTGAGGCAGTTCCAGACCTCGCCATCGGATGCGCATCGGTTGTCTCTCCAGATTGACCCGGCAGACCTCGGGAAGGTGGCGTCCGGACCTTATCGCTCGCCCGCCCGCTGCCGGAGCCGGACGGGCCGCTTCTGTGTCCGCAACAATCAAAGAGGGGCGGAGCGCGTCTGGCGCTCCGCCGCCTGGATACATCTCGCTCAGACCAGTCGGCCGGGCGTCAGACCCGGCGCTTCTTGCGCGGGCGGCAGCCGTTGTGCGGGATCGGGGTGTGGTCTTCGATCGCGGTGACCTTGATCCCCGCGCTCTGCAGCGCCGTCACCGCCGACTCCCGGCCGGACCCGGCACCACGCACGCGAACCTCGACCTCCTGCACGCCCATCTTGCGGGCCTTGGCGGCGGCTTCCTCGGCGGCGCGGGTCGCCGCGAACGGCGTGCTCTTGCGCGAGCCCTTGAAGCCGACAGCGCCGGCAGAGCCCCAGCAGAGCGTCTCGCCGTTGACGTCGGTGATGGTCACGGTCGTGTTGTTGAACGTCGCCTTGATGTGGGCGATGCCGCGCGTCACGCCGCGACGGACTTTCTTGCTCTTCTTGGCCATCTTGCTTGGTTTCCTCGAAGTTGCTTGCGCTGCCGCTCTTCCCACGCCGGGACGGGCAGCTCGCTTCGGTCATGGTTTTCACGCCGGGCGGACGCGGGCCCCGCCGGACGGTTACTTCATCGACTTGACGCTCTTCTTGCCCGCCACCGTCTTGCGCCGCCCCTTGCGGGTGCGGGCGTTGGTCTGGGTGCGCTGGCCGCGAACGGGCAGGCCCCGGCGATGGCGGTCGCCGCGGTAGCTGCGGATGTCGCGCAGCCGGGCGATGTTCTGAGCGGTCTGCCGACGCAGGCCGCCCTCGACGATGTAATTGTTCTCGAGGATGCCCGCGATGTGGGCGAGCTGGTCCTCGTCGAGCGTGTTCGCCCGCACCTGGCCGTCAATGTCGGCCTCCTGGCAGATCTGGTCCGCGTGATGCGGACCCACGCCGTAGATGTAGCGAAGAGCGATGCGAATCGGTTTGTTGTCGGGGATGTCGACACCGGCGACACGGGGCATGTTCTTTTCCTTCCTGGCTGAGCGGGTAAGTCTCAGGGGCTGGCCGCTGGGCTCAGCCCTGGCGCTGCTTGTGCTTGGGGTTGGTGCAGATCACGCGCACGACACCCTTGCGGCGGATGATCTTGCAATTCTCACAGATGCGTCGAACGCTGCTTCGAACTTTCATCGCATTCCCTCGTCGGTGCGGTTGGAGTCAGTGTCGGTACGTGATCCGTCCCTTGGACAGATCGTAGGGGCTGATCTCGACGGTCACCTGGTCGCCCGGCAGGATGCGGATGTAAAACTTCCGCATCTTCCCGGAAATGTGGGCGATGATCTCGTGATCGTTCTCGAGCCGAACCCGGAACATCGCGTTGGGCAAAGCGTCAATCACTTCGCCCTCGAGTTGAATCTTGTCCTCTTTAGCCACAGGCTGGATTCCAATTCAGGTTTCAGTCGATCAACCGCCGGTGAGCACGTCGGCCCCGTCGGCGGTGATGGCGACCGTGTGCTCGTAATGAGCCGACGGCTGGCCATCGACGGTCACCACCGTCCAGCCATCCGCCAGCGTCGCCACCTCTCCCGTGCCGAGGTTGCACATCGGCTCGATCGCCAGCACCAGCCCCTCGCGCAGATCAATGTCGTTCTGCAAGAGCGGCTGACTGACGAAGTTCGGCACCTTGGGGTCCTGGTGCATGGTGTCCCCGATGCCGTGGCCGACGAAGTCACGCACGATCCCGTAACCGTGCGACTCGGCGTATTTCTGCATCAGCCGGGCGACCTGACTCCAGGTCCGACCCGGCCGAACGTTCTCGATCGCGAGGTTCAGAACGTGCTCCGTCACCTCGCAGAGCTTTCGCACTTCCGGGCGGACGTCGCCGACGAGGATCGTCGTCGCCGAATCGCCGCACCAGCCGTCAATGCTCACGCCGCAGTCGATGCTGACGACGTCCCCGTCCTCGATCACCCGGTCGCCCGGGATGCCGTGCACCACGACCTCGTTGACCGAGGCACACACGTGGCCGGGAAACCCTTCGCCCTCCCGGTACGTCGGGTAGTTCTTGAACAGCGGCCGGCCGCCGAGCGAGGCGATCATCTTCGCCGCTTCGTCGTCGATCTGCCCGGTCGTCACGCCCGGCTTGCAGATCGCCCGGCAGTGGTCGAGGACCTTGCGCACGACCTGGCCGGCCGTCCGCATCTTCTCGATCTGCTCGTTGGTCTTCAGTTGAATCGCCATTCGTCTCGTACCCGCCGCTTTTCCGGGTCGGCGGGTCGAACCCGCAATTCTAGCGTTCCGGCAGCATCAGGCAACCCGGGGCCGCCGCGCGTGGATCAGGTCGCGCCGTGCCGGGCCCCGCGGATGCGTGGTCCCCGCCCGCTGCCGCCGGTCGCGAGGAACCCCTGGTAGTTCCGCATCAGCAGGTTCGCCTCGATCCGCTGCACGAAATCGAGCATCACGCTGACCACGATGAGCAGGCCCGTGCCGCCGAGGAACTGCGTGACCATGAAGCTTACGCCCATCAGCGTCGAGACGAGTGAGGGGATCACCGCGATGACCGCCAGGAAGCCGGCACCGACGTAGGTGATCCGCTCCATGACCGTCTCGAGGTAGTCCGCCGTCCGCGGCCCGGGACGCAGACCGGGGATGAAGCTGCCGTGGTCGCGGAGTTGGTCCGCCATCTCCTTGGGCTGGAACTGCACCGTCGTCCAGAAGTAGGCGAAGAAGTAGATCAGGGCGATGTAGACCAGGATGTAGAGGTAGCCCTCCATCGTCCCGAAGCTGTTGTTGAGGAAACTCAGCACCGCCCACTCGCCCCCGGTGTAGCTGTCGAGCCAGTGGAACGCCATCGAGGGGAAGATCATCAGCGAGCTGGCGAAGATGATCGGCATCACGCCGCCGTGGTTCACCCGCAGCGGCAGATAGCTGCGCTGGCCGCCGTAGACGCGCCGGCCGCGGGTGTGCTTCGCCTGCTGGATCGGAATCCGCCGCTGGCCCTGGGTGATGACGATCGCCCCGGCGACCACCGCCACGAAGGCGAGGATCAGCACGGCCACGGTCATGATGTTGTACTGCGCCGTCCCGCCGCCCTGGACGGAGAAGCCAGCGGCGATCTCGCGCACCGCATCGTCGATGCCGGCGATGATGCCAGCCGTGATGATCAGCGAGATGCCGTTGCCGATGCCGTACTTGTCGATCTGCTCGCCCAGCCACATCAGGAACACCGTGCCGGCGGTGAGGCCGAGGATGCCCGCGAGCCAGAAGATCGCCGAACCCTGGTACTCGGGCACGACGAGCTGCTGCGAGTTGAGGAACTGCAGCCAGAACACCGACTGGATCAGACACAGGCCCACCGTGGCGTAGCGGGTGTACTCCTGGATCTTCTGCTGACCGGCGGGGCCTTCCTTCTTCAGCGCCTTGAGCTTCTCGGAGACCGAGCCCAGCAGCTGGAAGATAATCGCGGCGGAGATGTAGGGCATGATCCCCAGGCCGAAGATCGTCGACTGCTGAAAGCTTCCGCCGGTAAAGATGCCGACGTACTGGATCAGGTTCCCGACGGCGCCACCAGCCTGCTGCTGGGCCCATTCCGTGAGCCCGCTCTGGTCGACGGCCGGCAGGGTGATGAAAAACCCGATCCGGTAGATCGCCAGCATGCTGATGGTGAACAGGAGCTTGTTGCGAAGCTCCCGAATCCGCCACATGTTGATAAACGCCTGGAGCATATCCTGCCTGCCCTTGCCACCCCCGGCCGACCGGCCTCATGCCGGCCCGGGCCCGGAGTCAGCGTCAGTGGTTCACTGGGCCACGTTCACGCTGCCACCGGCCTGGGTGATCTTCTCCTGTGCGCTCTTGGAGAAGGCGTCGGCGGTGACGGTGAACTTCTTGCTGGTTTCGCCGCTGCCCAGGATCTTCACAGGCAGTTGCGTGTTGCGCACCAGGCCCGCCTGCGCCAGCGCAGCGGGGCTGATCTCCGCTCCGTCCTCGAAGCGGCTGTCGATCGCGCCGAGGTTCACCACCGCAAACTCCTTCTTGAAGCGGGCGTTCGAGAAGCCACGCTTGGGAATGCGGCGGAAAAACGGCATCTGGCCCCCTTCGCGACCCGGGGAGCTCGAGAAACCGCTGCGCGAGCCCGCACCCTTGTGGCCCCGACCCGCGGTCTTGCCCAGGCCCGAACCCGGACCCCGGCCCACACGCTTACGGCTCTTATACTTCCCCGCTTTGGGGGTAATCTCATGAATCATCATGGCGAATCACTCCTGCCTCGCGGCCTCTCGGCCGGGCTCAGGCCTTCTCCTCGTCGGACTCTTCCCCGCCGGTCGGCGCCTCGGACTCGGGCTGCCCCGCTTCCGCGTCTCCCGACACGGACTCCTTGGGGGTGTCCACGTCCTCGCTGGCCTCGGTCTCGTCGACCGCGGCCGCCTGCTCCGGCTTGGGCGCCTCGTGCTCGACCTGCTTCTCGGGCTGCACTTCCCTGGCCTGGGTCGTCTCGGCGGCGGGCTTGCCGCCCTTGGCGCCCTGGTCGCTCGCCTGGGCCTCGGCGGGGCTGACCGTCTCGGCGACGAACGCGACGCCCTGCTCGAGCTTCTCGTCGACCTCGGTCTTACCCATCTCGACGCCGCGAAGTTTGGCAATTTCGGCCTTGCTCCGCAAACCCTGCAGCCCTTCCATGGCGGCGCGGCAGAGGTTGATCTGCTTCGTCGAGCCGTAGGCCTTGGTCAGGCAGTCCTTGACGCCCGCCATCTCGAGCACGGCGCGAACCGTGCCGCCGGCGATGACGCCGGTACCGGGCGCGGCCGGGAGCAGCCGCACCTTCGAGGAGGCGAAGCGGCCCGTGACCGGGTGAGGAAGCGTGCCGCCCTGGAGCGTGATGTTCACCAGGCTCTTGCGGGCGTCCTTCTGGGCCTTCTCGATGGCGGCAGGCACACCAGGCGCCTTGCCGTAGCCCACGCCGACCTTGCCCCGCCGATCGCCGACGACCACCAGGGCCGAGAAGCTGAACCGCCGACCGCCCTTGACCACACTTGCCGTGCGGTTGATGTTGATCGTCGTCGATTCCAGGGACTGTGTATCTGCCAGTTGCTCTGCCATGAATAGGAGCCTTTTAGCTGCTTGCTTGGAGGCGTATCTCGGTCTGGTTCCGTGCCCGGTTGGGCCACGGAGGAATTAAAACTGGAGGCCTCCCTCGCGGGCGGCGTCGGCCAGGGCCTTGACCCGGCCATGATACCTGAACCCGTTTCGGTCGAAGGTGACCTTCTCGATGCCCGCGGCCTTCGCCTTCTCGGCGAGCTTCTGGCCCACCTGCTTGGCGGAGTCGACGTCGCCGCCGTCCTGCATGCCTTCCTGCACCGTGCTCGCCGCAGCCAGGGTGTGCCCGGCCAGGTCGTCGATCACCTGGGCATACATGTGCTTGTTCGAGCGGAACACGCTCAGCCGGGGCTGAGCGGGCGTGCCCACGATCCGCTTGCGCAGGCCGGTCTTGCGGCGACTGCGACGGAGACGTTTGAGTTTGTTCGTTTCCATGGCTCTTCTCGCAATCCTCGCTCAGGATCAGCCGCTGAAGGCCTTGCCCTGCTTGCGAATGATCTGTTCGCCCACGTAGGTGATGCCCTTGCCGTTGTACGGCTCCGGCCGACGCTGATCGCGGATTCGCGCGGCCACCTGACCCACCTGCTGCTTATCCGCGCCGGAAACCTTGATCCGGTTCTGGTTCACCTCCACCGTCACGCCGGTGGGGATGTCCACCCGGCGGGTGTCGGCGTAGCCCACGTTCAGGGCAATCTGCTGGCCCTGAAGCTGGGCGTTCCAGCCCACGCCGGTGATCTCCAACTCCTTGCTGTAGCCCTCGGTGACGCCCTGGATCATGTTCGCGATCAGCGAGCGCGTCAGCCCGTGCAGGCTCTTGGCCGGGCGGGAGTCGTCCTGACGCTCGACGATGACCTGGTCATCCTCAACGCGAACGCTCACCAGCGGTTCGTGCGTGTAGCTCAGCCGGCCCCCCTTGCCCTCGACAACAACCTCGCGGTCGCTGACCGAGACCTTGGCGCCACCGGTGATGGCAATCGGTTTCTTCCCAATACGAGACATCGGGGTTGCCTTTCTCGCTTGACGTTATTCGACGGTGCACAGCCACTCGCCGCCGACGTGCTCCGACCGGGCCTGCCGGTCCGAAAGCACCCCGCGGGACGTGCTGACGATCGCGATGCCCAGTCCGCCCAGCGGCCGGGGCAGGTCGTCCACCTTGCGGTACACGCGCCGGCCGGGCCGGCTCTCGCGCTGCAGGCGGTTGATCAGCTTCTCGCCATGCGGACCGTAGCGCAGCTCCAGGCGGAGCACGCCCTGCCGGCCATCGTCGATGACGCTGTAATCCGCCACGTAGCCCTCTTCCTTGAGGACCTTGGCGATACCGGCGCAGATCTTGCTGTTCAGGCAGTCCACCGTCCGGTTGTCGTTGCGCACCGCGTTGCGGATGCGGGTGAGCATGTCGGCGATCGGGTCGCTCAGTGCCATTGTTCTCTCCAGCTATCAGCGATGAGCTTCGAGCTTCGGCGCCTCAGGCGGCCAGCCTCCCCCGCCGCGTCGGCGGAGGGCTCGGCAGCCCGGGCCCATCGCTCACTGCTTCTTACCAGGACGCCTTCCGCATCCCCGGGATCTTGCCCTCCAGGGCCAGCTCCCGAAGCTTGATCCGCGAAATCTTGAACTTGCGGTACACACCGCGCGTCCGCCCCGTCAGGGCACACACGTTCCGAAGTCGGGTCGGACTGGCGTCCCGCGGCAGACGCTGCAGGGCGGCATAGTCGCCCTCCGCCTTGAGCTTCCGACGAAGCTCGGCGTACTTGTCCACCGTCTTCTGAACCCGTTTCATTCTTTCGATGGTCGATTTCGAAGCCATCGGGCTCTCCATCTCAAAGGTCTCGCCGGCCACGCCGGCAAGTCGAATTCGTCTCTCTTACGCCGCCGGCCGGGTGAACGGGAAGCCCATCTCCTGAAGGGCATACCGCGACATCTCGTCCGTCGAGTTGCGGAAGACCAGCGTCACGTGCAGGCCGTGCACGAACTGAGCGTTGGTCATGTCCACTTCCGGAAAGATGCCCTGCTCGTTCACACCGAACGAGTAGTTGCCCCGACCGTCGAAACTCTTCGGGCTCAGGCCCCGGAAGTCCTTGATCCGCGGAATCGCCAGCGTGATCAGGCGGTCGAGGAATTCCCACATCCGCTCGCGGCGAAGCGTGACCATGGCGCCCACCTCATAGCCCTCGCGGACCTTGAAGTTCGACACCGACTTCTTCGCCTTGAGCACGATCGGCTTCTGGCCGCTGATCACCGTGAGGTCGCTGAGCACCTGCTCGCGAGCCCGGGTGTTAATCTTCGTGCCCTCGAGCTGCTTGCCCATGCCCACGTTGAGAATGATCTTCTCGAGGCGCGGCATGGCCATCGGGTTCTCAATGCCGAACTCGCTCTTGAGGTTCTCGGCGATCGAGCTGTCGTACTGTTCTTTCAGACGCGGCTTCATTGCTTCATCCTGACTGTTCGGGGCCGGTTCTTACTGCCGGGCCTTGCGCAGCTCCGGGCCGATCTGTTCACCGTTGCGAACCGCGACGCGGACCTTGCTGCCATCCTCACGCGTCTCGAAGCGGACGCGCGTCGGCTCGCCATCCACCGCCGGCTGGACGTTGGAGATGTGAATCGGCATCTCCTTCTCCACGATCCCTCCCTGGGGATTCGCCTGCGTCGGACGCATGTGCCGCTTGCGGACGTTGACGCCCTCCACGACCACCTGGTCGGCGTCGGGAATTACCCGCAGCACCTTGCGCGGGGTGTAATCGCGGACCTTCCGGCCGTCCGGGGTCGTGCGCTTCGAGCCGTCGCCCCGGATGACGATCACCATGTCGCCTTTTCGAACGTGTCGTGCCATGGTTTGTGCCTTTGCTGTCTCAGCGAACGGCTGACCGGCGTCGGCTCCCGCCGACGCGCCCGGCGCCAATCTGCCTCAGACCACCTCCGACGCGAGGGAGACGATCTTCATGTAATTCTGCTCCCGCAGCTCACGGGCCACCGCACCGAAGATGCGCGTCCCACGCGGGTTGCCGTCGTCGTCGATGATGACCACGGCGTTGCGATCGAAGCGGACGTAGCTGCCGTCCGGCCGACGCACCGGATACTTGCTCCGGACTACCACGGCCTTGACGATCGTGCCCGTCTTCATGTCGCTGGCAGGCAGAGCCTTCTTCACCGAGCAGACGACCTGGTCGCCGATGCCGGCGGTGCGGCGGGTGAACTTGCCCCTCGCCGTCGACCCGCCGAGCACACGGATCACGTAGGCCTCTTTGGCCCCCGTGTTGTCTGCGACGTCACATCGCGATTCTGATTGGATCATCTCAAAACTCTCTTCGGCGAGCCCGGCCCCCAGGGCCTGCCCGCATCAAAGCGGTTATGGCGTTTCACGCACCCGACGGTGCCGATTCCACGACCCGGACCAGCCGCCAGTTCTTGGTCTTGCTGATCGGCCGGCAGGGGGCGATCTCCACGCGGTCGCCCTTCTTGCTGGCGTTGTTGGGATCGTGCACGTGGTACCGGGCCCGGCGCTTGATGTACTTGCCGTACTTCGGATGCTGGACCTGGAACTCCACCTGCACCGTCCGCGTCGCCTGACGTTTGTCGCTCACCACCACGCCGCTGCGAATCCGGCGAAGGCGGGGGCGGGTCGTAGTCTGCTGCTGCTCACTCATGGGCGGCCTCCTCCGGCAGTTGCCGCTGCCGCTGCTCGGTCTCAATGCGGGCAATGTCGCGGCGCAGGTGCCGCAGTTCACGCGGGTTCTCCAGCTTCTCGGTCACCGCCGCCGCTCGCAGCTCAAACAGCCGCTGTCGCAGTCGCCGGTTCTCCTCGCGGAGTTCCTCGTCGGACATTTTGTGGACTTCGCTGGCTTTCATCACTTGCTCTTCCTGCTCACGGCTCAGGCGTGACGCCGCTCCACGAAACGGCACTTGTAAGGCAGTTTGTGGGCCACGCGGGCAAACGCCCGTCGGGCCAGGTCACGCGGCACACCGGTGATCTCGTAGATGATCGTCCCGGGCTTGATCGGGGCCGCCCAGTATTCCGGTTCGGCCTTGCCTTTGCCCATTCGCGTTTCCAGCGGCTTTTTGCTGATCGGCTTGTCGGGAAACACGCGGACGAAAAGCTTGCCTTCGCGGCTGACGAACTGTCGGGCCGCGACTCGGCCGGCCTCGAGCTGGCGGGCCGTCAGCCAGCCGCCCTCGAGCACCTGCAGACCATATTCACCGAAAGCAACGTAGTTGCCCCGCGTGGCGTTGCCCTTCAGCGTGCCACGCTGCTGCTTGCGGAACTTCACTCGTTTGGGCATCAGAGGCATGTTCAGATCCTCTCACAGTCCCGGGCACGCCCGGGGCGGATTCGTATTAACGGCGGCCTCGGGCACGCGGGCGGGCACCGGCGGCGCGGGACTCGACCTCACCCTCCGCCACCTCGCTGTACATGCCCTTGTAGACCCACACCTTCACGCCGATGACGCCGTAGGTCGTGAAACTCTGGGCAAACCCGTAGTCCACGCTGGCCTGGAGCGTCTGCAGCGGAATCGAGCCGAGGCGGATGTCCTCGCTCCGGCTCATCTCGTGACCCCCGAGCCGGCCCGAAAGCTGGATTCGCACGCCCTTGGCGCCGGCGTTCATGGTCGCCTCGGCCTTCATCTTGAGAATCCGGCGGAAGCTGGCGCGGCGCTTGAGCTGCTCCGCCAGGCTTTCGGCGACGAGCTGGGCGTTCGTGTCCGGATTCGACACCTCGACCACGTTGATCGAGACGTTGCGGCCGGTCAGCGCCTGAAGCTCGTTCGTCAGCCGGTCGATCTCCGAGCCCTTGGGCCCGATGACCAGGCCCGGCCGGGCCGTGCGGACGATGACCTTCAGCTCCTCGCGGGTGCGCTCAATATGAATGTCGCTCACCGCGGCGAACGGCGGCTGACGGTTCAGCCGCTTGTCACAGAAGGTCCGGATCTTCTCGTCCTCGACCAGCAGCTCGCCGTACAGCGCCTTGGGGGCGTACCAGCGGCTGCGATGGGCCTCGGTCACGCCGACGCGGAACCCGAATGGATGAACTTTCTGTCCCATGTCGTTTGCTTTCCTGCCCGGCCCGGTGGCCGGTGGTCGTAAAAGTCAGTCCGTTCTCCGCCGCCTCAGCGTTCGTCGACCGCCACGGTGATGTGGCTGGTCCGCTTCTTGATCGGATGCGCCCGGCCCCGATCCTTCGGCTGGAACCGCTTCATCGTCGGGCCTTCGTCGACCCGGCAGTCGGTCACCACCAGCCGACGGACGTTCGCCTCCGCCTGGTCGGCGTTGTTGTATGCCGCCTTCAGAGCGGTGGCGAGCATGACGGCGGCGCGGTTCTTGCTCAGTTCGAGCTGCGTCATGGCATCTTCGAAGCCCTTGCCGCGAATGATGTTCGCCAGCGGACGCACCTTGGTCGGGCTGATGCGGGCCCCGCGATGTACGTTGGTGTAAGCCATTGTCGCGACTCCTCCTTACCGGCGCTGCGCCCGCGTGCCCATCGTGTGGGCCCGGAACGTCCGCGTGGGGCTGAACTCGCCCAGCTTGTGCCCAACCATGTCCTCGGTGACGAACACCTGGTTGAACATCCTGCCGTTGTGCACCAGGAACGTGTGGCCCACGAACTCGGGCACGATCGTGCAGGATCGAGCCCAGGTGCGAATCGGATCACGCCGATTCTGCTGGTTGAGCGTCTCGACCTTGCGGTACAGCTTCAGGTCGACGAAAGGGCCTTTTTTCAGTGATCGTGGCATTGTCTGGCCTTTGCCTTGTATTCTCTGGCCGCCCGGCGGCCACGGGGGCCTGTTACTTGAGCCTCAACTGGCCGTAACGCTTGCTCACACGACGACGGATGATCCGCTTGTTCGAGGGCTTGCCCCGCTTGCGGGTCCGGCCGCCCTTACTGAGCACACCACTCGCCGACGCCGGCGGACGGTTACCCTTGCTCCGGCCTTCACCACCACCCATCGGGTGGTCGTGGTGGGACATCGCCACGCCGCGAACCTGCGGCCGACGACCCCTGTGCCGGTTCCGGCCAGCCTTGCCGAGCACGACCTTGGCGTGGTCGATGTTGCCGACCTGGCCGATCGTCGCCCGGCAGTCGAGCGAGACCTGGCGGATTTCACCCGAAGGGAACACGAGCGTGGCCCAGCGGCCTTCCTTGTTGGTCAGCCGGGCGTACGTGCCGGCCGAGCGGCACATCTGGCCGCCCCGCCCGGGGACGAGTTCGACGTTGTGCACGTTCAGGCCCGCCGGAATGAGCCGCAGCGGCATCGCGTTGCCGACTTTGGGCTCGACCGGGCTGCTCGAGGAGACGATCGTCTCGCCGTCCTGGAGGCGGACCGGGGCGAGGATGTAGCGCTTTTCGCCATCCTCGTACTCGAGCAGCGCGATGTTGCACGTGCGGTTCGGATCGTACTCGATCCCGACGACCTTCGCGGGGACGTCCTCCTTATCGCGGCGGAAGTCGATGACGCGGTAGCGCTGCTTGTGCCCGCCGCCGCGGCCCTGCTGGGTGATGACGCCGTGGTGGTTCCGGCCGCCCTTCTTGCCCTTGGGGCGAAGCAGCGACTTCTCCGGCGAGGTCTTGGTGACCTCGTCGTGAAGGTTGACCGTGGCGTTCCGCCGGCCGGCACTGGTTTTCTTGTAGATTCGAATGGCCATGACTGGCTCCGTTGCTTGCTCAAGTGCCTTAGAACAGCTCGATCCGGTCGCCTTCCTGCAGTTCCACGAGGGCCTTCTTCCACGTCGAGGTCTTGCTCAGACCGTAGCGGGTGCGGAAGAAGCTGCCCTTGCGGACCTGGGTGCGGACCTTCCTGACCCGCACGTCGTAGAGGTTCTCGACGGCCTGGCGGATCGAAGGCTTGTCGGCGCGGCGGTCGACCTCGAAGGCGTACCGGTTGTGCCGGTCGGCTTCCCAGGTGCCCTTCTCGGTGACCAGTGGTCGCTTGATGATCTGGCTCGCCTCCATTACTGGGCAACCTCCTGTTTCGCGCTCAGCCGATCGGTGACCCGGCCGAGATACGCCTCGAAAGCTTCCTTCGAGGCGAGCAGATAACGATGGTTGAGCAGGTCGAAGGCGTTGAGCCGGTCGATCTGCGTGACGCTGACGTCGTCGAGGTTGGTGGCGCTGCGGCCGGCGGGGCCATCCACCTGGTCGAGAGCGACCAGCGTCGAGCGATTGAGCTCGAGCGCCTCGAGCACGCCCTGGAACTGCTTCGTCGAGGGCTTCTCGAAGCTCAGGCCGTCGATCAGCTTGATTTCGCCGTCGACCGCCTTGGCGAGCAGCGCGTTGGCGTTGGCGAGCCGACGCATGCGCGTCGGCATCTTCTGCCGCCAGCTCTTGGGCTGCTTGTTTTTGGCGTGGTAGCCGCCGCGGAGCAGGTTGGCGTTGAGATCGCCCCGGCGAGCGTTGCCGGTGCCCTTCTGGCGGTAGAGTTTGCGGGTGGAGTGGCTGACCTCGCTTCGGCGGCGGGTCTTGGCCGCGCCGAGGCGCCGGTTGGCGTGATAGCGAACGTAGGCCTGCTTGAGCAGAGCGGGCCGCACTTCGCCGCCGAGCTGCTGCTCGTCGACTTCGAAGGTCCCGACCTGTTCGCCGGTCAGATTATGGACTGGAATCTCGATCATCTCGTTCACCTACGGTGCCGGCAATGCGGCATGCGTGTTTGCGCCGCCAGGGACCCGGCCGAACTCCGGCCCGATCGTCTGGTACCCCGCGACTCGGTTTCGTACCGAATTGTCGCGACGTTGCAGTATCGAAGCGTTCACCCGGGCCGAGCCCGCGGCAGCTGCTCCGACTTACGACGCCTGTGCAAGCTTCGCCTTGCGCTTGTACAGTCGGACGGCCTCCCGAACCATCAGCAGACCCCGCTTCGGGCCGGGCACCGGGCCCTTGACCAGCAGCAGGTTCCGCTCCTTATCGATGCCCACGACCGGCAGGCTGCGAACGGTGACCCGCTCGTCGCCCATCTGCCCGGCCATGCGCTTCCCTTTTTTGATCTTGCCGGACTTACCCGCGTTGTTCGCGTGCCCGCCGATCGAGCCCGGGGAGCGGTGCTTCCGCTCGACGCCGTGGCTGGCGAGCTGGCCCTTGAAGTTGTGACGCTTCATGGTGCCCTGGTAGCCCTTGCCCTTGCTGGTGCCGACGACGTCGACGAACTTCACTTCGTCGAAGATCTCGACGGTCAGATGCTGGCCGAGCTCGTAGTTGCCGAGCTCGCCCTCGGCGAGCTTCACCTCGCGGTGGAACCGCTTGGGCGCCGCCCCGGCCCGGGCGTCGTGACCGATCATCTGAAACGTGGAGTTGCGTGCCTTGACGTCGTCGAAGGCGAGCTGGACGGCGTCGTAGCCGTCGGTCTCCTGCGTCTTGAGCTGGCTGATCACGCACGGCCCGGCCTCGATCACGGTGACGGGAACGTTGCGGTCCCCCTCACCGTAGAAGCGGGTCATGCCAACTTTTCGACCAAGAATCGCTGCAGGCATCTTCTGTCAACCTCCCAGGGGGCCTCGCGGCGGATCGTGGCTGCAAGCCAGAGGATCTCCGCCCCTGCTTGATTGCTTCGGCACCGACGAAAACGTTTCCGTCAGCTTCAGCCGCGGCCAATCGGACGCAGCCACGGCAACCAGCCGCCAAGGCCCAGGTGGATCAGGCCTTGATCTTCACAAACACGCCCGCCGGCACGACGAGGCGATTGAGCGCCTCCACCGTCCGGGCGTTGGGTTCCTTGATATCGATGATCCGCTTGTGCGTGCGGATCTCGAACTGTTCCCGACTCTTCTTGTTCACGTGGGGGCTACGAAGGACGGTGTACCGCTCGATCCGCGTGGGAAGCGGGATCGGTCCCGACACCCGGGCGTTGGTCCGCTTGGCGTGATCGACGATCTCACGCGCCGAGGCGTCCAGCGCCTGGTGATCGTAAGCTTCCATCCGGATGCGAATCTTACCCGCGGTCATGCAATGAGCCTTCGTTGCTTACGCTTTAGGGGTGGGAATCAGTTCCAAGTACGCTCTCTCCGGCTGTCTCAGCGGGAGAGCCGAACACTTTAGCTGCTCGCGCAGGCTTGTCAAATCGCCCTGCCCGTCGGCTGCCGGAAAAATGCTGAAAAGCTCCCCGGTTCGCCCCGATTTCGCCCTGCCTTCCCGGCTGCGCCACGCCTTACGCCGGCCCCGTCGCCTCGTCCAGCACGTGCTCTTCCACGAAGATGGGCACGTCCCCCACGGCCCCGAGGGCGATGGCGTCGCTGGGCCTCGAGTCGATGTCGACCCGATCGTCGCCCTTGCGCAAGTGCAGTCTGGCGTAGAAGGTATGGTTTCGCAGATCGTTGATGACCACCTTCTCCAGCTCGTAGCCGAGTTCGTCGATGACGCTGGCGAGCAGCTCGTGGGTCTGCGGCCGGGGCGGGACCTGGCCCATCAGCCGCCGCTCGATCGCGGCCGCTTCGCTCAGGCCGATCATAATGGGAAAAATCCTTTCCCCATCGACCTCGCGAAGCTCCACGACGTGGCTGTCTTCGGTCTCGCGAATCAGGATCCGCGCAAGTTCGACGCGAACTGCCATGGTCCCTCCCTTTGCCGTTGCGGTGCCGGCCCGACCGGCCGAACCCGGTACCCTCGGTTGCCACTGCCGCCACTGCCTCCCTGCAGCGGACGCACCTATTGTACCCGCCTGGCCGGGGCTCGAGCGGCAAATTGGCCACCGAACCGCCGCTCAGGGCACGCGCACCAGGGCGTGGTAGCCGCCGTCGCGGTAGTCGCGGTCGCCCAGGCCGGCGGGCAGGAGCAGGCGTTCGCGCACCAGCTCACCGCCGGTCTCGTCGAGCAGCCAGGCGACCTGCTCCTGGTTCTCGGCCCGCTCGATCGAGCAGGTGCTGTAGAGCAGATGTCCGCCCGGTGCGAGCGTGGGGAGGCTCTCGCGAATGACCTGCCGCTGAAGATTGCAGACGCTGCGCAGGGACTGACGGGTAAACCGGTACTTTGCCTCGGGCCGTCGGGCGAGGACGCCGGTGTTGGAGCAGGGCACGTCGAGCAGGAGCAGCTCCACCCGCTGCTGCCGGGCCGTTTCGGGGTCCACCGCCCGGACGGCCTCCACCTCCTCGCCAAGCTGCTCAAGGGCCTCCTGCCGGGCGGGCATGGGGTCGCTGGCGTAGATGGTGGCGCCGGGGTGCTCGAGGGCGAGCTGGCTGGTCTTCGTGCCCATGCCGGCGCAGTAGTCGAGGGCGGCGGAGAAGCCGAGTTCGCGCAGGCTGGCGACGGGCTGGGCGGCGGAGGGGTCCTGCACCCGCCGCTCGGGCCGCTCGGCGAGGAAGGCGACGAGCTCCTCGTGGGTCCCCTGCCAGGCGATGTAGCCCGGCTGCTCGTGGCTGAGCCAGCGCGGGTCGTCTGCCTCGCGGTCGAAGCCGTCCTCGACGCTCACCAGCGTGGGCGGCGTCAGCGTGCCGTGGTGGGCGAGGAAGGTGGCGACGCCGGGGCTGTGCTCCTGCATCCAGCGGCGGACGAGGTGGGCGGGGTGGCTCGTCGCCGCGGCCAGGTGCTCGTCGAGCGGCGCGATCGGGGGCAGCAGCGGCTCAGAGAGCACCAGCGAGCCGGGGCCGCAGGGCAACCGATCCTCGGCCGGGGCCCAGGCGGCGGTGTCGTCGACGTAGGCGGGGAACTTCGTGAGCTTGCGCAGCACGGCGTTGACCAGCCCCCCTGCTCCGGGCCGGACCATCTTCTTGGCCAGGCGCACGCTCTCGTCGACCACGGCGTAGTCGGGCAGGCCGGGCATGAACAGGAGCTGGGCGGCGGCGGAGAGGAGGATGGCCCGCAGCGGCGGCTCGAGCTTTTCCATCTTCTGCCGCAGGGCCCGGTTGAGCAGGTGCTCGAGGGTCATCCACCGCTGGAGGCTCGTGCGATGGATCGCCAGCGCCAGGCGGACGTCAGCGGGGCTGAGCCCCGCCGTGTTCAGCCGGGCGGGCGGCAGGTCGGGGTAGCGGGCAGCGGCGGTGGCGAGCGCCGTCGCCGCGGCATGACGGGCGGACCAGGGGGCGGGAATTTCGGGCATGATCAGGGGCCAGGGGCTAGAGGCTAGAACTGGGGGATGAGTTTGCGCCACCGGGTCCAGGAACGCCGCAGCGATACCCGGGGCGGCGCTGCGCTTTGCCCCGGCTTGGGGGCCGGATTGGTGCTCCGGGTCAGCTTGCGGCCGGCTGCCAGTCGTGCTGGGCGCGCCACTGCTTGATGAGCAGGTGGATCTCGCCCTGGTGCTTGGCCTCGTCGTGCAGGCCGTGGAGGATCTTGCCGGCGACGGTCATCCCGGCATCGGGCGACGGCTGCCGGCTGAGCGCCGCTTCGTCGGCGTCCTCGAGCAGGCGGAGCATTTCGCCCTGCTGCTTCTCGAGCAGGTCGAGCACCTGCTGGCGATCGGGCCAGTCGGTGCGCTCGGCGACGGGGTCGCAGTCCATGCCGAAGATGTCGCCCCAGCCGTCGGGGAGCTGGCTTTCGCCGCTGAGCTGCCGAACGCAGAGGCTGTCCGCGACCCACAGGATGTGTCCGCCGTGCCAGAGCACGTGGTTGCACAACCCCTCGGGCGACCAGAGCAGGTGGCGGTCCTCGGGCTTGGCGACCCACTTGAGGGTGAGCGGGCGGACCTGTCGGACGAGCTCGATGAGGTGCTGGGCGGGATGCATGACGGACTCCTCTCGTCTCGGGGGGATTTCGGGTTCGGCGTGCAGCCTATAGAGGAAGGCGAGGCCGCACAACGGCGGCGGAGCTGCCGGGCCACAAAAAAGCCCCCGGACTTTCCGTGGGGCTGGCGGTGAACCGGCTGGGGAGGCGGTTTTACTGGTTGCTTGCCGGGTTTTCGATGGTGGAGCCGTCGTGCTCGGCCTCGCCCTCGGCCGTGTCTTCGCCGAAGGCCTTGCGGACCTCGTCGAGCAGGTCGTTGACCTTGAAGGGCTTGAACAGGACGCTGGAGAGGCCTTCCTGGCTGGCGCGGACGATCGAGTGGTGCGGGTCGTAGCCGAAGCCGGTCATCAGCAGCACGGGCAGGTCCTCGCGCTGGCGGTGGGCGGCGGCGAAGATCTCGTAGCCGTTGCGGTACGGCATTTTGATGTCGCTGATGACGAGGTCGAACGGGTCCTGCTCGAGCAGGGCGCACGCCTCGTAGCCGTCCTTGGCGAGATCGACCTTGCAGCCGTGCTTGCGCAGGACGTCGCCGATGGTCTGGCGGATGTTGGGCTCGTCGTCGGCGACGAGGATGTGCTTGCCGCCGAGGGTCGCGTCCTCGGTGTCTTCCTTGACCTGCTCCTTGCCGAGGATGGTCTTGGGGCCCGCGGCGACGTCGCGGACGGTGTGGCGGACCGACTCGACGTGATCGACGATTTTTTCGAGGCGGTGGCGCATCGAGTCGTCGCCGATGTACTCTTCCTTGAGCGTCTGGGCCTCGGTGATGATGTCGTTGAGCGGGGAGGCCATCTCCTGGACGACGCTGTCGGTGATCTGGCCGGAGGTGGTGTAGCGTTCGACGACGAGCAGGTCGAGGATGTTGAGCGCGAGCGCCACGGATCGGCCGAAGATCTCCGCGAACTGGCGGTCGTCTTCGTTGAAGGCGCCGATCTGGGTCGATTCGACGTTGTAGATGCCCACGACCTCGTCGAAGAGCATCAGCGGCACGGTGAGCGTGCTCTTGGAATGCTCGAGCCCGAGCACGTAGCGCGGGTCTTTTTCGGTGTCGTGGCAGATGTAGCTGCGCCCGGTCGCGGCGACGTAGCCGGAGATGCCGTTGCCCTCGGGCTGGGCGTAGAGGTCGATCTCGAGCGCCTCGGGGGGGAGCCCCTCGGCAATGACCACCTCGAGCTTGTTGGTCCGCTTGTCGAGCAGGCGGATGGTGAAGTGGTCGAAGTGCATCAGGTCCTTGGAGAACCGGATGATCTTGTCCTGGAGCAGCCTCAGCCGCTCGGAGGGCGAGAGGCGGGCGACGGCGTCGCCCTCGATGCGGGCGAGCTCGCGGCCGGCGGCGTCGATGGCGTCGATCTTGCTCTGGAGGCGTCGGCCGCTGGTCGCGTCCCACACCACGGCGACGACCTGCTGAATGTCGCTGCCCCCGGCCATGACGGGCGAGCAGATCATCTCGAAGTAGCGGTCCTCGACCTGGAAGGTGAACTTCTTGCTTCGCGGCTGACGGTCGCCCGAGGCGGGGCTGGCCTGGGTGGCGAAGATGCTCATCGCCTGCATGCAGACCCGGCGGACGTGCTCGACGACCTCGCTGCTGAACGTCCGCATGCGCTTGTTGGACCAGCTCAGTCGGCCGTCGCCGTCGACGATGCAGACGCCCTCGCCGATCGTGTTGAGCACGAGGCTGGACTTTTCGCCGACGAGGTTGCGTTCCAGCGGCAGGAAGTCGCCCACGTCGGCGAACACGGCGTGGTAGTCTTCTTGCCGCAGGGCGGCGAGGGCCTCGTCCATGCGCTCAAAAACGTCGACGTCCATGTGCGGACCGAGCGCCTGGGCCACCGGGTGCTCCCGGGAGGTCTTTCCCGCCAGGATCAGAAGACGCGGGCGTGAATCCATGGGCTTCGAACCTGCTTTCGCGGCGACAGTTTCCCTCTGAGTCCTTCGGGCGGCCGACGCCTGGCCGACCCGCCCACAACGGCAGGCCCCCTGACCTTGATCTTACTGCATCCAGGCCCCAGCGGTTCCTGGAAATTCGCCCCAGCGTAGCGAATCCCGCCGCCGGCTGCCCCCCTTCCGAGCGTCAGAACTGGCGGTCCAGCACGGCGTCGGCCATTTTCAGCATCAGAGCCCGGCCCGGCGAGTCGGGCAGGTGGTCCTCGGCCGCGGCTTTCGCCTCGTCAATGAGCTGCCGGGCCCGCTCGCGGGCGTAGTCCACGGAGCCCGCCGCGTCGAGCCAGTCGCGGATGGCGCGGACCTGCCCGTCGCGGTCGAGCGGGTCGGTCTGGTCGTCCCAGTTGGCGACGCGGGTGAGCAGGCGATGTTTCGCCTCCCCGCCCGGCGCGGCGAGGGCGTGGATGAGCGGGAGGGTGAGCTTGCCCTTCTCGAGGTCCCGGCCGAGCGTCTTGCCCACCGTCCGCTCCTCCCCGGTGAGATCGAGCAGATCGTCGACGATCTGGAAGGCGATGCCCAGTTTTTCGCCATATTCGTTCAGCGCCCGGGGCACGGGCTCGTCGGCGTGGCTGACCTCGGCGGCGACGCGGCAGCAGACGCCGGCGAGGCTGGCGGTCTTGCGGCGGATGATCTCGAAATAGGTTTCCTCGTCAAGCGCCCAGTCGTTGCGGTAGCTGAGCTGGAGCAGCTCGCCCTCGCAGACGGTGTTGGTGGCGGCGGCGATGGCCCGGCTGACGGAAGGTCGCCCGAGCGCGGAGCACAGGTGGTAGGCGTGGCTGATGAGGTAGTCGCCGAGCATGACGGCGGCCTCGTTGCCGGAGAGGTGATTGATGGTGGCTCCGCGGCGGCGCATGATGGCCTCGTCGAGGATGTCGTCGTGGACGAGGGTGGCCATGTGGACCATCTCGACGACGGTGGCGACGACGCGATGGGCCTCGCTGGGCCGATCGCGCTGGGGGGCGGTCGCCATCGCGGAGACGAGCACCAGCATGGGCCGGAGCATTTTGCCGCGGTATCGCTCGACGTGGGCGGCAAGTTGGTTCACGCACTCGAGATCGCTGCGCAGCTCGGCCGCGAAGCGGGCCTCGACATCAGCCAGCTCACGCGTCAGGCACTGGTGGAGCACCCCATCGCTTTCGGCCAGAAGCAGCATTCAGTTACCTTAAACTGCAGAGTCGGGAACAAAAACCCGATTGTACCCATGCGACCGCGCTTTTGGCCAGTCCATGTCGGTCGAGTTGCGAATGAACCTCAACGCAGGGGCCTGCGTATCAGTCCACAGCGCCCGAACCGTTCTTCGAGGAGGCCGCTGACATGTTTGACAGCAACGCTGGGGCGATTTACTTTCACGGGCCGGGCAACGTCTCATTTCGCGCGGCCGGGACGCCCCTTACACTGACGAGTGAGTGATACGACCGCTCCATGGCTGAAACGACTCAATCCAGTGTAGATTCCCTGCTCGGCCGCACGGTGGTCGAAAAAGGCCTCGCCACGCCGGAAGAGGTCCAGCGGTGTCTGGACGTCCAGCGGAAGCGCTGCGCCGGAGAAGACCTGAACCAGCAGAGTCTCGCCGCCATCCTCGTTCAGGAGGGCGTGGTGACGCGCAAGCAAATCGATCGCGTTCGCCCCGAGGTGGACGAGCAGCGGGCGAGCCAGCAGATTCCCGGCTACCAGATCCTCAAGCGCCTCGGTGCCGGAGCGATGGCGACGGTTTACAAGGCCCGCCAGCTCAGTCTCGACCGGGTCGTGGCGATCAAGGTTCTGCCGCGCAAGTACACGAACAACCCGCAGTTCGTCGAGCGATTTTACGCCGAGGGCAAGGCCGCGGCGAAGCTGAACCACCCCAACATCGTCCAGGCGATCGACGTGGGCAAGGCGGGCGAGTACCACTACTTCGCCATGGAGTACGTCGAGGGCCTGAGCGTTTTCGAGGAGCTGCAGGAAAAAGGCCGCTACAGCGAGGCGGACGCGCTGCAGATCGTCATTCAAATCGCGCAGGCGCTCGAGCATGCCCACGCGGCGGGGTTCATCCACCGCGACGTCAAGCCCAAGAACATCATGATGGCCCCCTCCGGCGCCGCCAAGCTCGCCGACATGGGCCTCGCCCGGGCGGTGAGCGACCGCGAGGCCGCCGAGGCGGAGCAGGGCAAGGCGTACGGGACGCCCTACTACATCTCGCCCGAGCAGATCCGCGGCGAGCTCGACGTCGACTTCCGGGCCGACATCTACAGCCTCGGCGCCACGCTGTACCACATGGTCACCGGGCAGGTGCCCTTCGAGGGCCCGAACCCCTCGGCCGTGATGCACAAGCACCTCAAGGCCGAGCTCGTCCCGCCGGACCACCTCGTGCCCGACCTCTCCAGCGGTCTGTCGGAGATCGTCGAGGTGTGCATGGCCAAGGACCGCGAGCAGCGCTACGCCAGCACGACCGATCTGCTGGAAGACCTCCAGGCGGTGGCCCGCGGTGAGCCGCCGATCCAGGCGCGGCAGATGTTCGATCTCGCCTCGCTCGCCGCCCTGCAGGCCGACCAGAACGGCTCGGGGCAGACCCAGATGGTCCGCCTCAAGGACGATTCGCTCACCAGCAGCCCGATCTTCTGGGTCGCGGTCGTGGGCTGGTGCATCGTCGGGGTGCTCCTGCTGGTCATTCTCAGCGGCTCGGCGGCCTGATTCGGGCGACGCTTTGCTCCAATTTCCAATTCGCGGAACCCCGCTTCCCCCGCGCGGCGTTGCTACGCTCGTGACGAGGCCGGGCTGCGTGCGCCGGCCGAGCAACTGACGCAGGAGAATCTGCCATGAACGATTCCGATTCTGATCCCCGACAGCGCCCGGAGCGGACGGGGCGCTCGGGGTGGAGCCGGGCGCTGGGCTGGGTGGTGGTGGTGCTCGTCGCCGCGGCGATCATTTATCTGCTGGAGCTGGGCGGTCCGGGCCCCGTCGGCGAAGCCGGGCCCGACCGCGTGACGTGGCGCGGCGACGTCGAGGCGGCGCTGGCGGAGGCGGGCTCGACCGGCAAGCCGGTGCTGCTGGACTTCGCGGCCGACTGGTGCCCGCCCTGCCAGCGGATGGAGGCGGAGGTGTACGCCGACGCCTCGGCCGCGGCAGCGATCGGACGGCAGTTCGTGCCGGTGAAGATCGACACGGAAGCGTCCGGGTCCGACCCGCTCGAGCAGCAGTACCAGGTGCGTGCCCTGCCGACGCTGCTGGTGCTGACGCCCGAGGGGCAGCCGATCAAGCGGCTGGAGGGCTACCCCGGCCGCGAGAAGCTGCTGGCGTGGATGGGCATCGAGCCCGAGGATCTCGAGGCACCGGCGGAGGCGGAGCAAGGGGCCGGCTGATCCCGGCCCGCGCCGCTGGCTTGACGTCCGCTGCCGCGAACCCGCCCCCGGCTTGACCTGAATGCCTGTGGTGTCGATACTTGGCACCACGAAAAGAGCGCAAGCTCGCTAGGTCCTCGTCCATCCCTGGGGTTCATGGAGTTCACGGCATGAAACGACATGGTTTGTCACTGGTCCTGCTCTTGGCGGTGCTGACGATGGGAGGCTGCGCGACCGGCAACGGCGGCCAGCTTCCGGACCCTGTCGAGAGCCGGGACCTCGCCCAACTGGGCTACCGCCTGAACTGGGCGACGACGCTCGACCTCCAGCGCGGCGGCCGGCTGGACTCGGCCACGCGGCTGGACGACGTGATCGTGGCCGTGGAAGAGCCCTCGCACATCGTTTCGGGCATCTCGACCCGGACGGGCGAGATTCTCTGGCAGCAGCGGCTGGGCGACCTCAACCAGCCGATGTACGAGCCGGTCCGCATCGACGACCGGATCATGCTCAACAGCAACAACCACCTGTTCACGCTGCAGGCCGGCAACGGCGAGCTGCTGGCGCTGGACGAGCTGCGCCACGTCGCCTCGACCGGGCCGGTCGTCGCGGACGGGCTGCTGGTGTTCGGCGCGATCAACGGCCGGGTCTGGGCGCAGGACGTCACGACCACGGCAGTCCGCTGGCAGTACATGCTGACCGCCCGCATCCTCGCCCAGCCGCAGTTCACCGACAAGCGGATCTTCGCCGCCGACGCCAACGGCGTCTACGCCCTGTGGTACGCGGTCACCCGCGAGCTGCTCTGGCGGGCGCGAACGTTCGGCGCGGTGGTGGCCGAGCCGGCGATCGACGAGCTCACCGCCTATCTGCCCTCGGTGGACCAGACGCTCTACGCGGTGGACCTGCGCCGGGGCCAGGACCGGTGGCGCTACTACACGGAGGTGCCCCTGACGATCTCGCCGCTGCTGGCGGGCGAGACGCTCTACCTGCCCCTGCCGGGCGAGGCGGTGGCGGCGCTGGACGCGCAGACCGGCGAGGAGAAGTGGAAGCTGGACATGCCGCTGACCCCGGTAACGGTGGTGGACGACGAACTGATCCTCTACAACCGCAACAAGCTGGTGGCCGTGTCCACCGAGACCGGCCGAGTGCTGGCCGAGACGCCCACCGCGATGACGGTCGAGGACGTTCTGCTGGGCCCGGACGGGGACCTGATCCTGGTCTCCAGCCAGGGCCGGATGATTCGCATCAACAAGGACTGAGCCTTACCACGGACGGACCCGAACCTTATGCCCGAGCATCCCGTCACGATCAGGACTGCGCTGATTTCAGTCAGCGACAAGAAGGACCTCATCCCCTTCGCCCGCCGACTGGCGGGTTACGGGGCGAAGATCATCTCCACCGGCGGCACGGCGAGGCAGCTCGTCGAGGCCGGGGTGGACGTCACGCCGATCAACGAAGTCACCGGCTTTCCCGAGATGATGGACGGCCGGGTGAAGACGCTGCACCCGCGCGTGCACGGGGGGCTGCTGGCGCTGCGTGACAAGCCCGAGCACGCGGCCGCGCTCGAGGAGCACCAGATCACCCCGATCGACCTGGTGTGCGTCAATCTCTACCCCTTCGAGCAGACGGTGGCGAAGGAAGGCGTGAGCGACGAGGACGCGATCGAGAACATCGACATCGGCGGCCCGAGCATGATTCGCTCGGCCGCGAAGAACCACCGCTACGTCACCTGCGTGACCAGCCCGAGCCAGTACGACGAGGTGAGCAACGTGCTCGACGCCCACGACGGCGCGACCACGCTGGGCCTCCGTCAGGAGCTCGCCGCCGCGGCGTTCGCCCGCACGGCGAAGTACGACGCGGCCATCGCGCAGTGGATGGGCCAGCGGTGGAACGTCGGCTGATCGGCGGCCCGCAACCCGAATCCGAAAGCCCGTGGAGGATCGCTTCCGCGGGCTTTTTTCGATCCGGCCCCCACACCTGTCGGCGACCCACGCGCTTCCAAGCCGTGGCAAGCGCAGCGCTGCCGCGGATCAGGTGCAATCCGCAACCCACGGACGCAGCAGCGAATCCACGGCAGCGCTGCGCTTGCCGCGGCTTAAGATCCGGGAGCGGCAGAAACCCGCGAACGGGCCGACTCAGCCCAGGATGCCGGCGATCTGGCGGTTGAGATCCCGGGCAGCACCCGCGACGGCCTGCCGCCAGTCGGCGTCCGGATCGTTCTGGAAGGCGTAGAGGACCGATCGGCTGGCGGTGACGAGCGCCCCGCTGCCGTCTTCGCGGAAGCAGGCGCGGACGTCCTCGGCCGAGCCGCCCTGGGCGCCGAAGCCGGGCACGAGGAAGATCTGCTCGGGCATGCGCTCGCGAAGCCGGGCGGCGTCGGCGGACTTGGTCGCTCCCACCACGGCCCCGAGCAGGCTTTCGCCGGCGGGGCTGAGGTATTCCGGCTTCGATCGGCCGAACTCGGCGACAAGGTCGGCCACGGCGTCGCTGACGCTTCGGCCGCCCTTGAGCTCGAGGCTCTGCAGCGCATCGCCGCCGGGGTTGCTGGTGCGGACGAGGGCGAAGAGGCCCTTGCCCTCGCGGGCGGCGAGGTCGGCGAAGGGCTCGATGCCGTCCATGCCGAGGTAGCTGTTGACGGTCAGGGCGTCGGCGGGTCCGTCGAGCAGTCCGGCGGCGTAGTGGGCGCTGCTCGTGCCGATGTCGCCGCGCTTGGCGTCGAGGATGACGACGAGGCCGAGCTCCTTCGCCTGCTCGAGCAGGGCGAACATCGCCTCGACGCCGACCGTGCGGTAGCGCTCGAAGCAGGCGGCCTGAATCTTGACAGCCGGCACGTGGGGGGCGACCGCTTCGAGCACGCCGTCGCAGAAGCCGCGGATCGCCTCGACCTCGTCGCCGGTGGTCTGGAGGTCGACAGGCAGTCGCTGAAAGACCGGGTCGAGCCCCACGCAGACGGGGGCGGACTTGCTCTGGACGGCGTCATCGAGGCGCTGGGCGAAGTGTGTCACGCGGGTTTCCTTCCTCAGTCCCCGGGGAGCCGGGGCGATGCGGAATCGAAGGTGCGGCGGCGATTGTAACGCTGTTGCGCGCTTTTCGCCCGGGGGCTACAATGCCGGTCATGAACGTGATTCTGATCGGTTATCGCGGCAGCGGGAAGACGACCATCGGCCGAAAGCTCGCGGACCAGCTCTGGAAGGAGTTCGCCGACGTGGACGACGCCGTCCGTCGGCGGTTCGGCATCGATTCGATCGCGGAGATCTGGGAGACGCATGGGGAGGCGGCGTTCCGGGAGGCGGAGGTCGAGACGGTCCGCGAGCTGCTGGGGCGGGAGAACCACGTCATCGCTCTGGGCGGGGGCACGGTCATGCAGCCCGGCGGCCGGGAGGCGGTTGAGCAGGCGGCGGGCGCGAAGCGGATCTACCTCTACTGCCAGCCCGAGGAGCTCTTTGCCCGCATCGAGGCGGACGCGGCAACGGCGACGGCGAGGCCCAGCCTGACGGCGATGGGCGGCGGCATCGAGGAGATCCGGGCGGTGCTCGCGGAGCGCGACCCGGTGTACCGCGAGGTGGCGGACGCGGTGTTCGACGTCACCCACGTCTCGCCGGACGAGGCGGTGCGGTATCTGGTGGCGCAGTATCTTTGAGCCGGACGCTAGAGGCTAGAGGCTAGAGGCCAGGGGCCAGAGGCCAGAAGCTGGAGGCCGTGGGGTTGGGGGCGCGCAAAAAGGCCGGACGAGGGTGCATATGCAAGAGATGAAAAATAGCAAGAAACTCAGATAGACGGTCCACCGCTCGCCCGGCAGAAGGTTTCCCGGAAGGTCGAAATATTTCACAGTGCCAGGCACCTCCTTTCCCGCTTGGTGGTTTCAGCCACCGTCTCTCGCTCTATTGTCCACGATAAACCGGGTCTGGTCAACGCTTTTCTTCGCGCGACCTCGCCCCCGGGTGGCCCGCGGAGCTTACAATCGCGCCCCATGGACGCACCTCGGCCGATCGTGATTTTCGGGCCCACCGCCGGCGGCAAGAGCGAGCTGGCGGTGCGTCTGGCGGAAGAGTTGGGCGGTGAAGTGCTCGGCGCCGACTCGATGCAGGTGTACCGCCGCCTGGACGCCGGCACCGCCAAGCCGGAGCCCGCGTTGCGCCAGCGGGCGGCGCATCATCTCATTGACATCGTCGAGCCGACCGAGCCGTTCTCGGCCGCGGACTGGCTGGCGCGGGCGGACGGGCTGATCGAGGCCCTGCGCGGCCGGGGCGTCGTGCCGATCGTCGTGGGCGGGACCAACCTCTATCTCAAGCTGCTGCTCGAGGGCATGTTCGAGGGGCCGGGCCAGGACCCGGCGTTCCGGGAGACGCTCGAAGGGGCAGCGGGCGAGAAGCTGCACGCCGAGCTCGAGCGGGTCGATCCCGAGTCCGCGGCGAGGATTCACCCGAACAATCACAAGCGGCTGGTGCGGGCGCTGGAGGTGTTTCACTTAACCGGCACGCCGATCAGCGAGCTTCAGCGCCAGTGGGGCCGGGAGCGGGCGGACCGCCCCTACCGCCACGATCCGGTGCTGCTGGGCCTGCGCTGGGCGGCCGAGGCGATCAATCCGCGGATCAACCTGCGGGTGCGGGCGATGTTCTATCCCGACAAGGTGGATCCGAAGCTGGCGGCGAGCGTCTGCATCGGCGGGGAGAGCCTGCCCGAGGAGACCCGGCGGCTGGAGTCGGCGGGCTGGCTGGGCGTGCAGGCCCGCGAGGCGCTGGGGTACAAGCAGGTGCTTCGCTGGGTGCACGGCCAATGGAGCCTGGACGAGGCGTTCGAGCAGACGAAGGTGCAGACCCGGCGGTTCGCCAAGCAGCAGCGGACCTGGCTGAGGCGGTTCCGGGGCGTTTCCTGGCTCGACGCGGCCGAGCTCGCCCCCGAGGCGCGGGCGCAGGCGGCCCTGGCGGCGGTGCGGGCGGAGGCCCGGTAGGGGGAACCCCGTGAACGATCCGGGCCGGGCCGACGTAATACCTTTGCCGGGACGGGCCGGGCGGTTCCCGCCGAGATTGCCGAAAAACGCTGTTTTGGGGGGGCGTTGTGCGGGGTTGACCGCCCGGCGAACCTTCAGTCCGGCCACCCGCCCAGGTCACAAACGACACTTGACAACACAAGGCGCGGCTGCTCAAGTGTTCCACTTGCGCATCGGGCCGGGGGTTACGCTCGGCCCAGCGCCAGCCGATGAAGGAAGACAGACGCAGTCATGATTCGAGCCAGCGGCAACAACAAGAAGAAGTCGAAGGGTCGGACGGGCAACGGCCGATCGCGGTCGCAGTCCGTGAACGCCCAGGGCAAGCATCTGGTGATCGTCGAGAGCCCGACCAAGGCCAAGACGATCAACAAGTACCTCGGCTCCGACTACGTCGTCATGGCCAGCGTCGGGCACGTGCGCGATCTGCCCAGCAAGTCGCCCAAGGGCGTCAAGCAGGAAGTGCCGGGGGTCGATCTCGAGCACGACTTCGAGCCGACCTACGACATTCTGCCCGACAAGAAAAAGACGATCACCCAGCTTCGCAAGGCGGCGAAGCAGGCCGACGACGTCTGGTTCGCGACCGACCTCGACCGCGAAGGGGAGGCGATCGCCTGGCACCTCGCCGAGGCGCTGGGGATCGACCTGCCCGACGCGAAGCGCGTCGTCTTCAACGCCATCACCAAGGGCGAGATCGACCGGGCGTTCGATCATCCGCGTTCCATCGACTCGGCCAAGGTGAGCGCCCAGCAGGCGCGGCGGATCCTCGACCGGATCGTGGGCTACCAGGTCTCCCCCCTGCTCTGGAAGAAGGTGGCGGGCGGCCTGAGTGCCGGGCGGGTGCAGTCCGTCGCCGTGCGCATCGTCGTGGAGCGGGAGCGTGAGATCGAAGCGTTCACGCCCGAGGAGTTCTGGAAGGTCACGGGCCTCTTCGCCACCGACACCGACCTCGCCCCGCACCTCGCGCGGCAGTGGGAGAAGTGGCTCGCGGCGACGGAGAAGCGCACCGTGCGCGAACAGAACGCCTGGCTCAGCGAGCACGACTGTCTGCGGGCGGAGCTGGTCGAAGTGGCCGGCGAGCCGTTCAAGGTGGACAACCGCGAGCAGGCACTCGACGTCGCCCGCAAGCTCGGCTACGTGCTCGACGAGGCGGACGAAAAGGACGACCCCAAGGGCAAGGGCCCGGCCAGGCACCTGATCACCTGCCAGGGGCACGTCGGCGAGGACGCGCCGGAGTACCGGATCTCCTCGATCCAGACCAAGCGGACGACGACCCGCCCGGGACCGCCGTTCATTACCAGCACGATGCAGCAGGCGGCCGCGAACCGGCTGGGCTTCCAGCTTCAGCGGACGATGCGCATCGCCCAGCAGCTTTACGAGGGCGTCGACCTCGGCGGAGCGCGGGGGCAGACCGGCCTGATCACCTACATGCGTACCGACTCGACGCATCTTTCGGGCGAGGCGCTGGGCATGGCCCGCGGGTACATCGACGAGCAGTTCGGCGAGAAGTACCTGCCCGAGAAGCCCAACTTCTTCTCCAGCTCGAACAAGAGCGCCCAGGAGGCCCACGAGGCGATCCGCCCCACCGACGTGCGCATCACGCCGCAGTCGGTCCGCGGCTCGCTCAGCGAAGACCAGTTCAAGCTCTACGACCTGATCTGGCGGCGCTTCGTGTCGTGTCAGATGACGCCGGCCAGGTGGGACTCGACCACGGTGCTGATCGAGGTTCCCGCCGCGGAGGCGACGTTCAAGGCGACCGGGCGGACGCTCGTGTTCGACGGCTTCTACAAGGTGACGGGCGTGCCCTCGGGCGACGACGTCAACCTCCCGCCGCTGGAAGAGCGGCAGCCGCTGGGCCCGATCCAGATCGACCCGACCCAGCACTTCACCAGCCCCCCGCCGCGGTACACCGAGGCGAGCCTGCAGAAGAAGCTCGAGGACGAGGGCATCGGTCGGCCGTCGACCTACGCGGCGATCATCTCGACGATCCAGGATCGCCAGTACGTCGAGCCGGTGGCGCCGCGCGACCGTCGGCTGCGGGCGACGGACCTGGGCAAGGTCGTGACCGACATGCTCGTCGAGGCGTTCCCGAAGGTGATGGACGTCGCCTACACGCGGGAGATGGAGTCCGAACTGGACCAGGTCGAGGAAGAGCGGGCGGACTGGCGCCAGATGCTGCGCGCGTTCTACGGCCCGTTCCGCAGCAACCTCGAACAGGCGCACGAGACGCTCCAGCACGCCAAGGCGGTGACCGAGCCGGCGCCGTACCCCTGTCAGAAGTGCGGGGCGGAGACGGTGTACCGCTTCGGCAAGCGCGGGCGGTTCCTCTCGTGCAGCCGATACCCGGACTGCGACTATGCGGCCCCGATCGACCGCGAGGGCAAGCCGCTCGAGCCCGAGCGCAGCGACATCGCCTGCCCCGAGTGCGGCGGCGGGATGACGCGGCGGGTCGGGCGCTACGGCCCGTTCCTGGGCTGCGAGAACTATCCCGAGTGCAAGGGCACGGTGAAGCTCGATCCCAAGAAGGGAACGATCGTCCTGCCCAAGACGCCGCCGTACACGACCGACGTGCCCTGCCCCAAGTGCGAGAATCCGCTGTACCTGCGTGAGAGCAAGCGCGGCCTGTGGCTGAGCTGCTCGAAGTTCCCCCGCTGCCGCGGGCGGGCCGGGTGGAAGAGCCTGGACGACGAGAAGCAGAAGGAGCTCGAGGCCGCCTGGGAGAAGCACGTTGAGGCCAACCCCGTGCCGGTGATCCGCACGATGGACGGCAAGATCGTCGGCGAGGACTACGTGCCGCAGATCGTCAGCGAAGACGGCGAGGAAAGCGGCGGCTCGGCCGAGTCCGACGCGGCGTGATCCGAATATGATCAAGCTGTTTTCGAAGGCCTTGCCCGAGCGGCAGGGTCTTCTTTTTGCGCCCCTTGCCGCTTGCATTGGGCGGGCCGGGGAAGGAAACTGACGCCATGCCCAAGCCACGCATGACCATTGGTTTAGCCCTGCTTGCCGCCGTTGCGATCTTCGTCGTGACGCTGGTGATCGGTGAGTCTCCCGAGTCCGGCAACCAGGATGAGCCTGCGGTGGAGCGGCCCGACCCGCTGGAACGGACCGTCCGCGTCGATCCGGGGCAGGCGATCTCGGCGGAAGACGGGTGGGCGCGCACGCAGCCGCTCGAAAGCACCGGCGAGGGACGGTATTCCTGGCTGGGCGAGGACCGCGAGACGACGCTGACGTGGGAGCGAGGCGAGCCTCGGCCGCAGGGCGTGGTGGACGTCACGCGCCCGCGCGCGGAGATCGCCTTCTTCGAGCCTGAGGACGAGGAGGTGGACCGCATCGTCACCATCGACGCGGGCGAGGGCTCGCTGGTCGCGCCGGAGAATCAGCCCCAGGCGGGCGACCTGCGCGAGAACGTGGTGGTCCGCGTCCACCAGCCGGGCTCGGGCGAGCAAGCCGCGGCGAGCCCGGAGCAGAAGCAGCTCGAGCTGCGGCTGGACCACGCGAGCTTTGACCTGGAGCTCGGGCACCTCGAGTCGAGCGGCCCGGTACGGATTGATGGGCCGAAGATCGACCTGCGCGGGCGGGAGCTGAGTCTGACGTTCAACCAGCTTCGTCAGCGGATCGAGCGGATGGAGATTTTCGAGGGCGAGTCGCTGGGCCTGGACCCGGCCGTGCTGCGCAGCCCCGAGGCCGGCCTGCCTGCCGAGGAGGCCGCGACCGTGCTGGAGGGGATCGCGCTGACGGGCGACACGATGCGGCTGCTGTTTTCGCCGGAGTCGCCTGAGGATGCGTCGGCGGGGCCGGGGCAGAACTACCTCGCGCGGTTCGAACGGAACGTGCGCGTGGCGACGCGGGACGATCTTGCCGCCGATCCCGCCCCCCCGTCCGAGCAGCCGGACAAGGCGGTGCGGGTGACGTGGGACGGCCCGCTGGTGGTCGAGCCGTTTGCCGGGGAGCCGGCGCGGGGGAGGATTCGGCGGGCGGCGTCGCAGCTCATGGGCCCGACGTGGGACGCCCCAGCAGCGCGCGTGATCGAAGCGCTGTCGGCGATGGAGCCGACGGTGAAGCCGGGCGAGACGCGGCTTCGCCTGACCGGGCGGCCGGCGACGATGACGGGGGCGGATGGCCAGGAGATCATGGCGGGGACGATCGAGTACGACACGCAGGCGGGGACGCTGTTCGCCCGCGATTCGGAGCGGTTGCCGCTGGTGGTCGAGGCGCCGAAGTTGGGCGTGCTTCAGGCGAAGGCGCTGCTGTTCGACCAGCCCGGGCGAGCGGGCCTGGTGCGCGGGCCGGGGCAGCTCGACACGGGCGACGACCGCGAGCTGCGCATCGTCTGGCAGGAGGCGCTGAAGCTCGACTTCGAGCCCGGCGGGTCGCCCGGCGCGGGCGAGGGGCTGGGCGATCTGCGGCGGGCGACCTTCACCGGCGGCGTGGGCGCCCGGCACCCGCGGTTCGGGCTCGAGGGCGAGACGCTGACCGCCCTGCTCAGCAGCCCTGCCGACGACGCCGAGGCGGGCATCGAACGGCTGCTCATCGGCGGCGACGCCCGGCTGACCGCCCGGGAGAACGGCGACGAGGAGCGCGAAGCCACCTTCGCGGCCGAGCAGATCACGCTCGACCTCGTCCAGCGCAGCGGCGAAACCGAGCCCCGCCCCACCCGGCTGATCGCCAGCGGCGGCGTGCGGACACAGTCCAGCGAGGGCACCCTCGGCGCGAACGCGCTGGAGGTCTACTTCGGCGAGCCCGCGCCGGGCGAGGCCGAGAGCCTGCCGGTGACGTCGATGCTCGCCGTCGACGACGTCGAGGGCGAGCGGTCGGCAGGCGGCGGAGCGTTCGCGGCCGAGCGGATGGAGCTGTCCGGCAGCGGCCGGGTCGATCTCTGGGGCGGGTCGGGCTCGACGGCGATGGTGCGGCGGAAGGATGCGGAGCTGACCGGCGACCACCTGGTCATTCTCGAAGACGAGCGGCGCGTGGAGGTGGACGGCCCCGGCCGGGCGAAGCTGCGGATGGAGTCGGACGACGCGGCGAGCTGGACGGAGGTGACCTGGGCGAGTCAGATGTGGCTGAGCGACAGCGCCGGGCGGGCGGAGTTCCGCGGCGAGGTGCGCATCGGCCCGCCGGAGGCCGCCGCGCCCGAGCTGGATGATGAGGGGGCGAGCCGGACGCTGACGGCGCGGGAGCTGGATCTCGATTTTGTGCCCGAGGCGGAGCGCGAGGCGGAAGACGCCGGGGATGAGCCGGGGCTTCGCCTGGTCCGCCGCCTCGAGGCGCGGGGCGGCGTGGAGGTGGCGTACCAGAGCCACGGCCGGACGGACGACGGCAAGCTGCTGCAGATGATGCGGCTTCGCGGCCCGAAGCTGGTGTTCCAGGGCCGGGAGGAGATGCTGGAGATCGCCGGGGCGGGATCGATGGGTCTGGTGGATCGCCGGCCGTCCGAGTCGGGCGAGGCGCGCGGGGATTCGGACGCGGAGGTCGGCTTCACCGGGCGGGGCGTGACGGTGTTCACGTGGGACGAGTCGATGCGGATGGACGCGCGGACGAACGACGTGATGCTGACCGGCACGGTACAGATGCGTCACCAGCCGCTGGACGGCAGCGAGGCGGTGCAGTTCGACGCGCGGCAGTTGATCGTCGACCTCGAGGAAACCGGCGGGCTGAGCGTGTGGAGCGAACAGGACGCCCCGACGCCGGACCTGAGGCAGGTGTCGGCCGACCGGGGCGTGCGGATCGTCCGCGGGCCGATCACGGTCAGCGCCGACCACATGCTCTACCAGGCGGACGCGCGGTCAGCCGAGCAGAAGGCGGCGGGCGCTCCGGCGCGGGAGCAGGTGCTGCTGTGGGCGGACGCGGAGCGGACGGTCGAGGTGGTGCGTGACGATCCGGAGCGTCCCTCGGCCCAGCGGTTCGAAACGGTCGTGTGGAACCTGACGGACAACAGCTTCGAGGCGAGCGAGATGGGCGCGGGCGTCGTGCCGGTGCCGGCGGAGTAGGCCGGGTTCGCCGAGCGCCGCACACCGCAGCCTGACGGCGTGCTGTGTGGCCCCCCTTCCGGCCAAAAGAGTCTGCAGCGTTGCGTGCTGCGCGGCTCTGGAGGGACGCCCCCGCTTTGGCCCCTGCCGGCGGAGTCGATATGATTTCAGGTCATCGACATCCGTTGAACCACGAACAGGAATTTCCAGACATGATCGGCAAGATCTTCAAGGCGTACGACGTCCGCGCGACCTATCCCGAACCGCTCGACGAGGAGGCGGGCTGGAAGGTGGGGTACGCCACGGGCACGTATCTCAAGGAGCAGAGCGGCGGCAAGCAGGCGACCGTGCTGGTCAGCCGGGACATGCGCAAGAGCTCGCCCTCGATGGCGGAGGCGCTTTCCAACGGCATCCGCGCAGCCGGGATGGACGTCGTCGATCTGGGGATGTGCGACACGAGCTTCATGTACTTCGCCATCAACCACCTCGGCGCGGTGGGCGGCGTGCAGACGACGGCCAGCCACAACCCGTCGAACTACAACGGCTTCAAGATCAGCGGCCAGCAGGCGAAGCCGATCGGCGCGGCGACGGGGCTGCTGGAGATCCAGCAGATTGCCGAGGGAATCGACTCGACCGACAAGCCGGCCGTGGGCGGGTACGAGGAGCAGGACCTGTGGGAGCCGTACCGCAAGCACATTCTGAGGTTCCTCGCCCCGCTGAAGCGGAAGGTGGTCGCGTACGTCGACGCGTCCAACGGCATGGCGGGCAAGCTGGTGCCGAAGGTGTTCGAGGGGGTGGAGAACCTGGAGATCATTCCGCTGAACTTCGAGATCACCGGCGAGTTCGTGCACGAGCCCAACCCGCTGGTCGCGGAGAACATGGTGCCCACGCAGGACGGGGTGCGGAAGCACCAGGCGGACATCGGCGTCTGCTTCGACGGCGACGCCGACCGCTGCATGCTCACCGACGACCAGGGTGAAATCATCGGCTGCGACCACCTGACCGCCCTGCTGGCGAATCACTTCCTCGCCCAGGAGCGGACGGACCCGGCGCACCACGGCGCGGCCATCGTGTACGACCTGCGTTCGAGCAAGGTGGTGGAGCAGACGATCAGGCAGCTCGACGCGAAGCCGGTGCGTTCCCGGGTGGGCCACGTGTTCATGAAGGCGGCCCTTCGCGAGCAGGACGCCGTGTTCGGCGGCGAGCTGTCGGGGCACTTCTACTTCCGCGACAACTTCTACGCCGACTCGGGCGCGATCGCCCTGGCGGCGGTGCTGAGCGTGCTGGGCTCGGAGACGCAGCCGCTGAGCGAGCTGATCGACCCCTACCGGGTGTACCCGCAGTCGGGCGAGATCAACTTCGAGGTCGAGGACAAGGAAGGCATGCTCCGGACGCTCGAGGACAAGTACGGCAACCAGGCGCAGGTGGACGAGCTCGACGGCGTGACGATCGACGCCTTTGAGGAGCAGGGCTGGTGGTTCAACGTCCGGCCGAGCAACACGGAGCCGCTGCTGCGCCTGAACGCCGAGGCGCAGAACCCGCAGATCCTCGAGAAGATCCTCCAGGAGCTTCAGACGATCATCGGCACGCCGGTGCAGGGCCACTGAACGATGCAATAAGCAGCAACTGCGCGCTTTCTAGCCCGGGACCCCTACGTCCCGGGCCTTTTTGCGCGCAAATTAGGACCCCGGCAGTACACGATGCAAAAAAGGTGAGCAGAAAATGGGACTGAACCGTTGATCTAAAGACCTTTTTGTCTTATTGTGGCGACGCTTTCCCCCGTCGAGGATGGGCCCGGCGGGAGGCTGCATCTAATCGGCGTACCACTTCAGGGAGAACTGGCATGTTCCGCGTTCAAGATACCCTCTGCACTCACTGTAACTTCTGTGGCAAGAGCGGCCCCGTGCTCTGCTACGCCGCCCGCACCGCCCGCCGGGGCCTCGACGGCAACTTCCCCAGCAAGGACGACAGCAAGACCAGCAAGTTCGGCGCGACCCAGTCGGCCGGCGAGCAGTTCCATCCCGGCGCGCCGCGTTACAAGGCGATCCGCGACATCGTCTTCGTTCCCGAGCTGCTGGGCACCGACCGCGTCGCCGTGCGTGAGCGCGAGGGCGTCGAGCCGCTGTACACCCACTGCAGGACGCAGGGCACGCTGGGCGGCTTTCAGGTGAACACCCCGATCGTCGTCGCCGCGATGGGCTCGACCCCGGTTGCCAACACGATCGGCCCGGACCTCTCCTGGGGCGCCGCCAAAGGCGGGTTCGTCTGCTCCATCGGCGAGAACATCATGAACATGTGGGGCTACGACGAGCGCATCGCCGACCAGCCCACGCTCAAGGAGCGCATCACCGGCTTCACCGACAACGCGGTGGACGGCAAGGGTGGCGTGCTCGTGCAGCAGAACGTCGAGGACGCCCGCGCCGGCGTGTGGAAGCGCGTCTACAACGACCCCACGCTCAAGGATGCGTTCGAGGCCGGGCTGATCGGCTTCGAAGCCAAGGGCGGCCAGGGCGCCAAGCCCGGCATGGGCGGTGAGGTCAAGCTCACCCGCGAGAACGCCAAGCGGCTGCACGAGATGTACCACTTCCCGGTCAACCCCTTCGAGGTCGAGCAGAGCCTCTACCAGCGTCACAGCGTGCCCGGCACGATGACGCCGGAGAGCCTCGAAGCCCAGCTCTCCGAGATGGCCGAGCAGTTCCCCAAGGCCCGCATCTGGTTCAAGACCGGCCCCTACGGCGATCTGATGACCCAGATCCAGGTGCTCGACCAGGTCGCCGCCAAGTACGGCATCCGCATCCACCTGACCGTGGACGGCAGCGAAGGCGGCACGGGCATGAGCCCGCTCGGCCCGATGAACGACATGGGCCTGCCCACGATCGCCTGCCTGCAGGCCATCGCCAAGGCCCGCACGCAGTACACGAACCTCGATTACACCATCGCCGGCGGCATGGTCACCGGCCGCGACCTCGCCAAGAGCCTGGCGCTGGGCTGCGACGGCATCGCCTTCGGCAAGGGCTTCCTGGTCGCCGCGATGGCCGGCCGGGACGAGTTCGCCGATCAGTTCGAGAACATCGCCGAGGCCGGTGCCCTGGGCTGCTACAACTACGCCGTCGAGGGCGTGAGCAACGAGGCCCGGATGCTCGTCAGCTCGGTCGGCAAGTACGACTTCGCCGACTTCAAGCCGGGCGAGGCCTTCGAAGTGCCCGGGCAGAAGCTCAGCACGATCGACGTCGTCAGCACCGACGAGCAGGTGGCGAAGATGTTCGACCTGCTCTACGCCTACGACGTGAACCTCTGGGAGAAGCTCGGCCCGGCGACGGCGGAGCTGCGTCAGCGCTGCGCCGGCGCGATGGCGACTGCCTGAGCCCGCCGACCCCGATGATCGACCCCCCAGGCCGCGGACTCCGGTCCGCGGCTTTTTTGCGCGCGGAGCCAGCGCGGCATGCGCCCCCAAGCCCGGATCGGGTTCGGAGCTAACTCCCCCTAACTCCCCCTAACTCCCTCTAACTCCCCCTAACTCCCTCTAACTCCCCCTAACTCCCTCTAACTCCCCCTAACTCCCCCTAACTCCTCCTCCCCCCGCTTGGAGCGGCGGGGGCGAGCGATTATCCTTGACGCTTCCGATCCGCGAGCAAGGAGCCGGCGATGACACCCAGGCAGGTACTCGATCTGATCAGGCAGCAGGAGATCCGCTTCGTCGACTGCCGGTTCATGGATTTCCCCGGCCTGTGGCAGCACATCACCTACCCGGTCAGCGAGCTGACCGAACAGAGCTTCGAAAGCGGCTTCGGGTTCGACGGCTCGGCCATCCGCGGCTGGCAGGCGATCAACGAGAGCGACATGATCCTCGTCCCCGTGGCGGAGACGGCCCACGTGGACCCGTTCCTCCAGCACCCGACGCTGGCGCTGATCTGCGACATCAAGGACCCGGTCACCAAGAAGCAGTACGCGCGCGACCCGCGGTCGATCGCCCGCAAGGCAGCGGACTTTCTCCAGCATTGCGACATCGCCGACCGGGCCATGTTCGGGCCCGAACTCGAGTTCTTCGTCTTCGACGGCGCCCGCTACGATCAGACGATCCACGGCGCCCACTACCAGGTGGACTCGGTCGAAGGCATCTGGAACCGCGGCAGCGAAGATCCGACCAACCTCGGCTACCAGGTGCGGCAGCGCGAGGGGTACTTCCCCTGCCCGCCCATGGACACGCTGACCGACCTGCGCAGCGAGATGGTCGAAGTGATGGCCGGGATGGGCGTCGCCATCGAAGGGCATCACCACGAGGTCGCCACGGGCGGGCAGAGCGAGATCGACCTGCGCTACCAGGACCTGCTGCGCATGGCCGACACGTGCATGATGTACAAGTACGTCATCAAGAACGTGGCGGCGAGGCATGGGAAGGTGGCGACGTTCATGCCCAAGCCGCTTTTCGGGGACAACGGCTCGGGGATGCACACGCACTTCTCGCTGTGGAAGGGTGACGAGCCGCTTTTCGCCGGGAACCGCTACGCCGGGCTGTCGCAGATGGGGCTGCACGCGATCGGCGGGCTGCTGCGCCACGCCCCGTCGCTGGCGGCGCTGACCAACCCGACGACCAACAGCTTCAAGCGGCTGGTGCCGGGCTTCGAGGCGCCGGTGCACCTGGTGTATTCCTCGCGCAACCGCTCGGCCGCGATCCGGATCCCGCTCTACTCCGGCAACCCGCGGACCAAGCGGATCGAGCTGCGCTTCCCCGACTGCTCGTGCAATCCGTACCTCGCCTTCGCGGCGATGACGATGGCCGCGATCGACGGGATCCGCAAGCAGATCGACCCGGGCGAGCCGCTGGACAAGGACCTGTCCGACCTCGCTCCGGAGGAAGCGGAGTCGATCTCGTCGATCCCCACCGACCTGCCTGATGCCCTGGACGCGCTGGAGCGCGATCACGCCTACCTGCTCGAGGGCGGGGTGTTTACGGAGGACGTGATTCGGTACTGGATCAAGTACAAGCGGGAGAACGAGGTGGCAGCCCTGCGGCAGCGGCCGCACCCGTTCGAGTTCTGCATGTATTTTGACGTCTAGCCGCTCGGACCCGGGGCGGAGACCCGGGGCGGCGCTGCGCTTTGCCCCGGCTTGCGGGGGCTGATGCCTTTGGACTTCCTGCGCCCCTCACATCCTGTCATGCCGGCACTTTTCGGGGCTGCCATCGGGCCCCGCCGGACCCCTTGCACCAGAAATGTCCCTCCTTCGGAACCGTGTGTCGCTGATGCGTGGTGCGTGGCCGGGCGGCGTAGGATGCTCTGGCGATGGGGGAAGGGCCGTGCTGGGATCGTTTTCCAGCGACCGAGGCGCTTCTCCTGACAGGCTCAAGACTCGCGGGCCGGGTGCCTCGAGCGGGTCGGCGCCGACCGCGTCGCACGGATCGACCGCTGATCCCGGTCGGAGGCCGACCCGGCGGAAACCGAAAGGAGGCTAGACGATGGCTGTTATCACACGTGCACATCCGCACCGGGACCAGGTTCGGATTGCCAGCGGTCTGGATACGATCGCCGGCATCTGGCTGGCGATTTCGGCGTGGGCGGTGCCCATGACGGAGATGATGGCTTGGAACAACCTGATTCTGGGTGTTCTGATCGCCATCATGGCGGCGACCCGGGCGTTCGGCGCGTATGGCGCGTCGGGCGTGAGCTGGGTGAACGTGGCGCTGGGTTTCTGGGTGCTGATCAGCCCCTGGGTGCTCAACGCCGTCACGGCCGCGTCCGGCTGGAACGCCGTGATCGTCGGCATCGTGGTGATTCTGCTCGCCGGCTGGAGCGCGATCGCGACCAACACGGAGCGTACCGTGCCGGCCGAGGAAGAGCCGCGGACGCCGCCGCGCTAAAGCGGAGAGGATTGGCCGCTGACCCGACGCGGCGCGCGGGACCGCGCCGCCGGGATTGGAACAACTGGAGCCCACGCGCCGACGGGATCGTGCGCGTGGGCTTTTTGTCTGCGCCGGTGGCGGGGCTCAGGTTACGGCTGGAGGTTGCCGCGGTCCTCGGCGGGCCGCATCATCGTGGGCAGCAGGTAGTTGGCGCCGCGGTAGGTGAAGACCTGGCCCGAGAGGATGAAACTGACCTGGTCGCCCCGCTCGCGGGCGATGTCTTCCATCGTCTCGAGGTATCGGCAGGGCTGAAGGATCATCGGCGGCTCGGCAGCGTCCTCGCCGTCGCTCTCGAAGACGAACAGCGTGTGGGTGCCGTCGGACGAGCGCAGGTGGCCGCGGCGGTTGACGATGAACTCGCCCTCCCGGCGAAGCTGGGGCTGGGGCTGATCCGGCGCGACGCCGACGACGGAAGGATCGACCTTCACCTCGGGGGTCGGCGCCCCGGCTCGGCCGGGCACGGGCTGAACGTCGCCGCTGCGGTCGGGCTCGACCACGGGCGGTGCCTCGCGTTCCTCGAGGAGCCGGTCGACCTCGTCCCGGGACGGATCGGGCGAGGCGTCTTCCTGCGCCAGGCCCGGCCAGGTCCACGCGAGCGTGGCGACCGCGGCCACGAGAATCCATCCATGCCAGCGTCGAAAACCCGTCATGACAAGCTCCTGCTAAGCGGCGAGGGGTCCGTGCCCTGCTTCGTTCGGGGTCCCATCTTAACGTGTCGTCGGCAAACCACCTGCTGATTGTTTACCCGCCGGCGGCTTTGGCGGGGTAGCCGAGGTCCTTGAGCCCGGCGACGAGGGCGTCCTTGTGATCGCCCTGGATCTCGAAGCCGTCCTCGCGGGTGCTGCCGCCTGCGGAGCACTGCTTTTTGAACTGCTTGAGCAGGCCGGGCAGGTCGCTGGCGTCGGGGTCGAGGCCGGTGACGACGGTGACCCACTTGCCCCGCCGCTTCTCGCGCTGGACGCGGGCGGGCTGATCGCGGGGCAGCGTCACGTCGCCGGCGGCGTTGCGCGGGCAGGTGCACTGGTCCATCGGCTGGCCGCAGCTTTGACAGGTGACCGGCCGCTCGAGCGGTGTGCCGTCGAAAAGTCCCATGGGAGGAGTATAGCGGGTCGGGGTTGGGGATCGGGGGCAGGCGGCCCCGGGTGTCACGCAGCGCGTGGACGTTCAGCCCCCGGCTCTGCCGGGGGTGAGCCGCGGAAACCGATCAGCCACAGATGAACACAGATCCACACAGATGAGAAAGAAGCCGGCTGGAAAAAGCCTGTCGAGGCGATTCGAGGCCGGCTCAAATCATCGGCGGCTCGTGGCCCTCCCAGCCTGCCCCCCGGCAGAGCCGGGGGCTAAGGCAAACGGGAAAGGGGCACGGCGCTCGGTGGCACGGTTTGCCTGCAAGCCGTGTGGGACGGCCTACCACGGCTTGGCGAGCAAGCCGTGCCACCCCGCTCCGGAGGCGCCCGCCGCCGGGTCAGGCGTCGGGCTTCGCGTCGCCGGTTTTCGACACCTGCACGAGCTGCTCCTGGCGGGCCTTCGCTTCGTCGGCGTCGACGTAATCGCTGTGGCAGGTCGCTTTTTCCTCGCCGGCGACGGCGTTTTTCGTCTTGGCGGCGAGGCGGTGGATTTCCTCGGGCTTGAGATAGCCGCGTTCCTCGAGGATGCGCTGCTGCTCGGGGGTGAGGGCGGCGGACTTCTTCGGCTTGTCCCAGGCGTAGTTTTCGTCCTTGCCGCTGGCGAGTTCCTGAATCTCCCTGGAGATGCGGACCGAGCACCAGTCGTGGCCGCACATGGCGCAGAAGTCGGTGTCGACGTCGAGGTCCTCGTCGTGGTAGGCGCGGGCGGTGTCGGGGTCGAAGCTGAGCTGGATGTGCTTGTCCCAGTTGAGCGCGGCCCGGGCGCGGGTGAGCTCGTCGTCGTGGTCGCGGCTGCCGGGGATGCCCAGGGCGACGTCGGCGGCGTGGGCGGCGATCTTGTAGGCGATGCAGCCCTGCTTGACGTCCTCGCGCTTGGGCAGGCCGAGGTGCTCCTTGGGGGTGACGTAGCAGAGCATGGCGGCGCCGTGGTAGCCGGCCGAGGTGGCGCCGATGGAGCTGGTGATGTGGTCGTAGCCGGGGAAGACGTCGGTCACCAGCGGGCCGAGCACGTAGAACGGCGCGCCGTGGCAGAGGGTGCGCTGGAGCTTCATGTTGTATTCGATCTGGTCGAACGGGACATGGCCCGGGCCTTCGACCATGACCTGGCAACCCTTGCGCCAGGCGCGTTCGGTGAGTTCGGCGATGGCCTGGAGTTCGGCGAGCTGGAGCGCGTCGGTCGCGTCGGCGAGGCCGCCCGGCCGGCAGCCGTCGCCGATGGAGAAGGTGACGTCGTATTCGCGGACGACGTCGCAGATCTCTTCCCAGGCGGTATACATCAGGTTCTGGCGGTCGCGTTCGAGCATCCACTTGGCCAGCAGCGAGCCGCCCCGGGAGACGAGGCCGATCAGGCGGTTCTTCGCGAGATCGAGGTGCTCGCGCAGGATGCCGGCGTGGAGGGTGAAGTAGTCCACGCCCTGCGCGGCCTGGTGGCGGAGGGTGTCGAGCACGACGGTCTCGTCGAGGTCTTCGAGCTTGCGGCCGATGATCATGGAGTAGATCGGCACCGTGCCGATGGGGGCGGGCGAGTGGGCGACGATGGCCTCGCGGCAGGCGTCGAGGTCGCCGCCGGTGGAGAGGTCCATGATCGTGTCGGCGCCCCACTTGAGGGCCCAATGGAGCTTTTCGACCTCCTCGCCCGTGCCGGAGCTGATGGGGCTGGCGCCCATGTTGGCGTTGATCTTGGTCTTGCCCGCCCGGCCGATGGCCATGGGATCGAGCCGGCCGGCGAGGTGGACCCGGTTGGCGGGGATGACCATGCGGCCGGCGGCGACCTCGTCGCGCACCTGCTCGGGGCGGAGGTGCCCTTCGCGCTCGGCGACGCGGGCCATTTCCGGCGTGACGATGCCGAGGCGGGCGGACTCGAGCTGGGTGACGGGGGTGAAGTCGCCGGGGTGGCAGACGGTGCGGACGCTGCCGTCGGCCTGGGTGAAGCGGGTGAGCGTGCAGCCTTCGCAGGTCGGCTGGTCGGCATCGCCCTCCCAGGTCTGCCAGTTTTCGGGGAGGAAGTCCCAGGCGGTTTTGCCGCTGGGTTCGGGCATGCCGGGGGTGTCGGGGGAGGAGAAGGTGTATCGGCCGGCTGAGCCGGGGGCGATCTTCGGCGGCCTGGCGAAGCTGCCGGGCGTGGTGAGGTTCGGCGAGGTGCCGGGGTTCTGCCCGAGCGGCGGGTAGTGGTAGCTGCGGTCGTTGGATGCGGTCATGGGAGGCTCCTTTCCCTTCCGGGGCGGCTGCGAAGGGAGGCCTCCTGAAGCAAAAAGACAGGGGGCGTCCGCTTCCCTACGCAGCCTTGGCCGGCACTTGGCCGGGGTGCTGATCAGGTTCCGAGGGTGTTCTCTCAGCCCCGCGACGTGGCGCGGGGCACCCCTAGCGAACAGGCGCCAGTGTAGCGGACGCGGGCGGCGGGACCAAGGCGAAGTTGCAAATTGGTTGCAGGTGGGTCCGGCGGCGCTGCGCTTGCCGCGGCTCGGGGGATGAGAAGCGAAAGGGGGACGTGAACTGATAAAATCGCCTCATGGCCGAATCGCCCCGCCAGATCACTGCGATCCGTCCCGTGAGCACGAGCCCGGACCGGGCGACGGTGCGCGTGGGCAGAAAGAGCGTGGCGACGCTGTCGACGAAGCTGATCACCGACCTCGATCTCCACGTCGGCCAGCCGTGGACGCCGGAGCTGGAGGCGCAGGTCGCCGAGGCGGCGGCGTATGACAAGGCGCTGCGGCGGGCGATGCACCGGCTGGCGCGGCGGGCGATGAGTCGGCGGGACCTCGACCGCAAGCTGCGCGATCTCGACTACGAGCCGGCCGTGCGGGAGCGGGTGCTCGACCGGCTGGAGGAGCTGGGGTATCTCGATGACGCCGAGTACGGGCGGATGGTGATCCGCGACCAGCTCGCCCGCAAGCCGGCGGGGCCGTTCTTCCTCAAACAGAAGCTGATGCAGAAAGGGCTCGACCGCGAGTTGATCGACCGGCTGGTGGACGAGGCGACGGCCGAGCTGGACCAGGCCGGCCAGGCGCGGGAGGTGGCGGAGCGGAGGCTGCGGACGCTCGCGCGGTTCGACCCGCCCACGCGTCGGCGGCGGCTGTACGGGCTGCTGGCGAGGCGGGGGTTCGACAGCGAGGCGATCTCGGCCGCGCTGGAGGAGCTGCGGGAGCAGATCGAGCGGTGAATCGCACCTCGCCGCGGCGCGACGCTACAATGGCGGCCATGCGACGAGGCCCCGTGCAACTGGTGCTGCTGGCGGGTGGACTGATGCTGCTGGCCGGCTGCGAGACCGAGCGGACGATCACCGTCACCTCCGACCCGTCCGGGGCGCTGGTGCATCTCAACGACGTCGAGGTCGGGCGGACGCCGGTGACGGTGCCGTTCACCTTCTACGGCGTCTACGACGTGCGTCTGGAGCGGGAGGGTTGCCAGCCGCTGTGGACGGAGCAGAAGGCGGACGCCCCGTGGTGGGAGATGCCGGGGCCGGACCTGGTGGCGATGTTGACGCCGGACCCGGAGGTGCACCTCGACTGGCACTTCGAGCTCGAGCAGGCGACCCCGCCCGAGGAGGTGGACCCCGAGATCCTGCTCGACCACGCCCGGCAGCTCGAGGCGCTGATGGATCAGAAGCAGGCGGAGTCGGCCGAATAAGGCCGGCTCGCCCCCTACTCACGTCCCTCAAGCCGCCGCAAGCGAAGCGCTGCCGCGGATATCGCTGACGCCGCACCCGCCGTACCAGGCGCCTTCGGGCTCGGCGAGCTGGACCTGCATTCCGCATCCGCTACCCACCCGGAAGTCCGAAGCGGGCCGAGCGGGACATGATCGCCACCCGGATCGCCGAGGGCCGCGCCCATGTCAGGCAGCACGGCCGCGGCAACGCCTTGGAATCGTCCAGCTCTTTTGGATAGGGTAGGCGGGGTTCGATACACGGCAGTCATTGAGGAAATCATGAGAGTTGCCGCCAAGTTCGTTGTCGCGATGGTTCTGATTCTCGTCCTGATCCGGGCCATGGAGGGCGTCTTAACTGTTCAGCGGGAGTCGGAGCGTCTCAACGCCGCGATCGAGCGTGATGCCCGCCTGCTGCAGCGGATGCTCACCACATCGGTCCGCAACGTGTGGCTCTCGCACGGCCGAAAGGGTGCGATGGATCTGATCGACGCGATGAACCTGGGCAGCCATCCCATTCGCATCTCCTGGGCTCCCTTCGAGGGCGAAGACGGACTGGCTCAGCGGTTGGAGGCCGACTCGCTGGCGAAACTCGAAGCGGGCGACACCGTGGCGAAGCGCCGGACTGACGAGGATCGCGGGGACGTGCAGTACTACTTCATCCCGGCCGGGGTCGCGGAGGCCGGGGGCGTCATCCAGCTTACCGAGCGACTGGAGGACCGCAGCCGCTACGTCCGCCACTCCCTGCTGCGCGAAGCGTTGGCCGGCGGCACCGTGCTGCTGACAAGCGGCGCAGCGGTGATTCTGCTGGGGATCGTCGTGGTCGGACGCCCTCTGAGTCGGCTTCGCCAGCAGATCCGCCGGATTGGTGACGGGGATCTGTCGAAGCGCCTGAGGCTCCGCGGCCGCGACGAGCTGGCGATGCTCGCGGAGGGGCTGAACGAGATGTGCGCCCGGCTGGCCGCAGCCCGGGAGCGTGAACGGGCGGAGATGGAAAAGCGTGTGGCGGCGGTCGAGCAGGTGCGGCACATGGACCGGCTGACGACGATCGGGCGGCTGGCCTCGGGCATCGCTCACGAGCTGGGTACGCCTCTGAACGTCATCAGCGGCCGGGCGGGGATGATCTGCGACGGCACGGTGCCGGCCGAGCCGGAGGCGATCCGCCGCACCGCCGAGACAATCCGGGAGCAGGCCCAGCGAATGACGCGGATCATCGAGCACCTTCTGGATTTCGCCAGGCAGCGGCCGCCGCGACGGGTTCGGGCCAGCGGGCTCGACGTCGTGCGGCAGGCGGTTGATCTGGTGGACTGCCTCGGTCACGAGGCGCAGATCCAGATCGAGGCGGCCGGGGAGCCTCGCGATCTCTTCGCGGAGATGGATCCGGTGCAGATTCAGCAGGTTCTGACTAACCTTCTCGAGAACGCCCTGTACGCGGTTGGGGAGCATGGCGAGATTCGCGTCGGGGTGGAATCGGCCGCCGCCCGTCCGCCCGTCGGGGTGGAGACGCAGGCGGAGCGTTTTCTCCGCGTCACCGTGGCGGATGACGGCATGGGGATTGCTGAGGAGGATCACGGCAGTATCTTCGACCCGTTCTACACGACCAAGGAAGTGGGTAAGGGAACGGGCCTGGGGCTCTCGATCACGTACGGCATCATCCGCGAGCACGGCGGCTGGATCGACGTGGTGAGCAAGCTGGGCGAAGGCAGCCGCTTTACGTTCTACATCCCGCAGGAGCAGACCACATGACCGGCCGAATACTGATCGTGGACGACGACCCGAGCATGGGCGAAATGCTCCGCGACGACCTGACGCAGCGGGGCCACCAGGTGTGCTGCCGGACGGACGCGGAAGAGGCATTCGGCCGGTTCATGGCCGAACCGTTCGACGTGGTGGTGACGGACCTGAGAATGCCGGGGCTGAACGGCATCGACTTCTGCCGGCGGCTTTCGGAGAACCGGCCCGACGTGCCGGTGATCGTGATCACCGCGTTCGGCAGCCTCGACACGGCGGTCGAGGCGATCCGGGCGGGGGCTTACGACTTCGTCACCAAGCCGATCGAGCGGGACATGCTCGCACTGGTGATCAAACGGGCGATGACGCAGCGCTCGCTCCAGGAGCAGGTGCGGTTCCTGAAGGAAGAACGCAGCCGGTCCCGCAGCCCGGGCGACTTCGTGGGCGAGAGCCCGGCCATGCAGCGGCTGTTCGAGGAGGTTTCCCGCATCGCCGAGCACCCGGTGTCGGTCCTGGTCACCGGCGAGTCGGGCACGGGCAAGGAACTCGTGGCTCAGGCGTTGCATCGGCACAGCGATCGCCGGAATGGGCCGTTCGTCCCCGTCAACTGTGCCGCACTGCCGGGGAATCTGCTCGAAAGTGAGCTGTTCGGCCACGCGAAGGGGGCGTTCACCGGCGCCCGTTCGGACCGCCGGGGGCTGTTCCTCGAGGCCGACGGCGGAACGCTGTTTCTCGACGAGGTGGGCGAGATTCCGCTGGAGTTGCAGCCCAAGCTGCTGCGCGCCCTGGAAACGGGCTCGGTGCGCCCGGTTGGGGCGGATCATGAGATTGCATGCGACGTGCGCATCGTCGCGGCCACGAATCGCGATCTGGAAACGGCAGTGGCGGAAGGCGAATTCCGGGAAGACCTGTTTTTCCGGATCAACGTGGTGCACGTCGAGATTCCGCCGCTGCGGTCGCGTGGAACGGACGTTCTGCTGCTGGCGCAGCACTTTCTGGAAGATATCGCCCGACGCACAGGCAAGGCAGTCACCGGCCTGTCGCCGGCGGCGGCGGAGAAGCTGCTCGGGTACCGCTGGCCCGGGAACGTGCGCGAACTTCGCAACGTCATCGAGCGGGCGGTGGCGCTGACCCGGCTGGACGAGGTGGCCGTGGAGGATCTGCCCGAGAAGGTCCGCGACACGGACCGGGCGGGAAACTCGGCCCGGAAGGACAGCCCCGATGAACTGCTGCCACTGGAGGAAGTCGAGCGGCAGTACGTCCAGCATGTTCTGGAAGTGGTCGGCGGCAACAAGACGATTGCCGCCGATGTGCTGGGACTCGGGCGGCGGACGCTCTATCGCAAGCTCGAACGCTGGGGCCTCTGAGCCGCCCTGCCACGTGTCAGAACGGCGCGCCGCGTCGATTCGGCACACCCTGTCCGGCCCGTGGGCCCGATCTGCGACGGCGGGCTCGCCACCCATCTCATCTTTTTTCCCCGTGAAACCGCCCCTGGCCGCTCCTGCGAAAGGTCGGGGGCTGTTTTCGTGGGGTTGGCATGATGCTTGCCACATCCCTGCCGTGTGGCCCTGATGAGCCAGGGCAAACCCAGTGGCACACGGATGTGAGGATGTGACATGATCACCAGAGGGAACAACACACGCCGCGGCGAACGAAGGGTCCGGGAGCAACCCGCCCATGTCCTGCTCATCGAGGACGATGACGTCCTGCGGCAGATGCTCGCCGACGAGCTTCGGGAGGCGGGCTACGAGGTCACCGAACGAAACCGGGTCTTCGCGTGGTTCCAGTTCTGTGTGCGCAAGGCCTCGCCGCCCTCGCCGGAATGGAAGAACGAGCACTACGACGCGGTGGTCTCGGATGTGCGGATGCCGGACGTCAGCATGGACGGACTGGAGGCCTTGAGGATTCTCAGGGAGATCGGGGCCGCGGAGGCCTCGCCGCCGGTCATCTTCACGACAGGCTGCTGCGATGACCATCTGTATAGCAGCGCCCGTGAACTCGGCGCAGCGGCGGTGCTCGAAAAGCCGTTCGAGATCGATCAGTTGCTCAGCGAGCTCGACATGGCAATGCAGGCGCCCAGAGAGAGAACGCACGCCGGCTGAGGTTCAGGCTCAGCCCGGGCGTTAACTGACTTCTGGTTTTTCTGTGGCCGGGTCTGGCGACGGACGTCGGGCTCCCGGCCCTTTGACAGGTGAACGATACTGGAGAACGACATGCGAAAACGAAGTATCACCACAATGGTGATCGCGCTCTTTGCGCTCGCTTCGGCGGCCGGCCTTGCAGGCTGCGAAGACAACAGCGAGCCGGTCCCCGCTTATCCGGAACCAGAGACCCAGCAGAGGTCCCCGGGGTCCGAGGATCAGGCCAGTGAGCCTCTGCCCGACCCCCAGGGCCAGACGGGCCAGACCGACCAGAC
>JBKHFW010000017.1:0-48797 GCA_046540025.1 Phycisphaeraceae bacterium
TGTCCGCTATCGTCCGTGCCCTGCAGACGAAGCTGGAGGGCAAGGTCATCGCCATGCCGGTCCGCGAGGGCGACAGCGTCGAAGCCGGCAGGACCGTGCTCGTGCGGATCGACGACGTCTGGGCCCGCCAGGACCTCGCCGCCGCGAAGGCCGAGGTCGCCGCGGCGCAGGCCCAGCTCGACCAGGCCCGGCGAGACCTCGCCCAGCTCGAGGAACTCGAGGCGGCCGGCTCCGCCAAGCCCAGGGAGGTCGCCGACGCCCGCGCCCAGGTCGCCTCCAACCGGGCGACGCTGGAAGCGGCCGTCGCCCGCCACGAGCGGGCCGAGCAGCGCGTCAACCGCCTGGAAGTGGTCGCGCCCTTCGACGGCGTGATCATCAGGGAGCTGACCGAGGTCGGCCAGTGGCTCTCACCCGGCGCGGCGGTGGCGGAGCTGATCTCCCGCGGCGAGGTCGACGCCGTCATCAACGTTCCCGAGCGGCTGATCGACCACGTCCGTCCCGGCGAAACGGTGAAGGTGCGCATCGACCCGCTAAGCACGACCGTCGAGGGTGAGGTCGTCGCCGTCACCCCTTATGCGGGCAACGCGGCGAGGACGTTTCCGGTGAAGATCCGCCTGGACGACCGGGACGGCCGACTCAAGCCGGGGATGAGCGTGACCGCGCAGCTCCCGCTGACGCAGAGCGAGGACCGCCTGACGGTGCCGCGCGACGCGATCGTCCGCGGTCCGGCGGGCACGGTGGTATGGACGGCGCAGGAGGGGGGCGGGGAGACGCCGGTCGCCGCGCCGGTGAGCGTCGAGGTACTTTTCGCCCGGCAGGACCGCTACGCCGTGGAGCCCGAGGGCTCGCCCACCGGGGCGACGCTGGAGCCGGGCACGCGCGTCGTCACCCAGGGGGCCGAGCGGCTCCAGCCCGGCCAGCCGCTCCAGGAGGGGCAGATGCAGGGCCACGCTGGCCCCGCCGACCCGGAAGGACCCACTGAGGCCAGCGGCGAGACGGGGGCGCCGACGGCGCCGCAGACAAACGAACAGACCGGCTGATCCGCCATGAATTACATCCGTTTTGCAATCAACAACCCGGTCAAGGTGGCGGTCGGCGTCCTGCTGCTGCTGCTTTTCGGCATCCTCGCGCTGCTGGCGATCCCGATCCAGCTCACGCCCAACGTGGATCAGCCGATCATCACGGTGGAGACCACCTGGATCGGCCGCAGCCCGCAGGAGATCGAGCGGGAGATCGTCGAAGAGCAGGAGGACAAGCTCAAGGGCTTGACCAACCTCAAGAAGATGACCGCCACGGCCCAGCAGAACGCGGGGTCGATCACGCTCGAGTTCTACATCGGGACCGACATGACCCGCGCCCTCCAGGAGGTGTCCGACAGTCTCCGCGAGGTGCCGGACTATCCCGAGGACGTCGACGAGCCGGTCATCAGCGCGTCCGACTCCTCCAGCGGCGCGGAGAACGCGATCGCCTGGCTGATCATCACCAGCTCCGACCCGGACTACAACGTCCAGAGGCTGGGCGACGTGGCCGAGGACCGCATCAAGCCGCTGCTCGAGCGCGTCGAGGGCATCAGCGAGGTGCAGGTCTACGGCGGCCGGGAGCGGCAGGTGCACATTCTGATCGACCCGGCCGAGCTCGCCCAGCGGGGCATCACCTTCAACCAGCTCGCCTCGGCGCTGCAGATGCGCAACGTCAACGTCTCCGCCGGCGAGGTGCAGTCGGGCCGGCTGGACGTGCGCGTGCGCACGGTGGGGCAGTATGACCAGCTCGATCAGATCCGCGACACAATCGTCACCTACACCGAGGGCGGCCCGGTGCGCATCGCGGACCTCGGCGAGGTCGAACTGACGCTCGAGAAGGAACGCAGCTTCGTCCGCTCGTCGGGCCGGGAGGCGCTGGCGCTCCCGGTGACGCGCGAAACCGGCTCGAACGTGATGGCGGTGATGGACCAGCTCCAGGAGCGGATCGACCAGATCAACGCCGAGGTGCTGCCCGACGTCGACCCGAGTCTGACGCTCGAGCAGGTGTACGACGAGACGACCTACATCGAGGACGCGATCAGCCTCGTCACGAGCAACCTCTTCATCGGCGGCAGCTTCGCCGTGCTGGTGCTGCTGCTGTATCTGCGCACGATCCGCCCGACGGTGGTGGTGGCCGTGTCGATTCCGGTCTCCATCATCGGCACGTTCGTGGTCATGACCGCCCTGGGGCGCAACCTCAACGTCATCAGCCTCGCCGGCCTCGCGTTCGCGGTGGGCATGGTGGTGGACGCGGCGATCGTGGTGCTCGAGAACATCGACCGCCACCTCGCCATGGGCAAGCGGCCCGCGAAGGCGGCGCTGGACGGCGCCAGCGAGGTGTGGGGGGCGATTCTCGCCTCGGCGCTGACGACGCTGTGCGTGTTCATCCCCGTGATCTTCATGCAGGAAGAGGCGGGGCAGCTTTTCCGCGACATCTCGATCGCCATCTGCGCGGCCGTGGCGCTGTCGCTGATCGTGTCGGTGACGGTGATTCCCACCGCCTCCTCGCGCTTCCTCAAGACGCACACGAAAAAGGAGGAAGGCAGCGTCATGCACGCGGCCCACACGCTGCTGGGGCTGACGTGGGTGCTGGACAAGGGGCGGACCGCGTTCGCGAACGTCATCTACTGGCTCACCGGCCGGAACGCGGGCCGGGTGCTCGCCCGGATGGCGATTGTGACGGTGTTCACCGCGGCGGCGGTGCTCGGGGCGTGGCAGCTCATGCCGCCGACGAGCTACCTGCCCAGCGGCAACCAGAACATGGTCTTCGGACTCGTGTTCAACCCGCCGGGCTACAACATCGATCAGAACCTGGCGATCGCCAGGCACCTCGAGACGCTGCTGGACCCGTACATCGCGGCCGACGGCTACGAGGAGCTCGAGCAGATGAACCTGCCGCCGGTGAAGAATCCGCAGACCGGCCAGGCGCTCCGCGTGCCGCCGATCGCGGACACGTTCATCGTCTCGTTCCGCGGGATGATGTTCATGGGCGCGATGAGTGGCGACAAGGAGAACGTCGCGCCGCTGCAGCCGCTGGTGACCGGGAGCATGATGAGCGTGCCGGGTTCGATGGGCTTCGCCCAGCAGGCGTCCATCTTCGGACGCGGGCTCGGGGGGACGGACGCGATCGACATCGAGATCTCCGGCGAGGACCTCGGCGAGATCCGCGAGTTCGGCACGCAGCTCATGCTGACCATGATGGGCCGGTACGGCCAGCAGGGCGTGCGCCCCGACCCGATCAACTTCTATCTCGCCAGTCCGGAGATGCAGATCCACCTCGACGCCGTGCGGGCCCAGGAGCTGGGCATCCAGACGGCCGAGCTGGGCCTGGGCGTGCAGGCGCTGGTCGACGGCGCCACCGTGGGCGACTACCGCCACCGCGGCGAGAACATCGACCTGATGCTCAAGCGCAACCCCGGCATTCCGGTGACGCCCGAGAGTCTCGCGGCCGTGCCCATGGCGGCGGTGGACTACCGCGGCGAGAGCGAAGGCATGATCGTCCCGCTCAGCGCGGTTGCCGAGATCGAGCACACCGACGCGCCGCAGCAGATCAACCGCATCCAGCGCCGCCGGGCGGTGAAGCTCACCGTCGTGCCCGAGGGCGTGCCGCTGGAGACCGCGATGGTGGAGATCCAGGGCATCGTCGAGGGCATGCGGCAGCAGGGGACGATTCCGCCGGGCGTGGACGTCGAGCTCGCCGGCACGGCCGACAAGCTCACCGAGGTACGCGAATCCATGCTCGGCGCCTGGCACGGCATGGGAAGCTGGGGCGAACTGGGCCAGTCGCTGGCGAGCCTGATTTCCAGCCGCATGTTCCTCGCCCTGCTGGTGACGTTCCTGCTGATGGCGGCGCTCTTCGAGAGCTTCCTCTATCCGCTGGTGATCATGTTCAGCGTGCCGCTGGCGACGGTCGGCGGCTTCGCCGGCCTGGCGATCATGCACGCCTTCTACCCCGACCAGCAGCTCGACGTGCTGACCATGCTCGGCTTCGTCATCCTGATCGGCATCGTGGTGAACAACGCCATTCTCATCGTCCACCAGGCGCTGAACTTCATGCAGGGCCTCGGCGAAGGCGAGGGCGATCGCACCGCCGCGCTCAGCCCCCGCCAGGCGATCCGCGAGTCGGTGCGCACCCGCATCCGCCCGATCTTCATGACCACCACGACCAGCGTCTGCGGCATGCTGCCGCTGGTGCTCATGCCCGGCTCGGGCAGCGAACTCTACCGCGGCCTGGGCAGCGTCGTCGTCGGCGGCCTGATCGTCTCCGCCCTGTTCACCCTGATCGTCGTGCCCCTGCTGTTCAGCCTGGTCCTCGACGCCAAGCGCGGCGTCTACCGGATGCTGAGCTGGCAGCTCCCCGAAACCAGCGAGGGCGCGGAAGTCGCGACGGCGTGACGCCCGCGGCAGGCGGCACCGACGGCGAGCGATGCATGCCGATCAAGGGCTTTCCGGGTGTCATCCAGCCCGAGCGGCTGTGCCGCGGCGCCTTTGCCGAGAATCAAAAAGGGCACCCGAAGCGATTCGGGTGCCCTTGTCTATTTCACGGTCCCTGACGGCCCACTTGACCACTCGGCCACTCGGCCACCTGGCCACCCGCGGCCACGCCGCGCCGCCGCTATTCCTTCTTCCCCGCCGCGGCAGCCGATCGGCCCCAGGTTTCCTGCAGGACCAGGCCGATCGCGGCCGGGACGATCACCAGCATGGGCACCACCACCTGGCTGCCGGTCAGCCCCCGGCTGATCGTGTCCTGCCAGGGCTCGAAGCTCAGAAGCAGCGCGAGGGCGCCGAACACGGCGATCGTCGCCCCGCTCACCGAGGTCAGCAGCATCACCGACAGCTCGAAGAGCACGAACGCCAGCATCCCGCACACCACCAGGCCCAGCAGCGCCCCGGCCCAGTGCGCCTCGGGCACCAGCACCGAGTTGCCCGTCTGGCTCAGGGCGTGGGCGAGCCCCGCCCAGATGTTCGCGCCGAGAAATGCACCCACGATTCCGCCGAACACGGCCACCGCGTATTTCATCAGCGGAAACGCCAGCACCGCCATCAGCAGCCCCACGCAGCCGGCAATGACGAACGCGGGTGCCTGCAGCTTCTGCCCCAGCCAGTAGCCGGCGAACGAGCCCAGCAGCAGGGCGAAGCTGATCGTGGCCACGCGGTAGAACTTGTAGCCGTTGAGCAGGCACATCAGCCCGAGGATCAGGAAAACCACCGCCCACACCACCCCGAGCGTCTGAAGATGCTCCACCAGCAGCTCCGGTTGGGCGAGGGCGTCGGCCCGCGAGAACAGCCGGGTGACCGTCTCGAACAGGTTGACCAGGGCGGATTCCGTCGATTGCGCAAGCATGTTTGTCATGGTTCGGCCTCCAGACCCGCATAAAGGGGGCCTTCCATGACTTAATCGGCTTTCTCGCGGAAAAGAGTCCACTGAATCAGAATCCCCACCACGGTTATCAGACCCAGCCAGAGCAGAAACATCCGCGGCGTCTGCGGCACGGCCCCCGCGAAGTCGGGCGCGTAGTCCGTGATCAGCCGACCCGTCGGCAGCAGGACCAGGATCGAACCCACCAGCGCCGACTCCACCGACGCCGTGATCAGCGGGGCGAGCAGCCCCAGCACCAGCCCGGCCACCGCGCCGAACCCGGCCGCGAGGTAGATCCGCTGCTTCACCGGGCCTTCCAGTTCCGCCCACCACGCACTGACCGCCTCGACCTGCCGACCCACCCAGCCCCGGGCCGCCTCACCCGCCCGCCGGGCCGCCTCGTCTACCTGCTCGGAAATGGCCGACCGCTCGGCGTCCCCGGCGTCCCCCTCGGCCGGCTCGTCCTCGCCGCTCGCCTCGGGCCCGGGAGCCACCGCGGGAGCCTCGGTCGCGGTTTCCGTCTCGGCGGTCGCCGCCGGCAGGGGCGTGCCCTGCCAGAGCAGCACGGCCGCGGGCACCGCCAGCGCCAGCAGCCCCGCCGCGCTCAGCGCGATCCACACCCGGAACAGCAGCGCCGCCAGCAGCGCCCCGGCCACGCCGAGCCCGATCACCAGCGGCAAAAGCGCCTCCGGCGCGGCCGCCTCCGCGGTGAACCAGCCCGCCAGGCTGCCCAGCACCAGCCCGCTCACCACGCAGGCGGGGCGGGCGAGCTTGCGGCCGAGCAGCCAGAGCAGCAGCCCCGCCACGATCAGCAGCACCAGGCCCACCGCCGCCAGCAGGCTCAGCGGCAGATTGTCCGACACCATGTCCATCACGTATCCCGCCATGACGCCTCCTCGGACGCGCACGAAACCGGCGAAGCCCCCCTAGTTTATCGCCCGCCGGGCTGCCGCGCCGTTACAATGCCCGTATGGCAGAGAATGCAAGCGATTCAAATTCGCCCGGAAAAGGCGAGGCCGCGCTCCAGCCGCTTCGCGAGCGCATCGACGAGCTCGACCAGCAGATCGTGAAGCTGCTCAACGAGCGGGCGAACGTCGTCGTCGAGATCGGCCACATCAAACGCACCGGGGCCGCGCCGATCTACGCCCCCGACCGCGAGCAGGCCGTGCTCGAGCAGGTCCGCCGCTATAACCAGGGCCCGCTGCCCGACCCCTGCCTCGAAGCGATCTGGCGGGAGCTGATGTCAGGCAGCTTCGCCCTCGAACGGCCGCTGCGCGTGGGCTATCTCGGCCCGCCCGGCTCGTTCAGCCACCTCGCCGCCCGCCGCAAGTTCGGCGCCAGCGTCGAGTACGACAACCTCGACGACATCGCGGCCGTGTTCGAGGAGATCGGCCGGGGGCATATCGACTACGGCCTCGTGCCGATCGAGAACTCCGCCATCGGCGGGATCGGCGAAACGCTCGACGCCTTCCTGAACTCCGACGGACAGGTCTGCGCCGAGGTGCTGATCACCATCCACCATAACCTGCTCTCGAACAGCCCGCCCGAAGAGATCAAGCGCATCTGCTCCAAGCCCGAAGTGTTCGCCCAGTGCCGCAAGTGGCTGAGCGTGCAGCTCCACCACGCCGAGAAGGTGCCCGTCGCCTCGAGCTCCAAAGCCGCGGAGATCGCCGCCCGCGAGCCCGGCACGGCCGCGATCGCCTCGACCCTCGCCGGCGACATGTACGGGCTCAAGGTCCAGTTCGCCAACATCGAGGACAACCCGCAGAACACGACCCGCTTCTTCGTCATCGGCAAGCAGGCGGCGAAGCCCACCGGCGACGACAAGACGAGCATCATGTTCACCACCGAGCACCAGGCCGGCTCGCTCGTCGCCGTGCTCGACGTCCTGCGCGACTACGGGCTCAACATGACCCACATCGACAAACGCCCCAGCAAACGGGTCAACTGGGAGTACTACTTCTTCGTCGACCTCGTCGGCCACCAGTCCGACCCGCAGATGAGGCGGGCCCTCGACGAGGCGCGCAAGCACTGCCTCCAGCTCACCGTGCTCGGCTCGTTCCCCCGGGCCCGGGAAGTGCTCTAGTTCCAGGCTCCGGCGATCGCCGGGGATCGAAAGGAGACCGCGATGAGTATGAGCCACATGTTCGGCTACGGCCACGTCGGCGCGGACGCTGCGGCAGCCAACCAGTCCGCCGCCCGCGCCAGCTCCCAGGCCGGGGCGACGCGGCGCGACGTCTACTACCTCGAGGACCGCCTCGAGCGGCTCTCCCTGGTGTGCATGGCCATGTGGTCGCTCATCCAGGACAAGACCGACCTCACCGAGGAAGACCTCCTCCAGCGGGTCAAGATGATCGACCTCATGGACGGCGAAGCCGACGGCAAGGCGTCCCGCACCGCCACCGAATGCCCCAACTGCCGGCGGGTCATGTCCGCGAGGCACCAGCGCTGCATCTACTGCGGCTCGGAGCGCCGCGCCAGCAGCGCATTCGACGCGATTTGAGCCGTGCCACCCGGATCAGGAAGGCTTCGCTTTGCCGCATCCCGCTCAGGCGAACCCGCGGGCGCGAGGGGAGTATGAATCCCCATGAAGCCGATCCGGATCGTGACCATCCTGGTGCTGGCGTTCGGGCTCGCCTCGGCCGGCCTGGCGGAGCAGAACGCTCCCGACGAGCGGGCCGGGAAGGTCTTCGACGCCCGCGACACGTTCGATCCGCCCGCCGACGCCGACCCGGCTGCCCGGGCGACGCTGGAGGAGCTGAGCTGGGAGCCGGGGCCGTTCAGCGTGCTCGCCACGCCCGGGCGGGGCGATGCGGACGCGACGCTCTATTTCGCTTCGCCCCGGCCCGTCGGCGACCGCCGGGCCGACACGGTGCCCCTGCACTGGTACGCTGCGCGGGACGAGCAGGGCGGGACGCTCGACGCCCCGGCCGTGCTGGTGGTGCACTCGCTGCACCCGCAGAGGGTCTTCGCGAGCGCCCTCGCCCGCGACCTTGCCGAGCGGGACATTCACGCCTTCGTCATCGAGCTGCCCGGCTACGGCATGCGGGCCGAGTTCCCGCCCCGCGCGACGGGGCTCACCCTGCTCGAGCGCGCTCCGCAGGCGGTGGCGGACGTCCGCCGGGCGCGGGACGCGATTGCCGCCATGCCCAACGTCGCGGGCGAGGCGGTGGCACTTCAGGGCACGAGCCTGGGCGGGTTCGTCGCGTCGGTCGCCGCGTCGCTGGACGGGGCCTTCGACCCGGTCGTGCTGACGATCAGCGGCGCCGAGGGGGTGCGGGTGATCGAGGAAGGGGCGTTCGACGCGCAGATCCTCCGCCAGAGCCTCGCGGCCGCGGGCTACGAGGGCGAGGCGCTGCGTGAGCTGCTCGACCCGCTCGAGCCGGGCCGGCTGGCGCATCGGCTGGATCCGGAGACGACCTGGCTGTTCTCCGCCATCGACGACGCGGTCGTGCCGCGCTTCAGCAGCGACGCCCTGGCCGTCGCGATCGGCCTCGCCCCCGGACACCGCATCTGGCTCGAGGGCAACCACTACACTTCGCTGCTGAGGCTGCCGAGCGTCTCGAAGCGGCTGGCGGCGCTGATCCGCGAAGAGGCGCCGGCAGAATGAGCCCGTGGTGGCACGGCTTGCTTGCAAGCCGTGTTGAACATCATTCGGGCACCGCTTGCGCATGCGGTGCTGATTGGCAAGGGGGCATCGCGCGAAAAGAGCGGGTTCTGTGCAGAGCAGCCTTCTGTGGGATTGCGACTGCCGTTCACGCCGGGGCGACCGCCTCGACGCGGCTGCGCAGGTTGTCGAGGACGTTCATGAAGTTGATGTAGCTGTCGTACGGCGACTCGTAGGCGTTGAAATAGCGGTGCACCTCGCCATCTTCGAAGAACTTGGTGCACATGTAGTAGAAATGGTCGGAGCTGGTCAGGCACCGCCAGTCGGCGATCAGCTCGTCGTCGCCGTGCTGCTTGACCTTTTCTTCGAGGCGGTACAGCTCGGCGAGGGCGCTCGACTGCATCGCGTTGCCGCGCCAGGCGGAGAGGTCGCGCTCGGAGTCGGCCCAGGAGGTCGCCTCGGGCACGTCGTACTCGCCGACGGGCTTGCAGGTCTCGATGCACTCGCTGGGCGTGCGGAACTCGAGCCCGCGATCGATCAGCCGACCCGGCAGGGCGTCGAGGAACGGGAAGATGCCGCTGTCCTTGTGCTGCCGTTCGCCGAAGGTTTCGAAGTCCATGAACAGGTTGAACAGCTCACTTCCGCGGTCGGCGCCGGCCTGGATCCAGTCGGCGTACCGGTCGGCCGTCAGGGGCCACTGGTTCCAGCCCGGGTCGGAGAAGCGGAAGGCGACATCGTCGCTGAGCGAATAGTTGCGCAGCAGCAGGTCCACCTCCGGATGCCCGGCCGCGGTGTAGAGGTGGTCGGGCGAACGCTCGCCGAGATTGGCGTCCACCCCCTCGGCAAGGATGCCGCGGTATCGGCCCTGCTCGGCGATGAGCCTGCCCAGCTCGTTGTTGTAGATCAGCTCCGTGAAGCGGAACACGCTGGGCACCTGCCCGAACAGGTCCTCGACGAGGTCGGCGTGGAGCTCGACCTGCTCGCGGAACTCCTGCTGGCTGTAGAGGAAGGCGAGGCTGTGGTAGTAGGTTTCGCCCAGGAACTCGCAGCAGCCGGTCTCGGCGAGTCGGCGGAAGTTGTCCAGCACCTCGGGGCAGTCCGCCTCGAGCTGCTCGAGCACGCAGCCCGTCAGCGAGAAGGCGACGCGCATCGCCCCCTCGTGGCGGTGGATGAGCCGAAGCAGCGTCTCCGTGGCGGGCAGGTAGCACTTCTGGGCGACGGTGCGCAGGATCTCGCGGTTGCGCTGCCGGTCGAAGTAACGCGCGTGGGCGTCGAAGACGCTGTACCGCCGAAGTCGGTGGGGCTGGTGGACCTGGAAATAAAAGCAGACAGAGGCCATGCAGCTTTTCCCCTGAGAGGGTCGGCCGCGGCAGGCCGCGGCAACGGATTCTAGGATGATCGGTCGGCGGCGGGGGCGACGCGGGGCCTGCCCGCCGGGCCCGGTTCGACATTGGCTGTTATCGGCAGGTGCCGGGGCGGGGCCGCGAGAAACCGGGGCAATTTCTTTCGAGGCCCCCTCCCGTGGCCCTCAGGGCGGGTATCAGCTATACTCCCCGGCTCGACCGGACCCGCAAAAACGTCTGCCCGGGACCTGCTTTATGCCATCCGCCAGCGATATCCGCCAGCAGTTTATCGACTATTTCCGCGAGCGCCACGGCCACGCCGCCGTGAACTCCTCGCCCGTCGTGCCCCACGACGATCCGACGCTGCTGTTCACCAACGCCGGCATGAACCAGTTCAAGGACGTCTTCCTCGGCACCGGCAAGCGCGACTATACCCGGGCCGTGGACAGCCAGAAGTGCATCCGCGCCGGCGGCAAGCACAACGACCTCGAGGACGTCGGCAAGGACACCTACCACCACACCTTCTTCGAGATGCTCGGCAACTGGTCGTTCGGCGACTACTTCAAGAAGGAAGCGATCGCCTGGGCGTGGGACCTGCTCACCAACGTCTGGGGCCTGGAGAAGGACCGCCTGCACGTGACCGTCTTCGCGGGCGACCCCGCCGATGGCATCGCCCGCGACCAGGAGGCCGCCGACCTCTGGCGAAACGAAACCGACGTCCCGCGCGACCACATCCACTTCGGGGACAAGAAGGACAACTTCTGGGAGATGGGCGAAACCGGGCCCTGCGGCCCGAGCTCGGAAATCCACATCGACCTCACCCCGGACAAGACCGGCGGCGACCTGGTCAACCAGGACGACCCGCGGGTGATCGAGATCTGGAACCTCGTGTTCATCCAGTTCAACCGCAGCGCCGGCGGCAAGCTCACCGAGCTGCCCGCCCGCCACGTCGACACCGGCATGGGCTTCGAGCGCATCTGCGCCGTGCTTGAGGGCAAAAACAGCAACTACGACACCGACGTCTTCGCCCCGATCTTCAAGGCGATCCAGCAGATCACCCGCGCCCGGCCGTACCGGACCGACTCGACCGACGCCGTCGACGTCGCCTACCGCGTGCTGGCGGATCACATCCGCTGCCTGACCGTCGCCCTGACCGACGGCGCGGTGCCCGGCAACGAGGGCCGGGGCTACGTGCTCCGCCGCATCCTGCGACGGGCCGTGCGCCACGGCCGGCAGACGCTGGACCAGCACGAACCGTTCTTCTACAAGCTCGTGCCTTCCGTCGTCGACTCGCTGGGCGAGGCGTATCCCGAGCTTGCCGAGAATGCCGAGCGGGTGCAGGGCATCATCCGCGAGGAGGAGGAAAGCTTCGGGCGGACGCTCGACCGCGGCATCGCACTCTTTGAGCAGGCCGCGGAGCGCGGCGGCGACCGCCTCTCGGGCGAGGACGCCTTCAAGCTCTACGACACCTACGGCTTCCCGCTCGACCTCACGCAGGTGATGGCCGAGGAACGCGGGCTCGCCGTCGACGTCAAGGGCTTCGAGAAGCGGATGGACGAAGCCCGCAAGCGCAGCCGGGCCGGCGCGGCCGGGGGCGACGCGCGGCAGTCGCTCATCGAAATCGTCCAGCAGCAGGACCTGCCCGAAACCGACTTCCTCGGCTACAAGCAGACCGAAGCCCACGTCACCACCACCTGCCGACTGTTCATGGCGGACGGCGAAGGCTACAGCGCGACCTCCAGCCTCACGACCGGCGTGCCCGGGGCGGTCGTCACCGACCAGACCCCGTTCTACGCCGAGGCGGGCGGCCAGGTCGGCGACTGGGGCACGATCAAAACCGACCGCGGCACCTTCCAGGTCCACGACACGATCAAGTTCGGCGGCACCTGGTTCCACCTCGGCGAAGTCGAGTCGGGCGAGCTCACCGCCGGCGAGCAGCCGGTGACGCTGAGCGTCGAGTCCACCCGCCGCCGGCGGATCATGGCCAACCACACCGTGACCCACCTGCTCAACCTCGCCCTCCGCGACGTGCTGGGCGATCACGTCCTCCAGCGCGGCTCGCTGGTGGACGAGGAAAAGACCCGCTTCGACTTCTCCCACGACCACGCCCTCAGCCTCGAGGAGATCGAGGCGGTCGAGAAGCACGTCGCCAGCCGGATCGACGCCGACCTGCCCGTCTGCGACGAGGTCGCCCCGCAGGAGACGGCGCTCGAGATCGAAAGCCTCCGGGCCGTGTTCGGCGAAAAGTATCCGCCCCACGTCCGCGTCCTCTCCATCGGCCCGGGCGTGCAGGAAGTGCTCGAGAACCCCAGGAGCGAAGCCTGGCGCGAGTACTCGATCGAGTTCTGCGGCGGCACCCACGTGCCGAACACCGGCGTCATCGAAGACTTCGCCCTCGTCAGCGAGGAGGCGGTCGCCCGGGGCATCCGCCGCCTCGTCGGCGTCACCGGCCAGGCCGCCCGCGAGGCCCGGCAGGACGCGCAGCGCATCCTCAGCGAGCTCGACGGCCTCACCCAGAGCCAGAGCGAGGCCCAGCGGCGCGACCGCCAGGATGTCAGCGACCTGATCCAGCAGATCGGCGGCACCACGCTGCCTCTGGTTGAGCGGGCGAAGATCGACGACCGCGTGGCCGAGATCCAGCGGCAGCTCAAGGAAGTCGAGAAGGAACGCGCCCGCGAGGCCGCGGCGAGCATCGTCGACGACGCCCGCGAGGTCGCGGAAAACGCCGACGGCGAGGTCATCACCGCCCGCTTCGAGGGAGCCGACGGGGGCGCCCTGCGCAAGGCGATGGACGTCATCCGCAAGAAGCAGCCCGAGGCGGCGCTCCTGCTCGCCGGCGTGGGCGAGGACAAGGTCGCCCTCGTCGCGTCCGTGCCCGAGGCGAAGATCGCCCGCGGCCTCAAGGCGGGCGACTGGGTCCGCGAGGTCGCCCAGGTCGTGGGCGGCGGCGGCGGCGGAAGGCCCGACATGGCCCAGGCCGGCGGCAAGGACCCGAGCAAGGTCGACGAAGCGCTGGCGACGGCGCAGCAGTTCGCCCGGGGCAAGCTCTGAGGCCGTCCCGTGCGGCGGGGGGCTGAACAAATGGAGCGGCTTGGCGAATGGGTGCCACCCGGCACGCCGAAGGCTGTGCTGTGTGCGGGGGCGACGCCGGCGTGAGTGAGCCGCTGACTCGCAATCACACCTCCTCCGTCAACCACCCGGTCCGGCCCGGCGAATTCTTCCTGCGGACCACCGGGCACGACTCGCTCGAGATGGCCGCCGAAACCCTCGAGGAAGGCGAATACGGCTGGGCCCTGCGCGTCTACAGCGGGGAGTGATCGACGAGCCCGCCCGGGAAGGGGGCGCCCACGCGGCAACGACAAGCCGACGGACCGGTGTGACCCGGCGGCCCGGCCACGCTTTTCTCTGCATCCGCTAAACTGGCTGGCTCGCTGACACTCGTAGATTCCAACGATTCGAGGAAGATTCCCCGATTATGGCACACATCAACGACAACTTTCTCAAGCTCAAGGCCGGTTACCTGTTCCCCGAGATCGCCCGGCGGGTCACGAAGTTCGCCGAGGCGAACCCCGACGCCCAGATCATCAAGCTCGGCATCGGCGACGTGACCGAGCCGCTGCCCGCCGCCTGCGCCGAGGCGATGCACAAGGCCCTCGACGAGATGACCAGCCGCGAAGGCTTCCACGGCTACGGCCCGGAGCAGGGCTACGGCTGGCTCCGCGAGCGAATCGCGGAAAACGACTACAAACCCCGCGGCTGCGACATCACCGCCGACGAGATCTTCATCTCCGACGGCAGCAAGTGCGACACCGGCAACATCCTCGACATCCTCGGCCACGACAACAAGATCGCCGTGCTCGACCCGGTCTACCCGGTCTACGTCGACACGAACGTCATGGCGGGCAACACCGGCGAGGCGGGCGACGACGGCCGATACGGCGGGCTGGTCTACCTGCCCGTGACGGCGGAGAACGACTTCAACCCCGAACTGCCCGGCGAGAAGGTGGACGTGATCTACCTCTGCTACCCCAACAACCCCACCGGCGCCGTCGCCAGCCGGGAGACGCTGAAGAAGTGGGTCGATTATGCCCGCGAGAACGACGCGCTGATCCTCTTCGACGCGGCGTACGAGGCGTTCATCACCGACGACAGCATCCCGCACTCGATCTACGAGATCGAAGGCGCGAAGGACGTGGCGATCGAGTTCCGCTCGTTTTCCAAGAACGCCGGCTTCACCGGCACCCGCTGCGCCTTCACCGTCGTGCCGCTGAACCTCAAGGGCAGGACGAAGGACGGCGAGGAGGTCGCCCTGCACCAGCTCTGGAACCGTCGGCAGAGCACGAAGTTCAACGGCGTGAGCTACGTCGTCCAGCGCGGGGCCGAGGCCGTCTACTCCGACGCCGGCAAGAAGCAGGTGCGCGAGCTGATCGACTTCTACCTCGAAAACGCCCGCATCATCCGCGAAACGCTCACCGAGCAGGGCCTCGACGTCTACGGCGGCGTCAACGCGCCGTACGTCTGGGTCAAGGCCCCCGAGGGCGTGACGAGCTGGGACCTCTTCGACAAGATGCTCCAGGACGCCCACGTCGTCGGCACGCCCGGCAGCGGCTTCGGCGCCGCGGGCGAAGGCTACTTCCGCATCAGTGCCTTCAACAGCCGCGAGAACGTCGTCGAGGCAATGGACCGCATCGTCAAGAGCCTCAGCGTGTGACCGGCTGAGCGACAGATTGATTGCCCAAAGGGCCGCGGATGTACGCCGCGGCCCTTTTTTCGCGCCACCCTGGCGTGCTGGCGCTCTTTCTGTCCGCGGGTACAATCCCGCCCATGGGCGACATCCCCCGCGACGAGATCGAGCGCGACCTGCGGCAGATGCTCGCGAGCTGCCGCACCGCCAGCCTGGCGACCCTCGCCCCCGGCGGCGCGCCGCACGCCGCGAACGTGCAGGTTGTCGCCGACAGCCAGCTCCGCCTCTATTGGGTCTCCAGCCCGGACTCGGCCCACAGCGTCCACCTCGCTCGCGACCCGCGCGTCGCCGCGACCGTCTACGGCCCGGGTGAGGACCGGCCCGACCAGATCCACGGCGTGCAGATCCGCGGCCAGGCGGTCGCGGTCGAGGGTCCGGCCGAGCGCGAGCGGGCGTGGCGGCTGTATGCGCAGAAGTATCCCTTCGCCGAGTCGCCGCCGTTTCGCAAGATGGTCGACCGGCAGCGGTTCTACCGGCTCACGCCGACGTGGCTGCGCTGGATCGACAACCGCCGGGGGTTCGGCTTCAGCCGGGAATTGCCCGTAGCCGGCGGGTCCTGAAGAAGGCACCCGCCTAACATAGCGCATGTCCAGAAGCGTCGAGCAGGTGATCGAGCGGCTGATGCACTTCATGCAGAGCATCCAGGTCATCAGCCTCGCCAGCGTGGACGACGAGGGGCTGCCGTACGCGGCCAACCTCTACTTCGCCAGCGACCACGACCTCACGCTCTTCTTCCTCTCCGACCCCCACGCCAACCACGTCCGCCACGTGCAGCTCCAGCCCGAGGTGGCGGTGACCGGCTTCACCACGGCGAAAATGTGGCAGCAGGTGCGCGGCGTGCAGATCCGCGGCCGATGCCAGCGACTCTCCGGCAACCAGCGCGACGCGGCGTGGGAGATCTACCTCGCCAAGTTCCCGCACATGCAGGAGGTCGAGCAGATGGCGCGCGACTGCGACTTCTACCGCATCACCCCGTGGTGGATCCGCTGGAGCGACAACTCGGTCCGCTTCGGCTACAAGGTCGAGATGGACTGGCCCGACGGCGCACCCCGCGAGGGTGAGCCGGGCACGTCGTTTCTATAGAAGCGGAGGAGAATTCGCCCCACCAGCACCGCATGCGCATGCGGCGCCCGGGGCCACTCCATGCGGAGAACCAGACCGTGTCGCCTCAGGCCTGTCTTGATGGGTCCTACGCAGCAGGCGTCCTACCGCTCGAGTTGCTGCATCACCGCGTCGAGGATCGTTTCGGGCTCGCTCATTCGGCCGGCGCCGCGGGTTCGGCAGGCCTGCCAGCCGGTTTCGGGGCCCACGGTCCGCCACCCCAGCAGATCGCGCAGCGTGGCGAGGTTACGCTGGGTGACGGGGTTCTCCCACATCTGGGCGTTCATCGCCGGGGCGATGAGCACCGGCGTCTCCCGCGGCAGGGCGGCGGCGACGAGGCTGACGAGGTCGCCCGAGAGGCCCGAGGCGATCCGCCCCATGATGTCGGCTGTCGCGGGGGCGATGACCAGCAGGTCGCACCACCGCGCGAGGCCGATGTGCTGGGAGTCCGGGTGCTCGTCGTGCTGCCAGATGCTGGTGAGCACGGGCGCCCCGGAGAGGGCCTGGAGGGTCAGCGGGGTGATGAACTTCGTCGCCGCGTCGGTCATGACCACGCGCACGAAGCAACCGCGCTGGCTCAGTCGGCTGACCAGCGTGGCGGTTTTGTAGCAGGCGATGCCCCCCGTCAGCGCCACCAGAATCCGCGGCTCGCGGCCCGCAGCTTCGGGCCCCGGGCCGGTCTCGGGCGCGTCGTTTGGAGGCGTGGGAGCCATCGCGAGGCGTTACTCGACCGTTTCTTCGACGTCGGGCAGCTCGATCGTGATCTTGCCTTCGACGATTTCCTGCACCGCGACCTCCAGATCGCTGCGTCCCTGACGCTCGACCAGCGGCCGGGCGCCTTCCATCAACTCGCGGATGCGGTGCTGCACCAGGGCGGTGAACTTGAACCGGCCACCGAGTTCGTTGATGACCTTGTCGTCCTTGAGTGCCTCGATCATGCGCTTACCTCACGGGTGGGTGACGAATCGATCATTATAGGGCGTGACGGGGGCGGCGGCAAGGCGGAAGTGGGGGGGAGTGGCTGAGTGGCCAGGTGGCCGAGGCGGTTGGGGCGGGGGATCTGGAGCGACACGGGCGCGTGGTGACTCCGGGCCCCGCATTGGCATGCGGGGCTCACTCGGCCACTCGGCCACTCGACCACTTGACCACTTCCGCCTACCGCACGCCCGCGGCGGCGGCGAGGCGCTCGAGCAGCTCCCGCGTGCCGGGCGACGCGGCCGGGGTCGTGCGGTAGTGATGTTCCTCGTCCCGGGCCGTCAGGGTCAGCTCGTAGGTCACCTCGGCCCCGGCGAGATCGTTCGCGCTGTCGGTTGCGAGCAGCTCGTGCTCGGCGACGGCCTGCCAGACCCGCAGCATCTGCCGGGGGGTGAGCTCCGCCGAGACGGGCGGGAACAGGTCGTGCCGAATGCCGGGGCCGCGGGCGACGTGGAGCTTCCGCGCCGGGGTGAGCACGTACTGAGTGGGGTGGTGCAGCGCGTCCGCGCCCGGCCGGGCCGTGCGGACGGTCAGCACGACGCTGAAATCGGCGGGGTAGTCCTCAGGCCCGGCCTCGACGGGCTCGGGCTCCTGGCACCCCGTCAGCAGGGCGGAGGCGGTCAGCATGAGGGCAATCGCGGCAAGCAGTCGCATCACTCGTCATCTCCCGTTTCGCGCGTCGGCTGGATCTTACGGTAAGCGGCGGCCCAGTTCTGCCTTAGCCGGGGCTTGATCCGCCCCAGGATGACGATGAGCACCAGCCAGGCGAGGCCGGCGAGGCTGGTCCAGAAGAGAATCTTCGTCGGCAGGGGGGTGAGGCCGAGGGCCGGCGCCTGCAGATCCTCGGCGTACTCCTTCCACCGATGGATCTGCCACGCCGAGACGAGGTGCAGCGCCGGCAGGCCGAGGAAGACCATCGCCAGCTTCACCTGGAGCCAGCGGAGGCGGAGCATGACCCGCGGCCCGGCCTCGATCACCAGCAGGATGCCGAAGAGGATCGCGGCCGTGCTGCCGGGGATGATAATGAAAGCGTAGAGCTGGCGGAGCTGATGGAGCAGGCGCGGGGGCGGCAGAAGGTCTGCATTGCTCCCGCTGAGCAGCACCACCACGCACGCCAGGCCGCCCATGAGCAGGATGTAGCTGAGGACCTTGCCGATCAGCAGGACCGGCCGCCAGCCGCGGGTCTGCTTTCGGCCGTGGATGTTGCGGTATTTCGCCATGGTGGGCATCAGTGTCCGGAAAAGGGCGGCTGCGGGCAAGTGGACGCCGGGGGCAGCCGATACCGGGGGCGGCGCTGCGCTCTGCCCCGGCTTGCGGGATCCTGAGTCCAGAAACGCTAACTCCCTCTAACTCCCTCTAACTCCCTCTAACTCCCCTTAACTCCCCTTAACTCCCTGTAACTCCCTCCGACTCCCTATCCGTGTTTAGTCGTGTTCATCGGTGGCTTTCCGCCGCCTTCCCCCGCCCGCCCGCACCCGCCCCGGCCCGGCTTGCCGCTGGCGGCGTGGCTGGTACCATCCAGACCATGAACACCAGTCTCGATTGGCTCAATGATTACCTGGATCGCCCCTGCGACGCCGAGGAGGCCGAGCGGCTTCTGACCGGTGTCGGGTTCCCCCTCGACGGTCAGGAGCAGGTCTTCGTCCCCTCCGGCGAAGCCGATACGGTGCTCGACGTCGAGATCACCAGCAACCGCAGCGACTGCCTCAGCCATCGCGGCCTCGCCCGCGAGGTCGCCGCGGCGTCCGACCGCACGCTCCGCGAGCTCGATACCGCCCTCCCCGACCCCGCCGCCGGCCCGGTCAGCGAGCTCACCAGCGTGGCCAATGAGGACAGCGAGCTGTGCCCGGTCTACACCGCCCGCGTCATCCGGGGCGTGAAGGTCGGCCCCAGCCCCGACTGGCTGGTGGACCGCCTCGAGGCGATCGGCCTGCGCAGCGTCAACAACGTCGTCGACATCACCAACTTCGTCCTCTTCGAGACCGGCCAGCCGCTGCACGCGTTCGACATGAACCGGCTGGCCGAGAGGCGCATCGTCGTCCGCCGGGCGAAGGACGGCGAGCGGTTCACCGCGATCGACGGCACGAAGCACGAGCTGAAATCGTCCATGCTCGTCATCGCCGACGCCGAGCGCCCCGTCGCCATCGCCGGCGTCATGGGCGGGCTCGACAGCGAGGTGGGCGGCAGCACGACCGACATCCTGCTCGAGTCGGCGATGTTCCAGCCGCTGAGCACCCGCCAGACCAGCCGGGCGCTCAAGCTGGCGAGCGATTCGAGCTACCGCTTCGAGCGCGGTGTCGATCCGCGGGGCGTGGAGATCGCCAGCAGACGGGCCGCGAAGCTCATCCTCGAACTCGCGGGCGGCCAGCTCGCGGATGGCGTCATCCGCGTCGGCGAGCCCGAGCCGCCGCTCACCCAGCTCACCCTCCGCCCCGGGCGGTGCAATGCGCTGCTGGGCACGGATCTCTCGGCTGAGCGGCAGGCGGAGCTGCTCGACAAGCTCGGCCTCGATCCGCAGGTCGGCCCGGAGGCGATCCGCTGCACCGTGCCGAGCTATCGGCTGGACCTCAAGCGCGAGGTGGATCTCATCGAGGAGGTCGCCCGGCTGCACGGGCTCGACCAGATCGCGATCGATACGCGCATCGAGATCGAGGCGAAGTCGATGCAGCCCCACGTCGCCGCCCGCCGCGAGCTTGGCCGGGTGCTGACCGGCTGGGGCTACCACGAGACGGTCACCTTCAGCTTCGTCAGCCCCAGGCAGGGCAAGCCCTTCCTCGAGCAGGGCGAGGCGGTGCTGATCGATGACGAGCGGCGGAAGGCCGAGCCGATGCTCCGCCCCAGCCTGCTGCCGAGCCTGCTGGTCTGCCGCAAGGCGAACCAGGACATGGGCAACACCGGCGTCCACCTCTATGAGGTCGGCTCGACCTGGACGGGTGAGCAGGGCGACATCCGCGAGGTGCGCCGGGTGGGCCTGCTGGTCGACGCCGAGGACGCCCAGGCCGGGGTGCGCGAGATCCGCGGCGCGATCGAGGAGCTCGTCGAGCGCCTCGGCGGCCCGAAGGCGCGCAGCGGCCTGGAGGTGAAGCCGGGCGAGCTGAACATCTACGACGCCGCGGCCGAGGTGACGCTGGACGGCAGGCGGCTGGGCCGGTTCGGCCTGGTGACGTCGAAGACGCGCGACCTCTTCGACGTGAAGGTGCCGGTCGCGGCCGGCGAACTGGAGCTCGACCCGCTGCTGGCGATGTATCCGCCGCAGCGGCGCGTGGGCGAGCTGCCGAAGTACCCCGCCATTGAGCGCGACCTGTCGGTCGTGGTCAGCGAAGACGTGAGCTGGCAGCAGATTGCCGAGGCGGTCGAGAGTGCGAAGCCGGACCTGCTCGAGAGCCTCGAGTTCCTGGGCGTCTACCGCGGCAAGGGCATCGAGAAGGGCAGCAAGAGCGTGTCGCTGCGGATGCTCTTCCGCAGCCGGGCGGGCACGCTCCGCCACGAGCAGGTCGACCCGCAGGTCGAAGCGGTCGTCGCCTCGCTCAAGGAGAAGACCGGCGCCGAGCTGCGCGGCTGAGCCTGGCCCGCTGGAACCCGGGGTGCCACACCGCACGCCGCCAGGCTGCTGTGTGTCTGGCCCCACGGCGTTCATCCAAGATGCAGGTCGGACCGGCGAAGGTATCCGGGGCCCGCACAGAGCATTCTTCGGAGTGCGGTGTGGCCCCCCAGCACACGCAGCAAAAAAGCCCGGACCGCGTCGGCCCGGGCTTTTCGTGGGTTTAATCAGCCGCCGCTCAGGTCTGGCCGGTGGTGACCGGGAGGGGTTGCTGGCGGACGTGGTGGCTGGGGTCGACGGTGATGTTCAGCGGCAGCCGCTTGCCGTCGGGGCCGTAGGGGATGTTGTCCTCGTCGATGATCCGCTGGATGGCCATGACGCCCTCGAGCAGGGTTTCGGGCCGGGGCGGGCAGCCGGGCACGTAGACGTCGACGGGCAGGAACTGGTCCACGCCCTGGACGACGGCGTAGGTGTCGAACACGCCGCCGGTGCTGGCGCAGGCGCCCATGGAGATGCACCACTTGGGCTCGGTCATCTGGACGTAGATGCGCTGGAGCACGGGCATCATCTTCACCGCGACCCGGCCGGCGACGATCATCAGATCGGCCTGGCGGGGGCTGAACCGCATCACCTCGGCGCCGAAGCGGGCCATGTCGTACCGGCTCGACGCGGTCGCCATCAGCTCGATGCCGCAGCAGGCGGTGGCGAAGGGCATCGGCCAGACCGAGCTTCGCCGGGCCCAGTTGATGACCCTGTTGAGCTGGGTGGTCAGCACGCCCTCGGCTGGCAGGGCGGATTCGATTCCCATGGCAGGTCCTCTTTTGTTCGGAAAAAGCGGTCGGCAGGCCGATGTTAACCACGGATGCCGTCGAATTCAGCGCAAATCTTAGGTCAATCCCGGGGCGAGGTAAACCCGGCAGAGTCGGCGGGAACGCTCGTCGTCTTCGCCGACGACTGGGGGCGACACCCCTCGAGCTGCCAGCACCTCGTCCGCCACCTGCTGCCCCGCTGGCGGACGCTCTGGGTCAACACGATCGGCATGCGCCGCCCGGGCCTCTCGCGGGAGGACCTCGCGAAGATCCTCACCCGCCTGCGGCAGTGGACGCAGGCGCACGACCCCGCCCCCCGCCCGGCCGGGCTGAAGGTGGCCAGCCCGCGGATGTACCCCGGCTTCCGCGCAACCTGGCAGCGGAAGCTCAACGCGCAACTGCTGGCGAGGCAGGTGAATCGGGATCTCGCGAAGCTCGACGCGCCCGGGCCGACCCTCGGCCTGACCACGCTGCCCATCGCCGCGGACCTCGTCGGCCGACTGGAGGTGGACCGCTGGGTGTACGTCTGCGTGGACGATTTCTCCGCCTGGCCCGGCGTCGACCACGCGGCGATGGACGCCATGGAGCGGGACCTCGTCGCCCGCGTCGATCGCGTCTTCGCCGTGAGCGAGACGCTCCGCGACCGGCTGGCGGCGATGGGGCGGGCGGACGCCGAGCTGCTCACCCACGGCGTCGATCTCGAGCACTGGGCCGAAAACGGTATCCGACACCGTTTTTCCGCTCGACACCGTTTTTCCGCTTGTGAAAACGGTGTCGGATACCTTTTCTGGGGCCTCATCGACGCCCGGCTGGACGCGGACTGGTGCCTCGCGCTGGGCGGCGACCTTGCGCTCGTCGGCCCGGTGCAGGACCCGCCCGGGGCCATCGAGCCGCTGCTGGCCGGCCCGCGGGACTACGCCGAGCTGCCCGCGCTGGCGGGGCAGGCGGAGGTGCTGGTCATGCCCTACCGCGATCTGCCGGTGACGCGGGCGATGCAGCCGCTGAAACTGCTGGAGTACCTCGCGACCTATCGGCCGGTGGTCGTGCGGAATCTGCCCGCCACTCGGCCGTGGGCGGACTGCTGCGACGTGGTCGCCGATGAGGCAAGCTTCCTCGCCACCTGCCGGGAGCGGGCGAAAACGGGTCTGCCGGCCGACCAGCGGGCGGCCCGCGAGCACCGGCTGGCGGGGGCGTCCTGGGCCGCGAAGGCCGAGCTGCTCGAGCGGGTTCTTCTCGGCGAAGCGGGCCCGGCTGCAGAAACGGCCGCAGATCGCCGATAGCGGTGGTGGCGGCTGGCGCGGTTGTGCCGCCTGCCGAAAGCCGACGGAAACGACATGAGCTTCGCCAAGTCCCTGCTTCACCGGATCGCCTGGCTGCGGGCTTTGCCCCATCGGCTGCGGTACGCGCTGGCCGCCCGGCTGCTCGGCCCCGAGCGGGCGCTCAGCGGCGTCAGCGAACGGCTGGCGAAGCTTCCGGGCATCACCGGCGTGCATGTCCGCCAGGCCTTCTACGCCGCCTCGCTCGCCGAGACGGGGCGGGACGTGCACTTCGGGTATCTGAGCCTCCTGAGCAAGCCCGGGGCGCGGATCGGCGACGGGGTCTACATCGGTCGCCTGTGCACGATCGGCTGGGCGACGATCGGCGAAGAAGCGATGCTCGCCGACGGCGTGCAGGTGCTCTCCGGCCGGCACCACCATGCCGGGCCGGGCGAGGTGCAGCCCGAGCCGGGCGCGCACCGGCTGATGATCCGCGAGGTGCGCATCGGCCGGCGGGCGTGGATCGGGGCGAACGCGGTCATCATGGCCGACGTCGGCGACGGCGCGGTCGTCGGGGCCGGGGCGGTGGTCGTTCGGCCGGTGCCGGCGGGGGCACGCGTGGGCGGCGTGCCCGCGAGGATGCTGGGCGGTCCGCTGCCGGCGGTGGGAACGTGAGCGCCATGAACATCAGCAGGGAAAAGCCGAGCGCCGACCAGGCGGACGCGATCACCGCCTTTCTCAGATCGCTGCCGCCCGGGGCCGGGGTGTGCCCCGAGCATGACCCGCGCTGGCTCGCCGTGCTGCGCGAGGGGCTGGGGCACGAGACGCTCGCTCTGGTCGCCCGCGACGACGACGGCGAGATCTGCGGTTATCTGCCGCTGTCGCTGGTGAAAAGCCGGCTGTTCGGACGGTTTGTCGTCAGCCTGCCTTACCTCAACCGGGCGGGCATCGTGGCGGCGGACTCCGACACCGCGGCCCGGCTGGTGGAGCAGGCGGTGGCCGTCGCCGAGGACGAGGACGCGCAGTATCTCGAGCTCCGCCACCACACCGAGCCGGTCGAGCACGTGGCGCTGGGCCACCTGCGCGACAAGAAGGCGCGAATGGTGCTGGACCTGCCCGCTTCGGGCGACGAGCTCTGGTCGAACCTCAAGGCGAAGGTGCGCAACCAGGTCCGCAAGGGCGACAAGCACGAGCTGACCATCCGCTGGGGCGGCGAGGAGCTGCTGGGCGATTTCTACGACATCTTCGCCGTCAACATGCGCGATCTCGGCACGCCGGTGTACGGGCGGTCGCTTTTCGAGGCGATTCTGCATCACTTGGGCGGCGAAGCCGAGCTGGCCGTGGTGGACTGCCGGGGCCGGCCCGCCGCGGCGGCGCTGCTTACGCACAGCGACCTCGGCGGCGTGCAGACGCAGGTTCCCTCGGCGAGCTGCCTGCGCTCGATGAACCGCACGAATGCGAACATGTGGATGTACCACCGGCTGCTGGAGCGTGCGATCGAGCGTGGGAGCGTGGCGTTCGACTTCGGCCGATCGAGCGAGGGGGCGGGCACCTGGCGGTTCAAGAAGCAGTGGGGGGCGCAGCCCAGCGGCACGCCGTGGCAGATTCACCTGCGCCGCGGCGAGCTCGACGCGGTGCGGCCGAACCATCCCCGGTACCAGCGCCGCATTCGGGTGTGGCAGCGTCTGCCGGTCTGGCTGACGAAGCGGATCGGCCCGGGGATCGTGCGGGGGATTCCGTGACGCGGGGGCGCGATCGCCCCGCCTCCCGGCAATTTGCGGAGGGGTCACAAAAAAGCGGTGCCGGGCTGGCCGGCACCGCTTTATTTGTGAGTTGGTTGTTCCGGCTTATTCTTCGCCGTACTCGGCCATCATTTTGCGGTTGACCGGGTAGAAGGCGAGCATGATGGCGGCGAAGACCATGATCGCCGGGCCGGAGAGGAAGGTGAGGTCGGCGATGTTGCGGACGGCTTCGGGGGTCTGGTCGGCGTTTTCGCCGGAGACCCAGCCGGCGGCCTGGATCGCCGAGGCGATGACCAGTCCGGTGATGCTCCACGAGAGCTTCTGGCAGAAGCTGTAGACGGAGGCGTAGCCGGCGTTTTTCGGCTTGGTGCCGGTCTTCTTGGCGTTGAGGCCGGCCACGTCCGCCATCATGGACAGCGAGAGCGGGACGACGATGCCGCATCCGCCCCACCAGAGCATCTGCAGGACGCCGAAGACGATCGCGGAGAGGTGGAACGGCTGCTCGCCCATGCCGAACGGCAGTTCGGACGCGAGATCCAGGGGCATGTACTGCGGAGGCATGAGGCCGGTGCTGAACACGAGCCACAGCCCGACGCCGCCCGCGATGGAGAGCCCCATGCCGACGAAGCCGGCGGGCTTTTTATCGATGAGCCGTACGAGCAGCGGCAGCAGCATGCCGGCGGAGAGGGCCATCGCGATCATGCCCCCGCCGTGCGCGAACATCTTCTCCCAGGGCGAGAACTCCATGAAGTAGACGTAGGTGTACATCTGCGTCTTGGCCATGAACGCCATGGCGAAGCCGGCGACGACGACGAAGGCGATCACGAACAGCGCCAGCTTGTCCCTGAAGATCGAGAAGAAGTCCTTCCAGAAGCCCATGAGGCTGAAGTCGCCCTTGGGCTCGCTTCGGTTGTCCTTCGCGTATCGGCGGGTCGTCAGGGCGCAGTAGATCACGACGGCGGCGATCGCGATGGAGATGGTCACGCCCATGTTGATGTAGTTGCTCGCGATGCGTGAGCCGTTGAGCACCTCGCCGGTGTTCTCGTTGATCTGGTCCTGGAAGAACAGCGGCCAGGCCGCCGCGCCGAACAGGAAGTTGAGCGTCTGGTTGACGAACCACCGTCGGCCCTGGAGCGTGGCCCGCTGGTCGTATTGCGGGCACACCTCGAAGCCGAACGCCGTGTAGGGCACGAAGTAGACGGTCTGGGCCGTCTTGAACGCGAGGTTGAGCACGATGAAGAAGCCGAAGATGAACCAGGCGCTGCCGTCCATGAACTGCGGCAGGGTGAAGTAGCACAGGAACACCGCGGCGACGGAGAGCCCGCCCAGCAGGAGAAACGGGTGCCGTCGGCCCCAGCGGCTGCGCGTGTTGTCGGAGATGTGGCCCATCAGCGGGTCGGTCAGGGCGTCCCAGAACAGCGATACGCTGAGAATGATGCCCGCCAGCACGGGCTCGAGGCCGATGATCACCGTCAGGTACAGCAGGCCGAAGTTGCCCATGCTGTTGTTGGACAGCGAGTTGGCGCCTTCGCCGACGGCGTAGTTGGTGATGTCGCCCTGGGTGGCTCGCGGCGGGGCGTCCTGCTTTCGCGGCGCGGGGGCGCCGGTCTGGGGCGTGGCAGTGGTCATGGGGGCAGGCTCTCGACAAAAAGGAATATAAACAGCCAGAGATGAAGCACATGGTACCGAATGATCAGATGCCGTTGTCTGGTTTGGGCCAATCTCCGCGCCGAAATCCTGATCATTCGCGTCCGGGCTCGCCCGGGCCGCTGCGGGTCAGCTCCGGCATCAGCGGCACGCTCCGCCGCTCGAGCACGGCCGGGATGGTCACGCTGAAGGTCGCCCCCTGGCCGAGTTCGGAGTCGACCTCGATCCTGCCCTGGAGCATGTCGGCGAGCTCGCGGCTGATGGTCAGGCCCAGCCCCGTGCCCATGTGCTGACGGGTGACGCTGGCGTCGAGCTGAGTGAACTTCTCGAAAATCCGCTCGTGGTCCTCCGGAGCGATGCCCGGGCCGGTGTCGCTCACACTGATGCGCACCCGCGGCTGATCCTCGGCCGGCAAAGGCGGCAGGGCGGCGGCGGCGATCGTCACCTCCCCGCCGGGCGGGGTGAACTTGACCGCGTTGGAGAGGAAGTTGAACAGGATCTGCTGGAGCTTGCCCGCGTCGGTCTGGACGATGGGCACGCCGGCGTCGATCTTCTGCTTGAGCACGAGGTGACGCGGATCGGCCTGCGGGCGGATCAGGTTGACCAGCCCCTCGCAGGTGTCGGAGATGCTGATCGGGGCGACGTTGAGCTCCATCCGCCCGGCCTCGATCTTGGCGAGGTCCAGCAGGTCGTTGATCAGGTCCAGCAGCCGACGGCTGGCGGTGAGGATGTTGCCCACGTACCGGCGGCGCTTCTCGCTCTGCGGGTCGCCGTCGTCCGGCAGGGTCTCCCCGAGCACCTCGGCGAAGCCGATCATCGAGTTCAGCGGCGTGCGCAGCTCGTGCGAGACGTTGGCGAGGAATTCGCCCTTGATCTTGTTCGCCTCGTAGAGCGAGACGTTGCTCCTCGCGAGCTCGTCGAGCTTGAGGTCGAGGCTCTTGTTGATCGAGCGAAGCTGGTCCTGCTTTTCCTTCTGGGCCTCGAGCATGTTGTTGAACTGCCGGGCAAGCTGCTCGAACTCGTCGCCGGTGTTGATGTCCGCGCGGATGTTCAACTCCCCCGCGGCAACCCGGCGGGCGACGTCGCGAAGCAGCCGAACCGGCACGAGAAACACGCGGGTCAGAATCAGCCAGAACGCGCCGATCGCCAGCACCCCCGCGAAGCCGGCCGCGGCGAGCAGGTACAGCCGACTGACCATCCGCCGGGTCGCGGCGTCCGGATCGCGCAGCTCGATCAGCAGCAGGTGGGAGATCGGGTCGTTCAGCCCGGCTTCGGCCTCGGCATCGCCCGCGGGCTGAACCTGGCCGGGCAGCTCGGATCGGCGGACGGCGCGAAGGTAGCGGTAGTAAGGCGGCCCCGCGTCGGGCTCGGCGCCCTGGAAGAGCTCGTTCTGGCGGGCGCGAAGCTCGAAGCGCTCCATGGCCTGGGCGACGAAGGGGTCCTTCTCGGCGAGCGCCGCGGCCCGGTCGGCCCGAATCAGGCGGAACCGCCGCTCCCGGTCGGCCGGCAGGGGGGCGAGGCCGGGCTGGCCGGGCGGGTCGGCGAGCTCGAGGGCGATCTGGCCCTCCACCCACCCCTCGGCAAGCTGGCGGGCGAGCTGCCTCGGCCCGGCGGCGGCGAGCGACTCGAGGCGCAGCCACGCCACCGACAGGGCCGCCGCGATGACGAGCACCACGGCAGCGCCGATCAGGATCTGGCACTTGTGCGCGAGACTGAGCCGAACGCGGTTGGGCATCGGCGCCATTGTACGACAAGCCCGGCAGACGGGGGAGGGGGGAGTGGGCGACTGGCCGGGTATTGGGGGGGGGCGGCTCAGGCGAGGCTGCCGGCGGGCTCGTCGAGCGTGCTGGCGTACTCGAGGCGCTGCTCGATCTGGTTGTGCTCGTTGCAGACGATGACCCTGGCGACGTGGTCGTCGATTTCGCTCTCGTCCATGATGCCGAAGCAGACGATGATGACCTTGTGGCCGATCTCGACGAGCTTGGCGGCGGCGCCGTTGATGCCGATGATGCCGGAGCCGGCCTCACCCTCGATGACGTAGGTCTCGAAACGGGCGGCGTTGTCGATGTCCAGCACGAGCACGGCCTCGTTGGGCCGAATGCCGGCAGCGCGGAGGAGGTCGGCGTCGATGGTGATCGAGCCGACGTAATCCGGGTCGCACTGGGTGACGCGGGCCCGGTGGATTTTGGCGCGAAGCATCTTGCGGAGCATGGCGGCCCTCTGCGCTTGTCGTCTCAAGGCTGGAATGCGAATAAGAACGCTTTTTATTATACCCGGCCTGTCAACCGGCGGTTCGGTGAAGGTCGCGTAGTATAGCCATTCCGGGTCGATCTGGCACGTCGGCCCCCGCAGGCCGGTCATTGTCCCATCTGCCGCGCCCGGCGGCAAATCCGGGGCGGCCGGCCGCCGCGGCGTGGAAAAAGCGGCGGCCCGCCATAAACGCAGGCCGCCGCCCTGGTTATCCGTTGCCCGCTCGGCGTCAGCCGGGGATCGCCCCGTTGCCGTTGCGCGGGCTCACGTCGCGGATCCGTTCGAGCAGCGGCAGCAGGTGGCCGTCGATCACGTAGTCCCAGCCCATCGTCTGGAGCAGTTTGCCGCCCGAATCGATCAGCGCCTTGCGCTCCTTGTCACTGGTCGGCAGCCGCTCCATCAGCTCCCGGGCCACCTCGCCCGCCACCTTTTCCTCGATGTGGTCGCGGTAGCTCCGGGTCATCTGCTTGAGCTGCTCGATCGACCCCGGCTCGTCCAGCCGGGTGAAGTCCGCGGTGAGCACGTTGGTCGCGCCCTGGCCCTTCGTCGCCTCGCTGACGAATCCGGCACAGCCGCAGACGTTGGAGATCACGCACAGCGCCCCCGCGCCCAGCGGCTCGAGCGGGCTGATGCCGAACGGCTCGTACGTCGCCATGCCGAACTCGACGTCGGTGGCGATGCGCAGATCGGCGATGTCCATGTCCTTCGGCAGGCGGCTGCCGATGCGGTCGCGCGACCAGCCGAACTGGTTCACCAGCACGATCTGGATGTTCTCGTGCTCGCGGTTGAACGGCTCGATCATCGCGTGGATGTCGCTCTCCGGGCCCACGAGGTCGGGGAAGCCGTGGCGGTGCTTCCGCGGCCAGCCGTAGAGCTTCTCCATGTGCATCACGTCCTGCGGCCGGCGCACTCCGCCGCCCGAGGTCAGGATGTAGAGAATGCCCTTCCTGCCCTGCCGGCCGAGGTGGCGGTCCAGCGCGTGGCACACCTTGACGTCGCGCCAGAGGCCCTTGCTGATCACCGGGCGGGTGACGTGGGTCATCATCACGTCCGGCTCATAGCCGACGAGCGTCTGGGAATACTCGGCCAGCATCGCCCGGCTGCGCTTCTTGCCCGCCAGGGACACCTGGAAGTGGGGCAGGCCGTTGTAGACCAGCTCCACCCGGTGCTCGCTGAACGGCTCGTTGAGGAACTGCAGCTCGTCGCGGGTGTAGTCGCCCACGGCGATCACGCCGTCGCACAGATGCGCCCGGCTGACCAGGGCGTGGCGCAGGTAGCTGTCCTGCGAGCCGAAGGCGTCCTCGACGTACATGCCCTGCTCGCGGGCCTTGCGCAGGACGTTGTAGAACATCGTGTCGTGGCCCGGGTGGGTCTCGACGATGCGGCGGGCGGTGGCGCACTCGTGGCCGTGGAAGACGGTGCGGAAGTTCGACCCGCCGTCCAGGATCGCCTGCAGCGCGGCCGGCATGCCCATGAACTCGTGGGCGAAGAGCACGCAGGGAAAGTCCTGCTCGTCGAGCAGCCCCTGCAGGGCGTAGAACGCCGGCTGGGCGAGGCGGACGTACTCCTCGTAGTCCCAGGACTTCTCGTACTTGCCGCTGTCGAGCCCGAAGGCTTCCCAGAGCCGGTGCTTGAAGACGTTGAGCCGGTCGGCGTTGTAGCGGAACACGTCGATCAGCAGCACCTCGGTCTCGCCCGTGCGGTTCTGGCCCGGGGGCTGGAAGGTGCGCTTGCCGTAGACGATGGCGACGTTGAACGCCCACTCCACCGGGCGGAACTTGCCGCCGAGGCCGGCCTTGTCGATCCCGTCGATCGAGGAGTAGAGCACCTCCCCGTCTTCGCCGAGGCGCTTTTCGGGGTCGCTCGTGATGTGGGCGGCGGTGGGCCCGATGAGGATCGAGCGCTTGACTGCTTTCTGATAGACCGGCGAGGCGATCAGCCCCTCGAGCACCGTGCCGATGCCGCCGAGCTGTTCGACGGCCTCGTGGGTCACGTGCGCGAGGGTGAGCGGCGCACCGGGCTCGGTGCCCGGGGCCGCGGTGGCGGCGGACTTGGAACTGCTGGGTCGAGCCATGAATCGTCACTTCCTTGTTTGCGTGGGGTCTGTTTCCTTACAGATCCGCGTTTCAGCCCGGCGAGATCAGCTTGGATCTCAGCCCGGGGGCAGATCGCCGGGATCGATTTCGTCCTCGTCCGGCTGGGCAAGCTGGGTACCCTGGCGACCGGCGCGGCTGGGTCGGCCCTGCCCGACGGCGCCGCGGCCGCGGGGCATGGCGATCAGACCCGTCCGGGCGAGTTCGACGATGCCGTAAGGCTGGACGAGGTCGATGAAGGCCTCGATCTTCTCCTCCGCGCCGGCGAGCTCGATCATCAGCCGATCCGGGGCGACGTCGACCACCTTCGCGCGGAAGAGGTCGGCGAGGGTGATGATCTCCTGCCGCTTGTCGGGTTTGCCCGGCTCGTTCCGGGTCGAGACCTGCACGAGCATGAGGTCGCGCTCGACGAAGGGGACGTCCTTGTAGTCGACGACCTTGACGACGGGCACGAGCTTCTGGAGCTGCTTGCGCACCTGCTCGAGCACGGCATCGTCGCCGCTGACGACGATGGTCATGCGCGAGAGCTCGGGGTTTTCCGTTCGCCCGACGACGAGCGAGTCGATGTTGAATCCGCGGGCGGCGAACATGCCCGCCACCTGGGAGAGGACGCCGGGCTCGTTGGTCACCAGGGCCGCGATGACGTGCCGCATGACAGGGGTTGGTTCGTTCATGTCGCCCATGATACGCCGCGGGCCGGTCGGGCCCAAGTGGGGCCTTCGATCAGCCGCCGCGCGTTTTCCCGGCCCGCCCTCGGGGTCAGTGGATGAAGCGCATCTGTCCGAAGTTGGGCAGCACGCCGCGGTGGTGGTTTTTCCAGGGGTAGAGCGCGGGGAAATAGACGAAGAAGGCCCGCCCCATGACCAGTTCGCGCGGGACGACGCCGGGCTTGCTCTCGATGCCGGCGATGTCCGGGTCCTGCTCCCAGACGTGGTAGGCGACCCAGTCCTCGACGCCGGCCCAGAATCGGCTGTCGTGGCTGAAGGGGCTGTTGTCGCCCATGGCGAAGAACTCGTCGGGGCCGAGGGTGACCGGCTCGCCGCGGGGGCCGCGGGGGCCGCGGGGCAGGAGGGTGCCCTGGGCGAGCTCGCTCTGGACGCTTCGGTGGGTGTAGTAGAGGTCGCGGTCGAGCTCGACGCGGTGCAGCGTGGCGGGGCCGCCGACGGAGAGGGTGATTTCCGGCAGGTCCCGCGCGTCGGGCCGGGCGATCAGCTCGTCGAGGGTGAGGTCCACGCGATGTTCGATCACCGGATCGCCGTCGAACCAGACCATCAGCGTGTGGTCGACGTACCACAGCTCCAGCCGGCTGCCGCGCCCGGCCTCGAGGGGCGAGGCGTCGTACTCGCCGAGCAGGCGCTCGCCGTCGCGGGCGGTGAGTCGCAGCGTGCCGGAGGCGTCGATCGAGGCGGTGATCGTCTCCGGCGCTCCCTCCAGCCGGGCGGTGGTGGCGAGCGCGGCCGTGGTGCCGGTCTGCTCGGGCACGACGGTCGCGGCGAGGCGGATCTCCTCGATCGTCCCGGCGGACGGGCGGTTTTTCTTGAACTGGTTATAGGGGAACATCCGCCCCATGAAGCCGGCCGCCCACCCGGAGCTGCCCAGGCCCTGCCGTCCGCCGGGCTGGCGGAAGCGGTAGCGGAGCGTTCCCCGGCCGTCGCCGGCGTAGCGGTACTGCCGCTGGTTCTCGAGGTCCCATGCCTCGGCGGCGCGGACAGGCCGCCAGGGCACGGACCAGTTCCACCGCCTGGGCCCGGCGCCGGTCCGGCCTTCGTCGAGGGGGACGTACTGGCTGTGATAGACCGGCTGCCAGACGGCGCGTTGGGCCTCGGGGCGCTCGGCCTTGCGGGCGATGCGCCACGGCCCGGCCGGCTCGCCCGTGTCGGGGTCGAGCGGGCGGACGAAGAGGTTGCCCTCGAAGATGTAGAGCTGCTCGTTGGGCAGGCCGACGAGGCGCTTGATGTAGTTGAAGTTCTGCGGGTCTTCGGGGTACTTGAAGACCATCACGTCCCAGCGCTCGGGCTCCTGGAAGCTGTAGAGGTACTTCTGCACCAGGATGCGGTCGCCCGCCCGGGGCACGGAGCCGGCCGGCAGGGGGTTGTTGAACCGGCACATCGGGCAGATCGCCTCGTGCGGCCGGCCGAGTATGGCCGGCCGCGAGGTGGGCCAGTCGGTCGTGAAGCGGTAGCCGCACTGCTGGCAGACGATTTCGGCATGGGCGCCGAGCAGGGTGGGGGCCATCGAGCCGGTGGGGATGATGAACGCCTCGACGACGTACGCCCGGAAGACGAACGCGAGGATCAAGGCGATGATGATCGACTCGAACACCTCCTTGGTCGACTCTTCCGATCGCGGCTTGGCGGTGGTGTTCTGGCTCGACTGCTGGGCCATGGGCAAAAGTCTCGAACGGTTGCGGGTTTGCGGCTGCCATTGTAGCGGCGTCGCGGGGCCGCGGCGCGCCGGAAAGCGGACGGGGCGGACTCAGGGAAATTCAGGTCGCGGCGGTGGGGCGGCTCGCCTATGCTTGAGCAGGCGTCGAAAGCGTTCAGCAGGGCGGCACGGCTCCGCTCCGGACGGATTTTCGGCGGCATATCGCCCGGTCGGCGGGCCCGAGATCGGTTTGGCCGATACAATAACCATTCATGGACGCAGTCTTTGGAGAACGACGGTACCTGATCCCGTTCCGGGCGACGCTGTTGCCGCAGATTTTCACCGACGTGCTCGTCATCGGTTCGGGGGTGGCGGGGATGCGGGCGGCGCTGGCGGCCTCCGACTCCGCGGAGGTGATCGTGGCGGCCAAGGGGGAGCTGCGCCAGAGCAACACCTACTGGGCACAGGGCGGCGTCGCGGCCGTGCTCAACGAGGGCGACACCTTCGAGGAGCACGTCGCCGACACCCTCGGCGCGGGCGGGGATCTCTGCGATGAGCCGGTCGTCCGCCAGGTCGTCGAAGCCGGGCCCGACCGCATCCGCGAGCTGATCGACTGGGGCATGCGCTTCGACCGCGTCACCGGCGGCGACGGCGACGACAACGACCGCTCCGGGCAGTTCGCCTTCGGACGCGAGGGCGGCCACAGCCACTTCCGCATCCTCCACGCCGACGGCGACGCGACCGGCAAGGTGCTCGGGGGCACCCTGCTCGACCGGGTGCGGAGCCGGGAAAGCATCCGCGTGTTCGAGGACTGCTTCGTGCTCGACCTGATCACCGTCGACGGCGGGCAGCCGCAGTGCCTGGGGGCGATCACCCACCATCCCAAGTACGGCCTGCAGGTGATCTGGGCCGCGGCGACCATCCTCGCCACCGGCGGCTGCGGGCAGGTGTACCGCGAATCGACCAATCCGCCCATGGCGACGGGGGACGGGCTCGCCATGGCCTACCGGGCCGGGGCCGAGCTGATGGACCTCGCGTTCATGCAGTTCCACCCGACGACGCTCTACGTCGCGGGGGCCAGCCGGTCGCTGATCACCGAGGCGGTCCGCGGCGAAGGGGCGCACCTGATCGACCGCAACGGCCAGCGGTTCATGTTCGACTACGACGAACGGGGCGAGCTCGCCCCGCGCGACATCGTTGCCCGCTCGATGGTCGAGCAGATGGCCAAGACCGGCCATTCGCACGTCTTCCTCGACGTGCGCCACCTCGGCCGGGAACGCTTCGCCGAGCGGTTCCCCGGGATCTACAAGCTGCTTCAGCAGTTCGACATCGACCCCGGCAGCCTGCCGATCCCCGTGCACCCCAGCGCCCATTACATGGTCGGCGGCGTGCGCACCGACCCCCACGCCCGCACCAGCGTGCCGGGCCTGCTTGCCTGCGGCGAGGTCGCCTGCACCGGGCTGCACGGTGCGAACCGCCTCGCGAGCAACAGCCTGCTCGAGGGGCTCGTCTACGGCGAGCTCGCCGGCCGAACGGCGGCGGAGATGGTCGGCGACAAGGGGCGGACGCCGCTGAAGGTCGTCTCCGACATCCGCCCGTCGAGCCGCTCGGAGCTGGACCTCTCCGACGTCCGCTCGAGCCTGCGCAGCGTCATGTGGCGGCACGTGGGCATCGAGCGCGAGGGCGAGCGGCTGGCCGAGGTCGAGGAGATGTTCGCCTTCTGGGCGCGGTACACGATGGACAAGATCTTCGACGACCGCTCCGGCTGGGAGGTGCAGAACCTGCTCACCGTCGGGGCGCTGCTCACCCACGCCGCGCTCTGGCGGGCCGAGAGCCGCGGCACCCATTTCCGCCGGGACCATCCCGAGCCGGAGCCGGCCTACCGCGTCCACGACTTGTGGGTCCGCGGCGGAACCGCCCCGGTTCGCCAGGAAGTCCAGCAGGAGGCGCCGGCGGCAACCAAGTGAGGGGGGGTGGCCGGGTCACCCTCGATCCGGGTGGCACGACCTGAGTCGCCGGGCAGGTCGTGGATGCGGGCTCTGCTTCTCATGAGCCGGCAAGGGCGGCCTCTGACGCCGGGCGATGAGCCCCACGGTCTGCCCTTCGGGTCAGACCGGGCCACCCGGGTATGGGCCGGGTCGATGGGCGGAACCTACCCCAGCGACCCGCGCCAGCCCTGCACCAGGCGGACCGTCTGCCCGACGATCAGCGGCACGAGGCTCAGCCCGAGCACGAGGCCCCAGCCGGCGCCGCTGAGCTGGCGGGTCTCGAGCAGCGTGGAGAGGCCCGGCAGGTAGACCGCCGCGAGCAGCAGGGCGGCGCACAGGGCGATCGCCCCCCACACCCAGGGGTTCTCGGTGATCTCGTTGAACACGAGGCCCGACTGCGGATTGCGCAGCACGAACGTGAACCAGAGCTTGCCGAACGCGAGGGTGAGGAACGACACCGTCACCGCTTCGAGTTCGCTCATGGCGAGCCACTGCTGCGCGATGGCCAGTCCGCCCAGCACGCAGGCGCTGATCAGGGTGCTCCAGCCGGCGATCTCGCCCCAGTGGTATCGCGTCAGCACTGATTCCCGCGGGTCGCGCGGCGGGCGTTTCATGATGCCCGGCGCGGCCTTGCCCACGCCCAGCGCGAGCGCGGGGAAGACGTCGGTGATCACGTTGAGGTAGAGAATCTGCAGGGGCCGAAGCGGCAGCGGCATCCCGGCGAGCGTGGCGACGGTGACGGCGAGCACCTCGGCGACGTTCGTGCAGAGCATGAACATGACCGACTTGCGGATGTTGCCGAAGATGATCCGCCCCTGCTTCACGGCCGCGACGATGCTGGCGAAGGCGTCGTCGGTGAGCACCATGTCGGCGACCTGCCTGGCCGCTTCGGTTCCGCGCAGGCCCATGGCGATGCCGATGTCCGCCTTCTTGAGCGCGGGGGCGTCGTTGATGCCGTCGCCGGTCATGGCCACGGTCTCCCCGCGGTCCTGCAGGACGCGGATGAGGTCGAGCTTCTGCTCCGGGCTGACGCGGGCGAAGATGTCGGTGTGGTGGATCTGCTCGCGCTGGGCCTCGCTGAGCTCTTCGGGTGGGTGCAGGTCCCGGCCGTGCATGGCGGTGACCTCGTGATCGGAGAAGATGCCCACCGCCTCGCCGATCGCCTGCCCGGTCTCGGGCTGGTCGCCTGTCACCATGATGACGCGGATGCCGGCGTCCTGGCAGTCGTTGATCGCCTCGCGCACACCCTCACGCGGCGGGTCGAGCAGGCCCACCAGCCCGAGGAAACGCAGCTTCTCGTAAGGCTCGGCCTGTTCGGTCTCGACGCTCTTGTCCGCGATCGCCAGCAGGCGCAGCCCTTCGCCGGCGAGCGATCGGCTGCGCTCGAGCCACTGCTCGCGGTCGTCGCCCGTGATCTCGCGCTCGCCGCCGTCCTCGGTGGCGATGCGGTCGCACACCTCCAGCACGGCGTCGGGGGCGCCTTTCACGGCGACCTCGATCTCGCTTTCGCGCTGGTGGTAGGTCGCCATCTTCTTCGTGTCCGAGGTGAAGGACTCCTCGCGCACCTCGGGCCGCTCTTCGTTGAGCGGGCCGCGCTCATAGCCGTAGTCCCGCCCCGCGCGGAGCAGGGCGATCTCGGTCGGATCGCCCGTCGAATCCTCCTCGTCCTCGGCTTCACCCAGCGTGGCGGAGTTGCACAGCACGCCCACCTCGAGCAACCGCTTCGCCAGATCGGGCAGCTCCGGCTGGTCTTCGAGGTCATGGTCCCCGCCCGGCGTGACGACGCGGCGGAGGGTCATGCGGTTCTCGGTGAGCGTGCCGGTCTTGTCGGTGAAGATGATCCGCGTCGCCCCCAGGGTTTCCACGGCCGGCAGGCGGTTGATCAGCGCGTGCCGCTGGGCCATCAGCCACATGCCCCGCGCCAGCGCGATCGTTGCCACGATGGGCAACCCCTCGGGAATCGCCGCCACGCCCAGCGCGATCGACGTCTCGATCATGAGCATCGTCTCTTTGCCCACCAGCAGCCCCGCGCCGGCGACCACCGCCGCGACGCCCAGGGTGATCCACGCCAGCCGCTTGCCCAGGGCGTTGAGGCGCTTCTGAAGCGGCGTCGTGCTCGATTCCGCCCCTTCGGCGAGCTGGGTGATTCGCCCGAGCTCGGTGTCCGAGCCAGTCGCGACGACGACGGCCTCGCCTTCGCCGTCTACGACGGTCGTGCCCTTGTAAAGCATGTCTTCGCGATCGGCGAGGGTCGTGTCCGGCTCCACCGGCTCGACCCGCTTCATCACCGGCACCGACTCGCCGGTGAGCGGCGATTCGCTCACCTGGAGCTGCTCGACCTTCGTCACCCGCAGGTCGGCGGGGATCAGATCGTCGGGCTGAAGCACGACGATGTCGCCCGGCACGAGCGCGGGGGCGGGGACGGTCTTCACCTCGCCGCCGCGGCGGACGCGGGTCTGGTGCTCGCCCATCTCGCGCAGGGCCTGCATGGAGCGCATCGCCTTCCATTCGCTGAAGAAGCCGATGAGCGTGTTCACCGCGATCACCGCCAGTACGGCCCCGCCCTCGGCCCAGCGCTGGGTGACGAAGGCGAGGATCGCCGCTGCCGACAGCAGCCCGACGATGATGCTGCGGAACTGCTCGAAGAGGATCGCCCAGGCGCTTCGATCTTCCGCCTGGCGCAGGCGGTTTTCTCCATACTGCTCCCGCCTCGACGCGGCCTCGTCCTCGCTGAGCCCCTGCTCGGGCCGAACGTCGAGCCCGGCAAGCACCTCCTCGGCCGATCGGGCGTGGCACGGCTTGTCCTGTTGCTGCTGCTTCTCCTGCTGTGGCAAGTGCGAACCCTCCATCTGTCATTTGTTGGATAACCATAGGCGCGCTGCGGGGAGACAGGGAAAGATCAGATGTCCCGTCCTTCTTGTAGCCGCCGATGATCAGGAGGGGTCACCCAGAAGCAAACGCCTGGCGGCATCGAGTTGAGCCCGGCTGCCCAGCAGCAGCACCCGGTCGCCGGCGAGCAGCTCTTCATCGGGGCCGGGGTTGGGCAGGTTCATGCCTTCGCGCTCGATGCCCACCGCGCTGGCCCCGGTCTGCCGCCGCAGCTCCAGCTCGCGGATCAGCCTGCCCGCCGCGGGGGCGTCCGCGGGAATCTCGAGGGTCTCAAGCTCCGCATTCTGAAGCACCGTCGGCAGCGGCCGCGGCTGGGACTGCGGCGGCGGCTCGGGCGGCTGGCTCAGGGTTTCGCGCAGGGCGATCTGCGCCCGGGAGTAGACGCGCTCAAGCGACCGCCACCGCAGCGCGGCAATCGCCACCACCACCGCGGCTGCGATGGCCAGCGCCGGCCAGGTCGGCGTCACGACGAGGGTCATCCCCACCAGGTGAAGGATCAGTACCGCCCAGCCGATCCCGCGAATCGTGCCGGACAGCACCGCCCGCACCGCCTGGGTCTGTTCGCCCGCGGTTCGCTGGGGCACACTCGCCTCCGCAGCGACCGAGGCGATGGCCCGGATCTTGCGTAGCGAGACAATCAGCAGCGGCAGCGAAAGCACCATCGCCCCCAGCCAGCCCGCCGCCTCCGGCCCGCCGACCCAGCGCGGCAGGTCGGGCCACCAAGGCTCGGCCCGGCCCGCCACGAGCCCGGCCGCTGCGAAAACCGCCGTGACCAGGAGCAGGTTGAGGCCGACCTGAAGCGTCAGCCGTCGCATCAGCCGGCGAACCTCGCCCCTGCGGCCCTCGCTGCTGCGGAGCTGAGCGATCCAGCCGCTGTAAAGCTGCAGGTAGTTGAGCATGAAATCCGGGGTCATCCGTCCAGCCCAGGTCACCAGCGGATCCGACGACCGGATCAGGTAGGGCGTCAGCAGCGTCGTGATCGCGGAGACCATCACGGCGATGGGATAGATGAAGCTGCTGGTCACCCCCAGCGTCAGGCCCAGCGCGGCGATGATGAACGAGAACTCACCGATCTGCGCCAGCCCCATCCCCACCTTCGCCGAGGTGCGTGGATCGTGGCCCGCCAGAAAGGTTCCCAGCGTGCACGTGACCACCTTGCCGATCACCACCGCCAGCGTCACCACGACGATCGGCAGCGCGTGCTCGATCAGCATCGGCGGGTCAATCAGCATCCCCACCGCGACGAAAAAGACCGCGCTGAACATGTCCCGGACCGGCGCGACCAGGCTCTCGATCTTGCCGTGCTCGCGCGTCTCGGCCACCACGGCCCCGATCAGAAACGCCCCCAGCGCTACGCTGTAGCCCAGCTCCAGCGCCAGCAGCGACACGCCGAAGCAAAGGCCCAGGCTGGTGATGAGCAGGATCTCCACGCCATGGCGGCGGTCCACGTATCGCACGAGCGGCGGCACCGCGAGCAGTCCCACCACCAGCACCCCGGCCAGGAAGAGTCCGATCTGCCCCAGCGTGAGCCCGACCTCCACCGCCTCGAGCGAGCCCGTGGTCGCCACGCCCGAGAGCAGGGCGATCATGGCGATCGCCAGGACGTCCTCGACGATGAGAATGCCGAATATCAGCTCCGCAAACCGCGCCCGCGTCAGCCCCAGCTCCTCCAGGGCCTTGACGATGATCGTCGTCGAGGAAATCGAGAGAATCGCACCGAGGAAGATGCTGTCCATCGCGGACCAGCCGAACATCCGCCCGATCCCGTAGCCGATGCCCAGCATCGCGGCGATCTCCAGCGTCGCGGCCATGAACGCGGTCGCCCCGACGCTTGCCAGTTGGCGCAGCGAAAAGTGCAGCCCCAGCCCGAACATCAGCAGAATCACGCCCAGCTCCGCCAGCAGCTCGACCGTGTGCTGGTCCTGGACTGACAGCGGAATCATCGGCGTGTGCGGGCCGATGATCAGCCCGACCAGAATGTAGCCCAGCACCACCGGCTGACCGAAGCGGCGGAAGATGATCGCCACGATCGCCGCGACGATCATCACCATGGCCAGGTCTTGCAAAAAAGCCGTTTCCATCAGCAGTTCAGCCCTTCCTTGCAGAGCACATTCGGCCAGCCGGCATGGAATGATAAGGCAACGGTCGAGTAGACTCACCGTGCGGAAAGCCTGCTTCGCCGGCGGGCAGCCGCTCGAGCACGGCCGCGGGCTCAGCTCGAAACGGAAGGCAGGAGCGTATGATTCGGCGGATTCTCCTCGCTCTGGGCAGCGAGTTCTATGCCGAGACGGTGATCCAGCGGGGCATCGACCTCGCCAGGCGTCATGGCGCGCAACTCACCGGCGTGACCGTGCTCGACCTCGAATTCTGGAAGGGCGGCTGGGAAAGCGTGGTCACGGCGAGCGAGGCCCTGCGGCGGGTGGAAGAACGCCCCTGGGAAGCCGCTCAGCGACGCCTCGACAAGTTCACAAGACTGTTCACCCAGGCCTGCGAATCGGCAGGCATCGAGCATCGCCTGATCCACCCCGCGGCCGACCCGCTCATCCGGCTGGCGGCGGAGGCGCGCCACCACGACCTGCTCGTTTTCGGCCTGCGCGGGCTCTTCGACCACGCCATCGTGCCCGATCCTGAGGCGACGATCGCCTGGCTGATTCGCCACGACGTTTCGCCGGTCGTCGCCGTGGGAGCAGAGTACCGCGAGATTCGGCGGGTCCTGATCGCCTACAGCGGCTCGGCCCAGTCGGCCGACGCGATGAAACGCTTCGTGCAGATGCGCCCCTGGCCTGATGCCGAAGTCCAGGTGGTGACCTTTGAGGAGGATCCGGCCGGGACGGACGAACTGCTGGGGGCGGCACGCGACTACTGCCGCGCCCATGGCATCGAACCCGAACTGCTGCGGGGCCGCGGATCAGCCCGCCAGGAACTGCTGCCGCTGGCGAAGCAGCGGGGGGCTGATCTTCTGGTACTGGCGGACAGCTACCGTAACCTGCTGCTGCACAAGGTCCTCGGCGACACAACCCGCGACATCATCCGCGAGGCCGACCGGCCGCTGTTCCTGACACACTGACTGCGTGGCAGTTCCATGTGGGGCGGTTCACGGTTGCGTGAGAGGTGATGGGGCGGGGGACGAGGGGGCCCAGCCGGCCTACCGCTGATGGACAGGCTGTTGACACGACCCATTCGTGATTATATCATCACATAGAAACGAGGTGATTGGTGGGCGAACGCAAGAACAACCTGGCATGGCAGCGGTACGAGATGCAGGCCCAGGTGATCAGCGCCCTGGCGCACCCGATCCGGGTGGCCATCGCCGACCTGCTCAAGGACGGCGAGGTCTGCGTCTGCGAGATCGCGGAGCGGATCGGGGCCGAGCGGTCCAACACGTCGCGGCACCTGGCGATCATGCTTAAGGCCCGCGTGGTCAAGACGCGTAAGGACGGCCTGCAGGTGTACTATTCGCTTCGGACGCCGTGCGTGCTGAGCTTCCTGAGCTGCGCCACCCGGACCATTCAGCAGAACATCGAAGAGCAGGCTAAGGCGCTGGAGTCGGCATAGACTCTTTTTTTTACGCCCATAGGTGAGGAATTCATCACGGATCCGCGCATGAGCAGCACAACGACAACATCGGTCGTGGGCGAACGAGCAGATCGGGCTGCGGAGAACGCATGCCCGGCCGGTCAGCGGGAACCCTCCCTGCTCCGCAAGGAGTGGAAGAAGCTGCTTTGGGGGCTGATCGTCTTCGGCGTGTTCTTCGCCCTGCCCCTGGGATGGGGGCGGTTCGATCAGTCCATTGACGAGGCGCTTGCCCTGACCAAGTGGTATGCCCAGGAGCACGTGCTGCTGTGTCTGGTGCCGGCGTTCTTTATCGCCGGGGCGATCGCGGTCTTCATCAGCCAGAACGCGGTGATGAAGTATCTTGGCCCGAGCGCGCCCAAGCCGGTCGCCTATGGCGTCGCCTCCGTCAGCGGGACGATCCTCGCGGTGTGTTCCTGCACGGTGCTGCCGCTGTTCGCGGGGATCTGGCGGATGGGGGCGGGGCTCGGGCCCGCCACGGCGTTTCTCTATTCCGGGCCAGCTATCAATATCCTTGCCATCGTGCTCACCGCGGCGGTCCTCGGGCCTGAGTTGGGCGCAGCCCGAGCGGTCGGGGCCATCGGCTTCAGCGTCGTCATCGGGGTGGCGATGCACCTGATCTATCGCAGGGAAGAGTCGCAGCGGGCGGCCAACGCCAGTGCGTTTGAAGGCGATGAAGAAGACCGCCCGCTCTGGCAGACGGCGCTGTATTTCGCCGCGATGGTGGGCATTCTCGTCTTCGCCAACTGGGGCAAGCCGCAGGACGAGGCGGGGCTGTGGCACGCGATCTGGGCGAGCAAGTGGCTCATCACCTCGGGCTTTGGCGTGATGCTCGGGGTGATCCTGGTGATGTGGTTCGGCGTGCGCTGGTGGAAGATGGCGCTGGTTGCCCTGGCGACGGCGGCCGCGTGGGGGCTCAGCGCCTTCTGGCTCGTGCCGACATTCGGCGAGCATCTGCCGGGCTACGAGCATGGGCTGCCGTATGCCGCCATGATCCCCTTCGCCGTGGCCACGGTGGGGCTGTCGATCGTGTTGTCGGTCGGACAGCGGCCGGACGAGGCGAACGCGTGGTTCGACCAGACGTGGGGGTTCACCAAGCAGATCACGCCGCTGCTTTTCTTCGGTGTGCTGATCGCCGGTTTCCTGCTCGGCCGACCGGGCGAGGAGGGGATGATCCCCAGCGCGTGGGTCGCCTCGCTGGTGGGCGGCAACTCGCTGCTGGCCAATCTCTACGCCTCGGTGATCGGGGCCTTCATGTACTTCGCCACGCTCACCGAAGTACCCATCCTCCAGGGGCTGATCGGCAGCGGCATGGGCAAGGGCCCGGCTTTGGCGCTGCTACTGGCGGGGCCGGCCTTGAGCCTGCCGAACATGCTGGTAATCCGTTCGGTGCTGGGGACACAGAAGACGTTCGTCTTCGTGTCGCTGGTGGTGGTGATGAGCACGCTGACCGGATGGGCCTATGGAGCGTGGTTCTGATTCAGTGGCAGTAGAAGGAGCGAACCATGGCGGATTGTTGTTGTGCAACCTTATTGATGCCGCGAAAGAGGCCACTGAGAACCTGGTCATCGACGGCTGTCCGGTGGACTGCGGCAAGCACGTGATGGACCGTGTGGGGGTCTGTAACTACCGCCACCTCCGCGTGACGGACCTGGGCATCGAGAAAGTCAAGGGCGCGTGGGCGAATGAACAACAGGTGCAGCTCACCGTCGACGCGGCGAGAGCTGACAGTGCGTGCGAACACTCTTGAAAGAAAGGAACGCGAGATGAAAATCCAGATCCTCGGAACCGGCTGCCCTAAGTGCCAGAAGCTGACGGAGAACGCCAAGGCCGCGGCCGATCAGCTCGGACTGGACTACGAGATCGAGAAGGTCACGGACCTCGGTGAGATCACCCGGTTCGGTGTGATGATGACCCCGGCCCTGGCGGTGGACGGGCAGGTCAAGAGCGCGGGCAGGCTGCTGGACGCGGAAGCCATCAAACCACTTCTGAAGGGCTAAGGCCATGACCCATACGCTCAAAGTTGTCGCGGTGCTGGCGGTGCTGGCCGCGGCGGCCATCGTCATCGTGCTCAAGCAAGGCGGCGCAGAATCCGCGTCGGACGCCGCCCCGGCGGCCGTTGCTCGCGTGACCGAAACGACGGAAGCAAGCGAGGCCGAGCCGGCTCCGCAGCCGCACCTGGTCGACCTCGGCGCGAGCAAGTGCATCCCCTGCAAGGCGATGGCCCCGATTCTCGAAGCCCTGAGCGAGGACTTCGAAGGCCAGTTCCAGGTCACCTTCATTGACGTATGGAAGGACGAGACGGCGGGTGAAGCCTACGGCATCCGCATGATCCCCACGCAGATCTTCTTCGACGCCGAGGGGAAGGAGCTGTTCCGGCACGAAGGGTTCTACTCGCGCGAGGATATCCTGGGCAAATGGCGTGAGCTGGGCTACGAGTTCGAGCCGGCCGCCGCAGCGGAGGTGGGGGAATGATCCAAGAGCTCTTCGAGCAGCTCAACAGCGCCATGTCCGCTTCGGTGGGCCTGGCGCTGCTGGCGGCGTTCGTCTGGGGGGTGCTGAGCATTCTGCTCAGCCCCTGCCATCTCGCGAGCATTCCCCTGGTGGTTGGCTTCGTCAACGGCCAGGGCAAGGTGACTGTCGGCCGGGCGTTTGCCCTGGCGAGCCTCTTTTCGGTGGGCATCCTGATCACCATCGCGGCCCTGGGGGCGGTCACGGCGGCCGCGGGACGCATCGCAGGGGACGTCGGCGGCTGGGCGTACTATGCGGTGGCCATCATCTTCTTCCTTGTGGGCCTGCATCTGCTGGACGCGATCCCGATGCCGTTCTCCGGCCCGGCCAGTGTCTCGGTCAAGCGCAAGGGGCTGCCTGCGGCGCTGCTGCTGGGGCTGATCTTCGGCATCGCCCTGGGGCCCTGCACGTTCGCCTACATGGCCCCGGTGCTGGGGGTGACGTTCCGGGTCGGCGGCGAGCAGCCGGCGTTCGCGGGCTCGCTGCTCTTGCTCTACGGCATCGGCCACTGCTCGATCATCGTCGCGGCCGGCTCCGCCAGCGGCTGGGTGCAGCGCTACCTCGACTGGAACGAGCACAGCGGGGCGGTGGCGTGGCTGCGGCGAGTGTGCGGCGTGCTGGTCATCCTCGGGGGACTGTGGCTGATCTATACCGCGCCGTGATCCGGGCCCGGCCGATTGACGGAGCGATCCGCCTGCCATACAATTCGTCGCTTGACGAAATGACGGAGTGTGCTCATGCAGGAATTCATCGCGATCACCAAGGCTCTGGCCGATGAGAGCCGGGCGCGGGCCGTGGCGGCACTGGCTCAGGGCGAACTGTGCCTCTGCCAGATCGTCGAGGTGCTCGGGCTCTCCCCTTCGACGGTTTCCAAGCACATGTCGATTCTGCACCAGGCCGGGCTGGTCGAGCGGCGCAAGGATGGCCGCTGGCACTACTACCGCCTCGCCGGGCTCGATGCGCCAGCGGTGGTGCGCGAAGCCCTTGCCTGGGCGCTGAGGTCGCTGGAAAACGAGAAGGCCGTCGTCACTGACGCCGAGACCCTCTGCTGCGTCCGCGAGAAAGACAGACAGGAGTCAGCTGCATGTTACAGCGGAAAGTGACCGTCCTGTTCCTGTGCACCGGCAATGCCTGCCGCAGCCAGATGGCCGAGGGCTGGGCGCGCCACCTCAAGGGCGACGCACTCGAGCCTTACTCGGCCGGCATCGAAAAGCACGGGCTGAATCCGAACGCGGTGAAGGTGATGGCCGAGGCGGGCGTCGACATCGCCGGCCACACCAGCAAGACGCTGGGCGACCTCGCCGGCGTCCGCTTCGACTACGTCGTCACCGTCTGCGGCCACGCCCACGAAACCTGCCCCAGGTTCCCGGGCGAGGCGAAGGTGGTGCACGTCGGCTTCGACGACCCGCCCAAACTCGCCGCCGGCGAAACGGATCCGGAAAAGGCGCTGGACCACTACCGCCGGGTCCGCGACGAGATCCGTGACTTCATCCACACCCTCCCCGACTCGCTGACGACGGAGAAGCCATGAGTGACCTCCCCGCCCGCAGGCTTTCTTTTCTCGACCGCTACCTCACGCTCTGGATCTTCCTGGCGATGGGGCTGGGCGTGGGGCTCGGCTACTTCTTCCAGGCCCCGGTTCAGCGGTTCAACGATGCCCTCACCGTGGCGGGCCATACCAACCTGCTCATCGCGGCGGGGCTCATCCTGATGATGTACCCGCCGCTGGCGAAGGTGAAGTACGAACTGATGCCGAAGGTCTTCGCCGATACGAAGATCCTCGGCCTCTCCCTGGTGCAGAACTGGCTCGTTGGCCCCCTCCTCATGTTCGTCCTTGCCGTCGGCTTCTTGGGCCTGCTCGCCCCGGCGCTCCTCGGCGACGACCCGCGGTGGGGTCACTACATGACCGGGCTCATTCTCGTCGGCATCGCCCGCTGCATCGCCATGGTGCTGGTGTGGAACCAGCTCGCCCGCGGAAGCAGCGAATACGCCGCGGGGCTCGTCGCCCTCAACAGTGTCTTTCAGATCGTGACCTTCGGGCTCTACGCGTGGATCTTCGTGACGCTCCTGCCGCCGCTGCTGGGCCTGGAAGGGACGGTGGTGGACGTAAGCGTCGGCGAGATCTTCACCAGCGTGATGATCTACCTCGGCATTCCCTTTGCCGGGGGCATTCTGAGCCGGGCGATCCTCGTGCCGCTCAAGGGCCACGCCTGGTACGACAACCGCTTTGTGCCCAGGATCTCGCCGATCACGCTGGTGGCGCTGCTGTTCACCATCGTGGTCATGTTCAGTCTTCAGGGCGAGCGGATCATCCAGCAGCCGCTGGACGTGCTCTGGATCGCGATTCCGCTTTCGGCGTACTTCGTGGTGATGTTCCTGGTCAGCTTCCTCATGGCCTACCGCCTGGGGGCCGACTACTCCCGCAGCGCGACGCTGGCCTTCACCGCCTCGGGCAACAACTTCGAGCTCGCCATCGCCGTGGCGATCGCCGTGTTCGGCATCGCCTCGCCGGTGGCGTTCGCCACGGTCATCGGCCCGCTGGTCGAAGTTCCTGTCCTGATCGGCCTGGTGCACGTGAGCCTGTTCTTCCTCCGCCGCTTCTACGGCGGCCAAGTAGGCGAAGAGGGTGTGGAAACCGAAGCGATCATCGCCGCTACGGGCGGCGAAGCGTGCGACACGACCCAGCAGGTGAAAGCGGCAACGCGGAAAAACCTGTGAGGCGCGTGGTGCTGAAGGACCGTTCGATACCTCCGTTCAACAGCCGTCCACTCCTCTCCGGACAACGTTGTTAACCCGCACCCCGTCTCGGCGGTGAGAGGCCGGGAGTTGGCGGAAAATCGCCGCGACCCGGGGGTGTCGCGGTGAACAGACGCGAGAACGGGTGGCATTCTTCGGCCGGGCCACGCTCGCAAAACCCTTTGTAGACGCGGGATACCCCCCCCCGGACACGCGGGCACATGAGGGCTCGTTTTCGCCCCCTTCTTTCGGCGGTGCGAGATGGCCGCGAATCATGCGTGTTTTCGCGGCATTGGCGAAGGCGTAGCACGCCTCGGGCGAGGATGGCCGCGATCTCGCGACGGCGTTGAGGCGGGGTCATGGCGGCCGGGTCGTCCAGCATGTCGGTCATTGCGGGCTCCTTGCGGAAGCGCCCACAACGGCCTTCGCCTTAGGGCCGGCTCGCTGTCTGGCGGGGTGACGATGCTCGTCTATCAATCAATTCCCCGGCGCAAGTTCGAAATGACGAAAGGGTCCGAAAGCAACCGGGGCTGTTAACCGCTCAAGGCACGCAGGCAAAGGCTTGACGCCGCAGGGCCGATTTGCGATAGTGGCTCAGCGGATACTAAAATGAATGACCCGAAGACGCTATCCAGGCTGCTGAAAGTGCTGTCGGTCGAGACGCGCGTGCGGATCGTGCAGCTCTTGAAGGGCCGGGCGCTGTGCGTCAACGCCCTCGCTTCTCGGCTGGATGTGACGCCGGGGGCCGTCTCGCAGCATCTGCGCATCATGCGCGACGCCGGCCTGGTCGTCGATGAAAAGCGCGGGTACTTCGTCCACTACCGCTTGAATGAGAACACCCTCGCCGCGTGGCGAGAGGAGATAGACAGGCTGCTGGACCCGCAAAACGGGGCCTGCACAGACACGAAGGGAGCACCGAAATGTGCGGCAATGAGAGACAAGAAGGCTGCCAGAAGCCGGAGAACCTGACGGGCAAGACCGAGGACTGCTCGCCGGAGCAGATTCGCAAGTGCCATGGGGATGCCGCAAATCACCCGTGTAAGAGCGGGCAATGACCGACACTCTGCCTTCTGGCTGGACCGCGCGCAAGGTCTGCGGGAGATCTGTCGCGCCCTGCGGCCGGGCGGGCGGGCCATGATCGGCGGCGGTCTGGGCAGCGCGTACCCGCAATGGGCCAGGCAGGAGTTCATCCGCCGACGACGGGAGCCGACGAAGAGCCCCGAGGAAGCCCGAAAGTTTGCTGAAGCGAGAAGTCCGGAGACGTTTCGTGGCTCGGCCGCCGAGGCGGGGCTTACTTCGTTTGAAGTGGTCGGCGAAGGCGGCCTGGCGGCGGATGCCCCGAACACTGGCATCGGCATCTGGCTGCGGTTTACGAAGGAGGCGGCGAATGACGCCTGATAAAAGAAACATGGCTATTGAGGTGCGCGGCCTGGCCAAGCGGTTCGGAGACGTGCAGGCAGTCGCGGGCATTGACTTCGACGTGCGGGAAGGCGAGTTGTTCGGCTTCCTCGGCCCCAACGGGGCGGGCAAGAGCACGACGATCAACATGCTCATCGGCCTGGCCCGGGCGGACGCGGGCACGATCCGCATCGCCGGGATCGACTGCTCGAAGAACCCCAAGGCCGCCCAGCACCTGATGGGCGTGGTGCCGGACGAGAGCAACCTGTATCCCGAACTGACGGGCTTCGACAACCTGAGCTTCTGCGGGGCGCTCTACGGCATGAGCAAGCGTGACCGCGAAGCCCGCGCCAGGGAACTGCTGGATCGCTTCGGCCTGGCCAAGGCAGCCAACCGTAAGTTCGGCGGCTACTCCAAGGGCATGAAGCGTAAGCTCACCATCGCGGCCGGGATCACCCACTCGCCATCGATCCTGTTCATGGACGAGCCGACCACCGGTATCGACGTGGCCAGTGCACGGCAGATTCGCCAGCTGGTCGCCGACCTGAATGCCGCCGGGACGACGATCTTCCTGACCACGCATTACATCGAGGAGGCCCAGCGGCTATGCGGGCGCATCGCCTTCATTGTGCAGGGCCGGATCGTTCGCACCGACACGGTCGAAGAGCTGATGCGTCGCACGGATGGCCGCCATGTGGTGCAGTTCGCCGTCTCCAACGGGGCGGCCGACTTGTGCGACGTGATCGTGGGCGAGTGGCCGAATCTGCACTGCCAGGCTGTCGCCGATGATCAACTTCGCGTGGAGTCGCCCGAGCCGGTCCGCGTGGGGCCGCTGGTGCGGCTGTTGGAGG
>JBKHFW010000018.1:0-48637 GCA_046540025.1 Phycisphaeraceae bacterium
CGCTCCTTGCGTTCGGCCTTGGCCACCTGCGGCATCTTCGACGCCGGCGTGCCGATCCTCGACGCGATCACCATCACCAGCGAAACCACCGGCAACTACATCTACTCCAAGGCGCTGATGCAGGTGCACGACTCCGTCCGGCAGGGCGAAAGCTTCGCCGAGCCGCTGCGGCAGGCCAAGGTGTGCGACGCCCTGGTGGTGAACATGATCGACGTCGGCGAGGAGACCGGCGACCTCGACAAGATGCTGATGAAGATCGCTGACAACTACGACGAAGAGGTCGACGTGGCCGTGGCAAGCCTCGTCTCCCTGCTCGAGCCGTTCATGGTCGTCCTGCTGGGCGGCATGGTCGGCTTCATCGTCATCTCCCTGTTCCTGCCGATGATCTACCTCATCCAGGACATGATGTAATCCGCCCCCGGCAAGCCGGGTCGGGCGCCAGCCCGGCCCGGTCCGCCGGACGAGGACGCCATGAACCGAGCGAGCGCACAACACGCCATGCCCTGCCGCCGAGGCGCGAGCCTGACGGAAGCCGCCCTGGTCGTCGCCCTGATCGCGACCGTGCTGGGAGGCCTCGTCGCGGCCCAGCGGGCCACCGCCGCCCGCTCCGCCGAGTCGCGCACCCGGCAGACGCTCGCGGCCCTGAACGCCGCCCTGCAGCGCTACGAGGCGCGGCACGGCGACATGCCCGCGGGACCGACGCCCGACGCGCTCGCCGCCCTGCTCCAGGACTCCGCGGCCGCCCCGCTGCTCGCCGACATGGCCCTCACCCGCGATCCCGGCGGCCGACTGCTCGTCTTCGACGGCTACGGCCAGCCGATCCACTACCTGCCGCCGCGAGCCGGCGAGCCCCCCGCCCGGGCCGACTTCCTCTCGCCCGGCCCCGACGGACGGGTGGGCAACCCCCGCTCGGATCACGAGCCGGCCCGCCACGCCGCCGCGGACAACCTCTACGGCTCCGACCAGGAGATGCCAGCCCTATGACACGCTCACACGCCACCATCACCCGCTCGCGACGACGGCGTCAGCAGGGCTTCACGCTGATGGAAATCCTCGTCGTGTTCAGCCTGATCGCCGTCCTCGGCGGCGTCACCTTCGTCGTCGGCACGAACATGTTCAAGACCGCCGAGCGGCAGGAAACCATCCGCACCGTCAAGCAGCTTGAAGGCGTGCTCACCGAATACCAGCGGCAGTTCGGCCGATACCCCGAGCTCCGGTCCAACTGGTCGCCCGGCCGGAGCATCGCCTTCTTCGTCGAGGACATGAACCAACTGCCCGCCACGCGGGACATGATGACCGAACTGTTCGAGAGCGAGGACTGGGACCTCGACGGGCCCCTCACCGTCCTCGGCGGCGCCCGGCCGCAGGAGGAGGAGATCCGCGACGAGGATCTCGGCTACGACTGGAACTTCCAGTCCGGCGACACGATCGTCGTCGACGCCTGGGGCCGCCCGCTGCTCTACGTACCCAACTCCGACGGCGCGGGCGGCGGGAAAGACCAGCACAGCCTGCCGGTGATCCACCACCGCCCGTTCTTCGTCTCCGCCGGGCCCGACGGCGACTTCGGCATGCGTGAGGACAACGACGGCGCCGACGAGCCCACGCCCGAGGCCGCGCGGGACAACATCTACAGCTTTGAACTGGAGTGAGGCCATGAGCACGCGAACCGCCAGGACATTCCGCGGGTTCACGATCGTCGAGCTCATGCTCGTGCTCGGGCTCATGGTCGGCGCGATCATCCTCAGCGTGCCCGTGCTGAGGAACCTGCGCAACGTCACCCAGGGCTCGCTGGGCGTGCAGAGCGTCACCGCCTCGGTCAACGCCGCCCGGGTCTACAGCCAGCGACTGGCCGAGAACGACCTCGGCGCCGGCGGCTGGCCCTACCCCGCCCGCGCGAATTACAGCGGCACCGCCGCCCTGTTCACCCCCTCGGGTGAAATCCGGCTGGTGATCAACGACCAGGGCGCCCGCGATCAGTTCCAGGACCCCCACGGCCCGATCCGCCCCGATGGCAGTCGGCACGGCTACCCGCTCGAAGAGCGCGTCGACGACGTCCCGACCGGCGGGGCCGAGTACCGCGCGTGGCGCGGCGACGGCTACCGCGACATCGACGGCGTCGACTACGCCCGCCTCCCCGCCGGGGCCGGCATCGCGGGCATCGTCCGGACCGGCAACAACTCGGTCCGTGTGATCGCCCCGCCGTTCGCCATCTGCTTCGACGAAAACGGCCACATCAGCCCCGGCAGCCGCTTCGACGACCGGGGCACGATCGACCTCACCGACGACCGCCACTACATCTACTACGACGGCAACGGCGACGGCCGCTACGACTGGAGCATGGACCGGGAGAACCCCCGGCAGCCTTACCCCGTCCAGGGCGAGAGCGGCGTGCCCTATAACCCGATGGACTGGGACCCGGCCTATCTGAACGAGCAGGCCCGCCCGAGACTGCACAACAACAACTTCGGCGGCCACAGCGAGGACTACCGCGTCACCCTGCCGTTCGAGGAGATCGAGACCGTCACCGCCGTCATTCTGTACGACCGCGAGGCGCTGCGACTCCACGGCCCCGACTGGAACGACGACGAGAACGGCAACGGGATTCCCGACGTGCAGGAGTGGCTGCTGGACCCCGCCAACGAGGCGAAGGCGCTGTACCTGAGCCCCCAGACCGGGCTGGTGCTGAACGAGGAGTAAACCCATGAGACGACCCCGCAATCCATTCGGCGTCCGGGCCGGCTTCAGCCTTCTGGAAGTGCTGATCGCGATGGCCATCTTCGCCCTCGGGTTCGTCGCCGTGGCGGCGATCTTCCCCGCCGGCGTCATGCTCCAGAAGCAGACCTACCGCGACGTCACCGGCGAACGGGCCGGGCGCAACTTCAACTCCATCGCCGCCGCCACCCCGCTCAGCTACGACGCGGAAAACTGGGACGACGAGGACGCGGCAGAGAAAGGCGAGCTCGACTCGGCACTCTACTTCTACCACATGGACCCGGAAGAAATCGGCGACTTCGGCAGCGATGCACTGCGGAACGTGGATAGGGGCGTCGAACAGTCGCCGGGCCGCTCCGGCGAGCAGGGCCGCTTCTGCCTGATGCCCTTCCCCAGCGGGTCGGAGTACGACGGCCCCGGCCAGGAGGGGCAGGACGATTGGCGGAACCTCGATAGCCTCGACGACATCTGGCCGCTTGCCTCCCGCGGCTACGGGCTGGGCGTGTTCGACACCGCCGAGGAGCAGTGGGACAACAAGCTGCCCGCACGCGGCCAGGGCTGGGAGAATCCGCAGCTCACCGACGCCGACTTCCTCTGGTTGCCGATGATCCGCAACCGCTCCGGCGTGCCGGAAAGCCCGAACTGGCGCATGTACGTCTTCGTCCTCGAGCATAACGGCGGACGCATCGATCATCCCCGGGACACCCCCGACGCCGGCTACGGCCTGATAGCGTCTGTCTACGAACACCGCTATCCCAACGCGGCTCTGCCGTCCGGCGCGGACAGCAGCGATCCGGCCGTCTATCCGCAGATCCGGCCCTGCCTGATCAAGGTCGCCATGCGCGTCGAGGAGGTGGGCCTGCCCGGCGGCGAAAGCGAACGCTTCATCGAGTTCGACCATCCCAACACCCGGCTCGGCCTCGCCGCCCGCGATCTGGTCGTGGACGAGTTCGGCCGGCGCTACCGCATCGCCCGCGTGACCGCCAACCCGAACAACCCCGACCAGACGCGGGTGTTCGTCGACGAGACGCTTCCCGCCCCGGACTCGGCCCTGGCGCCGGCGCACCTCTGGTACGCCCCGCCGGCCGATACCAACGGCGACGGCCACTTCAGTGAAGGCGAGATCACCGGCAGCCCGCTGCGGGCCGTGCACGTCGTGACGCCGAACGTGAAGGTGACAAACCCATGACGAATGTTTCTCCCCGAACCGCGCGTCCCGGCTTCACGCTGACGGAACTGATGGTGTCGGTGGCCATCGCGGCCATCCTGATGACGCTGATCAGCTACGTGTTCCACACCGCCCAGAAGGCAGTGAGCCTCAGCATCGCCAACGGCCGACTCCTCGTGGAGAGCGAAGCAGTCGGCGAGCAGATCAAGCACGACGCCGATCGCATGCTCGGCCCGATCGCCAACCACTTCATGCCCATCGAGGACGCCGGCTTCCTGGCCATCGTCAACAAGTCCTACCAGACGCCGCTCTACGTCAGCGACGCGGGCACCGAGGAAGTCATCCGCTCCGACCAGCTCGCCTTCGTCGTCCAGGCGCCCGACGGACATGCGTTCCGCTCGCTGACGCCCGAGGATGACACGACGCTCGCCAGCGACGTCACCGCCCGGGAGGCCGTGGTCTGGTACGGCCATGCGGAGAAGACCACCGCTCAGGGCGACATCGCCGGCAACCAGTTCGGCAACACCGGCCGGGCCAATCCGAACGAGGATCCGCACCAGTGGATCTTCGCCCGGCAGCAGACGCTTCTCGCCGGCGACTCGATCGACTACACCGCGAGCACCGATCCGCCCACCCACGTGTTCTACCACTACGGCTGGTCGCAGAATGGTTCCACCACCGTGGAGGCGAACTGGTTCGGCGGCGACTTCGAGGATGAAGACGATATCTATGACCACCTGCCGCCATCCACCAACCGCACCGGCTGGCCCTGGCCGAACATCGATTACTCGGGTGCAGCCCTGCGCGCGGCCGGCCTGAGCGACGTGGCCAACGCCACGCTCGAGGATGTGCTGGTGTCGCTGTTCACGCCGGCGGATTATGACGGCGTGGACGAGCCCGAGCCTGACGACTGCCTCGTGCCGCCGCCCGGGGAGGAGCCTTTCGAGCTTCGCGGCATCGACTCATATCCGTGGGTCGGCTCCGAGGCCAACCCGGTCAGCAATATGCAATCCCCCCTGCATCCGGGCGTCGGCGCGTTTCTCTACCTGACCCCACGCCTGCACGCCAACCCCTACCCGCCCGGGCCGATCGCCGGCGACGAATCGGGCGGCGCCAGGACCTCCAGCTACGAGTCCTGGCAGGCGGCGCAGATGCACCCGATCCTCGCCAGGCGGTGCAGCGACATCATCGTCGAGTTCGCCGGCGACTACATCGACGACAAGGGCACCCCCCGCGATGGAACGGACGACGAGTTCGGGGCACACGACGGCCGAATCGACCGCCATCCTGACACCGGCCGAATGGTCTGGTATTCCCACGGATATCTGGCCAGTGACCTGCCGGAAAGCGATTGGGGGCAGGATATGGGGCTCCGGCCGGACTCGGACGACGGGGTGAGGGAGATGCGCGCGTTCCTGGAAACGCCTTCCGACGGCCACGACCCCGAAGACATGACCAGCTACAACCGAGCCTATTACCGCTACGGCGATCCCAACGACAACACCGACTTCGGCGACGAGATCCCCGCCGCCTGGACGAACAACGCCGACGCCATCTTCGTCTTCCGTCACGACGACGGGCTGCCCTTCGGCTCGCAGACGGACAGCGACGAAGAAGCCAGCAGCAAGTGGCCCCACCTGCTGCGGATCCGCTATCGCCTGCACGGCCCGGACGACAAGATCGCAAAGGGACGCTGGCACGAGCAGATCATCAAGCTACCTCGGCCGTGACCTTCCCTGAGGGAGACGCACTCGGCCATACGCCCAAATGGAGTGGCGCATCATGACTCGCAAACAGAATCTACCGCAGCGACACGCTTCCGCTGACCGGTCGCAACGAGGCTCGGTGATCATCCTCGTGGTGGTTTCGCTGGTGCTGCTGGTGCTCATCGGCGGCGTCTACATCCAGACCACCCGCACGCAGCGCTTCCACACGCCCGCCGCGCAGTCCGACCCCCAGCCGGTCATCAAGGCGATCGTCGAAGAGCTCCGCCTCACCCTCCAGCAGGACCTCGACGGCGACTACGAGCCCTACGATTACCCCTGGACCGACCCTGCCGCCGAGCGCACCGTCTTCGACTTCGACGGCGAGGAACGGGACGCCGCCGGTGCTCAGGGCGGCGCGGGCGACGACTGGTGGCTAGCCTCCACCTCGCCCCAGTTCGACACGAACTACAACGGCATCTGGGACCGCGACCCGTTCGACGGCGACGAGGAGGACCCCGACGACGGCACGCCCTACTGGGGGCACATCAGCAACCTGCACGGCATCTTCCTCAACTACACGCGCAAGGGCAGGCCGGCCGATGACATCCCGGCCAACAGCTTCATCGTCAACGAGAACGACCAGCCCGAAGAGCACCTGGTGGACTTCGGGTCGACCGGCGGAACGCTGCCCACGGAGGCGTCGGGCAGCGCAACCGACCGCGACATGTGGCTGGAGTGGGACCACGAACAGCTTGTGGACGCCGACGGCGACGGCATCGCCGACAGCCGCTGGACCTACGCCCCGCCCGAGGTGCGCCAGCGCGACGGCGTCACCTACCTGATGGCCGTGCGCGTCGTCGATCTCTCGAGCATGGTGAACATCAACACCGCCTCGAGCCTGGTCGAGTTCGATTCCACCAGCGGCGAGCCGGCATGGGACACCAGCGACGACGGCGACGCCGCCCCGCGCTGGCACACCCCCAGCGACATCAACCTCGGCCTGTTCATGATGGACGACCAGAAGGACCTGGTCAGCGCCGCGCTTCGCGAGGTGTACGACAACGGCGACGAGGACAACCCGCTCGACGAACAGGAGCAGACCGACGACCTCGGCGGCATGCTCACCTGGCGCAGCAGCCGGGCGTACCGCCAGACGCCGCGCGATCCGGACAACGTCGGCGATCTGGCGGACCTGGCGATCACCCTGCCGCAGGAGTCGGAAGACCGCGAGACGTGGTGGGACCAGCAGGGCCGATTCCTCGAGCCGCAGACGCCGGAGGAGGAAGAGGTCCGCGCGTTCCGGATGAGCGACGAGTACGAGCTGCGTCACCGCAACGGCCTGAACAGCCCCCGGCGGACGCCGCTGGAGAGCGTGCTGATCCGTCCCGAGGCGGTCGCGACGTCGGTGGACAATGACGAGACCGACCCGGTGCCGCCCTACTTCCTCCGCCAGCTTCAGCCCGGCGACCAGGGCTTCGAGGACGACGAGGGTGAGGTCGAATACCTCGACCTCCTGCCCAGCGATCAGTTGGGCAACCAGGACGACCAGGATGTCATCCTGCGGGCCGCGCGGAACTACCTGCTCAACGAGCCGCGTCACCAGATGACGACGCTGAGCGGCGCGAGCCCGTTCGCGGCGAGGCCGTGGAACGAGGAGCGGCAGTCGCCCGAGTGGAGCGGAGGCGGGGTGACGTACGAGGCCGATCCGGGCCCGGCGCGGGTGGAGCCCAATCCGTCCCTGAATACGCCCGGCCTCGATGGCAATCGGCCGGCGAAGCTCAACCTCAACCGCACCTACCGCGACGCGGGTGAGCCCGATCGCAGCGAGGGGCGGGTCCTCGACCTGTTCGATCGCATCCTGCGCACCTACGACTACGCCGGCTTCGCGGAGCTCACGGCGGTGGACGCCGAGCAAATCAACCGCGCCGCGCGCCTGACGGCCGCGATCATCGACTACCAGGACCAGGACCGCGCCAACGGCCGCCCGGCCACGATGCTGACCGAGTTCCAGGTGCCCGACGGCAGCGAAGACCCGCGCACGGGCAACGACCTGCCCGATTACGCAGGCGAGTCCGACGTCCCCGACTACGTCTACGGCATGGAGTATCTCCCGGCGATCACCGAGGTGTACGCCCAGCGCGCCTACACCGCGACGGCCGTCAACAACGACCCCGCCGCCGCGCCCGAGGACGCCACCTGGACGGTGACGTACGAGCGGAAGACGGTCACCGACCCGGACGACGGCTCCGAGATCGACGACACGGGCTACATGATCGAGATCCGCAACACGTTCGACTACCCGATCCCGCTCGAGGGGATCTGGCTCTCGATCGCGGCGGACAACCGGGAGGAGACGCCGCCGAGCACGATGCACAAGCTGGTGGACCTGCTGCCGGACGAGGCGGAGGATCCTTTCCTCGACGATGGCCAGTACGTCCTGCTGCCCCACCAGGTGATCGTGCTCTACCACGACTCGCTCGACGGCTCGGACGACCCGAACAACGTCAGCGACGACGGCAACATCGACGATACGGACGAGGAGGATGATACCGACTTCGGCCTCGTGGGCCATGAGCCCGAGGAGCTCCAGTACGTGCGGATCGACCCCGGCACGCTGGCCGAGCTGTCGGCCGACCCGGACGAGTTCAACGACTTCTTCAACGGCGACACCACGTTCGAGATCGGCCTGTGGGTCGACGCCGTGAACCCCCGCGGCGAGGTGCTGGCCGACCCGGTGCTCTACCAGAACGTCGAGTGGGACATGGAGGATCTGTTCGGCGACGGGAGCGACTTCGACGACGACGACTGGGAGTATTCCCACTGGGATCTGGACGACAACAACCCCGATCCGCTTCCCTCCGACGAAGAGGTCAGCGACGACATCAACGCCGAGGACCCGTTCATCCAGGTGTCGCTGTACAACCGGACGGACCAGCTCAACCCCCTGCTGGTCCCCGAGGATGAGTTCACCCGCGGCACCAACGAACTGCCGGGGGAGGACATGCAAGACCTCCCGGCCCCGCATCTGGACCCGGACGACGGGGACCCGCGCGGCGTGGCCACCGTCGGCTATAACAACAAGTGGAGCACGCTCAATACCGAGTGGACCCAGCCCGACACCTTGACCCTGCCCTCCGAGCGCTACGACGACTCCGAGCAGCAGTTTGTCATCCGCAACGGCGATCTGGACTTCGTCGGTGAGCTGCTGCAGATATGCACGCTCGGCCCCACGCCGGAGTCCGCGCAGACGCTCGCCGACCGCTGGGAAGAGGTCGAGGCCCTGCCCGAAAACTCGGAATTCTCAGACACGGAGAATCTCGAGGGCATGTTCATGCTCAACTGGGACTTCAACGACCCCGCGACGTGGATGAACGACGCCACGGCCGTCGAGGACCAGGACAACTACAGCCTGCCCTACGAGATGGCGCTGCTGGACCAGTTCACCGTGCTTCAGCCGGAAGAGAGCATGATCCTCGGTCAGGTGAACCTCAACACGATGCCCCAGGAACTGCTGGCCGAGGTGCTGCCCATCGCCAACGAAGAGCTGCGGCGGGAAGTGGCCTGGCGGATCGCGAGCTATCGCGACCTGCCGCGGGCCGAGGCCGAGCCGGAAGGCCAGCTCCTGCCCCGCCACTACCGCCGCATGGTGGACCCGAGCGATGACGGCATCGTGGACCCCGAGGACACGCTGCGCCCCGACCTGCCCGGCTTCGCCTTCATGGGCGAGCTGCTGTGGGTCACCGGCGACATCTTCACCACGGACGGGTCGGGCGTCGCCTTCGGCCCCGGCTGGCCGGACTTCACCGGCGAAACCGCTGAGATGCCGGTGACCATCGGCGACAGCGACGAGGTTCGCATCGACTTCCCGACCTGGGACGTCCGTACAGACGGCATCGACAACGACAACGACGGCGACATCGACGAGCCCGGCGAGCGCTGGAACCTCGACGGCGACGACTTCGACAACGACCGCGACGGGCAGACCGACGAGGCCTTCGAGCAGCCCCTGCCGTTTGCCGACGGCGTCGCCGACGACCGCGAAGAGGCGGCGATGATGGCCAAGTGGCTCATGCAGGTGGGCAACCAGCGCAGCGACTGCTTCGCGGCGTACGTGCTCCTGCGGGGCTACCGCGGCGAGGGGGACGACGATCGGCCGTTCACCCACGACGACATCGTCGACGCGGTGCGCTTCGTCGCCATCTTCCGCCGCTACGAGGACAGCGGCAAGGTGCGGGTCGAGCACGTCATGCCGCTCTCCGACGAGGTCTACATCGTGCCCTGACCGGGCCGAGCCCGCCGCGCGGGTACCGAACGGATGCTTTCGGGCCGCCGGTTGTTGACGCGACCGGCGGCCTGTTTTTCTAGCTCACCCGTAGACGCCTGTTGAACGAACCCGAGGGAGGAGCCCCATGAACCCGTCCGATTCCGCTGACCGCCCCCGCAATCCCGAGTGCATCTTCTGCAAAATCGCCGCGGGCGAGATCCCCAGCTACAAGGTGTACGAGGACGACGACGTGCTGGCGTTTCTCGACGTGGGCCCGCTCTGCGACGGCCACACGCTGGTGATCCCCAAGGCCCATTACGCGACGCTGGACGAGATGCCGGGCGAGCTCGTCGCGGCCTGCACGCGGATGATGCCCCAGCTCGGCAAGGCCATCCAGCAGGCCACCGGCGCCGGGGCGTGGAACCTGCTCCAGAACAACGGCCGACTCGCCCACCAGGAGGTCGGCCACGTCCATTTTCACCTGATCCCCAAAACCGAAAACGCCGGCCTGGGCATCACCTGGCCCTCGCAGGAGCTGTCCCGCGACGTCGCGGGCGAGCTTCAGCAGAAGATCGCCGGGCAGATGGATCAGGGGTGACGTTCGGCCGTACACGCCGGGAACAGGCCCCGCATTCCGGGTGGCGTTCAGGGGGTTGGGGCGAAAAACCGGAGCGCCGCGGCTATCCCGGCGCGCTCCTGCTCAGTGCGCTTCTCGCTGGTTTTTCGCCCCGTCCTCAGAGGCTGCCCTTGGTGCTGGGCACGGCGTCGCCGGTGATGCGCACGGCGTCGCGCAGGGCTCGGCCGAAGGCCTTGAAAATCGCCTCGGCGATATGGTGGTCGTTCTCGCCCCGCACCACCTCGATGTGGCAGGCGAACCGCCCCGCCTGGGCGACGGCCGCGAAAAACTCGCGGACGAGCTGCACGTCGAACGTGCCGATGCGGTCGCTGGTGAACGGCGCGTCCATGACCAGGGCCGGTCGGCCCGACAGGTCGAGGCTCACCCGGGCGAGCGCTTCGTCCATGGGCACGCTGGCGAAGCCGTAACGTTCGATGCCCTTTTTGTCGCCCAGGGCTTGCTCGAGCGCCTGGCCGAGCACGATGCCGACATCCTCGACCGTGTGGTGGTCGTCGACGTGGAGATCGCCCTCGGCGTCGATCCTGAGGCCCAGCCGGCCGTGGCGGGCGATGTGGTCGAGCATGTGGTCGAAGAAGCCGACGCCGGTCTCGTGCTGGTATTCGCCGGCCGAGGCGGGGTCGAGCGTGAGCTCGAGGGTGATGTCGGTCTCGCGGGTCCTGCGTGTCCTGCTGGCGGTGCGCTGCGGCATGATGAGGGTCCGGTTGTGGGAAGCGGGATCGGCCAGCTAGCGGGATACCCGATTCCCGGCCGGCGATCAAGTCTTTTCGCTTCGGACGGCGGGCCCCGCACCGGTCCCTGCATCGGTAAGATGGCGGGTCGACATGACTTCCAGCATTCAGCTCGATCCTCAGACGGTGCTCGCCGGCTACGCCGCGGGACTGTTTCCCATGGCCGACGGGCGGCACGGCCCGCTCGGGTGGTACGAGTGCGATCCGCGGGCGGTCCTGCCGCTGGACGAGCGGTTTCACGTCTCGCGTTCGCTCGTGCGGCAGGTGAGGCGGGGCCGGTTCCGCGTGACGCGGGATGAGGCCTTCGAGCCGGTGATCCGGGCGTGTGCCCGTCCGGAGCTGCCCGACGAGGAGGTCTGGCTGACCGAGCCGATCATCGCCGCGTTCGTCGAACTGCACCGGCTGGAGCTGGCGCACAGCGTGGAGGCGTGGGAGCCTGGCGAGGCGGGCCCCGAACTGGTGGGCGGGGTGTACGGACTGGCGATGGGGGGCGCGTTTTTCGCCGAGTCGATGTTCAGCCGGGCGACGGATGCCTCGAAAGTGTGCCTGGTGCACCTGGTGGAGCATCTTCGCGAGAAGGGGTTTTCCCTACTCGACGCCCAGGTTCCGAGTCCACATCTTGAGCAGTTCGGGATGATCGAGACGGGTCGGTCGGCCTACCATGCCCAGTTGCGTGACGCCCTCGAGCAGCCCGTGAGGTGGTAAAGTGGGCGCTTTCGGGCCGTCTGGGCGGGTTTGTCCGCTGTTTTGGAGCCGATCCCGCCGGTTTGGCCCGGGCCGGCTCAAAGTGGGCAAACGATGCGGCCGATGAGGCCGACGGGGGTGGCTATTTGGTGGAAACCCACGCACAATGTGGTGCGTCATCAGCAGTTTTGCTTTACTATGTAGCTTGCCTATTCTGTGACTGTTTCACCTGAAACTGCGATGGTCGCAAGCCGTACATCGAGATAGAGGAGGCGGGTGTGAAGAGAATCTGGGACGCAACGGGCCGGCGCTGGATGTCGGTCGGGACGCTGTTTCTGGCCGGCATCGTGACGGTGCTCACCGGCTGTGAAGTGGACTCGTTTTTTGACCCGTCGGTCGTAGGCCGGTGGGAGCCGACGCCGATGACGCAGCCGATTCTCGACCGGCTCGACGTGATCGACGAGCCGCCCATGAGGACGATGGACGTGACCAGGGTCCGCCCCAGCGACCTGATTCCGGACGTCCGCGAATACGTCATCGGCCCGGGCGACCTGGTCACGGTGACCGTGTTCGAGCTGATCCGCATGGGCGAAGAGGCCGTGCAGACCCGCCGGGTCGACGAGACGGGCGAGCTGCGCCTGCCGATCGTCGGCACGGTGCGGGCGGCGGGACTGAGCCCGACGCAGCTTGAGCAGCGCGTCCGCACGCTGCTCGAGGACATGGGCGTGCTGCGTGACGCGATGGTCAGCGTCGTCCTGCAGGAACGCCAGCAGGACACCTTCAGCGTGCTCAGTGAGCCGGAGACCGACGGCACGGCCGCGGGCATCTATACGATTCCCAAGCCCAACTTCCGCCTCACGGATGCGGTCGCGATGGTTCGCGGCGTGTCCGGGCGGACGCGGCGGCTGCTGATCTACCGCCAGACCGCGCTGACCGAGCAGGTTGCCGGCGAGGTGCCGCAGACGCCTGGCGAGGAAACCGAGGTCGAAGCGGTGCCCGAGGCGCCGGAAGACCCCGGCCAGCTCATCGATGAGCTGATGCAGGGCGTCGAGGAGCCGGACGCCGAGCAGCCCGAGGCGGCTGAGCCGCGTACGCCGCAGGCTCCCGCAGGCGCCGAGGACGGGCTCGAGGAGTCCGGCGAGGGGGGGCAGTGGGTCAACATCGACGGGGAATGGGTTCGTGCCGAGTCCGCCCGCCCTGGTGGGCAGGCCCGCCGCCGCGCCGCCCGGGAGGGCGACGTCGAACTGGGCGACCTGATGACCCAGCGCATCATCGAGATCCCCTGGGAGAAGCTCAAGGAAGGGGATCTGCGCTACAACATCATCATTCGGCCGGGGGACATCATCCGCGTGCCCTCCACCTCGGCTGGTTTCGTGTACGTGATGGGGCAGATCAACCGCCCCGGTGCGTACGCCGTGCCCGGCGAGAACGATCTGACGCTCAAGCAGCTGATCGCCTCGGCCGGGGGGCTGGGCCAACTCGCGATCCCCGAGCGGGTGGACCTGATCCGCCGGATCGACGACAACCAGGAAGCGGTCGTTCGGCTGGACGTCCGGGCCATCTTCGAAGGCGAAGAGCCGGACATCTTCATCAAGCCCAACGACATCATCAACGTCGGCACGAGCTGGCCGGCCACGCCGCTGGCGATCATTCGCAACGGCTTCCGGGCCACCTACGGCTTCGGATTCGTGCTCGACCGGAACTTCGACATCGACGTGTTCGGCCGACCTGACTGATCTCAGACGGGGGGGTGGGGCCGCCGATCGCGCGAGGCATCGGCGGCCCCGGCTTCCCACCACCTGAGCCGGGCGTGGTCGGGCATGGCAAGCCAATGCGCGCCCGGGCCCAACGCGCTCCCGGCGGGACCATCTGGCGGGCCAATCCGAGTCGACAAGACGTCACCACGGAGCACCGCATGCGCCTTTTCCGGCGGGCTCGTCCCCGGTTTCCCATAAAGCCAGCGAACTCATCAGGAAATGTCCGCGTAGGCCTATCGGGAGAGATCGGAGCTCGTGTCGACGACGCGGGGCCGGCCGAGCGGGAACGGGCGAGGTTTTGAAACCCATGAGCACAACCGTCACCAGCGCGAGGAAAGATGTGTCGCCGCAGCGGCTGATCAGTCCGCCTGCCTGGGGCTGGATCGCGCTGCTCGGCGGGCTGTTCATCGCCCTGCACTGGCCGTTCGTCTACCGCATGTTCCTCATCGCGACGACGAACGGCGACGCCCGCGGGCTCAACCCGGACTGGGGTCACATGCTGCTGGTGCCCTTCATCAGCGGCTTTTTCATTTATCAGCACCGCTACGACCTGCTGGCTGCCTCGCGGCGCGTGTGCGGCTGGGGGCTGCCGATCTTCTTCGCCGGCCTGTTCGCCTTCGCCCTGGGCATCTTTCCCGTGCAGAACTCGATGGCCCAGGGAATGGGCATGATCCTGACCCTGTTCGGGCTGGTCCTGTTCCTGCTCGGGCCGGGCGCGATGCGCTGGCTCTGGTTCCCGATCCTGTACCTGATGTTTTTCATCAAGGTCAGCGATCGGCTGTGGGACAAGATCGCCTGGAATCTCCAGCAGATTGCCGCGAAGGGCGCCACGATCGTGCTGCAGTTCGTCGCGGCGTTCAACAACGACTTCGACGTGACCAGTCGCAGCTCGACGATCGAGCTGGTCATGTACGAGGGCGGCCAGGTCGTCCGCGACGGACTCAACGTCGCCGAGGCGTGCTCGGGCCTGCGGATGCTCATGGCGTTCCTGGCTCTGGCGGTGGCGATGGCGTTTCTCTGGAACCGCGCCTGGTGGCAGCGGCTGACCATGATTCTGCTGGCGGTGCCGATCGCCGTGGGCATCAACGTCGGCCGGGTGACCGCGCTGGGGCTGCTGTTCCTCATCGATCCCAAGTACGCCCACGGCAGCTTCCACACCTTCGTGGGCATGCTCATGCTCATTCCCGCGGCCCTGGTGTTCCTGCTGCTGGGGTGGGTCCTGGACAAGATCATCATCCGCGAGGGCGGGGACGAGGACGCCGACGAGGCCGCCAGTCGTCCCGCCGTCGCCGATGTGCCGGCCGGCCCGGCGCGGCTGGCTCCGGGGGCGATCGGGCTGGGCACGGCCCTGGGCGGCGGCCTGACGCTGCTGCTGGGGCTGGCTTACCTGCTGCTGGCGGCGTGGTTCGCGCCGGACGTGCTTCCGGAAGCAGCGCCGGCCTGGACGGCGCCCGCCCTTTTGCCGGTGGTCCTGCTGGCGCTTGCGGGCCTGGCGATGGTGCTGCCGCGCCTGCTCGAGCGGGTGAAACAGCACAAGCAGCAGGCGGCCGCGGGCCTGATCGCCGCCGCCCTGCTGGTGGCGCTGGTCGGCCAGAACGGCGTCGTGGCGGCGACGGAGACGGTGCTGATCAAGCAGCCCCTGCCGCTTCGCCACACGCTCGCCGCGGTGCCGACGCAGTTTGGCCCGTGGGAGATGGTGAGCGAGGACCCGCCGCTGAGCGCCGAGGTGCTCGAGACGCTGGGCACCGAGAAGTACATCAGCCGCATCTACGAGGACACCACGTGGCCCGGCGGCCCGGGCGGGGAGCTTCGGCTGCACATCGCCTACTACACGGGCACGCCCGACCTCGTGCCGCACGTGCCCGACCGCTGCTTTGTCGCGGCCGGCATGCAGCCGATGGACAAGACGCTCGTGGAGCTGAACCTCGACGAGGCGAAGCTGCGCGACGACCCCGAATCGGACTACCTGCTCGCCGAAGCGCGCAACGGCAGGGTCCGCGTGCCGGGCGAGCAGATCGACGCGACCTACTTCACGTATGCCGCTTCGGACAACCCGCAGAACGGCCAGAGCGTGATTTACTTTTTCATGGCCAACGGTCAGACGCTGGCCACCCCGGACCTGGTGCGTCTGCACGGGTTCGACCCCACGGACCGCTACAGCTACTACGCCAAGGTCGAGGTGCAGGCCTTCGGGATCACCGATGAAGAGCTGGTGCGAGAGCGGGTGAGTTCGCTGCTCGACCACGCGCTGCCGGAGATCCTTTTCTGCCTGCCGGACTGGCACGAAGTGCAGCAGGGAACGTACCCCCGCGAGGACGAGTCCCACTGACGTTCGAGACCCCAAGGGAGCCTTAGGCCCATGGCCCGTCGTGTAAACACAACCTTTGTTATTGCCCTGAGCAGCGTGCTGCTGCTGCTGGTGGGTGGGTTCGCCGCGGCATATTTCATGTTCGTCCGCCCCGACCCGGTGGAACTCGTCCGCGAGGGCGACCGGTACGCCGAGGAAGGCGAGCTGGTGCTCGCCCAGGAGAAGTACGAGCGGGCGATCGGCCAGCAGCGTGACAACGTCGAGCTGCTGCACAAGTACATCGACCTGCTCCGCAGCCGAACGGTCAACACCCGGCTCGACGCGGAGAAGGTGCTGGGCAACATGCGCAGCGCCACCGAATGGGCCTCGATGGCGCAGCCGAACAATTCGGAACTCCGCGAAAACTTCTACGAATTCCTCAAGCAGCACGCTGAGCGTTTCGGCCAGTGGAAGTCGCTGCACCAGGCGGCGGACACCCACCTCTCCGGCCAGGTGGACGGCGACCCCCTCGCCCGGAAGTACCGGGCGATCGCCGGCGCAGCGATGCTCGAACCCGGCACGCCCGACGAGCAGGTGGAGCAGGTGCAGAAGGATCTCAAGCTCTCGCTGGCGAAGTGGCCCGAAGACCGCGATCTGCTCTACCAGCAGGCGCGGTACCTGCTGATCCGTGCGCGGCAGCTCGACGGCTCCGGCGACGATCCGGAAATGGCCGAGGCGAGGCGCGACGAGGCCCAGGCGATCTCCTCCGCGTCACTCGAGGTCGACCCCGAGGACGTGGTGCGGCAGCTCAATCACCTCACCGTGCTGCTGTCGTCCCAGATCGATCAGCCGGAGGAAGCCGCGGCCCTCGCCAGCCGGATGGAAGCGCAGCTTCTCGAGAACCCCGAACCGCGCCGGGCCGTGGCAGTTCTCGCCCAGGTCCTGCCACAGCTCGACCGGGAGCCGGTGGAGGATGGTCCCGCGACCGCCAGTCGCGGCGTGATGCGGGCCGTGCGGCTGCTCGAAACCGCGGCGGAGGCTCATCCCGAGCTCGCCCAGTACAAGGTGATGCTCGGGGAGATGCTGCTCCGCGCCGGTGAGAGGCAGCAGGCCCGCGAGGCGTTCGAGACCGTGCTGGCCGACGACGGGGCGAAGAAGGCGGCCCCCTTCCTGCTCAACCGGTCCTTCGAGATGCAGGCGGCGCGGCGCCTCTCCGACGTGCTGCTCGCTGAGGCGGAAGAGCTCCCCCGCGAGGAGCGCCAGCCCGTGCTGGATCGCATCGAAAAACTGCTCGCCCGGGTGCAGGACCGCCTCGGCGAGGACAGCGCGGTCACGCACATGATGCGGGGCAAGCTGGACATGGTGCAGAACAGGCTCCGGTCGGCGGCGTCGCATTTCGACCGGGTGATCAAGCTGGCCGACACCCCGCCGATGGATGCCCTGCGTCTCTCGGGCAGCGCCCATCAGGAACTCGGCGCCTGGGGCGTCGCGGCCGACCGCTTCGAGCGGCTTGTCGATCGCTACCCCGACTCGGCGACGTTTCGTCGCACGCTGGGGAAGCTCTATCTCGAAGGCGGCGACCTCAACGACGCCGAAGAGCACCTCGAACTGCTGGTCGAGGCCCAGCCCGAGGAAACGGCCAACCAGTTGCTCATGGCGCAGCTGCGGGCGCAGCAGGGTCGGGAGGAAGAGGCGATGGAGATCTACGAGCAGATCGATCCCCTCAAGCATCCCGCGGTCCTTCGACCGCTGGTGGCGCTGCATATCCGCCGCGGCCAGCGCGACCAGGCGAAGCAGGTCATCGAGAACGTGCTCACCCGCGACCCCGGCAACGAGGCGGCGCTGCAGGCGCGGCTGATGCTGGCGGGCGACGGCGAAGAAGTGAAGCAGATGCTCACCGAGGGCCGGTCGGCCGGCCTTGACGAGGCGTTCATCGAGCGGGCCGAGCGGATCCTCCAGGCCACGCAGGCCAGGAGCGCCGACGAGCTGCTCGAGCAGATGGGGCCCGATGAGGACAACCCGTTCAACCGGGCGCTGCTCGAAACCCGCCTGTACATGCGGACCGGCGAGATGGAGAAGGCCCGCGCCGCGATGGCCCGGGCGGAGGAGATTGATCCCGACGACCCCAACGTGCTGAACCTGAAGCTCGAGCTGGCTGTCGCCGACGAGGACCGCGAGCTGGTGAACCGGCTGCTGGTGCGCATCGCCCGGCAGGACCTCGACTCGGCGCAGGGCGAGTTCTACCGGGCGGAGGTCGCCGCGGCCTTCGGCGAAACCGACGAGGCCATCGCCCACTACCGCCGCGCCCTGCGGGCCGTGCCCGTCCATCCCGAGAGCTGGCGAAAGCTCGGTGATCTCCTCGTTCAGAAGCGGGAGATCGCCCAGGCGATGGAGGCGTACCGCACATCGCTGGAGCAGCGGCCGAACAACGCTGCCGCCCTGCAGGGCATGGCCCGGGCGCTCGACGCCCGCGGCGAGTACCAGCAGGCGCTCAAGCGGCTCAAGGAGGCGATCCGGTACGACCGGCGCAACTCGCAGCTCTTCGAGCAGTACCTCCTCCACGAGCAGCGCTACGGCGACAAGCAGGAGGCGCTGTCGCTGCGGCAGCAGATCAAGGAACTTCGGCCCCAACGCATGGACAATCGGCGGCAGCTCGCGCTCCTGCTGGCCGAACTCGACCGGCACGAGGAGGCGAAGGCCGAGGCCGAGGCCGTCGTCGCCGAGGAAGGCCGGACCGAGGCCAACGCCCGACTGCTGGCGAGCGTGCTCCGCGAGACCGACGGCCCCCAGGCCGGGCTGAACGTGATCGACGATTACCTGCGACAGCAGGGTGACGAGGCGACCGTGGAGGACCACCTGCTCCGCGCCCGCTACCTGACCCGGGACGGCCTGACACGGGACGGCGTAGCCAGCTATCAGCAGGCGATCGAGCGGGAAGACGCGGAGAACCCGGTGGCCACCCGCGAGCTTGCGGCCCAGTTCTTCCGGGCCGGCATGTTCGACCGGGCCGTGCCGCTGTACCGACGCCTGCATGAGGCGGAACTGGGCAACGAGAGGGCGACGCTTCAGTTGGCCGAGGCACTGCTTCGCAGCGGCGAGGTGGATGAGGCGGCGAGCCTGATCGAACCGATCGAGCCCAGCGCCACCTCGCTCGGGCTCGAGGCGATGATCGCCCGGACCCGCGATGAGCCGGCCAGGGCGGAAGAGCTGCTGACCCGGGCGATCGAGCTGTCACCCGAGAACATGCAGTTGCGGATCCAGCGGGCGGCGGTCCAGGCCGAGCAGCCTGACAAGCTCGATGCCGCGGTGAACGATCTGCGGGACCTGCTTCGCACCCGCCCGATGGCGAGTCAGGCCCGGCGGCTGCTGGCGGACCTGCTCACCCGTAGCGGAGACTCCAGCGGCGCCGAGCGCGAGCTGCGCACGGTGCTCGAGCAGACGCCGCGTGACGCGGCGGCCCGGGCGGCGCTGCTCCAGCTCTATCTCAAGCAGAACCGGCTGGACGACGCCCGTGCCCTGGCCGAACAGGGCCAGAGCTTCTGGCCCGATCAGTCGCAGTGGTCGCAGATCCTCGTTCAGCTCGCGATCCAGCAGAACCAGCCGGGTGAAGCGGTCCGGCACACGGCCCGTCTCGTGGAGCTGGTGCCTTCGCCGGACAACCTGATCGCCCACGTCGATCTGCTGCTGAAGACCGGGCAGGCGTCGCAGGTGCTCGAGCTGCTCGAGCAGCATGCGGTGACCACCGAGGACATGCCGGTGCTTCAGGCCATGCGGGCCCACGCGCTGGCGAGCACGGGTTCGCCCGACCGGGCGAGCCAGGTGTTCTCCCGGGCGGTCGAGCGCAGCCGCACGCCGGACGAGCTCAACACCGTCGCCCGGCACATGGCGGCGGGACTGGGGCTGGCGCCAGCGATCGACCGGCTGGTGTCGACCGCTGCCGACTACCCGGCGGCGTGGCTGGAGCTGGCCGCCGCCCGGCTGGAGTCGGGCGACGGGCAGTACGACGCGGCGATCGAGCGTCTCCAGGCGATGCAGCCGGAGCTCTCGACGCTCGAGTCGCCGACGGTGGTCGACTACAACCTGCTTCTGGCGACGGCGCTGCAGCAGGCCGGCCAGGCCGAGGCGGCCCGCGAGGCTTACGAGAACCTGCTCGAGCGTTCGCCGGAGCACGGGGCGGCGCTGAACAACTTCGCCTACCTGCTGCTCGAGGACCTCGATCAGCCGGAGGCCGCCCTGCCGCTGGCGGAAAAGGCGGCCGAGCTCAGCCCGAACAGCGCGGAAGTGCTGGACACGCTGGGCTGGATTCAGTACCAGACCGGGCAGATCAACGCCGCCGCCGAGACGCTCGAGCAGAGCCGGGCGATCAGGCCGCTGGCGGTGACATGCCTGCATCTGGCGAAAGTTTACGAAAAACAGGATAATACGCTCTACGCGCGCTCCCGGCTTCGGGAGGCGATTCGACTGGCACAGACGGCTCAGGACAGCCAAACCCTTCAGCAGGCGCAGGAGATGCTCCAGCGGCTGGATGCCTCGCAAGAGGAGGATGTAAACCGATGACGCAGAATCCGATTTCCCCGATTCCGCCGCTCAGCGCTACCTCGGGCACGGCCACGCCCGGTGGGATGAGCCGGTTCAAGCCGGTGGACCCCCTGCAGGTACTGCGCAAGTACCTTCACGTGCTGCTGGCCCTGGCCGTGGTCGGTGCCGGCATCGGTGTGGGCACCTGGTTTGCGCTGCGCCAGACGATGCCCCGCTGGGGCTCGCAGGTGCAGCTTGCGCTGAACAACACGGTCGAAAACGCGCTGGACACCAGCAGCTCGGCCAGTGATCGGCGGACCGAAGATGCCGTCGAACGGGCGCTGCAGAACCAGCTCCTGGAGATCGAAAGCCCCCGGACGCTCATGGCGGTGCTGAACACGAACAGTGTGCAGAACACCCAGTGGGTCCAGCAGTTCATTGACGAAACCGGGGCGCTCGACGTCGACACCGCCATGGATGCGCTGGAGGAGAATCTCGGCCTCAACCTGGTCGGCGGCGCGAGTGCGATCCAGATCGCCTTCGCCACGCCCCAGCCGACCGATTCGGAGAAGATCGTCGATGCGGTGGCGGAGGTCCACCTCAACTTCGTCGAGGACCGCGCCCGCGGTGAGACGCAGGACGTGCGGGGCGTTTTCGTCGATCGGCAGACGGCCGAGCAGGGCCGCATCGGTCGCCTCCAGGGCGACATCGCCAGCTTCCTGCGTCGGCAGGACGTGGATACGCTCGACAGCCGGGCGAGCGCGGCCAGCATCGAGTATGAGAACTACGTCACCCAGCGGGCGCAGCTCGAGATGATGCTCGACCAGGCCCAGGAGCAACACCGCAGCCTGAACGAGGCCCAGCAGACGGGCCAGCTCGAAGCGACGCCGCAGGACGTGGTCGCCATCGAGGCGATGCCGCTGATCCAGGAGCTCAAGGCCCAGATCCAGAACCTGCGGGCCGAGCGGGACCGCCTGCTCGCCCGGCTGGGTCCGAAGCACTACCAGATCACCGACATTGATCGCCGCATCGAAGCCTTCGAGGCGGAGAGGCAGCGCAACTTCGACCAGTTCCTGCGCGAGCGGCAGGCGGCCCAGATCGATGAAGCCGCCAAGAACGTCGAGGGCATCAAGGCGCAGCTCACCGGCCTCCAGCCCAAGATGGAGGAGGCGACGCGTCGGCTGAAGGACCTCAATGCCCAGCTCGCCGAGTACGAGCAGATGCAGACGGAGCTCGAGGATGCTCGCGAGCGGCTGGCGGAGATCAATACCGCCATCAACAACTCCGACGTCCAGGCGAGCCGCCCCGAGCTGATGCCGATCCGCCGCGTGGCCGGCCCGACCCGGCCGGAACTGACGTTCCCCCGGCCTGAAATCATCATCCCGGGCATCACGCTGCTGGTGCTGGCGCTCGGTGCGGGGCTGATCTACCTCAAGGAAGGCCTGGATCAGCGCATGATGAGCCCGTCGGACGTCAAGCTGCTCGGCGAGGCCGAACTGCTCGGCGTCGTGCCGGACGCGGCGGAAGATCCCAGCGGCGCCGGCCAGATCGAGGGCGTGGTCGCGAGCGATCCCAACGGCCTGATGGCCGAGTCGTTCCGGCAGGTTCGTACGGCGGTGATGAGCAAGATGGACCGCCGCGGCTACAAGACCCTGCTCGTCGCCTCGGGTCAGCCCGGATCGGGCACTTCGTCGGCCGTGCAGAACCTGGCGATCAGCCTGTCGCACAACGGGCGGAAGGTGCTGGTGATCGACGCCAACTTCCGCCGCCCCGTCCAGCACACCCTGATGGGTCTGCGGCGGGAGCCGGGCCTGATCGAGCTGCTCGAGCAGAAGGCCGAGGCGAGCGACGCGATCGTGCGGAAGGAGGAGAACCTCGCCCTGCTGCCGATCGGCGCCGCCCACGCCGCAACGCCCGACATGCTCGAAAGCAGCGCCTTCCGTTCGCTGCTGGGGCAGCTCGAGACGGAGTACGACCTGATCCTGATCGACGCGCCGCCCGCCCTGCTGACCTCGGACACGCGGCTGCTGGCCAAGCAGGCCGACGCCGTCATGCTCGTGGTCCGCGCCCGCAACGACAAGCGGGGCATGGTGCAGCGGCTGCTGCGGGAGATCGACGGCCACCGTGCGGACGTCCTGGGCCTCGTGCTCAACGGCGTGCGCGCCAGCGCCGGCGGCTACTTCCGCAAGTCCTACCGCGACTTCTACCGCTACCGCGACGCGATGCCTGCCGACAAGTCCGGCGCTACCGCGAAGCGCTGAGGCCGATTCACGCGAAGAGTCGGCCGACGTCCACCGCCCGGTGACGGGCACGTCGGCCGACTCGGAGCGTTCCCCGGGTTCGGCCCGAGGGTCGGCCGGCACTCCAGATCGGCCGCGAAAGAGCCGATGTGGCTGAATGAGGCCGTCAGGCGGTCGGCAGCCAGCGGCGAGGCAGGTCGAACCGAGCCCCGCGGGGGCAGACGAGACGCCCCGCGCGACGTTGGCCCGGAAGGTGTAAGCCGATGGGAGCAGTCCAGAACCAGCTACTTGCCCAGCGCACCTTGCCGACCCTCGGCGAGTGGAGCGTGCTGGTTCTGCCGCACCTGTACGTCTTCGTCCTGGCGCTGCTGGTCACGCTGGTGCTGACGCCGGTGATGCGCCACCTCGCCCTGAAAAACGGCGTGGTGGACTGGCCCGACCTCAAGCGTAAGAGCCACGCCAGGCCGGTGGCCTACCTCGGCGGGGTGGCGATCTTCCTCGGCTGGTTCACCGGGGTGTCGCTGGGCTACTTCCCCTGCGCCCACTGGCTGGACCCGACCGGATTGGGCGCCTCGGCCAGTTTCCCGTTCTGGATGATCATCGGGGCCGCGGTCATCACGGTGACCGGCCTCTTCGACGACGTCTACGGCATCAGTCCGCGGGTCAAGACGGGCGGACAGTTCATCGCCGCGGCAGCGCTGGCGAGCGAAACGGTCGGCCTGCACCTCGCGGAAACCTCGGTGCGCCTGCTTGAACTCAACCTCCCTTACGGGGCGGTCTACATGCTCGGCACGGCCGTCATCGCCGTGTTCGTGCTGGGCGGGTGCAACAGCCTCAACCTGATCGACGGCCTGGACGGCCTGGCCGCGGGGGTCACCGCCATCGCGGCGCTCGGCTTCCTGGTGATGGCCATTCTGCTCGCTGCCCAGGAAGGGGCGAATGCCCCGTTCCAGAGCGCGCGGATCGTGATGTCGCTGGCGATTCTCGGGGCTGTGCTCGGCTTTCTGCCTTACAACTTCAACCCCGCGTCCATCTTCATGGGCGACGCCGGGTCGCTGCTGCTGGGCTTTTTGTGCATCAGCAATGTCCTGCTGTTCGCCGAGGCCGGCAACCAGGGCGTGCTGCTGGTGGCGGCGGCGCTGATCGTCTTCGCCCTGCCGATCACGGATACGTCGCTGGCGATCTTCCGTCGCAAGATGCGGGGCCAGCCGATCTTCAGCCCGGACAACGGCCACCTGCACCACCTGCTGAGGCGGTCGGGGCTGAGCGTGAAGCAGTCGGTGGGCGTGCTGTACGGACTCGGCGCGTTTTTCGCGGCCCTGGGCTGCCTGCTGGTGGCGCTGGATCTGCCCTGGCCCTGGGTGCTGGCGACGGCGGCGGGGGTGTACGCGCTCATCATCGTGGGCGCCTATCGCTACGGCCACCACATCGAAGCGGTCGAACGCCGCCGACTCGAACAGTCTGCCAAGGCGTCCCCGGGCCCCGCCGCTGCCGACGAAGTGGCGGCCTCCTCCGCCCCGGAGGCGAGGACCTCCTGAGCCGGCCGCGCCGGGGTTTTCGCGCCTTGCAGGGCTTTTCTCGACGGCTACAATGTGTGGCAGCGGGAATACTCCTGCTGCTGCAGGACTGCGCGGCCCCGCGCCTTCCCCACGATTTCGCATACCGTTGGCGGTACCGGTCGACGTACCGCCGCCCTTTCATCCTCCCCCGGCGTCGGGCGGCAAGGATGCAGCAACCGAGGGCTGCTTCAAGCCCTTGACAAGGAGTCTGTGATGGCATCACTGGTTAAGGAGCTGGTCGAGGCCGGCATCCACTTCGGGCACCGGTCGACAAACTGGAACCCGAAGATGAAGCCGTACATCTTCGGCAAGCGCAACCGCATTCACATCATCGATGTGAAGGAGACGATCAAGGGCCTGCTGCTGGCCCGCAAGTTCCTCACCCGCACGGTGGCGTCGGGCAAGGACGTGCTCTTCGTGGGCACCAAGCGGCAGGCACGCGGCATTCTCGAGCAGTACGTGCCGGACACCGGCATGCACTACGTCTCGGAGCGCTGGCTCGGCGGCACGCTGACGAACTTCCGCACGATCCGGGAGCGCCTCAAGCGGCTCGAAGAACTCGAGCGGCTCGAGGAGACCGGCGAGATTCAGAACTACTCCAAGAAGATGGAGGCCTCGCTCCACCGCGAGAAGGACAAGATCCTGCGCAACCTCGGCGGTATCCGCAACATGGGCAAGCTCCCCGGCGCGATGGTGATCATCGACGTCGCGGCCGAGCACAACGCCGTCCGCGAAGCCCGCAAGCTGGGCATCCCCACGGTCGCGCTGATCGATACGGACTCGGATCCCGAGTTCGCCGACATCCCGATCCCCGGCAACGACGACGCGATGCGGGCGATCGAGGTGATCGTCCGCAGCCTCTGCGCTGCCGTGCAGGAAGGCAAGACCGGCCGGGCGCAGGCGGAGCTCGAGAAGACCGGGGGCGAGCAGGCCGAGGGCGGTGAAGCCCCGCGTCGCCGCAGCCGCCGGGCGCAGTTCCGTGCCGAGGAAGGCGCCGCCACCGGCGAGCCGTCCGAAGGGCCGCAGAAGATGGGCCCCGCCGCCGCCGAGGGTGACACCGACAAGCCGGTGACTTCCCCCGTCGGGCAGGACGACACGAAGCCGGCGGACCACAAGCAGCAGGGTCCGTCCGCCGAGCCCGCGGAGTAAGGCGACTGATTCGCAATCGGCCGGGCCCTGGAGCGTTCGCGGCAGGCGGACGTGCGGGCCCGGTTTTTCCCCGGATTTGCCGGAACACCCCCCTAGTTCAACGGGACTGAATAAAGGAGATTCCCCATGGCGATCGCCGCCAAGGACGTGATGGCCCTCCGCAGGCAGACTGGCCTGGGCATGATGGAGTGCAAGCAGGCTCTCGAGGAGACCGATGGCGACATCCAGAAGGCCGTGGACATGCTGCGTCAGAAGGGTCTGGCGCGGATGGACAGCCGGGCGGAGCGCACCAGTGCCGAAGGCCGGCTGGCCGCATCGGTCAGCGATGACCGCAGCAAGGGCGCGCTGGTCGAGGTGAACACCGAGACCGACTTCACCGCGAGCAACGAGGCCTTCACCGAGATGGTCCAGAAGATCGCGGACCAAGCCCTCGAGCAGGAGCCGGGCGGGGTCGAGAAGACCGACGCCATGCAGGCGCAGATCGACGAGGTCCGCCTGACGACCAAGGAGAACGTCCAGTTCGGCCGGGGCAAGGTGCTCGGCGGCGCGGGCCGGACGGTCGGCTCCTACGTGCACTTCACCGGCAAGGTGGGCGTGCTGGTCGAGGTCGAAGGCGAGGCGTCCGACGACCTGCTCAAGGACCTGTGCATGCACATCTCGGCTGTGAGCCCGAGCCCGGTCGGCGTCACCGAGGAGGACGTGCCTCAGGATGTCGTCGAGAAGGAGCGCGAGATTGCCAAGGGCCAGGCCATCGAGCAGGGCAAGCCCGAGGAGATCGCCGAGAAGATGGTCGAGGGCAAGATCCGCAAGTTCTACGACGAGAACGTCCTGATCCGCCAGCCGTTCATCAAGGACGACAAGAAGCAGATCAAGGACCTGCTGCCGGAGGGGACGACGATCAAGCACTTCGTCCGCTACCAGGTCGGCGGCTGAGCGAGCTGCTCACGACAAGCTGATTCGCACGAGCCCGGCCCCCGCGGCCGGGCTTTTTTGCGCCCGGGGAACCACCAAGGCACCAAGGCCACCAAGGGCCGAACAAGGGAAAACCACGAAGATACGAAGCGGGACGGGGAGCACGAAGAAGAGGATGAAGCGGGAAGCCGATGAGGCGTGCGGATCCATACAGATGGGGGGAGAGACCGGCTGGAGGATGCCGGCGGTGGGCCGGGGGCGCATCTGTGAGGCTCTTCTGCCGGGGCCGCTCCCACCGGGGCGGTTTTCCCGTTAAGATTCACGGTTCGGATGGTGTGGCAGGGCATTCGAGCACTGGCAGAGAAACGAGAGACCGATGACACAAAACGGCATATTCGATCGCCTGGAGCAGGTGCTTCGGCAGCGCAGGGACGCTGAGCCGGGCTCGTCCTACGTCGCCAGCCTGTACGCCAAAGGCACCCAGAAGATCAACGCCAAGATCCTCGAGGAGGCCCGGGAGGTGGCGGAGGCCGCCGCCGAGGGCGACCGCGACCACCTGTGCCACGAGCTGTGCGACCTGCTCTTCCACGCGCTGGTGCAGGCGTGTCACCATGACGTGTCGCTCGAGGAGATCGAGGCCGAGTTGCAGCGGCGGTTCGGCACGAGCGGCCACGAGGAGAAAGCCAACAGGAGCCGTCCGTCATGCTGACCGACGAGAACAAGCTGCGTATCGCCCTGCCGGGCAAGGGACGGCTGGCCGAGCCGGCCATGGAGCTGCTCAAGGCGAGCGGCTACAGCTTCCGCCGCTCGAGCCGGAACCTCTACGCCAGTTGCCGCAACGCCGACATCGTGTTCATCTTTCTGCGGGCCGACGACATCCCGGTGCTGGTCGACAGCGGCGTGGTGGACATGGGCATCACCGGCTCGGACCTGGTGTCCGAGCGTGAGGCGAACGTGGCCGAGGTGCTGGAGCTGGGCTTCGGCCGCTGCCGGCTGTGCGTGGCCGGTCCCGAAGGCGTCGACGGCGCGGGGCTCGAGTACTTTGCCGGCAAGACCATCGCCACCAGCTTCCCGCGAACGACGCGGCATTTCTTCGCCGAGCAGGGTGTCGACGTGCGGACGATCGAGATGAACGGCTCGGTGGAGATCATGGTGGGCCTGCGGCTGGCCGACGGAATCGTGGACATCGTCGAGACCGGCGACAGCCTGCGGGACAACCATCTGAAGGTGATGGCGGAGATCGGGACCTATCAGACGGTGCTGATCGCCAACCCGGCCGTGGCGGACGCCCCCGGCGTGGCGCAGGTGCGGCGGCGGATCGAGGGCGTGATCGTGGCGGAGCGCTACAGCGTACTGGAGTACAACATCCCCGCCGACCTGCTTGCCCGGGCCGAGGAGATCACGCCCGGCTTCGAGAGCCCGACGGTCAGCCAGCTCGACGAGGAAGGCTGGCTGGCGGTCAAGGTGATGGTCGAGAAGCCGCGGGTGGTCCCGGTGATGGACGAGCTCGAGGCGCTGGGCGCCACAGCCATCTTCGAGACGCACGTGCGGAATTGCCGGCTGTAATCGTCCGTTTTCCTTTTCCGGCAGGGAGGCGGCATGTGGGATCTGCTCAGGGCGGTTAGCCGGGGGCTCAACCGGGCGACCGGCTCGCGCGTGGTGCAGGCCGCCCTCAACGCCAGACTGGCAGGAGAGACCGAGGTGCTCAACCTTCACATCGATTCGCACAGCAAGACGATCCGGGCCGAGGTGCAGATCAAGGGCCAGAGCGAGCCGGTGAGCGTCGAGGTGCTCGGCTACCGGCTTTCGGAGAGCGAGGGGCGGACGAAGCTGGCGTGGGAAGAGGTCCGCGTCGCTCCGGGCAGCGTGGACCTGCCGCCGGGGCTGAAGGACAAGCTGGAGTTCATTCTGTAGTCAGTGGCCAGGTGGCCAGGGACCCGGGAAATGGTGTCGGATACCATGTTCCGGCCCGCCTCCTGAGGCGGCTGCCGTTCTGCCGACGCGCCCAGTGCATATTTTTTAACCGTCGCCCGCCAGTCTGGCGGCGCAGCAGAACGCCCACGGGGTTGGCCGTGGGCGTCGCGGTGCTGGGTTTTCAGGTCTCGTCAGGGGACGAGGAAGCTGTCGTCGGGGCCGTCGGGGGATTCGGTGCCGGTGTAGCGGGTGCGGCCCTCGAGCATCCAGATGTTGTCCTGGTCGCCGAGGGTGCGGGGGACCATGGGGCGGATGGTCCAGCGGACGGCGCCGTCGGCGGTGAGGACGTTCTGGCCCCGGCCGCCGTGGAGTCGGCTGGCGGCGGTGGGCGAGGCGTCGGGGTCAAAGGTGATTCGGCCGCCCTTGACGACGAACAGCGGGTTCTTGTCGGCCAGCAGCGCCAGGGCCGGGTTGGCCTCGATCTGGATCGGCTCGGGCGTGTACTGGTTCTGGTAGCTGTAGGAGACGGCCTCGGGCCCGGCCCAGTCGCGGGCACCCGGGCCGAAGCCGTCGGTCTGGGCGTCGGGGTTCAGCGGGCAGGCGAGTTGTGCGGCGCTGAGGTAGGGGTTGTCGCCGCGGACGAGCAGGAACAGGTGGGCGGTGTTCGAGTCGTATCGGCCGTTCTCGCCGGCCTGGCCGACGTTCCACCAGACGGCCCCGGGGCGGATCTCGCCGCGCGGGAGCTGGCCGTCGTGGTCGTTCGCGTAGTGCTGGAAAGCCTGCCCGGCCTGGCGGAGGTTGGACGCGCAGGCGATACGGGCGGCCTCGGTCTGGTTCTTTTCGAGAAAGGGCAGCAGCAGCGTCGCGGCGACGAGGAAGATGGCCACGGCCGCGGCGACCTCGCGCCAGGAGAAGCCCAGCGAGCCGCTGGAGCCGGCGAGCATCTGCACCTGACTGGCGAAGCGCTCGCGCTGACGGGCATTGCGGACGGCATCGAGGGTGGCCTGAACGCCCTGCTCGGCCTGGGCGCGGGTCTCGGCGTCGGGGAGGCGGTCGAGCAGCGAGAGCAGCTCGTGGAGCTTGTCCGCCCGCTCACGGGACGCCGGGGGCATGGGACCGACGTCGCTGCCGTGGGCCCGGGCCTCGATGATGGCGTCGAGCGCCTGGGCGTCGGCGTCGGAGAGCGGACGAATGGACGCGGCGGGTTCCTGCTGCGATGACGGGTCAGGCGGCATGTTAGGCAATTCCTGCTTTCTACCCCTGTTGCTGCTGCCGCGCCTCGTAGCGCGACTTCCACAGTTCGGCGAAGGTGCCCACGGCCGAGTGAAGCCGGCTCTTGACCGTCCCGAGCGGAATGCTGAGCATCGAGGCGATCTCCTTGTAGGCGAACCGGTGAAAATAGGCCAGCGTCAGCACCTCGCGCAAGTGCTCCGGCAGCGAGTCGACCACCTCCTGCACCAGCTCGCGAACCTCCTCGCGTTCGAGGTTCTCGGTGGGCAGGGGCAGGTCGGCTTCGAGCAGATCGATGAACGATCGGCCGTCCTCCTGGCGCTGATTGATCAGCGCCGAGAGCGGTGCGGCCTGCTGCCGTGAGTTCCTACGCAGGTAGTCCCGTGCTTTGTTCGCTGCAATCGTAAAAAGCCAAGGCTTGAAATTGCGCGTCACGTCGAAGGTGTCGATCGACAGGTGCACCTGCAGGAAGGCCTCCTGGAAGAGGTCCTCCGCGGCGGCGCGATTGCCCGCGAACCGGATGAGGAAGTGGAAGAGTTCGGGGCGATAGCGGCGCACGAGGATCTCGAACGCCTTCTCGTGGCCGCCGCGGTAGGCGGTCACGAGCTCCTCGTCGCTCATCTCGGAAAGCGGCTTGTCCTGCTTGGTTTCCATCAGCCGTCCCAATTGTAGGGGGGTGCCCGCGCGGGTCAGCCCCCCCGACGCCCGGATGGCGGGTCAGTCCAGCGGATTGATCACCAGGCCGGTCGCCAGCTTGGGATAGAAGAAGGTGCTCTTCTGCGGCATCAGCTCGCCGGCCTCGGAAATCTGCTGCACGGCCTCAAGCGGGGTGGGGCGCAGGACCAGGCCGAGCTGGAAATCGTCTTCGCCGGTGAGGCGGGCAACCTCCTCGATGTCGTGCGGGAACTTCCAGGCGACCTCCTCGCCCTCCTGGCAGAAGCTCGGCTGGCAGATGTCCTCGACGATCAGGTGCTGGACGATGGCGACGTCGAGCTGCCGCCAGGCGTCGGACTGGTCGGGGAAACGCCTGGCCAGCGGGTCCGGGTCGGTCGTGGTGGCGATGGCGAGGGGCTGCTCGGCGCTGGGGTCGTAGAGGCCGACGGCGTGGGGGCCTGTTGCCTCGCTGAGCGGGCCGGCGAGCTCTTCGGGCCGGGTGCCGGGCACGGGGGTGATGTCCAGCTTGCCCTTCGCGGCCTCGCGGAAGGCGTCCATCGAGTAGTTCGCCATGTTGCCCAGCACGCGGTGGGTGGGCAGGACGATCATGCCGGGGTCCTGGATGGAAACGAGGACGAAGAGGCACTTCGCCGCCCCGCCGGGCTCCTTGCCCTGGCTTTCGAGCTCCTGCTTGTAGTTCAGGGCGGTGGTGTAGCGGTGGTGGCCGTCGGCGATGAAGACGTCGTGATCGCCGAGGGATTCGCGGAGGCGGTTGATCGCGGCGGGGTCGTCCACGGCCCAGAGCTCGTGCAGGACGCCGTCGTCGCTGGTGGTGGCCTTGAAGGTGGGCGGATGGTTGCGGATCACCTCGTCGAGCAGCGGGCCGACGCGGTTTTCGCGGTCGGAGTAGAGCCCGAAGATGGGCGAGAGCTGGGCCTCGGTGGCCCGCATGAGCTTGAGGCGGTCCTCCTTGGCGGAGGCGAAGGTCTGCTCGTGGGGGTAGATGCCGCCTCGGCCCTCGGGTCCGGGGCCGAAGGGCTGAACGTCGAGGTTGGCGATGACGCCCCGCCGCTGAAAGCGGTCGCCCCGGATGGTGGCGAAGGTCTGCTGATAGACGAACAGGGCCGGCGTGTCGCGCCTGGCGAGGGTGCCGTTTTCGAGCCACTGTCGGTAGGTTTCGCCGGCCTCCTCGTAGACGGCGTCGGGGCCGACGGTCTTGGGCGGGAGGTACGGCAGGTCGATCTTGACGATGTTCTGCTCGCTTTTTTCGAGCAGGGCCTGCTTGGACGCCTGATCGAGGACGTCGTAAGGCGGGGCGATGCGGTCGGAGAGATCCGTGCCGGGCGCGGCGGCATAGGTAACGGCAGGGATGGCGTGAATCTGAGGCATGGTCAAACCGTTTGGGTTGAATGATTCGCGAATCGGGTTGTGAGCTCGTGACGGGCTCGGCCGGGCCGGTTGTCTCCCCCCGCCCCCTTGGGCCGGACCCTGTCAGCAGAGCAGCAGGATAAACGATAGCGCGGCTGTTTACGAATGGCGCGGGCCATCCGGGCGGGTCAGGGGGTTTGCCTCGCCGGCTGGTGCGGGTAGGCTAGCGCTGTGATGACCAGACTGACAGCCGCAATCATGGTGCGTGATCTCGAGCAGGCCCTGGCGGATGCGACCCGGGCGGCCGAGTTCGGCGCGGACCTGGTGGAGCTTCGCATCGACGGCTTTACTGACCCGGACGGCGTGGGCCGCCTGCTGCAGGAGGCCCCCCTGCCGTCGATTCTGACCTGCCGACCGACCTGGGAAGGCGGGGAGTATGCCGGGGGCGAGGCCGAGCGGCTCTCGCTGCTCGAGCAGGCGGTGCAGGGCGTGCGTGCGCCGACGTATCTCGACCTCGAGCTGGCGGCTTGGGAGCAGGCGCCCGCCGAGATGCGGGAGCGGCTGACGGAAGCGCTCGAAACGGCCGGGACGGGTCTGATTCTTTCGGCGCACGATTTCGAGCATCGGCCGCGGGATCTGCTTTCACGGATTGCGAAGATGGCGGAGGTGGGCCCCTGCCGGGTGATCAAGCTGGCGTGGCGGGCGCGATCGCTGCGGGACAACCTCGAGGCGTTCGAGATTCTCGGCCAGCAGTACAAGCCGACGATCGCGCTGTGCATGGGCCGGTTCGGCCTGCCCTCGCGGGCGCTGGCGAAGAAGTTCGGAGCCCTGCTCAGCTTCGCGTCGATCGACGAGGCGAGCGGCACGGCCCCGGGGCAGCCGACGCTGGACGAGATCAAGAAGCTCTACCGCTGGGACCGGCTCGGGGCGGACACGCGGGTGTACGGGGTGATCGGCTGGCCGGTGGGTCACTCGATGAGCCCGGCGGTCCATAACCGCGGCTTTGACGAATCGGGATATGACGGCGTCTACCTGCCGATGCCGATTCCGCCGGAGTACGAGCACTTCAAGGCAACGGTGGGCTCCTGGCTGGCGATGGAGGAGCTCGGGTTCGGCGGGGCGTCGGTCACGATCCCGCACAAGGAGAACCTGCTGCGCTTCGTGCGTGAGCAAGGCGGGGAGATCGAGCCGCTGGCGGCGCGGATCGGCGCGGCGAACACGCTCACGAAACGGACGGACGGGACGCTGTTCGCCTCCAACACGGATTACGCGGCGGCGCTGGACGCGGTGTGCGACGCCCTTTCGATCGAACGGGAGAAGCTGGCAGGCAAAGCGGTGGCGGTCGTCGGGGCCGGTGGCGCGGCGAGAGCGGTCGTGGCGGGCTTCGCGGCGTATGGGGGGCGGGTGACGGTGTACAACCGCACGCGGGCGAAGGCGGAGGCGCTGGCGGCGGAGTTCGGCGGCGAGTCGGGGTCGGTGGCGGCCGCGGGGCTGGAGGCGCTGCCGGGGGCGTCGTTCGAGGTGCTGATCAACTGCACGCCGATCGGGATGCACCCGGAGGTGGAGGCGTCGCCGGTGGACGGGGAGGGGCTGCCGGACTGGGGGCCTGGGACGGTCGTGTTCGACACGATTTACAACCCGCTGGAGACGAAGCTGCTTCGGCAGGCGAAGGCGGCGGGCTGTTTGACGGTGCCGGGGACGGAGATGTTCGTCCGGCAGGCGGCGGCGCAGTTCGAGCTGTGGACGGGGCAGACGGCACCGCTGGAGGCGTTCCGGGGGGTGCTGAGGGAGAGGCTGGGGGCTGGGGGGTAGAGCTGCCCGAATCCCACAGAAGAGCTGCGCTGCTCCGTGGGCTTGGGGGGCCGTGGATCATCGGGTGATGACCCGGGCGATCAGCGGTCGACGCCGAGGCGTTGGCGGATGAGGGTGGCGCGGGCGACGCGGCGCTGGGCGGCGTCCATTTCCTTGCCCATGAGGCGCTGGAGGTGGGCGGGCTGGGTGAGCAGGAAGAGTTCGTTGAGGGCGCGGGTGTCGACGGTGTCGATTCGGCCGAGGTTGACGCCGAGGCGGAGATGCGAGAGCAGGTCGAGCACTTCGTCGGTGCCGAGGACGCGGGCGTAGGTGAGCAGCGCCCAGGCGCGCCAGATTTTGTCGTCGAGCTGCTCGGGCCGCTGGCGGAGCAGTGCCTGCCGGGCCTGCTGTTCGTAGGCGATGATCTGGGGGACGATGGTGTGCTCGAAGTCGGCGAGGATTTCCTGCTCGCTCTTGCCGAGGGTGGTCTGGTTGGAGACCTGGTAGAGGTCGCCGAGGGCTTCGGAGCCTTCGCCGAAGAGGCCGCGGACGGCGAGGTGCATGTCTCGGGCGGCGCGTTTGACCTTGTCGATCTCGCCGGTGAGCTTGAGGGCGGGCAGGTGGAGCATGACGCTGACGCGGATGCCGGTGCCGACGTTGGTCGGGCAGCAGGTGAGGTAGCCGAAGCGTTTGGAGTAGGCGAAATCGAGGTGTTCCTCGAGGGCGTCGTCGATGGCGTCGATGTGGTCGTAGGCTTCGCTGAGCTGCATGCCCGAGCGAAGGACCTGGATGCGGAGGTGGTCCTCCTCGTTGATCATGATGGCGAAGGTTTCGGCCGGGTCGAGGGCGACGGCGCGGGGCATGTCGCCGCTGCCGGTGGCGTGCTGGCGGGAGATCAGGTGTCGCTCGACGAGGAGCTGGCGGTCGAGCAGCGGGCTCTCGGGCAGGTCGACCCAGAGCACGTCGTCGGCGATGCGGTTGGAGAGGATCTCCTGCTTGGCGCGGGTGAGGATGCTCCATCGCTGCTGTCGGCTGGCGCGGTTGACGAAGGGGAAGCCCGCGAGGTTCCGCGCGTAGCGGATCCGGCTGGAGATGACGATGTCGCTGTGGGGCCCGGCTCCCCGCAGCCATTCGCCTGCGTGGTCGGTGATCTGACGCAGACTCATCATGTGCGGTTTTCCTCGAAGCGCTGGATGTCGTCCCGGAGCCGGGCGGCGAGTTCGTAATCCTCGTTGGCGACGGCCTCGTCGAGGCGTTTTCGCATGTGCATGAGCTGCATCTGCCGCTGCTCGCACTCGCCGGCCCGGCGAGGCACCTTGCCGATGTGGTGGGTGCCGCCCTCGTGGGCACGCTCGAGCAGTGGGCCGAGCGGGTTCTCGAAGGCGGCGTAGCAGTTCGGGCAGCCCATCAGACTCTTTTCGCGGAAGTCGGAGAAGCTCAGGCCGCACTCGTCGCACACCAGTTCGGCCCGGGTGGGCTGGGTGCTGCCGCCGCTGGAGTGGAGCTTGACGAAGTTGCTCAAAAGCTCGTTGATCGGCGCCTGGACGGTCTTGACCGCGAGGCCCTCCTCCGCGGCGTGGAGGTCGCAGAGGTGCTTCTCGATCTTCTTGCCCTGGAGGATCTCCACGGAGTGGTGGGTGGCCGGGCGGTCGCATTGGTCGCACTTGCGTTTCAAGTCGGCTCCTCGTCGTCAAACCGGGTTCGATTCTAGGTTTGGAGCGGCTGACGTTCAATAGAGGCGTCGGCAACGGTGGTTGGCTCAGACGGAGGCCCGCTCGCCCTCGACGGTGAGCAGCGCGTTGCCGCTGCCGCTTCGGAAGCCTTCGAGGTCGAGGCTGACGAAGAGGAAGCCGGCGTCCTTGACCGCCTGGATCACGCGCTCGCGCATGGGGGCCTCCAGCAGCCGCTCGACCTGCTGCCAGGGCAGTTCGAGGCGGGCGACCTGCTCGTGGTGGCGGACGCGGAAGCCGCTGAACCCGAGCTGGCGCAGGGCCCCTTCCGCCTTCTCGACCTGCTCGAGCCGGTGGCGCGTCACGGGCGTGCCGTGCGGGATGCGGCTGGCGAGACAGGCGGAGGCGGGTTTGTCCCAGTTGGGCAGGCCGAGGTGGCGGGCGACGTCGCGGACGTCCTGCTTGGTGAAGCCGGCCTCGAGCAGCGGGGAGATGACCTCGGCCTCGTCGGCAGCGACGAGCCCCGGGCGGTGGTCGCCGAGGTCTTCGCTGACCGTGCCGTTGACGATGTAGTCGATGCCCAGCCTCGCGGCGAGCTCGTGCAGCTCGGTGTAGAGGTGGGTCTTGCAGAAGTAGCAGCGGTCGCCGGCGTTGGCCTGGTAGCCGGGGTCGTCCTGCTCGCGGGGGGCGACCTCGATGAGCTCGAAGTCGAGTTGGTCGGCGATCTTTTTCGCCTCGTCGAGCTCGTAGCGCGGCAGGGAGGCGGAATCGCCCACCGCGGCCGGGGCGTTCTCGCGTCCGAGTGCCTGGCGGGCGGCGGCGGCGACGAGGGTGGAGTCGATGCCGCCGCTGTAGGCGGTGAGCACGCGCTGGCGGGGGCGGATGACCTCGAAGAGCCGCTCGAGGCGGTCCTGAGCCGATGCTGTGGGCACTTCCTGAGACATCGTCTCCATTTTACAACTTCCCGGCGGAGGCGGTTGCCATCTCGCGGCGAGGTCGCTATGTTATCTGGCTCACTGACCGAGGCACCAGTAGCTCAATTGGATAGAGCATCGGTCTACGGAACCGAAGGTTCCAGGTTCGAATCCTGGCTGGTGCATTTCCACCCCTTTCAGGGGAATCGACCTGCGCCCGATCGGCCTGTGCCGAGCGGGCGTTTTTCGTGCGCGCGGCGCTGCTGAAGGTAAATGGTGATGTCGTGCGCGCGTGCGAAGCTCATGCGCGGGTCCAGCGCGGGTGGCCGGCAGCCGTTGTCGCCGCTGATGGTATGTCAGGTGAGGCGGGCGGACCCACTTGAACTGAGTTTCAGTCTCAATTATATTCCCAGCCACGGCAGACAGAGAGATTTCCCCTATCCCCATGGAGGCCTCTGGGAGAAGGAGGCGCAGGAGGTTGTGATTCGATGATGTATCGCAGATGTGAGTTTCTGGTTACCGCCCTGGCCGCCGGGGTCATCAGCCCCTGGGCCCCCACCGCGCTGGGCCAGCCGCAGGCCCCGGACGAAGCGGGCGCCCCGGCCGCAGCCGCCGAGAGCGAAGCCGAAGACGCGCTCGAACTCGAGGAGGCGGAGCAGCGCCACGAGCTCGGCGAGTCGGTCATCACCGCGACCCGGACGCCGACGCCGGTCGGGCAGCTGACCCGGTCCGTCACGGCGATCGACCGCGAGACGATCGAGCAGCAGTCGGTGATCAGCCGGGACCTCGGCGACATCCTCGGCAAGACGGTGCCGGGCTTCGCCACGAGCACCGAGGGGTCGACCAACTACACGCAGACGCTCCGCGGGCGCAGCTACCTGGTCATGGTCGACGGCGTGCCGATCTCGCTGCCGCTGCGTGACGGGGCGAGGGATCTCAAGGTGATCGACCCTGAGGCGCTGGGGCAGGTCGAGGTGCTCCGCGGCGGCAGCGCCGTCTACGGCTTCGGCGCCGCCGGCGGGCTGGTCAACCTCATCACCCGCGATCCCGAGGAGGAAGGCTTCGGCGGCTTCGTCGAGACCGGCCTGAGCTTTTCCACGACGCATCCGGACGGGTCGCTGCAGTGGCACACGTCGCTCGGCGCGTGGGGCAAGCGCGGCGAGGTGGACTATCTCCTGCTCGGCAGCACGGGCGAGCGGAACCGCTTCTTCGATTCCGACGGCGACCGCATTCCGCCCGATCCGCTGCTGACCCAGGGCGGCCTCGCCGACACGCAGGAGTGGAACGTGCTGGGCAAGCTCGGCGTCGACTTCGCGCAGGAGACCCAGCGATTCGAGATCACCTTCAACAACTACGACAGCGAGCAGGACACCGACTTCGTCACCCGGCCCGGCGACATCAGTGCGGGCGAAAAGGCCGTCGGCGTGCCGGGCGATCCGCGCGGGAACAACCCGGCGACGGAGCTCGAGCTCATCAGCCTGACCTGGGAGCATCGCGATGCGCTGGGCAGTCACGTCAAGGTGCAGGGCTACCACCTGGACTACCTCGCCCGCTTCGGCATCGCGCCCGCCGCGTTCGGCGCAGCGCAGGCAGAGGACGTTTCGGAGAAGATCGGCGCGCGGCTGACCATCGACACGCCGCTGGGCGATGGCGAGTACGGGCCCAGGCTCATCTGGGGCGCCGACTACCAGAACGAGCGCACCGCGGAGCTGGTCTACGGCGCGAACACCTTCGGCGTCGCCTCGATTCCGGAGATGGACCAGGACGCCCTCGCCGGATTCGCCGAGCTGGACCTGCCGGTGGGCGAGATCGGCCGGGTGCGGGCGGGCGTGCGGCACGAGTCGTTCTGGCTGGACGTGCCGACGTTCTCCAACCCCAGCGGCACCGCCACGATGCAGGGCGGTGAGCTGGACTACGACGAAACGCTCTACAACGCGACGGCCGTGGTCTACCTGAACGAGGAGATGGAGCTGTTCGGCGGGTTCTCGCAGGGCTTTGCCCCTTCGGAGGTCGGCCGGGTGCTGCAGGACCAGGTGTCCTACTTCGGGGGCGGTTCGGTCGAGGCGATTCGGCCCGAGGCGCAGACGGTGGACAACTACGAGCTCGGGCTCCGCGGCGACTGGGGCCGGCTGCGGGGCTCGGTGGCCGGTTTCTTCAGCGAGTCCGACCTCGGCACGACGTTTGATAACGCGACGCTTCAGGTGATCCGCCAGCCGGAGGAGATCTGGGGCATCGAGTCGGGCGTCGAGTACGACATCCACGAGCAGTGGACGCTGGGGGGCACGGCGACGTGGATCGAGAGCCGGACGGACGCGGACGGCGACGGCGATCTCGACGAGGAGCTGCCGAGCACGCGGGTTCCGCCGATCAAGCTGACAGGGTTTGTCGAGTATCGCCCGACGCACTGGTGGAACAACCGCCTGCAGGTGCTCTTCTCGGGTGACCGCGAGCCGGACACGACGGTGTTCGGGAGCGCGGAGGTGGACTCGTTCACCATCGTGGACTACTTCGCCGGCTTCGACGCCGGGCCGGGCGAACTGCGCGTGGGCGTGGAGAACCTGCTCAACGAGGACTATTACCCGGTGGCCGCGCAGGCGTTCGGGATGGACTCGACCTTTTCTCAGGGCGAGGGGCGGACGGTCAGCCTGAGCTACCGGATCGACTGGTAAACGGCCGGCCAGAGCCACCGTTCCGCGGCAGCGCCCGGTCTGGCGCCTGCGCCCGGCCGGGCGGTGCGGCGCATGCGGAGCGGAAGATTCGTCTTTGAAGAGGTGCCCGATGAATCGGCGAAGCGGCGGAAAATGGCTGATCGCGGCATGGCTGCTGCTGGCGGGCCTGGCGTCGTGCGGTGAGGCGCAGAGCCCGTTCGCCGCGGCGGACGAGGCGGCGATTCCGCCGGGGTTGCGGGAGTCTCGGCGGGGGACGTATGCGGTGTCGCTCGCCCCGGCGGGGACGCTGCACCTCGATCGGCCGCCGGCGACGTTCGTGGCCCACCGGGCGACGGAGGCGGAGATCGCCCTGGCGCTGGGTCGGGAGGACGGCCTGCTGGCGATGTTCGACCGCGACTTTCTGCTCGACTCGCAGCGGATGTACTACGAGCAGATCCCCGGTTTCGCGCCCGACCTGGAAGGCGTGACCGATCTTCAGAACGTGGAGGGGGTGGACAAGGAGCGGCTGTACGAGGTCGGGGCGGAGATTCACCTCGTCGACCCGCGGATGCCGGTGGCGTGGTGGGGCTGGTCGCCGGGCGACGTCGCGGAGATCGCGGAGAACGTGGGGCCGTTTTTCGGCAACTTCATTCGCCTCAGCGACCGGTGGGGACCGCCCTACCCGCTGGTGACGCTGGACGAGCTGTTCGCGAAGTACGCGAAGCTGTTTCAGGAGGAGGCGCGGTACCGCGCGCTGGCGGCATTTCGTGATGCGCTGGTGGAGCGGGTGCAGGCGCAGCTTCCGCCGCCCAAGCGTCGGCCGCGGGTATGCTTCATCAGCATGGCGAGTGACCCGGCCCGGGGGCAGTTCTACATCCTCGACATGGACCAGGGCGGAAGCTGGACCCAGCACTACCGGGAACTCGGGCTCGCGCAGGCGGAGCTGCCAGCGTCCGCGGCGGGCGATCGCGGCGGGCTGGCGGGGTACGAGACGCTGCTTGCCACCGATCCGGAGGTGATCGTCGTGGAGTGGGCGACGACGCTGTGCGACGGGCCCGAGGATTTCGAGCGGCGGATCGTCGCACCGCTGGCGGAGCATCCGCTGGGGGCCCGGCTGCAGGCGGTGCGTCATGGCCGGGTGCTCCCGGGCGGGAGCGGTGACCAGGGGCCGATCACGCACCTGTTTCAACTGGAGATGATGGCGAAGCAACTGTTTCCGAAGCGATTCGGCGACTGGCGCTGGGGCGGCGAAACGGATCAGCCGCTGTTTGACCGGGGGGAGCTGGGGCGGGTTCTCACCTCGAGCGCCGCGGAGGCAGCCGATGGCCGATGAGGCGAGTGGGTTCGGCGGCGGCCGGCTCGCGCTCGTGCTGGTGGCGGGTGCGGTGCTGAGCATCGCGGCGGGGCTGATTCAGCTCATGGCGGGGGCGTACGGGATGTCGGCGGCCGAGGCGTGGGCGGCGCTGACCGATCCGGCCGTGTGGGGACAGCCCCGGGTGCTGGCGGGGTATCTGCTGGGCGATGGCCTGGCCACGAGCCTCGTCGGGCAGGCCGGTCAGGCGGACGAGCTGCCCACGGCGACGCTGGTCGTCTGGAACGTGCGGCTGCCGCGTGTGATCGTGGGCGCGCTGGTGGGGGTCAACCTCGCCCTTTCCGGGGCGATCTTTCAGGCGGTGACGCGCAACGAGCTGGCGAGCCCGTTCATCCTCGGCGTCAGCGGCGGCGCGGGCCTGGCGGTGTTGGTCGTGCTCGTGCTGGCGAGCCACCTGGTGATGTACCTGCCGCTGATCGCCGCGCTGGGCGGTGCGGCGGCGTTCGCAGCGGTGTACGCGATCGCCTGGAAAGGCGGGACGAGCCCGATTCGCCTCGTGCTGGCCGGGGTGATCGTGGGCACCTTGTGCGGATCGCTTCAGACCAGCGTGTTTTATGCCGCTGAGGACCTGGCGGTGGTGAAAAGCGCGATCGCGTGGACGACCGGTTCGCTCATGGGCGCGGGCTGGCGCGAGGTGCGGATGGTGGTCTTGTGGACGCTGCTGGCGGCGGGGCTGGCGATCGGCTTCGCCCGGCAGCTCAACGTGCTGCTGCTGGGCGAGCGGACGGCGCGGGCGCTGGGGATGCCGGTCGAGCGGGTGCGATTCGGTCTCTCGGCGGTGGCGATCCTGGCGGCGGGCGCCGCGATCTCCGTCTCCGGGCTCGTCGGCTTCGTCGGGCTGATCGTGCCGCACATCGTGCGCAACCTCGTCGGAAGCGACTACCGCCGACTGCTCGTCGGCTGCCTCGCGGCGGGCCCCGCCCTGCTGCTGGTGTCGGACATGGCGGCGCGGCTCGCACTGAGCCCGACGCAGATGCCCGTCGGCGTGGTGACGGGCCTGCTGGGCGGGCCCTACTTTCTCTACCTGATGCGCCGCCGCGGCGACCTGGGGCAGGTTTAGGAGGCGCTTGCATGGAAAGGGAGCAACCAGCCCGCCCTGCCGACAGCGACGCCCCCGCCCTGGCGGTGCGCAAGCTGACGGTGCGTTACCCCGGCCAGGACGAGCCGGTGATCCGTGAGCTGAGCCTGGACGTGCCCGCGGGCGCGGTGACTGCGATGATCGGCCCCAACGGCAGCGGCAAAAGCACGCTGCTCAAGACGATCGCGAGGCAGCTGCGCGCCGAGCGCGGCCGAGTGCTGCTGGGCGGCCGCGACACGGCGGAGATGTCCGGCCGGGCGCTTGCCCGGGAGATGGCGATGCTGTTTCAGGAGAACACCGCCCCCGGCGGGCTGAGCGTCGAGAGCCTGGTCTACCACGGCCGACACCCCCACCGGAAGATGCTCAGGCCGCTGACCGAGGCGGACCACGAGGCGGTCGAGCAGGCGATCGGGCTCACCGGGGTGGGGCCGCTGCGACAGCGCGACGTGAGCCGGCTCAGCGGCGGGCAGAAGCAGATGGTGTGGATCGCCATGGCGCTCGCGCAGGAGCCGGGCGTGCTGTTGCTGGACGAGCCGACGACGTTTCTGGATCTGCGGCATCAGCTCGAGGTGATGCAGCTCATCGAGGCGCTGCGCGACCGGGGCATGACGGTGCTCGTCGTGCTGCATGACGTGAACCAGGCGGCGCGGCATGCGGACCGGCTGGTGGCGCTTCGCGCCGGCGAGGTCGCTGCGGCCGGGCGGCCCGAAGAGGTGGTCACGGCGGAGCTGCTGCGGGAGGTGTTCGGCGTGAGGGCCGAGGTGGTGGGTGACGCGGCCGGATCGCCGGTGTGCCTGCCCCGGGCGGTGGCGGCGCGGTAGTTCACGGCTGCGCGTGTGAGCGGAGCCGGGCTGCGAGGCGCTTCGCCTCGTCATCCATCCCCTGCCGCGCCACGTAGGCCGCAAGCTGCTGCTGAGCGTCATCGTTTCGGCCCACCTCGATCAGGCTGTCGACCAGGGCGACGTGCAGGCGCGGACGATCGATATCGGTGCTCAGCGCCTGGCCGAGGTAGTCGGCTGCCCGGGCGAAGTCGCCTTCGTTGTAGTGGTGCCGTCCGAGTGCGGCGAGGAGCTCAGCCGGGCCGTCCGCCTGCTCGAGATGCTGGGCGGCGGCCTCGGCGTCGCCTGCCTCGAGCGCCAGGCGAGCGAGGAGCCGGTGTGCCTGCCCGGCGGCTGCCCCCCCTTCGGCGGCGGCTTGCTGCGCGGCCTGGCGGGCCCGGCCGAGCTCGCCCAGCTCGAACCACGCGCGGGCGCGGTGAAGCTGGAGCGATGGCCCGGTCGACGCAGCCGCCGGGCGGTCGTACCAGGTCAGCGCCCGGGTTGCGTCGCCGGCGGCGAGCCAGATGTCACCGATCGTGCGGGCGAGGCCGGGCGGTGCGTCGCCCAGTTGCCAGGCAGTTTCCAGCAGCACCACCGCTTCGTCCTGACGCCCCTGGGTGAGCCGGAGCTGGCCGAGCTGCGCGAGTGCGTCGGCTTCGGCCGGTGAGCGCTCGATCACCTGCTGAACGACCTCGGCCGCCTCGTCCGATCGACCGAGTTCGGCGAGCGTCCTGGCCGTCAGCCGGGGCCAGTTCGCGTCGCTGGGATCGAGCAGGGTGAGCAGGCGAAGTGTTGCGAGCAGCGGGAGCGGGCGATCCTGCTGCCGGTCGATCTGCACGAGGCGGGCGAGGGCGTCGACCCGAAGGCCGCCGAGGCGGAGCGCCTCGGTGAGCGAGTCACGCGCCCTGGCCGGCTGCCCCGCGGCGGCGTAGACGTGGCCGAGCAGACGATGGATGTCGGCACTTTGAGGATGATCCTCGCGCAGGGGTTCGAGGGTGGCGATCGCCTGGGGGTGCTCGCCCTGCTGGTAGAGGGTCTGGGCGAGCTTGAAGGCCTCGCCGGCCTCGGCCGGGAGGTTCGCCCGGGCGACGCCGGCCGGCAGAAGCAGTGGGCAGAGGATGAGCAGGAGACCACGCAAGTCAGCGTCCTTCCAGTTGAAAGTGCAGGGTGTGCGTGCCGACGACGGCGACGGCTCGGCCCTCGTGCCGGGCGGGACGGAAGCGCCACTGCCGCACGGCCTGGCGGGCGGCGCGGGTGAACGCGTCGTGGCCGGCGGCATCGAGTACCTCGACCTTGCGCACGCGGCCGTCCTCGCCGATGAGAAGCTGGACCTGGACCCAGCCCTCGGCCCCCATGCGACGGGCGACCGCGGGATAGTGCGGCTCGGGCGTCTGCTTCCCGCGCGGCGGCCGGTCGGCGTCGCCCGCGGCGACGGGGCCCGTGGGAGACGCGGGCCGGGCCGGGCCAGGGGGTGAGGCAGCGGGCTGCGAGGTCTGTCGCGGCGCGGGCGCCGGAACCGCAACCTCGGCGACCTCCGCGGACACGCTCACGCCGGGCACGTCCGCCATCGTCACCTCGAGCGGTTCGAGCGGCGGCAGCGGGACGGGCTCGCGTAGCGTTTCGGGCGGCTTGTCACGGGCCTCGGACACCGCGGTCGGGGGCGGCGGCTCTGGCTGGGGCGTGACCTCCATGTGCACCACCCGCAGATCGAGATCCCGCGGAGCTTCATACGCCGGCGCGTGGTTGAGCACGGCAAGACCGGCGAAGATCGCACCGTTGATCGCCAGCCCCAGCACACCAGCCATCGCGACCCGGCCGGCGGTTCGTCGGCTTCGCTGTCTGTTCATCGCGCCCCCCTTTTCCGTGTGGCGACGGCGACGTCTTCGGCTCCGCCCTCTTTCGCGGCGTCCATCACCGCGACGAGCCGCCCGGAAGGCACCCGCTCATCAGGAATGACGATGACGGCCGCGTCCGGCTGGCGCTGCACGAAGGCGCGCACCTCCTGGCTGACCCCATCCAGGGCGATCTCCCGGCCGCCGAGATAGACCGCTCCGCTCGGGGCGATGCTCACGCGCAGGCTGGTGGGCTCAACCGGCGCGGCGTGGCTCGCCTGCGGCCGATCGACCTCGATGCCGGTGTCGCGCACGAACGTGGTCGTGACGAGGAAGAAGATCAGCAGGATGAAGACGATGTCGATCAGCGGCGCGATGTCCACCGCCACGGTTCTGGCTGCGCTTTGTCTGTGGCGTACCGAGTCGAACATGGTCTCAATCCTCGCAGCAGATGGTTTCGATCTTCTTGATCAGCAGCGCCGCGTGATCGAGGTGCCGCTGCACCCGTGACGCGAGGTAGCCATGGGCGAGCAGGATCGGCACGGCGACGACGAGGCCCGCCTGAGTCGTGATCAGCGCCTGCGAGACACCGTCGGCGAGCGAGCCCACGTCGGGCACGCCGCGCCTGGTGATGACGGCGAACGTCTGCACCATGCCCAGCACCGTCCCGAGCAGGCCCAGCAGAGGCAGTACGGTGGCCGAGACGGCCACGAGGCTCAGCGGCCTGCGAAGCGTGGTCTCTTCACTGCGCCAAAGCGGCATGAGCTGCGCCTGGTAGACGTCGCGCTCCCGATCGGGCAGCCGGGCACCGAGCCGAAGCAGGTCCGCGAGCAGCCCACCGGCGTCCGCACAGGCGGCGTCGACACTCTGGGGCTGGCCCCGGCGGAGCGCTTCGAGTGCGCGGGCGACCCATCGCCCGCCCCCGGCGGTGCGGGCGCGGAGATCGAGCCAGGTCCAGATCAGCACCGTCCACGCCGCGAGCGACAGCGCCGCGATGACAACCAGCACCCATCCGCCCTGCTCGAACGTGGCGATCATGGCTCCTCCGAATGCGCCAGAAGGTTCAGCAGCGTCGCCGCGTGCTTCTCGGCGTCGCTGATGATGCGATCGACCCGGCCGCTGAGCGCGCTGTGGACGAGGAGGATCGGAATGGCGATGACGAGCCCGGCCGCGGTGGTGATCAGAGCCTCGGAGATGCCGTCCGCCATGAGCGAGACGTTGGCGTTCCCGAAAGCCTGGATCACGCCGAACGTCTGGATGATGCCGGTGACGGTGCCCAGCAGCCCCAGCAGCGGCGCCACGGCCGCGAGAATGGCGATCCCGCCCAGAAAGCGCTGAAGCCGCGGCAACTCGTGGAGGAGTTGGGCCTGGATGGCGTCCTCCATCGCATGCTGGCCCTGCCTGCGACGGGCGAGGCAGGCCTGGAGCGTTCGTCCGATCGCCCCGCGGGCCTGGGCGGCGTGCTTGCGGGCGGCCTCCTCTCTGCCGGCGCGCGCCGCCTCGATCAGCCGCGTCGCGGCGGCCGAGTCGCCGGCGCTGCGGCCGTAGAGCACCCAGACCCGCTCGGCCATGAGCACCAGCGCCAGAAGCGCCACCGCGCCCAGCGGCACGAGCACGAGGCCGCCGGCCTCGAGTGTGGCGAACAGGCCTTCATCCGCGGTGACCGCATCGAGCCGGAGCTGACCCGTCACGTCCAGGGGCAGAGTTACCTCATCGGCCCGCCGGGTCTGGAGACGGGTGATCGCGTCGCGAATCAGGGCCGCCTGCGGCGCGGGCAGGTCTTCGCTCCAGCGATACCCCGATGCGTCGGCAGGACTCGCGAGGGCGAGGCCGATTCGCCCGCCCGGAGCGAGGTAGGCGAACCCGACATGACCGGCGTGGAGCAGCTCGACCGGCTCGCGCTGCTCGCGGGCGGTCCAGAGTTCGGTGGAGCGGACGCCGAGGGTGGCCGCCTGAGCGTGCGCCTGGTCGGCGATGGCAAGCAGGGCCGCGAGCTGTTCCGCCGCGGCGGGGGCGGGGCGATCCGCCTGCTCCATGGTCGATGCGATCTGCTCCAGTTGCTGCTGCCGGGCCGCCTCACCGGGCACCTCGCGCAGGTGGATCGCGAGCTTCTCAGCTGCGCTGCGGGCGCCGCGCAGGACGTCCCGGCCGGCCTGCCGCCAGGCGTCGGCCCGTTCGGCCAGTTCGGCCACGCTCGCAGTCAGCTCGGTCTGCTCATCCGCGAGCTGCTGGCGACGCAGTTCCGCGTCCACGGCCCGGCCAGCCAGCTCGTCGCGCTGCTCGCGGAGCTGGTCGAGCTCGGCCGACTGCTGCCGGCGCAGGTCTTCGAGCGCCTGGCGCTCGGCGGCGAGCTCCTCCCGGAGCGTCTGGAGCCGGGCGCGGAGGCCGGTCCCGCTGTCCTGTTGAGCCGACACCTGCCGCGGGGCGGCGACGCAGGCGAGGGCGAGCATGATGGCGATGATCCAGCGCCGCTGCATCACTGTGTCCCCCCTTCCGCTGAGTCGGTCCGGGATGGCGTTTGCGGGTGGGCGAACGGCACGGGAGTCAGTCCGGGCGGCCGCTGTTCGCGGAGGATGCCCACTGCCTCGCGGAGGGGCGTCTGCCAGGCGCCGGGCAGTTTGAGCAGCCAGGGCTGGTCGCGGCCGGGGGCGGCGAGGCCGAGCGTCTGCCGGTCTTCTGAAACGAACCACTGGCCGATCAGCCCCAGGCGGACCTGGTACGCGTGGACCCGGCGGCCCTGCTGCAACCGCACGGGCTCGTTCCAGAGATCGCGACCGCCGGCGAGGCGGAACTCCGCGTCGAGCATGGACCAGAGGTCGGTGAGCGCCGCCGACTGCTCCATGAGCCCGGGCTCAGCCAGGCCGGCGGCGATGGCCTCGGCCCGGCTGCGCCGCGGGGCCTTCTCGAACGGGATTCCCTCGGACACGCGCTGCTCGATCGCGGCGGCGACGGGCGCCGCTGCCTCGGCTGCGTGGGTCACCAGTTCGGACGCCGCATCCGCCGACTGCTCGAGCTCCTGCCGGCGCGTCCGCAGATCGGCGACGGCCTGCTCCTGCGCGGCCGCATCCTTCCCGATGCGCGAGAGATCGGTTTCGAGGCGGTCGATCTGCCGCTCGAGCGCGTCGACGGCCGAGCGGTGGGATGCCGCCTCGGCGAGCCGGGCTCGGCGGAGATCGTGCAGTTCGCTGATGGTCTGGCGGATCTCGCGGGCGAGCTGCGACTCGGCATCGCCGGCAGGCTGAGCCGGCGCCGCGTCGGCGGCGATCGACACCCACCCCGCCAGCACGATTGACAGAAGTCGTTTCATCCTGAACCCAGTTGCATGACACGGGGAGAAGGCGGGGCCGGCTTGCGCCAGCCCTCGCCTGATTTCCCGCGAAGGAGGTTGTCGAAACCGTCGTCCATGACACGGTTCATCTCGCTGCCCGGCACGTCGGCGTGGTTGTAGCTGACGGTGGCGGTGAGGAAGTCGAAGTTGTCGCGGCTGCCCGAGATCTGGTGGGTCGCTTGCCAGCCGAGGCTTTCGGCGGGTCGGCGGGTGATGATGGTGACGAGGCCGCCCGAGGCGCCGAAGCCGTAGATGGACGTCGCGCCGCGGATCACCTCGATGCGTTCGATGGCGGCGGGATCGGTCGTCTTAAGCTCGCGGTCGATGGTCGCCTGCTCCTGGACCTGCTCGCGGGTGACGACGCTGACCGAGCCCGGGATGCTGGAGAGTTCGGATTCGGTTCGCGTGGCGGAGACGACGGACTCGGTTCCCGGCGAGGTGACCGGCTGCTCGAGCGGCAGCGTGTCGTCGGTTCGGGCCGGGGCGGTGTCCTGGGCCCGGGCGGCTCCGAGGGACGATGCGGCGATGGCGGCGGTCAGCCAGGTCGAACGGTACCTCATGATCCACTCCCTCTGGGCGTTGGCGGCCAGGGGCGAAGACTGCGACTCAGTCTCACCTTGGTCGCCCTGTCCAGAAGATAGTGGACGAAAACCGGCACCGCAAGTCCGCAATGAGCCGCGGCGCTGCCGGGGTGTTCTTGCCGCAACGGGGCAGAGAGCCGCCCGGACGCCAGCTACGGCGGGCCCGACCCGCGAGGTGGAGGACGCCCTCGAGACGAGCGGCGGAAGACCGGGGCGAGCAGGTGCTGGCCGAGTTTGACGCGAGCCTCGCCGAAGCGAAGCGGCCGGTGACGAAGCTGCCCGCGGACCAGCGGCGGGTGCTGCTGGTTGATGACCTACATGCAGCACGGTACCCCGGTGTTCCGCGTGTTCACCGGACGAGCGGGCTCGCGTCCGCGGTGCTCTGGGGCAACGTCGGCAACCGGCTGCCGTTGGGGATCAGGCGGCGGATTATTCCTTCGCGACGGGGGGTCCGCTCCTCGTCCTCGGCCCCAAGTTCCGCTTCTGCCCGCTCGGCCATCTCCGAGCCGATCAGGTCGAGCTCGATCGGCGTGCGGGCATAGTAGAGAATGATGCTCTGCACGACCGTGATGATCGCCCCGATGCCGAAGAAAAAGCCGCCGAACGCCCAGGTCGCCAGGGCCTTGACGTCGATCACGTCCTCCCGGGGTTCGTCCGGGTCGTACTGCACCCAGAGGTGGTCGCCGATGGAGTAGGTCGGGCGCAGCACCTGGGCATAGTTCAGCGGCGCCTCCACCGTCTCGCCGGCGCCCGTGTCGAAGCGGACGAAGTAGATAAACGAAGCGTTGCGGGTGAAGTCCTCGGCCTCGCTCAGTTCTTTCTTGGTGGTGAGCACGACGGTGTCCTGGCCGGGCTTGCGCTGCTCGATGAAGGCGACGCGGGCCTCGGCCGCTTCGCCGAAGACCATCAGGCCGACCGGCTCCCACAGCCAGGCGATGCCGACGCCCATGATCACCAGGCCGATGACCGCCGAGGCGATCTTGGCACCGACCATGCCCGGAACATAGTAATGATTGTGTTGCTGCTGCATGGGTCAGGCCTTCTTCGTTTGCTGCTGGGCTTGCTCGTCTTCCATGGCGCCGAGGCGTTCGATCTTGCCCCGCTTCTCCATCTGGACG
>JBKHFW010000019.1:0-47191 GCA_046540025.1 Phycisphaeraceae bacterium
CGATCTCACCAGAGAAAGGGTTCTTCCGCGAATTGCGGGGCGGATCGGAGTTCCCGAATCGCCTCTGGCCCGGGTGGCACGAAGTGGCCTCCCCATCACTGGACCACCCGGCCACTCGCCCCGCCGCTACTCGATCACCACCACGCTGTGAATGTGCAGCCGCGGCAGGCTCACCGTCAGCTCGCCCGCGTCGTCGTCCCATCGCGTCGACAGCGGCGCCCCGCCCGGCTCGAGACTCACCCGGCCGGGCCGGCCCGCCAGGCGAACGTGCAGCCGAAGCGGACCCACCTCCGGCACGCGATCCAGGCGACAGCTCGCCGCCGAGCCGTCCGCCGCCGCCTCACCGCAGGCCGGCATCCCCCGCAGGTTGACCAGGTGGATCAGCGTCTGGCCGGGCCGAACCCGCAGCACCAGCTCCAGCCCCCCCGCCGCCTGGTCCGGGGCCACCGTCACCAGCGGCCGATACAGCCGCCTGAGCAGATGATCCAGCCAGTCCCGCAACAGCGGCGACCGACTGCACAGGTATCCCGCCCCCAGCGGCCCGTACACCGCGGCGATCCGCCCTTCGCCCCAGGGCGACAGCGTCGCCGCGACCGACCGCCCCACCGCTTCGTGCTGGCCCGGCGTGCGGTGGCCCACGGGCCTCGCCGGGGCGTCGCCCGGCAGCGATACGTCCTGCCAGAGGCCGCTGAGCTGCGCCGCCCCGCCCTGGCCGAACCGGGTCAGTTCGGCCGGCACCTGAAGATGCGCCGTCTGCTCCCGCGGCTCGCCCTGCAGTTCCACGCCCAGCGGCTCGGCAAACTGCCCCGCCGTCCGCGCGCCGCAGATCAGCAGACTCCCGCCCCGCCGGACGTACGACGTCAGCTCCTCGACCAGGCTCACCGGAATCCGGCTCCACTCGGGCAGAACGACCAGCGGGTAGTGGTCCTGCTGCCAGTTGAACTGGTGCTCGGCCATGACGTCCGCGGCGTGCCCCGCCTCCAGCACGGCGTCGAGCACGCCGCGAAGCGGATTCAGCGCCCCGTCCGCTCCGCCGAACACGCCCGGCACCTCGGCGAGGTAGCTCGTCGAGTCCAGCAGCACCGCGATCTGCGGCAGCGTCTCGCTCTTCCAGCAGATGCTCTGCCGCGCGTGGCAGAACCGCCCGAGATGACCCGCCAGCCGCATCTGATGCTCCGCCGGCTCGCCGTGCCCGTCGATCTCGAACCGCGCAGCCAGGCTCCCGCCCAGCGCCAGCGCCTCCGCCGCCTCCTGCTCGAGCCGCTCGAGCGGCTTGGCCGTGCCGTCCCGACCCTGCGCGTCGAGCGTCAGGTCCCACGGCAGGCCGACGTTGGAAAGCACCCGCGCCTCCAGCCGAACGTCGCCCGCGCCGGCGTCGGCGGTGAGGAAGTCGGTCGCCGCCCGCATCGGCTCGGGCACCCGGCTGGAATACAGCCCCTCGCTCGCCAGCTCGCACTCCGGATCGCGCTCGTGCGCCTGGTCGAGAGAGGCCTTGAGATAGGCGAAATACTGGTCCCGCTGCAGCGTCATCCACGCGTCCCAGCCCGCCTCACCCGGGCCGCCGGGCGGCTGGTCCGCCCCCGCCAGCTCGCGGAACGCCTCCTTCGCCCGCTCGCTGTAGTCCACGCACACCGCCCGGCAGTCGTGCTCGAGGCGTACACCTTCCACGTGATAGCGGCAGAGCAGCTCCATGATCTGCTGGTTCAGCCGCTCGTAGCCGTAGTGGCCGAACGTGCTCGCCACGCCCGGGTCGGCCAGGCCGGGACAGACCGCCTCCCACCGCGGCTGCTGACGGCACGCCCGGCGGTCGGCCAGGCCGGCGAGGCCGGCGTAGAGGCTCACCCCGCGCTCGGCCGTCACCTCGCGGACGAGCTTGAGCAGGTCGACGTCCAGCCCCTGCGGCGACGCCGCGGACTCCGAATCGGGATACCACACCAGCCCGTCCGGCCCCTTGCAGGCCCACTGGATGAAATCGGGGCGCGCCAGGTCGATCAGCCGGGCGATCTGACCGCGGCCCGCCCGCGCAAAGCGATGCAACACATCCGCGGACGGAGCGTAGCTGAGATGGATGCCAAAAAAACAGTCGGCGCGGGACTTGTGCGAGCGGCGAGGCATGGCGGCCTCCCGAACCGGGCCAGGATCGCACGAAACCGGGAGAGACCCCTCTCCCGCGTCATGCTACGCGCGCCGCCGCTCGCAGGACAGCCCCCGCGTTACGCCGGGTCGGGGATCAGCTCGGCGTACTTCTGCTTGAACTCGTCGAGACTGCTGACCGTCGTGGGCAGCTTCGCCTCCTCGACCAGCAGCACGGGGATGCCGTCGCGGACCGGGTAGCGCAGCCCCGCCCCCTCGGGCTGCTCGGCCACCAGCTCGTCGCCCTCCTGCCGCAGCCTGGAACGCGTGAGCGGGCAGACGAGAATCTCCAGAAGTTCCGGATCGATCGCGGGGTTGGACTGCTTGGCGTTCATGGCCGATATCCTAACGTTTCCCCGCCCCGTCGCCATTCGGCTTGCCTTGCGATCACACGGCCGGGTGATCCACCCGCTCGATGTCCGCGCCGAGCTGCTGGAGCGTCCGCTCCATCCGCTCGTACCCGCGGTCGAGGTGGTAGACGCGGTTGATCGTCGTCGTCCCCCGCGCCGCCAGCCCCGCCAGCACCAGACACGCCGAGGCACGCAGGTCGCTCGCCATCACCGGCGCCCCGATCAGCTCGCGCACGCCCGAGACGACCACCGTCGGCCCCGTGCGCAGAAGATCCGCCCCCATGCGTGACAGCTCCGCCACGTGCAGGAAGCGGTCGGGGAAGATCTTCTCGGTCACGATCGAGTTGCCGTCGGCGAGGCAGAGCACCGCCATGAGCTGCGCCTGGAGATCGGTCGGAAAGCCCGGGTGCGGCTGGGTCACCACGTGCACCGGCTCGAGCCGGCGCTGCGTCGCCACCCGGACGCGATCGCGCAGGCGGGTCGGGCTCATGCCCGCGCCGGCGTCCTCGGGCTCGACCTCGATGCCCACCTCGTGCAGCCGATCGAGCGCCGCGGTCAACGCGGCCGTGGGAAAGTTCTCCAGCACGATGTCGCCGTTGGTGATCGCCGCCGCCGCGACGTAGGTGCCCGCCTCGATGCGGTCGGCCATGACCGCGTGCTCCACGCCGGTGAGTTCGTCCACGCCCTCGACGAGGATGGTCGGGCTCCCCGCCCCGCGGATCCGCGCGCCCATCGCGGTGAGCATCTCGGCGAGATCGACGATCTCCGGCTCACAGGCGGCGCATTCGATCATCGTCGTCCCCTCGGCGAGCACGGCCGCGCTGAGCACGTTCGCCGTGCCCAGCACCGTCGAGCCGTTGGGCCCGCCCAGGAAGACGTGCGCCCCCTGAAGCCGGCCGCCCGCCGGCGCCTCGGCGACGATGTAGCCCTCATCGAGGCTGATCCGCGCCCCCAGCGCCCGCAGGCCGCGCAGGTGCAGATCGACCGGGCGGTCGCCGATCGCGCAGCCGCCGGGCATCGACACCTTCGCCTCGCCGCGCTTGGCGAGCAGCGGCCCGAGCACGCAGATGCCCGCCCGCATGGTGCGGACGATGTCGTAGTGCGCCAGGCTCGGCCCCTCGGGGTCGGCGTGGAGGTGCAGGTGGCTGGTGGCCGGGTCGCGCTCGAGCTCGCAGCCCAGCGCGCGGAGCAGCCGGATCATGTTGCGGATATCGGAAAGGTCGGGCACGTCGGCGAGCACCACGGGCTGGTCGGTCAGCAGCGCCGCCGCCATCAGCGGCAGGCTGGCGTTCTTCGAGCCGTGGATGCGGACGGTGCCGCGGAGGCGCTTTCCACCTTGAATGACAAATGCGTCCATGCGGGCCTGGTTGTCGCAAATAGGGTGTTGACAGGCAAGTAGAACATCCGGGGCCGGGCACGGTTTTTTTCGCCGCCTTGCCGGCACATTCTTCCTGATCGGCACAGACCGACCCGGATCGCCATCTTTTCGAGCCGGTCCCGCCCGGCACATGATCCGCCGCCGCCGGGCGGTCGATGCTGGAAATACCATGAGCAACTACCTCCCCTTTGGCCAGCGCTTCAAACAGTTCGGCGCCTCCGTCAGTGGAGCGGAGCGGCGGAAACATCGCCGCTTTCAGCCCAGAGCCGGCGTGGAATCGCTGCTGGGCGAGGTGATCGACCTCTCCGCCTCGGGTATGCGGGTGTTTCACAAGGGCTCCGCCGCCGTCACCGCCGGCGACGACTTTGACATCCTCCTGCTGCACGAGAGCCTCGAGCTGATGCTCCCCGTCCGCGTCGTCTGGGTCCGCCACCTCAGCGCCAGGCGGCAGATGATCGGCCTGGAGATCACCAAGGTGACCCCCGAGATCGAGCGCGTCATCGGCGAGTTCGCCCCCCAGCCCAGCGAGTGCGTCGGGCCGCAGGCTTTCCGCACCGACTGACGCCCCGCCGGCCCCCGGTCGATGTTCTGAGCGATCGCCCTACAATACCGGCATGTCACCCGCACCCGAAGCATTCCCCGGCCCCGAGACCGGTTCGATCGACGTCCACAGCCACCTTTTGCCCGGCATCGACGACGGCTGCCGCGACATCGGCGAGTCGCTCGAATCCGTCCGCCGACTCCAGCAGGCCGGCTACGCGGGCACCATCTGCACCCCCCACATCTGGCCGGAAACCTTCCCCGCCAACACGGCCGAGAACATCCGCCAGTGGACCCGCCTGCTCCAGCAGCGCCTCGAAGACGAAGGCCTGGACTACCCGATCTGGCCCGGCGGCGAGGTGCGCCTCTTCGACGGCGTGATCGACTGGTTTGAGAAGCGCGAGGTCCCCACCCTCGCCGGCACCCGCTGGGTCCTCACCGACATGTGGGAAGACGCCTGGCCGAAGTGGGCCGACGCCGCCTTCGACTGGCTGCTCGAGCATGACTACAAGCCGATCCTCGCCCACCCTGAGCGGCTGAACGTAGGCGACCTGAATCCCCACCTCGACGACCTGATGAGCCGCGGCGTCACGCTCCAGGGCAACTTCCTGCCCATGACCGGCGAAGACGGCTTCATCGCCGACCGCCGCGTGCGCGAATACCTCAGCGAAGGCCGCTACGGCCTGCTCGCGCTCGACATGCACCGCCCCGACTCGCTGGAAAGCCGCCTCGACGGCCTCGAACTCGTCCGCCAGGAGTTCGGCGACGACATCGTGCGACGCGGGATTGTGGAAGCCCCGCGGGAACTGATCCTCGCGGAAGTGCCGGCGGGGTGAGGGGCAGGGACGCAGTCGCTCCAGAAACGGTATCCGACAATCCGACACCGTACCGACTCTTCAGTTTCCGCCCCCACAAGAGTGCGCGGAGAGATTAGCCCATCAGCGGGGGTCACTCCCCTAGGTCGATGCCCCAGTCGTCCCAGTTAAACTTGGGGTTTGAACCCTCTCCGATCTCAACCACAGCCTTCATCGCCTCAGGGTCGCCAACGATCACCACGAAGAGCAGGTCCTGCGAATCGACCCTCGCATACGGCAGCAGGTACACGTCAGTTAGACCCGGGAGGTGCAGCGGGAGCCGCTGCAGAACCGGATCGGTGGCCCCGGCATCCTTCGGAACCAGCAGGCGCCCCCGCAGTTCCGACGCGCCGTCAGCCTCCACCACCTTCATGGTCAAGGAGACAAAGACACCCGCGTCCGGGTTTGTTGCCTGGAAACGCTCGGGCGAGGAGTAGGCCAGCTCGACAGTACCCGCCTGCTCACGATCCGCGCCTCGGACCATCAGAAGCGGATCGACCGGTTTACCCCGGCCCTGCTCGCCGGCGCCGGGATGCGCAGAGCCGCGCGGCAGTTGGCGGGCAATGAAGACCGCCTGGCCGGGCGGCACGTCGAACGTGAAGGATTTCATGGACGTGGAATCAGCGGCGCCGGCCGAGGTCGCCCTGATACTGGGCGGCGCCAGCAACATTGCCAGCACCACGATAACCACGCCCACAAGCGTCCCTGACAGTCTGCTGATTAGCTTCATTTTTTTTACTCCGGGGCAGGAAACGGTGTCGGGGCAGGAAACGGTGTCGGGCAGGAAACGGTGTCGGATACCGTTTCTCTGCCGCCTCTCTCGGCACCGCATGCCAATGCGGTACTTGCCGCCCTCACCCCGTCGCCGCCCCCTTTTCGCGGATCGCATGCGCCACCTCCGCGGCCTGGACGTTCGCGGCGACGTCGTGGACGCGAAATAGCTGCACCCCCGCCTGCACGCCCAGCGCCGTCGTGGCGCAGGTGCCACCCACGCGCTCCTTTGGGATGCGGGCCGTGCGGGGCGAGAGCTGCCCGATGAAGCCCTTTCGGCTGGTCCCCAGCAGCACCGGATAACCCGTCGACACCAGTTCCGGCAGGTGAGCCAGCAGCCGCAGGTTGTGCGCCAGCGTCTTGCCGAAGCCGATGCCCGGGTCGAGCACGATCTGCTCGCGCGGCAGGCCGGCCTTCCGCGCCGCCTCGGCCCGCTCGAGCAGAAACGCCTCCACCTCCGCGGCCACGTCCTTATACCGCGGCCGATCCTGCATCGTGCCCGGCTCGCCCTGCATGTGCATCAGCACGATCGGCAACGCCCGCTCGGCCGCGAGGTCGAGCAGCCCCGGGTCCTCCCGCCCTGCCGAGACGTCGTTGAGGATCGTCGCCCCCGCGTCAGCGGCCGGCTCGGCGACGGACCGATGGGTCGTGTCGATGCTGACGTGCACGGCCGGGAACTGCTCGTCCAGCGCCGCCCGCACCGCCCGGACCACCTCCAGTACGCGCTCGAGCTGCTCAGCGGGCGGCACCCGCTCCGCCCCGGGCCGGGTGGACTCGCCGCCGACGTCGATCACCATCGCGCCCTGCATCGCCATCTCCAGCGCCTGCTCCACGGCCGCGGCGGGGCCCGCGAACTGCCCGCCGTCGGAGAAGCTGTCGGGCGTCACGTTGAGAATGCCCATGATCCGCGGGCGATCGAGAACGAGCGGGTCGCGATTTGGAAAGGTGAGGTGCATTGTTTTAGAGACTGGAGGCTAAGGGCTAGCACGGTAGAAGCAGCCGTAGTGTAATGCACGGAGCCACAAACAGCCTCTTCCGACGGGTGCCACCAGGTGGCCCGTCGTGGCACGGCTTGCTTGCCAAGCCGTGGAAGCGTGTCCAGCACGGCTTGCAGGCAAGCCACGCCACCCCAACCCGACGCCCCGCGGGAGGATCCAGCTCCTGGCCTCCAGCCTCTGACCGCTAATCCCCCCCACTCACACCGCCCGCAGCCGATGCCGCTTCCGCCAGCGGTTGTAGAGGCTCGCGGCGACCCAGACGAAGGCCGCCCACGCCAGGCCCAGCGTCCAGCCGGCGATGACGTCGCTGGGATAGTGCACGCCCAGGAACACCCGCGTCAGGCCGACCAGCCCCGTCAGGAACAGGGCCGAGCCGAGATAGTACAGCTTCAGCCGACGACGATGGACCATTTGCGCAAGCAGCGCTCCGAGCGTGAGATACACCGCCGCCGAGAGCATCGAGTGCCCGCTGGGAAAGCTCGCCGTGCTCACCTCCGCGAGATGCGGCACCACGTCCGGCCGGGGGCGGTCGAACGCCGACTTGAGCCCCTGCGACAGCCCCACGCCGCCCAGCACGGCGAACAGCACCATCAGCGCCCGCCCATACCGCTTGATCAGCAGCAGAAGCCCCACCACGAGCAGGGTCAGCAATGTCAGCACGGCCCAGCCGCCCAGCGCGGTGATGTCGATCGCCACCTGCTCCAGCTCGGGCGGGCCGATCGGGTCGCTGGGCTCCCCCTGCTCGCGCATCGACGCGATGACCCAACTGTCCCACACCTGCCGCTCACCCTCGACGACCTCGTCAGCGATCTCGAGGAACACCCACACGCCGCCGACCGCGATCAGCAGCGCCAGCAGCAGGCCCAGTTCCTGATGCAGATAGCCGCCGAGCGTCGCCAGCCAGTCCCGCCAGGCATTCGAACAGTGGGAATGATCCGTCTGCTTGTGCTCCGCCACGATGTTACCTCCGGCCCATCGCAGGCGCTGCCCGCGCGATCCGCCCATCCCCATCCGCCCCGGCTCTACCCCACCGCCGGCTGCTGCTGGCTCAGGCAGTGCACCGCCCCGAGTCCGATCACCAGCCACTCCGCCCGAACGGGCACCACCGTATGCCCCGGCAGCACCTCGTCCAGCGTACGCAGGGCCTGGTCGTCGCTCGCCTGCCCGAACACGGGGACAAAGACCGCTCCGTTGCTGATCAGGAAGTTCGCATAGCTCGCGGGCACGATCTGCCGACCGCCCGCACCGAAGCGGTCGGCCGGGTAGTCGTACCAGAGCGGCTCGGGCACGGGCAGCGGGACCACGTTGAGTCGGCCGCCGTCCTGGTCGCGGGCCTGCTCGAGCGCCTTGCGGTTGGCCCACAGCACGTCGTGGTCGGGATGGTCGCGCGGGGCCTGGATGGCGACGACGGTGTCTTCGCTCACGAAGCGGGCGACGTCGTCGACGTGGCCGTCGGTGTCATCGCCCTCGATGCCGCCGGGCAGCCAGATGATGTTGCTCACGCCCAGCGCGTCGCGCAGTTCCTGTTCGATGCCGGCCTTGTCGAAGTCGGGATTGCGGTTGGGCCCGAGCAGACACTGCTCGGTGGTCAGCAGCGTGCCCCGGCCGTTGACGTCGACGGAGCCGCCCTCGAGGACGAAGTCGTGCACCCACAGCGGCACGCCCACCGCGCGCGCGATGTGCTGGGGCACCTTATCGTCGAGTTCCCGCTGCTCGTACTTCCCGCCCCAGCCGTTGAAGATGAAATCGTGCGCCGCCAGCGGGGGCAGCGGCCGGCCCTTCGAATCGGTGGCGGACGGAACCGATTCGTCGCGGACGACGAAGATGGGCCCGAAGTCGCGGATCCAGCTGTCATTCGTCGGCACGTTGAGCTCGTCGGTCGTGCTGACGGGGACGTGGGCGTGCATCGCCTCGACCCAGTCGTCGAACTGCTGCCGGGCCTGCTCCAGGCAGCCGGGCCAGGTCTCGGCGTTGTGCGGTCGGGCGACCCAGACGCACGCCTGGGGCTCCCACTCGGCGGGCATGCGGTAGCCCAGCTCCCCGGCCGAGGCCTCGGGACGGGTGATGCGTTCGAACTGGTTGATCCGCGGATGGCTCATGATGGCTGCCAATGTTCAGCCCGGATCGGCCGGGAGGCAAGTGCCGGGCGGGTTCACGGGTGGATTTCCTGGCGAACCAGGATTTACAGATCGTCCGCCAGCCTTTTCGTCAGCGTGTCGTAGGCGTCGATCCGCCGATCGCGGAAAAACGGCCAGCCCCGCCGCAGCGTCTCGATGCGCGAGAGGTCGCACTCGGCGATCACGACCGCTTCCTCGTCCTGGGGCGCCTCGGCGATCGTCTGCCCGCCGGGGTCGCAGACGAAGCTGCTGCCCCAGAACTGGAGGTCCTCCTCGACGCCCGTGCGGTTGATCGCCGCAACGAACACGCCGTTGGCGATGGCGTGGCTTTTCTGAATCGTCTGCCAGGCCTCCTTCTGCTGCTGGCGGTCGGTCTCCGTCTCGCCGTGATACCAGCCGATGGCGGTGGGATAGAACAGCACCTGCGCTCCGCGCATGGCGGTGAGCCGGGCGGCCTCGGGGAACCACTGGTCCCAGCAGACGAGCATGCCGGTTTTCGCGAAGCGGGTCTCCTGGGTCTGCCAGCCCAGGTCGCCGGGCGTGAAGTAGTACTTCTCGTAGAAGCGCGGGTCGTCGGGGATGTGCATCTTGCGGTACCGCCCGACGATGTCGCCGGCGGGCCCGATCATGACCGAGGTGTTGTGGTACATCCCGGCTGTGCGCTTCTCGAACAGCGACGCGGTGATCTCGATGCCCAGCTCTTTCGCCAGCTCGCCCAGCCGCTGCGTCGTCGGGCCGGGGATGGGCTCGGCCAGCTCGAAGCGGCTTTCGTCCTCGACCTGGCAGAAGTAGCTGGTGGTGAAGAGTTCCTGGGTGGCCACGAGCTGCGCGCCGCGGTCGGCGGCCTCGCGGATCATGTCGCAGGCATGGTCGAGGTTGCGCTGCCTGGCTGCCTCGTCGAACCCGGGCGCCCGGTGCTGCACCAGGCCGAGCGTGAGTGTCTGCTTCCGCCCCATCCAGAACCTCCTTAGTCGCGACTGGGAACCTCCCCGGCCACAGCATTAAACCGCCGCGAGGCGGGCGTGGCAACGGGCATGAGTTCAAAACTCACCGCTGAGCCGGGCCGAGCGGAGACTGGAGACGAGCCGCAAGGGGCGGTCAGGGGGGCTCCGATTTCGCCTGCGAATCGCTCGCCGCGGGCGAGGCGGAGCACAACCCGGCCTACGATGGCGCAGGTTGTGGGATCGCTCGGCCGTCCGGCACCAACCGGACCCAGGCCCGTCGCCCGGGCGGCTCACTTTTGCCCTCGAGCCCTTATCCACGGACGGGCCGGCCCAGTAAGGAGAAGGAAGATGAAAACGCTCAAGATTCTCGCAGTCGTGCTTCTGCTCGTCAGCGCGGCAGGCCTGACCGCCTGCCAGACCGGGCCGGGCACGGAACAGGTTCTCCAGCCGCGAATCAGCCTCGACACGCGGGACGACAACATTCTCGCCGGCGACAGCACGACGATCTTCGCCGAGTCGGCAAACCTGCTCGGCCGCGACGTCCAGGTCGACTGGAGCACCACGATCGGCGAGATCGAGCCGATGCAGAACGGCCGCATGGCCCGCTTCAGCTCGGACATCCCCGGCGTCGCCATCGTGACCGCCGAGGCCAACACCGACGGCCGCGTGCTCCGCGACCAGATCAACATCCGCGTCGACGCCGTGGAGTAACACGCCGGCCAGGCGGCCGACCGATCGCGCCGCCGGCCGCGCATGAACTCGAATCGGCAGCGAAGTCGGCCATCCGCGCGGTGGCCGGCTCCGTTGCCGTTTGTAGATGGGCGGAAAACCACCGAGACGCGGAGGCACAGAGAAGAGAAGAAACAAATCAGCCGCAGAAGAACACGGATCAACACAGATCAAGAGGCAAGCCGGGGCAGAGCGCATCGCCGCCTCGGGTGCAGGTCCGAACGTTTCCGAGGGGCTCGGGCGCGAACGTCCATCGTTGGGCTTTTTCAGGCATCAGGCGTCCCTGCCGCCCTCACGCCTGGCCGCTGAAATGCTCCGCCGGCTTCGGACTGGCGAGCAGGTCCCTCATGCGGTGATAGGCCGGCTTCTTCTCGCCGGCCGCGGTGATCAGGCCGAGGTGGTACTCGTTCTCGTCGACGTGGAAACCCTCGATCGCCTCGCGGTCCGGCGGCAGGTCGTGCAGGCAATACCAGTAGACCCGCTCGGCCGGGGCGGCGGCGGCGTTTTCGAGCATCCGCACCTGCAGGTCATGCCGATCCCGCCGGCCTCGCTGGAGATCCCACGTCGCCAGGCCGGTTTCGGTGATCCAGATGGGCCGATCGCCGACGACGTCCTGGATCTTGCCGACCTTCTCGTCCCAGCCGTGCCAGTGGTGGTACCACTCCCAGTTCGGCGCGTCCTCCCACCACATCTCCGGGAAACCGTGGATGGCGACGACGTCCATGTGCTCGAGCGCCCTGTGCTCCCGCATCAGCTCGAGCCAGTGCGGATCGACGGGGATCATCCCGCCCAGCACGGTCCGCTTGCCGAGCTTCCGGGCCCAGTTGCCCGCCATGGCGAGCATTCGGCCGAACTTCTTCCAGTGCGGGTCGAAACGCTCGAAATTCCACTTGTAGAGGTTGTTCGGCTCGTTCCAGAGCTCGAGGCTCTCGAAGCAGTCGCCCCAGCGGTTGATCACCAGGTCGATGAAGTCGGCGTAGTCCTGAAGCCGGCGAGGCGGGCTGGCGCACACCTCCCCTTCCGCCAGCGAAGGCGGGGTGTGCCAGATCGACAGCAGCACGGTCAATCCCGCCTCGCGGAGCCGGCTCATCTGCCAGTCGTACCACGCCTGGCCGCCCTCGCGGTGGTAATCCGCCCACGAGATGCCCGTGCGCAGGTGCGTCGCGCCCAGCCGCTGCATCTCGTCGCAGGTGCGCTCGACGTCGTCGTACTCCTCGAAGTGGAACCACTGGCACAGCCCCAGCTTGTCACGCATCGGCTCGGCCTGGGTCACTCGATGTCCTTTCGCTGACGTGCAAAGCCCCGCGTCCCCCCGGACAGCCCCGGCGAATCACCCGCCGGCGGGCATCTCCTCGTCCGCCTGCTCGCGGAGATGGGTCTCAGCCCGCTCGGCCGTCTGCCGGACCTTCGCCATGGCGAGGGCGAGATCGTCGGCGGCCTCCTCCCACGTCGCCCGGCCCGCCTCGCGGACCTCGGCCACCGCGTCGCGGGCATCGGCGAGCGACTGGTCCATCTCGCGCTCGATCTCGGACCACGGCTCGCCCAGCTCGGCCTCGGCCGACTCGGCCCGCTCGCGCAGACGGTCCATTCGGGCGTCCAGCTCAACCAGCCGCTGGTCGGCCTGGGTCACCAGCGCCTCGCGGCCGCCCTCGGCGATGTCCTCGGTCTGCCGCTCGGCCTGCTCCTGCTGCTGCTCGAGCACCTCGTCGAGCTGCCGGCCGAACTCCTCGCCTTCCTCCTGAAGCTGCTCGAATTCGGTCGGCTCGGCCGACTCCTCGGCCTGGTCGTCACAGCCGACGAGCGTCAGGCCGACCATCAGCAGCGCCAGCGGTAAAGCCGGGCGAACGTGTGTCATCTTCCTGCCTCCCCTCGCGGAGATGGACAAGCCACCGCCGAACCTGCCAGCCCGGCGGCGGGAGAACCTGTTGGATTCGACTGGCTTCGACGCCTTAGAGATCGAGCGCTTCCTCGGTCCGCTCCGACGTCCCCTTGATGTCCTCACCAGCGCCCTGGGTCGTCTCGCAGCCGGTGATGGAGACGGCCGTGGTCATGACAAAGAGAGCCAGCGCGGCCAACGTGAAGATTTTCCTGGACATATCCATGCCTCCTTTCCTTTCAGTTTGCTGCCCGACGTCCGGGCCGGGCATCCGCTCGAACGCTAGGCCGCTGGACTGCCGGATACAAGCTTTTCCCGGATTGAGAATGAGAGCAGGCCCCGCCGCTCGCAAGCCGCTGGCAGGTAGCTGGAGTCAGCGCCCCCAAACAGGCTCATCGGGCCCTTGCGAAGAAGCTGATCAGGTGTTCTGCCCGGCAGATCCCGCTTCCGGGCAGATCGGGTGGCACGGCTTGGCGAGCAAGCCGTGGGCCCCCAGACCAGAGGCAATTCGGTGAAATCCCATCCGCCCCCAATTCGCGGAAGACCCAAAAAAAGGCCCGGCCGAGCGATGATGCTCAGGCCGAGCCCTTCCGGGGGCAAAGTTGTCTGTCGCGGCCGGCGCTCAACCGGTCAAAACGACTGCCTAAGCATAGATCCCATACAGGGGCCGTCAAGCACTTCCCCCGTGCCCGCCGGGCCGGTGGCGGCGGCAGTCTCAAGCCGGTCCGCGGGGCACGCCCAGTTTAAAATCAGACCGCGCAGACGCTTGCCGCTGCTGACCACCCTGCCGAGGCGGGCCCGCGGAACCGGCAGAATCAGTCACCCGGATCTGCAAAAAGAGCGGCGCCCCTGCGGAATACCCGCGCCCGCGCCTCTGCCCCCCCCCGGTCAACTCCGCTGGGGCTCGGCCTCCGACTCCGCCCGTCCCTCGCCGCGGCGAACGCCGAGCAGCACCAGCAGCCGCCGGCGTCCCTCGCGGAACGGCGTGGCCAGCAGGCGCCAGCGGCGGATGCACGCGGGACGGTACCGCTCGATGTCCCGCTCGCCCTCGGGCAGCAGGTCGGGACGGTGGCGCAACTGGTGCTTGTAGAAGTGGTAGCGGTCGCACTCCTGGAGCAGCTTCAGCAGCCACTGCCGGGGCCAGACCCGCCCCAGCCAGCCGCGGCCGAGGCCGGCGTGGATCTGGAAGTCGATCAGGTAGGGCCAACCATCGTCGCCGACGAGGATGTTGTCCCGCTTGTTGAGATCGACGTAGGCGAACCCGCGGGCGTGGATCTGCTCAAGCAACTCGGCAAGCCGGGCGAAGAAGGCGTCGTCGGGATACTCGCCCTCCGCCATGGGGTGGCCTTCGACGAAGGCGTGCGCCACCGCATAAGGCAGCACCCGACCGCCGTGGCGGATCGGGCCGAGCGGTGCGGGGATGCCGGGGAGGTCGCCCAGCGCCTCGAGCGCCCGCGCTTCCCGTCGGCCCAGCCGCTTGCCCAGCCAGCCCATGGGCAGCCCCAGCAGCGGCGCCCGGCGGTTGAACTTGCATACCACCTGGCCCGCCGGCCCCGCGTAGAGGGCCGTGGCGGCGAAGGAGTCGTGCTTGAAGACCCTCTGTCGGCGGTATTCGCCCCCGGCGATCTCGAGGCGCTCGGGCGGCTCGGCCCGGCCGAGGGCGCGCAGGCCCGGCGGGCGCGGACGAGCGCGCGCCGGCTGCCGTGACGATCTATCCGATGTGCTGGTCAACTGTTCCGCCCTCTCGTGATGCCGCCACTCTCGCGCGTCCGACTGCCCCACCGGCAATCGGGAATCACTTTCTTTTTACCAAGGTCGAGCCCGGTCTGCCTAGTCCGAAGGCCGAGGATTGTCCGCCAGTCGCGTCCCACCTGCGGACAGTTCTATCCGCCGATCCGCATTTACAGACGCTGGGAGGGGACAAACGCCCCGGGCCGACTGGGCCTGCTCGGGTCAAGTTGGAGTCGCCAGCAGGCAGAACGGCCGGCCCTCGCTGGAGGACCGGCCGTTTGCGCTGGTTCGGTTGTCTGCCGAATCAGTCGGCGGCGGGCTCGTCGGCCTCCGCGGGAGCCTCCGCGGGAGCCTCCGCGGGGGCCTCGGCGGCCTCTGGGTTGACCTCGAGCAGCTCGACCTCGAAGACGAGGACCGAGTTCGCCGGAATCTGCTGGCTGCCCTGGGCGCCGTAGCCGAGCTCCGGCGGGATGTAGAGGCGGTACTTGGCGCCGGGCTTCATCATCTTCAGGCCCTCGCCGAAGCCGGGGATGACGCCGCTGACGGGGAAGACCGCCGGTTCGCCGCGCTCGTAGCTGCTGTCGAAGACCTGCCCGGTCAGGAGCTGGCCGCGGTAGTGGACCTGGACGGTGTCGGCGTCGGTGGGCGAGGTACCTTCGCCCTCGTCGAGCACCTCGTACTGCAGGCCGGACTCGGTGACCTGGACCTCCTCGCGCTGGCGGTTCTGCTCGAGGAACTGCTCGCCCTGCTCGGCGAGCACCTGGGCCTGCTGCTGCTGGAGGCGGCGCTGGAAGGTCGTCAGCGCCTGCATGAGCTGCTCCTGGCTGAGCGCCGGCTCACCCTCGCCCATGCCGGCGCGGAGACCGCGGGTGAAGGCGTCGGGCCTGATCTCCACCACGTCGCGGAAGTTTCGGCCCATGTTGTAGCCGATGGCGTAGCTGATCCGCTCCTCCTCGCTCATGTCGGTGCTCTGCTCGGCCTGCGCTTCGGTGGCGGCGGGCGGGGTCGCTTCGGGGGCGTCCTGGGCATAGCTGAGCAGGCTGCCGCCCGCCAGCGCGGCTGCCGCGGCGAAGATGCCGAAGCTGAGAATGCGCTTGCGCATGGGATGATCTCCAACTGTTGAATATCAAGAGGCCGGCCGGCCCACCCTACGTGAACCCGCCATGGTTGATGATAGCGGGACAGGCCGGGGTCGCCCAATCGGGGTGGGGAAATCGCCGGGCGGAATCGGCCCGAAACAGCGGTTTCTGAACTGTTCCGCTGGCGTTTGGCGTGCCCGCGGGCCTATGATCGGCGCGACATTCGGGAGGCTCCGCCGTGGCTCAGTCGTTCGACCCTGCCCACCTGACCGTCGAACTGCCCGTCAATCGGCGGGAGGAGCTGTTCGTCTCCGACGATCGGCGGGTGATCACCCGTTACCTCGATTTCGGCGACCCCGCCCGCGTCCGCTCCATCCTCGCGAGGCTGGTTCGGCTGAGCCCGGCCCAGGCGGAGGAACTGCTCGAGGCGACGCTGCACGACTTCTCCCCCCGCCACCGCGACGTGCTGGCGGCGTTTCGTGACAATTTCGCCGAGGTCGCGGGCTATCTGCCGGCCGGCACCCGGCTGTCGGAGACGCAGCAGCTCATGATCGGAGCTTATTTCACCAGCGAGTACTCGATCGAGTCGGCAGCGCTGTTCAACCCCTCGATCGTGCCCGATCCGGACCACGGCCACGAAACCGACAGCGAAGCGCGGTTCCTCATGAGCCTGCGGGCGACCGGGGAGGGGCACGTCTCCTCGATCGTCTTCCACCGCGGGGCGATCGGGGCCGATGGGGCGATTCGGCTGGACTCGACGCCGCGCTGGGCGCTTTCCGCCAAGCCGAGGCCGGCGAAACCGTTTGAAAAGCGCTGGCTGATTCGGCGGCTCGCGGAGATCGGGGCGGACGAGGACGTGGCGCGGCTGATTCTCGCCGAGGTGCCCGACCCGTTCTCGCTGGCCCACCTGCACGAGGCGGTGGACCGCCTGCGGGTTCGGCCCGACCGCCCCGCCAACTTCGGGCCGACGGCGAGCGAGCTGCTCTGGCTGGCGCGGGCCAACTATTCGCTGAGCTATCCGCCGGACTGCGCGCCGCAGGAGATCGTGCTGTTTCCCGCGACCGAGGCGGAGAACCGGGGCATGGAGGACCTGCGGCTGGTCTGCTTCCAGTGCGCCAGCGGCGAGCCGCGGTATCTGGGGACGTACACGGCGTACGACGGTCGGCGGATTCTGCCGATGCTGCTCGAGACGCGGGACTTCCACGAGTTCCACATCCGCACGCTGAGCGGGCGCTATGCCCGCAACAAGGGGCAGGCGCTGTTTCCGCGGCAGGTGGACGGCGAGTACCTGATGGTGTCGCGCCACGACGGGGAGAGCCTGTACCTGCTGCGCTCGGACAGCCTGTACCGCTGGGAGCGGGCCGAGCGGCTCCAGGAGCCGGTCGAGCCGTGGGAGCTGACGCAGATCGGCAACGCCGGGCCGCCGATCGAGACCGAGGCGGGCTGGCTGCTGCTCACCCACGGGGTGGGTCCGGTGCGGCGGTACTGCATCGGGGCGATGCTGCTGGACCTCAGCGACCCGGTGCGGGTGCTGGGCCGGCTGCGTCATCCGCTTCTCGTGCCTACGCCGGCCGAGCGGGAGGGGTACGTGCCCAACGTCGTCTATTCCTGCGGGGCGATGGTGCACCGCGGGACGCTGGTGATTCCGTACGCGGTATCGGACGTGGCGACGAAGTTCGCGACGGTGCCGCTTTCGGCACTGGTGCAGCGGCTGCTCGACGACGGCCCGTGAGGGGACGGGAGATGAAGCGTTTCCGGTTTGCTTCGCCCTCGCCCTGCCGGGGACAAAGGGGGGCATTTGCGCCCTCGGACCGGTTGCGGTCCGTTTTCCTAACACCAGCGATGTTCTCGATTTGAGCCGGCTCGGCGGAGGCTGTTCTTGCATTCGGCGCGGGGAAAAGCGATACTGCCACATCTCAATCCCTGATGGTCCGATCTGGAGAGTTGGTAATTGGTTCGACCGGCTCGAATACTGGCCTCGGCGGCCCGGAGGCGACGCATCTCACCCGGCGATCCTCACAAGGAGGTGGCCTGGTTCGGAGAGCGTGCCGAGGCTTTTCCGCTCATTTCACAACTGATCTGTCGCGACGGGAAGCCGGAGAGGCGCAGCGGGCGTGCTGCGCGGCCCGGGCGGCACCGGATTTGGGGCGATTTCGGCGTCAAGTGGCGCCGGCCTACACCATCATGGCCTCTTGATGCGGAGCGGGTTCGCGCATGATTGTCACACGTCAGAAACATGTTCCCTGGCTATGGGTCGTGCTCTCGCACCTGCCCTGGGCAGCGATGCTGTTCGCCAGCGCGGTGACCACGATCGTCTTCACGCTGGAGGTGCGGAAGTTCACGGCCAATCCGGCCGCGATCGCCACGGTGCTGACGGTTACCGGCATCGTGACGATGTTCATCGAGCCGTTCATCAACTTCATCAGCGACCGCATCTGGACGCGGTTCGGCCGACGCAAGATCTTTTACGTCCCGGCCATCCTGGGTCAGGCGACGTTGATCCTCTTCATCCCGCTGGCGCCGGGCCTCGGCGCGCTGGTGACGATGATGGTCGCCCACCTGATCCTGATTTCCGCATCGAAACCCAAGGAATCGCTGGTCCAGGAAATCGTGCCCAACCACCAGCGCGGCCGGGCGTCGGTGCTGCACTCGATTTTCGTCAACATCGGGCTCTTTTCCTACAACATCGCGCTGATCGGGCGTTTTGACGACCTGTTTCTCGATCACCCGCTGGAGGGCATTTTCGACTACCTGACGGGTGAGTCGCTGATGTTTTTCGTGTTCAGTGCGGCGTTGCTCAGCATCGTGCTGATCGTGGGTCTGGGCGTAAAGGAGATCAGGCCGCCGCGGATCACCAGTGTGCGGGAGGACCTGGGCGGCAAGATCACGCCGTGGCGGTTCATCAAGCGGTTTTTCGTGGACTGCTTCAGCTCGGAGTGGTGGCCGATTTATCTCCTGGCGCTGTCGCAGGTGCTGTACGGGCTCAAGCTCGGCGGCATGGTGGCGCTGATGTACACCGACCAGTGGGGCTACTCGACGCAGGCGCTGGGCACCAACCAGGCGATCGTCCAGCTCATCAGCGTCGGCGCCATCGCGTTCGCCGCCACGTTCATCGACCGCTGGGACCGGATGCTCACCTACGGCGGCATCGTGGTGCTGGGGATGGGCCTGAAGATCTTCTGGTACTGCTACGTCATGTTCCTCGTGCCGGACCAGCGGCCGGAGCTGTGGGAAATCCTCGTCTTCGGCGAGACGATCGGCATCGTGGGCATGTTCGTCGGCGTGGTGACCTACCCGCTGGTGTACGAGTTCGTGCCGATCGACAAGATGGGCACCGCCAACGCCGGTCTGGGCCTGTTCCGCGGCGTGATGGGCATGATCCTCGGCCCGCTCATGGGCTTCTGGATCGGCTGGTGGTCGATCTGGTTCCTGCCCGCGGCCGGCAGCACGGCCGTCGCGGTGCTGGACGACGAGGTCACCGAGGCCGAGATGACCCAGATGGTGGATCAGTGGGAGCAGGAGGTCGCCGCCCAGGATTCCGAGCGGTCGCTGGAAGAGGTGACCTACTACGCCGAGATGCTCGTGCCCTACGGCACGGAGTTGGCAGCGAGCCGGCAGTGGTCGTTCCGTGAGAAGGATCCCGAGGCCGAGACGATCAGGGAAAAGATCACCGAACTCGACCAGGAACTGACCGACGTCCAGCGGGACATCGACACCGAGCTGATGTACGCCGACGAGGCCAGCCCCGAGCTGGTCGAGAAGAAGGAAGAGCTCCAGACGCGGATCGACGAGCGGAAGGCGGCCCTGGACAGCCGGGCCCAGGCGTTCCGCGAGTTCCTGCGGAGCAAGCTGGGCGACCGGCTCGCCCGGGGCGAGGGCACGCTGCGGAACCTCGAGTTCGACGGCGAGCGGGTGTCGATGACGAGCCGCATCGCCTACCCGGCGACGCGGAGCAACTTCAAGCACATGGCCAAGGAGCTCAAGGTGAACCTCGAGCTCGAAGGCTGGCGGAGCGTGGAGGTCGCCCAGATCGCCGGTGGCGAGAAGTGGCTGCTCGGCGGCGACTTCGGGCAAGGCGACGAAGCCGAGGACAAGGCCGAGGCCGCCTGGCAAACCATCTCCGAGGCCGAGGCTCAGTCCGAGGGCCCGCTGCTTCAGATCGCGGCGACCAAGTCGGAGCTGGTCGAGCAGATCGACCCGGCCGAGCGCGACCTGTACCGCGACGCGGTGAGCGGGTACTTCGCCCGCACTGACGCCGAAGCGACGGACCTGGAGAAGAAGCGGGCCGCCTCGCTGCTCGAGTCGGTCGCCGAGGTGGCGGTGGGTTACCGCACGAACCTCGAGTTCCCGTTCCCGGATATCGGCTACCAGCCGCAGAAGTACGACTACTTCAGCAGCTATCTGCTGATGATCATCACTGACGTCATTGCCATCGGCCTGATCCTGATGCTCCTGCGCATGGAGAAGCAGGGCAGGATCCACCGCCTCGGCGCCATGGAAGACCCGCATTCCCAACAGAAGAAGAAGGCCTGAGCATGAATAGCGAGAACATTCAGAAAGCCCAGGACCCCGTTGGCCAGGAAGACAGCGTCTTCGTGCCGGGGATGGTCGGTTCGAAGATCGCCACGGTGATCCTCGGGCTGGCGATCACGGCCGTGGGCGTCGTCTGGCTCTGGCACCCGGTGACGCTGTACCTCTTCGGCGGCGACGCGACGGCCGAGGTGGTGTATGTCGAGATGCAGAAGGAGGGTCAGGAGCCGGTCCGCCTGAGCAACCGCAAGGATCTGGCGGACGCGGAGGACCCGACCCGCAACGCGGCGTTCATCTACTTCGTCCGCTTCAGGATTCAGGAAGGCGAAGGCGGCGACCTCGGCGAGGAAACCCAGGTGACCGCGAGGCGCGAGATCATCACCCGCCTCAACTACGGCCAGGTGCTTCGCCCGATGCTCGAGATCGGCGACGAGGTGTGGGTTGCCTACGACAAGGGCGACCCGACCGACCTCGTCGACGTCGGCGACGTGACGACGTGGGCGTTCGGCATCTTCTTTTTCTGCATCGGCCTGCTGATCACGATCAGCCAGGGCATCATCCTCTACTACTCGCGTACGCCGGTCTATCTCGACTCGATCGGCAGCGAGATGACCGAGGTCGCCGAGGGCGAGGAGTCCCTCGAGGAGGTGCAGCGGCAGAAGGAAGAGGAAGAGGAAGAGGAAGAGCAGAGCACGAGCAGGTAAGCCGCGGAGCCCACGCTCCGACGGACGATCGTTCAGCGGTGTCGGCTTCGGCCGGCACCGCTTTTTTTGTGGTTGCTGTCTGCCGCGTCACCGCAAAAAGCCCGCACGCAGCACCCTTCGGGCTGCTCCCGCCCGAGTTGCTCAGCAAGCGTTGAACCCGCCCCGTCGGAGGCCGCGCGGAAACCCGGGGCGGCGCTGCGCTTGCCCCGGCTTGGGGGAGGGGGTGCTACGCTTCGTCCCGCAGCACCGGTCCGAGCCGGGTGCCGATCATCAGCCGCGGGGGTTGATCAGGGCGTGTTCGAGCTGCTTGAGGTGGGCCTGGACGCGCTGGCGGCGGCTGGGGTCGAGGTTCTGGTTGCCGAAGCGGATCTCGTAGAAGATCTCCGTCAGGGCGACGACCGGGTCGAAGCGCATCGGGTTGGCGTCGGCGAGTTCCTGGGCGAAGTGGTACGGGCTCTGCCAGCCGGGCCGGTCGTAGCCGTGGCGTTCGAGCATCTCGAGCATGACGAGGTAGAAGCGGAGCTGGCGGACCAGGCCGCGCCGCCGACTGCGGGGCAGCTTGTGGAGCTGCAGGGCGGTCAGCTTCTTTCGGCGGGCCATCAGCAGTCGAGCCAGCAGCACCAGCGCCAGACCGATGGCGGCGACGATCCCCCCCGCCACGGCTGCGGAGGCGGTGCCGAGCTGCCAGCTTTCGGGTCGGCGGATCCAGTCGTCCAATCGCTTCACGCCGGCGACGGCCCGCCGCCAGGTGGCGTCGATCGCGGCGGCGAGGTACCCCTGGTTGCGGACGTCGAAGCCGACGACGTCGCGGACCCAGAGGTACTCGGCGTGGTCATAGAAGTCGCGGATCGAGCTGAATCGCCCGGACTCTGACGCGGCGACCGCGGGGTCGGGATCGCTGACGGCGGTGGCGTCGAAGACCTGCCAGCCCAGTTCGGGGCCGCAGTAGATTTCGGTCCAGGCGTGGGCGTTTTCCTCGCGGACGACGTAGTAGCCGCCGACGCGGTTGTATTCGCTGGCGAGGTAGCCGGTGACGAGGCGGGCGGGCAGGTTGATCGAGCGGGCGAGGGCCGCGAGGCCGGCCGCGAAGAGTTCGCAGTGACCCGTCCGCGTCTGGAAGAGGAAGTCGATGACGGGGTCGGTTTGCTCGGGCAGCGGCTGGGGCTCGAGCGAGTAGCTGCACTGGGTGCGAAGGTAGTCGGCCAGGGCGGCGGCGATCTCGCGGTCGGCGGCGGCGGGCGGGGCGTCGGGATCGCGGCTGAGGCCCTTCTCGGCGAGCACCTCCCGGGCGAGGCGGGCGACGCGCCGGGTCTGCACGGGCCATCGCCGGGCGTAGCTCTCGCCGGGCCCCTGCCAGAGGCCGGTAGCGGCGGTTTCGCGGGGCGTGAGCGTCTGCTCGTAGCGGTCGCGGAGTTGGCTGGGCGGGTCCAAGGGCCACTCGACCTCGTACACGAGGCCGGCCGAGCGGTCGGAGCGGGAGACGGTGACCCGCTGATCGAGCGGGCTGAAGTAGAAGCGTTCGGCGTCGGGGGTGCCGATCCAGGTGGGCGGGAAGACGGTGAAGAGGATTTCGCTGCCGTGCTGGCGCAGCGTGATGCGGGCGCTTCGGGTGGGCGTTCCCGCGGGCAGGTCGATGAGCCGGCGTCCGGTGTCGGTCAGCGGGCAGGAGAGGGAGGTGGCGCTGACGCTCCGGCTTCGCTTCCAGCTCTGGCGGGCGGGGTTGTAGCGGTCGAGCACGGCCCCGCGCAGCAGCCAGGGTCGGCCCGGCTCGACGGGCTCGCCGCCGTCGTCGAGGATCTCGAAGTTGAGCACGACGTCGCGTGTGGCGGGTGAGCCGAGCGGCTGGCCGAGGCGGACCTGGTCGCTGAACCCGACCCGGCGCTGGCTGGCGGCCTCGCCGGCGAGCGTGCTGCCGCGTGCCGAGCCGCTGCGGGGCATGACGAGGAAGGCGACGACGGCGACCGCGGCGGTCACGGCCCCGACGCCGAGGGTGGCGAGCCGGAAGTGCATACGGTAACCGCGGGTGACGGCGGGAGCGGTCGCGTCGCGGGGGGTGGTGCCGAGGGCGCGATGATTGGCGGCGGCGACGCGCTGGCCGGTGGCGGCGAGCTGCATCATCATCACGCTGATCATGGCGAGGACGCAGTAGACCGCGAGCAGCAGCGCGTAGAGCATGGAGACGCTGAGGATGCTGGCGGCGACCATCTGCAGGGCGCTGAGGACCATGAGCTGGGCGTACTCGCGCAGGCCCTTGCGCATCAGCAGTATGAGCAGTTGCAGCCAGAGCGTGAAGTGCCCCACCGCAAGCACGAGGCTGCCCCGGTGCCAGGCGATGTCGACCGCCAGCCAGGCGAGCGCCGCCACGACGCCGAGGTTGACCAGCCAGCGCGGCAGCGCCCGGCCGAGGATCTCCTCGCTGACGTACCAGCCGAGGCCGGCGAGGCCGCCTGCGATGAGCAGCAGCCCGGGGTTGCGCTCGGCGATGCAGAAGGCGACGATGCCCACGAGCACCTGCACGAACACGAGTCGGCGGAACCGGGCCAGGAGCGGAGTCATCGGCCACCTCGCAGGCTGATGGCGGCGGATCGGCGTCCGCTTCGGCGTGATCCGGTGCGTCGAAGGATCTGCTCGCTGCCGCCCTCGGGCTCGCGGACGTAGCGGTCCATGTTGGCGGCGCCGAGGATCATGGCGGCGCTGGCGCTGCGGCGGGCGCCGCCGTCGTCGGGGCCGGGCCAGACGAGCACCGTCGGCCGGGCGGAGACGCCCTGCCCGGGCGAGCCCGGCACGTCCGGGTCCAGCCGGGCGAGCACCTCGAGCATCCGCGTACGGTGCAGGAGGCTGTGGTGGACGGGGAGGCTGGGTGCTGCGGCCCCCGCCACGGCGAGGCCGACGGGCCAGCCCTGGAAGTGGGCGTCGCAGACCAGCGAGGCGGTGAGACTGACGGCTCGTTCGACGAGCTCGTTCCACGCCTCGGCCAGGTCGCCGCCGCGGCGCTGGAGCGGCTCGCGGCGGAGGTCGAGCACGACCATGACCTGCGGCAGGTTGGGCTGGGCGAGCTCGCGGCTGATGAGTTCGCCCTTGCTGGCGGTCTGCTTCCAGTCCACGAGCCGCAGGCCGTCGCGCGGGCGGTACGGGCGCAGGCCGAAGAAGTCCTCGGTGCCGCCGCCCTTCTCGGCCCGCCCGGTGCCGGCGGGGGCGGAGGTGGAGAGCGTGGCGAGCAGGCGGCGGTCGATGCGGTAGAGCTGGGGCAGCACGAGCAGCGTGGCGGGCTGCTCGATCTCGACCACGCGGGTGATGAGGCCGAAGGGGAAGCTGGTGGAGACGATGATGCGTTCGAATTCGAGCGGGCCGCGGCGAAGCGGGCGGAGCGGGGCCTCGGCCTGAATGTGCTGATGGGGCCCGAGGTGGAGGATCCAGCCGTGCGGTCGCCCGCCGAGGCGCGGCCGGTCGCCGGCGAGCGGGCCGGCGGGCGGTCGTCGGCGGAGCCAGCGCGGCCGGCCCCACTGCTCGGCGACGACGAGGCTGAAAAGCGGCACGAGGGCGTGGTTGACCAGGCGGTAGCGGATCACCGCATCCTCCCCCGCCACGCCGTGGGCGGGCAGGAGGCGCTGGACGTCGATGTGGCGGAGCATCAGCGAAGCGATAAGCAGGGAGACGACCAGGGCGCCCAGCAGCAGGCCCAGGCCCCAGAACAGGAGGTTGGCCTGGGTGTGCAGGGCGGCGGCGAGGACGAGCCCGGTGACCAGCGCATAGACGACCGCCGCGGGGCCGGGGGCGATCCGGGTTCGTCGCTTGCTGGCGGGCATGGGCCCCTCCCGACGGTGTGGCCGACCCTGGCGGGGCCGGTGCGGGGTCAGTTCATGTGCTGCTCACCCATGCGGAGGGTTTCTTCGAGGACGTCGCCGCCCGTGGTGGGCTGGCTGCCCTGGCCTCGCGGGAGGGTGATGAGCACCCGTCGGCCGGACGGAGGCAGGGGGAAGATGTCCCGCACGGTCTGGTGGCCGGAGGACCAGGCATCGACCCGGGCCTCGTACTCGAACACGCCTGCGCCGACGCTGTCGACGCCGACGGCGAAGTGGCCCTGGTCGTCGGTGGTGACGGTGCCGGCCCGGGTCTGGGAGAATCGGCCGGGATCGAGGGTGAGCGTCACGCCTGCGCCGGCGAGGCCCGGGCCGTCCAGCCGGGGGTCGTCCTGGTCGAGCACGAGCACGGTGGGCGTGGATCCCTCGACCACCTTGCCCTGGAGCTGGTAGCCGGCGCAGCCGCCGGCGAACATCATCACGAGCCCGAGCAGCAGCCCGGTCTGAATCCGCCTGATCATAAATCGCCTCGCCGTCAAGAGCTGCGGCGCGCGGCCCCGACGGTGGCGGCCGCTGCGCACAACCACAGACGATACCAGCCGCGGGGCCGGTTGGGAAGCCCGGCAGAGGTGCTGCGTGACAGATACCGGGGAGCGCCGCCCGCTCAGCCCTGCCAGAGGGTCAGGTCGGACCAGCGGACGCCGACGACGAGCAGCGCGCGGGGCCGGCACCGCGGATGGCACCGGTGCGCCAAGGGGCCGGGGCGGGGGAACGGCTCATACCGTCAAAGCTGCTGGTCGGCGGCTAGGAGAGGCTCGAGTGGCTGGGGCGCCAGCCGAGCTTGTTGAGGATGGCCGAGTGGTCGACGAGTTGCTCCATCTCGTCCAGCGGCTTGCGGAGCGGGACGTTGGGATAGAACAGTTTGGCGATCCGCCACACGGGCCAGCCCAGGCGGTTTTCCTCGCTGGTGGGAAAGAAGCACTCGTAGCCGGGCGGGGCCTTCTCGAGCAGGGTTTCAATGAAGTCCACGGCGTCGGCGATGGCGAGGAAGCTGAAGCCGACGTCGAGGAGGTTGGCCGGGTCGGGCCCGTCGGCCGGCTGACGGTCGCGGAACCACCGGACCTTTTGGTCGCTGGCGAGCAGCGGCCAGCGGACGGCGGTGCAGGTCATCTGCGGGGTGAGGCGGGCGTAGTAGCGTAGCAGCGCCTCGCCGGCCTCCTTGCTCGCGGCGTAGGCGTTGCCGGGGTGCGGCGGGACCTTTTCGTCCAGCGGCAGGTACGGCAGGACGCTGGGACGGTAGGGCTCGTTACCGCGGCGGTCGCCCGAGAAGATCTGCGTGGAGCTGGCGTAGATGAGCCTTCGCACGCCGGCCCTGGCGGCGGCGTGGAAGACGTGGGCGTTCATGGTGACGTTGTCGGTGTAGATCTGCACCGGCTCGGCGCTCGACGCGCTGCTGGTGGCGAGGTGGACGACGGCGTCGCAGCCTTCGACGAGGCGTTTCGCCGCGCCGGGGTCGCGCAGGTCGTCGGTGGTGATCTGCACGTCGGCGGGCAGGTCGGGGCAGCCGACCACGTCGGCGGCGCGGACCTGGTGTCCGCTCCGGGCGAGTTGTCGGCAGGCGGGTCGTCCGAGCGTGCCTGCCGCTCCGGTCACGAGCACACGCATGTTTCTTCCGCCTCCTGGTCTGGTTCCGGGCTCCCCCGCCCGGTGTTACCTTAGGAAGCTGAAGGCTCGAGGGAAAGTCGGCTGCTTCTGGTGCCGCTTTTCCGCGTGGCAGCCTACTGTGGCCCCGGCGTGCCGCCATGCGGTTCGCCGCGGGTGGTGCGGGGCTCTTCCCGGCCGCGGACCTCGACGTCGCGGAGGTATCGCTGGGGGCGGGTGGTGGCGAGCGGGGCGACGGTTTGTTTGCGTCCGCCGGGCAGGCCGGGGATGAGCGGGATGATGCTGTCGACGAGGGCGTCCTCGTCGATGCCGGCCGTGTTGTAGGTGACGGTGAACGATTCGGGCGTGACGGTGCGGTTTGGCCAGTATCGCTTGTAGAACTGTTGCCGGGCGTGGTCGCGCTGCTGAATGTGCTTGCGGGCCTCTTTTTCGGCGACCTGGTCGCGCTGCATGACGTGGGCGATGCGCTGCTCGAGCGGGGCGACGAGCTGGATGTGCAGGCCTCGAGGCATGTCGCGGGTGAGGAAGACGCCGCCTCGGCCGACGACGACGACGCGCCCGGCCTGGGCGAGGGCGCGGATGGTCTGAGCGACGCGGCGGTAGGCAGTGAGCTCGCTCTGCTCGGGCCCGTGACTGGTCAGGCCGGTGAAGAGATCCTCAATCCAGGAGTGGGTCTTCTCGCCCAGCGACTCGACGAGCGGCTGGGAGAGCTGGTGCTCTTTGGCGACTTTTTCGACGAGCTCGCGTTCGAAGCCGGTCCAGGGCGGATCGGCGGTGTCGAGTTCGCGAAGCCGCTCGACGAGGCGGTCCTTGAGTGTGGTGGCCCCGGCGCCGCTCTGGCGGGCGATGGTGACGAACGGCCGAATTTCCTCCGGACGGTGCTGCCCGCCACGCGCGGCCCCGGCGGCGACGACTCCCATGATGCTGCGCAGGTTGGACATCGATCAATCTCCTTGGCTGGTCTGATTGTAGCGGCTCGAAGCGGGCGGTTGCGAACCGATCCGGCAGGTCCGGATGGCGTCCGGTTGGCGGGGAGCCGGTAAATCCTGCCGCTTCTTGCAATTGGGTCGGCTCAGTGGAGAATAGGGGACATGACGCGAGACACGCCGCAACGCCGAGCGATCCGCCGCGCCGTCGAGAGTGCGGGTCGGCCGCTGAGTCCGCAGGAGATTCTCACCGCGGCGAGGCGGGAGCATGGTTCGCTGGGGCTGGCGACGGTGTACCGGACGGTGAAGTCGGGCGTGGAGGCCGGCTGGCTTCAGCCGGTGGAGTTGCCGGGCGAGCCGCTGCACTACGAGCTGGCGGGCAAGCGTCACCATCACCACTTCTCCTGCCGCGGCTGCGGCCGGGTGTTCGACGTGCCCGGCTGCCCGGGCGACCTCGACCGCCTCGCCCCGCCGGGCTTCGAGCTGGAAAGCCACGACCTGGTGCTCTACGGCCGGTGTGTGCGGTGTCGGAGGTGACCTGGCATCAGAGAAACGGGTTGAACCACGAAGGCGCGAAGGGCGCGAAGAGGGGGCGGGGCAGCCACAGATGAACACGGATGAACACGGATAAGAGAGAGACGGAGAACGAGAAGGCAGGTTTTGCGACGCCGTCGCGATTCGCCCCCCTCTCCCCGGCTTCTCCGCCCCCCTGGTGCCTTGGTGATTACCCCCTTACCCCGCCGCGATGAGGGCTGCGCCGAGGGCGCCGGTGAACTGGGGGTCGGGCGGGGTATGGATCTCCTGGCGGGCGGCGGCGGCGAGGGCGGCGGACATGCCGCCGATGCGGGCGACGCCGCCGGTGAAGACGACCGGACCCGCCACCGCTCGGCCGGCGAGAGCGGCGATGCGGCGGGCGACGGCCTGCTCGACGCCGGCGACGATGTCCCGCGGCTCGGTGCCGTCGGCGAGCAGGCCGATGATCTCCGTCTCGGCGAAGACGGCGCACATGCTGGAGATGTTGGCGGGCTCGCCGCTCTGCTCAGCCAGTTCGCCCAGGGCGTCGAGGCTGAGGTCGAGCCGGTTGGCGACCATCTCCAGGAAACAGCCGGTGCCGGCGGCGCAGCGGTCGTTCATGGCGAATTCCTCCACCCGGCCGCCGGGGGCGAGGCGAATGACTTTGCTGTCCTGGCCGCCGATCTCGATGATCGTCCGCGCTTCGGGCACGAGCTGGTGCACGCCGCGGGCGTGGCAGGTGATCTCGGTGACCGCGCGGTCGGCGAGGTCGATGCCGCTTCGTCCGTAGCCGGTGGCGACGACGCGGCCGACGTCGCTTCGGGCCAGCCCCACCTCGTCGAGCAGCTCATTCAGCAGCGCCTCGGCGAGCTGCTGGCGGGCGATGCCGCGGTGGCGCATGCCGGCGGCGACGACCTTGCCTTGATCGGGGTCGTACAGCACTGCCTTGAGGGCGCGGGAGCCGCTGTCGATGCCTGCACAGATCATGCTTCTCTCCGGCTATGCACGGTTTCCACCAGCGCCTCGAGCCGGCTTCGCAGCGCGGGGCGTACCGGTTCGGCGAGGGGCGGGACTTCAATTTCCAGCACGGGCAGATCAAGCCGCTCGCGCACGGCCGAGGCGATCACCTCCCCCTCGAATGCGCAGTGGCTCGCCCCGGGGATGCGGCTGACGACGACGCCCTCGGCCCCGAACGCTTCTGCGTCGCGGACGACCCGCTCCGCCCGGTCGGCGGACGATCCTACCATCGGATCGCCCAGGGCGCAGCGGGCGAGGGCGTCGAGCGGGGGCAGGTTTTCGTCGATCGGCTCGAGCGCGTGGCCGAGGAGAAAGTCGCTGCCGCAGAGTCGGCCGCCGCAGGTTTCGAGCAGGTTCATCACCTGCATGTCGGCGACGGGGTTGACCCAGAACAGCCTCGCCGCGGCGGGGTCGAGCACACCCTGCCCGGCTTCCACGCGGCGGCGGACCTCGGCGAGCAGGTCGTCCACGACGAGCTGCGCCTCGGCCGGGTCGGAGCAGAAGTGGATGGCGAGCATTTCCGTGATGAGCATCTCCAGGGCCGGGAGGGGCGCCGCGGGCGCGGTAAAGACCAGCCGGCGCAGCTCGGCGAGCGTGGCGCGGAAGCGGTTGGCCCGGCGGATCGACTCGGCCAGGGCGTCCGGCGCGAGCTCCCGGCCGGCGAGGTCGGCGAGCGCGTCGCGGAGGCGGGCGAGCTCGGTGCGGACGATCTCCACCTGCTCGGCCGGGGCGGTGAAGCCGGTGGGCAGCGTGGCGGCGGGCTCGCCGGGATCGGGCGGTCGGCGGACGGGCATCTCCCACCAGAGGATGGGGTAGCCCAGCCCGGCGAGCCGCTGAGCGATGGCGGAGAAGTCGTCGCACACCGCGCCGGCGGAGCAGATGAGCAGGTCGGGGATGGGGAAGTGGTTCTCCGTCACGAACGCCCCCACCATCGCCCGCACGGGGCAGAAGGACTCGTCGAGGCCCATCTGGTCGGCAATGCCGAGCAGGCCGTCGGACAGCTCCATGACGCAGGGCGTCCACCACGCGCCGTCGGGGTAGAAGGCGACCAGTTCGGGCCAGGCGTAAGCGAGGACCGGCACGGTGCCGAGGTCTTTCATCGTGCCGACGATCCTGCTGCCGGCAGTCCGCGCGGCGTGGAGGCGGTCCTCCTCGCTGAGCAGGAAGTTCCACAGGCGATGAGACGCGGCACTGTTGTCGAACAGGAGGGTCAGCAGGCGCAGGTCGCCGCCTTCGTCGACGTGCCTCCGGAGCGGGCCGGCGTAGGCGGCGGGCTCGCGCAGGTCGGCAGCGAGCTCGCGATAGCGGGCGTCCCAGCCGGCGAGGTCGATTCGGGCGGGACCGGTCATGCGAGCATCTCCAGGAAGGCCTGCACGCGCCCTTCGCCGCGGGCCCGGGCGCGGGGGTCGTCGTCCAGGTCGAGGATGAGCGCGGGGAGGTCGAGCCACTGCTTGATCCGCGGCACCTCGGCAGCCCAGATGTCGCACCAGGGGGTGCGCAGGAGGATTGCCCCGGCAGCCCCGGAGGCGGGGAGGTCGCGGGCGAGCTGCTGGAAAAAGCCGGTGTTGGGTCGGCGGAACGGATGCTCGATCGAGCCGAACCACGCGGCGGCAAGCTCGGCGAAGGGATCCTCGCGCACAGCTCGGCGGTCGTAAGGATGAGGCAGGCCGCGAAGGCCGGTGTCGGTGGCCTCGAGGGCGACGCGCCCCCCTGCCTCGGCGATGGCGTCGTAGAGCCAGTCGTGGTGGGCGGGCAGCTCGCCGCCGACGAGGGCGAGAGGGACGCCCCGCTCGCGGTCGGCAGGCGCGGCCGGCTCGGGCGGGAGCTGGCCGGTGGCGTGGAAGGTGCGCACCTGCTCGATCCAGTCGCGGGCGGAGAGCGTGGCGCGGCGGTCGCGGAGCGCCCGGCGAGCGAGGCCAAAGCGGAGCATCGTCTCGGCGAGGCGGTCCGAGGACGGCGGTTCGCCGCCCAGGGAGACGAGGAAGCGCCCGAGTCGGCGCAGCTCGGCCTGGTAGAGCCGGTGGCCCGCGGGGGTCTGCCAGGTGGCGGGCAGGCTGAGGAGGAAGCGGGGACGCGGGTCGGTGTCGCCCAGCCATTCGCAGCCGCGGCGCATCTGATCGCAGAGGCTGGTGAAGACGAAGCCGGCCGGCTCGGGGTCGCGGGCAAGGGCATCGATCCAGTCGCGGACGAACGGGCAGAGCCCCGCCCCGCCGGCGAGGTCGGGAGCCGGTCGGTCGGGTGTCCGCCGGGACGGCGTCATCCCGTGCGCGGCGATCCACTCCGGGGGGACATAGCTGCAACTGAAGACGATCGGCCCGGTCATGGCGAAACGCGGCTCACGGATGGCACGAGGCGACGTCCGCCCCGCTGCGCACGGTCTCGAAGAGCGCTTCGAGACGGACGGCGATGCGGGAGGAGTCGGCCCGGGCGTAGTCGGTGTTGATGCGCAGGTACGGCAGGCCCAGCTCCTGTTCGGCGAAGCGCTTCACCCGCGCGGCCTCGACGTCGTAGGTGAGGCAGGCCTGCCAGATCAGTTCGACGACGCACTGGACGCGGTACTTCTCCGCCAGCTCGCGGATCGTGGTGAAGCGGCCCTCGTTGGGGGTCATCACCGAGCAGGGGATGTGGAAATACTTGTCCGCCACGGCGCGGGTGATGTCGGGGGCGGCGAGGTCGACGTCCTCGAGGATCGGCTTGAGCCCGGTGCAGTTGTCGGCCGCGACGACCAGGCCGCCGCTGTCCTCGATCAGCTCGGCGACGCGCTCCGCGCCGTGGGGCATGGGCACGCCGGTGAGCAGCACGCGGACGCGGTCGGACCGGTCCGGGCCGGGGGCGTGGGGCAGCTCGGCGAGGGCCTGCTCGTAACGGGCGAGGTCGCCGGGGATGCCGCTGATCGAGCTTTTGAGCTCCAGCAGTTGCCGGCCGGTGAGGGGCGGGGAATCGGCCTGCATCAGCTCGCCGAGCTGGCGGCGGAGCGAGCGTTCGCGGTTCATCAGCTCGGCGGCCTGGCGGATCTTTTCGTCGGTGATGGTGACATGGAAGCGGCGCTCGAGCTCGGCCTTGAGCTTGACGAGTTCGCGGTGCCAGTGGTTGGCGGCATCGGGGTCATCGGGCTTCTGCGGCAGCTCGAGGATGTGCATCGGGCGGGTCTGGGCCATCAGCTCGAACATCTTCTTTTTGCCGTCGCAGGTGGTTTCGGCGACGATCAGGTCGGCCGTCTCGAGGAAGGGGTTGCTCTGCTGGACGTGATAGCCGTAGGTGGACTTGATCAGCGGGCAGAGGTTGGCGGGCAGGTCGAACTCGGCATCGGGGATGGTCGCCTCGGATCCGCCGCAGAGGCAAACGGGCACGGCCCCGGCGGCCAGGATCAGCTCGCGCGGGGTGTATTCGCACATGATGCCGACGACCGGGCGTGCTTCGTCCTTCGCCTTTTGCGCGTAGTCGAGGCAGTTGGGGATCATCCGGGCGAACCAGTCGAAGACCGGGTGGCTCCCGGCTGCGGGCGATGAGCCGGAGCAGGCGGGCTCGGGGGCCGTGCGGGGGTCGGTCGGGTTGAGCTCGGCGTCACCGCCGCAGCAGCGTGCCATGGGAGGACTCCTTTGTTTACCGGGGCTTGCGGGCGACGAACTGCCCCTGAATGAGTCGGCCTTCGTCGGCGAGCTGTTTCATGTGGCGCATCTCGCCGGCCATCGCGGCGAGCCGGTCGTGGTGGAAGTCGATCAGGCGGAGCACGTCGAAGGTGAGCTGCATCTCGAGCATGTCGAGGTAGAGCGGCAGGTAGCGGGCGAATCGGCCGGTGTCGGCGGCCTCGACCACTTCCAGGCCATGGCGTTGCATCAGCTCGCGATAGTCCTCGATGCTGGCGAAGCTGGGGAACTTCATGAAGCGCATCGTGCGCCGGGCCTGGTCGGGCGAGAGGCCGGCGGGGCCTTCGACCCAGTCGGTGAAGGCGATCGTGCCGCCGGGCCGAAGCAGCCGGGCGGCCTCGGCGATCAGGGCGGGCTTGTCGGCGACGTAGCACCAGGCGTCTTCGCCCCAGACGAAGTCGGCCTGCTCGCCGGGCAGGGCCGTGTTGCAGACGTCGGCCTCGATGAAGCGTGTGCGCTCCGGGCAGCCGGTGTCGCGGCAGCGTTGCCGACCGAGTTCGAGCACGGCCGAGGTGGCGTCGACGCCGACCATGGAGGCGACGCCGCGGAAGCGGATGAGGAATCGCATGCCCGCGCCGGTGCAGCAGCAGAAGTCGATGCCGCAGCTTCCGGGCTGAATGTCGGCTGCGTCGGCGAGCATCTGGGAGGATTCGAGGCCGCCGACGTGGATCTGCTGCCCCATCACCAGCTCCCAGATTTTGCCCTCGTTGCCGCGATAGACCTCCTGAACCTGCGGCAGCCCGATCTGCTCGAGATGGTGCATCGTGTGTTCCCCGGCGATGGCTCGCGAAAAGCGGCAGCGGTGCTGGGCCCCGCGCCCGCAGAGCGGCCGCCGCCGAGCCGCCATCATACCAGCCGGGGGGCGGATCACTGAGACCGGGGTACAAAAATTTGGCTGATTGCAGTCAGGGCGTCTCGGCCGATTCGGGCGGGCGGAGGCGGATCGCCTGGCGCTGGGCCCAGGCGGCCCACTCGGGGCGGTCGTCGAGTTGAAGCAGGCGGTCGATCTGCTCGCGGAGGTCTTCGCCGGTGTCGCCCCGGAGGACGCGGGCGCGGACGAGGTTACCCAGCACGCGGGGCGAGTCCGGGTCGAGTTCGAGGGCCTGGTGGTAGTGGTGGATGGCGCGGTCGAGTCGGCCGGCCTGCTCGAGGACGAGGCCGAGGTTGTTCAGCGGCTCGGGGCGGTGCGGCTGAAGCTCCGCAGCCCGGCGGTAGGCGCGGGCGGCGGCGGCGGGCCGATCCTGCTGCTGCAGGGTGCTGCCGAGGTTGTTCCACGCCGCGGCCGAGCCGGGCGACGCTTCGATGGCGGCTTCGAACGCGCCGCGGGCATCTTCATATTCATCGCGGGCAAGCAGGCGCACGCCCTCGGCGACATGGTCCCGGGCGATTTCGGCGCGGCGGGCGGGATCTTCCGGCAACCCGGGCGAGGCGCAGCCGCTGACCGCCAGGAGGGCCAGGACGCAAACAACAAGGCAGACGACTGAGCGCATGAAGACTCCTCGAGCAAAGACTACCGACCCGCTTCGGGCGGATCGTACACCAGATAGCTCACCACCATCGGCCGAAGCGACCAGCGGGCGGCGGCTGACGCGCCCTGCGGGCTGGTGAGGTAGACGCTGCTGACGCGCAGCCCGCGGTTGTGGCTCGCCAGGGCGTGGGCGAAGCGGAAAAGCTGCTCCATCGTGACCCCGTCGAGCTGCACCTCCGTCTGGAGCTGGCGGTAGAACGTCTCCTGCCGACCTTCCATGAGTCGGCGGGAACGCGGGGCGTCGATGCTGCGGATCGCGTGGCGGGAATCGAGCCCGGCCGCCTCGGCGGCATCCGAGAGCAGGGCGCCGAGACGGACCTCGTCGAGTTCGCGCCCGCCGTTGGCGGCGGGCCGGCTGCGCAGGGCGTGGATCTCCCGGACCAGCGAGGCGACCTCGCGGGTCTGCTCGCGCGCGTGATCGAGTCGGTCGGCCGCGGCGCGGTATCGGCCGAGGCTCCAGACGGCGGTGCCCGCCAGGATCGCGAGCAGCGCGGCGGACCAGAGAACGAGTCGCTGTCGGCTGTTCACGGCTGACCTCCGGAGGAAGCGGGGAGCTGGCTGGCCAGCGCGCCGGGGGCCGGGGGTGCGGACGCGCGCCGCCCGTTGAGGGTGAAGCCGACGGCGCCGTCCCGGACAGTCGTCGTGCGGGCGGGGTCGGTTTCGAGCGTGCCGTCGGCCTGCAGGGCACTGGCGAGGCGGCTGGCGTCGGCGTGAGCGCGGACCCGGCCGGTAAGCTCGAAGCCTTCGCCGGTGCAGCGGAGGGTGTCGACCTGGACGCGAACGTCCTCGGGCAGGCGGACGAGCACGTCGGCGAGCAGCCGGGTGGCGGACTGCCGGCGAAGCATCTCGGCGCTGGCGGCCGCGGTTCCGCCGCTGGTCCGCAGGGTCTCGCGCTGGGCGACGAGCCGGCGGGCGAGGCCGCGGGGTGTGCGACGGGCGTCGGGATTGACCTCGCGGTAGAGCGTTTCCTGGCGCTGCTGGAGTGCGTCGGCCTGCCCGGCGAGGTCGGTCGCGGCGATCAGCAGTCCGGCGGTGAGCGCCAGCAGCAGCGCGGCCGCGGCGGCGAAGACGGCGACGAGTTCCCGGCGGCAATGGTGCAGCAGACCGCCCCCGCCGAGCGGGCCGCGGCGGAAGTCGGCGGCGGGGCGTGTGCGCCGCTGCACCTGTCGGCGGGCGGCCTCGGCGGCGAGCGTCGGGGCATCGGTGCCGGGTTCCGTCTCGGCGAGTTCCACCCCGGGCAGGTCGGCGAGGGCGCCGGTCCAGTCCGGGTCGGCGACGGTGAGCAGCCGCAGCGGCGTGTCCGGCACCTGCGAACGGATCATCCCGAGCCACTGCCGGGCGTCACCCGGCCCGCCCCGGATGAGGTGCCAGGCGATCGGCCGACCAGCCTCGAGGCGCAGGAGGTTCAGCCCCCCTTCCTCGCGCACGACGAGCAGATCGGTGTCCTCGAGCCGGGGCGACAGCCGATCGAACACCGCCCAGGCGAGCGTGGTGACGGGGCCGATCTCCACGCCGGCGGCGGCGAATGCGTCCAGCCACGGGCGCACCCGCGCCTGGCGGACGCAGACGCCGAGCAGGCGATCGCCCGCGGGGACGAAGTCGGCCACGACCTCCTCGGCCGAGACGGGCAGCAGCTCCTCGAGCTGAAAGAGCGCCTCGCGCCGCCAGCCTCGCTGGCTGGTGATGGCTGCGGCGTCGTCGGGCAGCCGGGCGCTGAGGCACCAGGCCGGGGGAAGCAGCAGCGCGGCCGGCCCGGGCCGAACGCCGGCGGCGCGGAGGTGGTCGGCGATGGCGGCAGCGACGGCTTCGGGCTCGCTCTCCGGGCTGGCGTCGAGCGGGTCGATGCGCAGCTCGGGGCCGGCGATGGCGAGCCGGCAGGCGATTTCGCCGAGGAAGATGGCAACGAGTTCGCTTCTGCGTTTCATGACGGGCAACTACCTTGGCAGCATCATGTTGACTTCTTCGCCCTGCCGTTCGAACACGACGCGGTTGTGCTCGATGCGCAGGATGCGGACCCCGGCGACCCAGTCCCCGGCCCGGAAGACCTCGACGCCCCGCTGGCCGGTGTCGAAGACGGCGGAGCGGCTCAGCTCCCCGTCGGCCGGCTGCTCGCCGACGATCGCCAGCAGCGTCACCCCCGACGGCGGCGACGGCGGCGGCGTCCGCTTCGGAGCCGGGTCGGGCTCAGGCTTCGGCTCGGGCTCAGGCGAGAGCGGGCGGCGCAGATCGACCGACCACGCCTCGGCCCAGGTTTCGACCGCGGGCGGCGAGGGCTCCCCGCCCGACCCGGCGGAGCGGTCGGCGGCGAGCTGCACATCCGAGCGCAGGTCGGGCGGGTCGGGCGCGTCCGCGAGCGGCCAGCCGATCGCCAGGGCAGTCAGCGCGAGCAGCCCGGCCACCGCGACACGCAGGGTTCGTTGGATCCAGCGGAGATTCATGGCCACACCATCCGTTGCATGTAGTCGGGGCCCGGGTCGTCGTCTTCTTCCTCGGCAGCGGCCCGGGGCTCGGCGGGTTCCAGCCAGTGGCCGACGGTCCAGTCGGCGCGGCCGAACATGAAAACGGCCACGCCGAAACAGGTCGATTCCCTCACCGTCTGCTCCTGGACGCGGCCGCGGACGTCGTCGTCGACCTGGCAGGCGGCGAGCCAGGACGGGGGCGCCTGGTTCGGCAGAGCCTCGCGGGCGTCGACCAGTCGGCGGACGTTGTCGGCGCCCATGATCGGCCCCAGCGCGACGCGCAGCGCGAGCGGGTCGGCCGTGCGCAGGTTGATCCGGCCGTCGCCCCAGAGGGTCATCGCCTTCGCGGGCTGGTCCAACAGCAGCTCCACGTCGGCCGCGGGATACACCTGCGCCCAACTGCCGAAGGGCTGGAGCGGGGGCGGGGGCAATTCCTCCTTCGATGGCTCCGCTTCGGCGGTGTCGGACTCGCGCTTCGCGGGTTCCCGCGGCTGGTCAGCCCGTGGGTCGGGGGCGAGCTCGATGCGCAGCTCCGCCCGCGGTCGGCCGTGCAGCTCGCGGGCGGCGCGGCGGGCGGCGTCCGGGCCCGAGCGGCGGTAGACGTCGTTGAGGTTTGCCTTGCCCTGCTCGTCGCTGAGGTAGATCGCGACCGGCTCGCCCGACATGTCGATCTCCAGGCGGGCGCTGCCAGGCGAGGCGTCGAGCGGGGAGGCGGCGGCGATCTCCTCGAGGATCAGCGATGCCCGCGGCAGGACGGCGGTGCGGACGCTCGCCGCGGCCCAGCGGAACTGGAGGTCCTCCACCGCCTGCGCCGACTCCACCGCGCGGCGGACGCTGCGCCGGCTGACATCCACCAGCACGACCGCGACCAGCGCCAGCAGCACCAGCGTCATCAGCAGCACGAAGCCGGGTTGTCGCCGCGCGGCAGTCGGCATGGTCACCTCAGGTGAAACGTTCGCGTCAGAAACTCGTGCCCCGCCAGCTCGATGACGACGGTCGCCTGCTCGGGCAGGTAGACGACGTCCGGCTCGGTCGGGTCCTCCTGCTGCTGCGGATCGGCCGGGCTTTGATCCCCCTCGTCTTCCTCCGGCTCGGGCAGGTCGACCATCAGGTCCCGGGCGCCGAGGGCCACCGGCTCGACCCAGCTCTCGCGGTTGCTCCGCGCCGCGGGGTCGGTCTGTTCGCGGAGCAGGATGCCTCGCTCGCGATCGACCGCCCAGCTCACGTCGGCGGGCAGGTGATCGGCGGCGCCGTCATCCGCGCCCAGCGAGGCGTGGCCGGCGAGATGCAGCCGGCGGGTGACCGGGTCGTACTCGACGCGGCGGGCGTGGGTGAGGTCGTGCTCGAGCAGGCTCCAGAGCCCCGCGCGGTGGTCGGCCGCGACGTCGAAGGCCTCGATCCGCCGCTGGAGTCTGGCCGTGTCCGTGCTGGTCTGGAAGACCAGGAGCATCAGCACCGACGCCAGCGCCAGGGCGACGACGATCTCCAGCAGCGTGAAGCCGGGCGGACTGGATCGCGAAGCGCGACTCACCGGTTTGCCTCCTTCTCCTCCGCGCGGTCGAGCAGGTCGTTGCCGGGCACGGGGGCGACGACGTCGGTGCGCAGGATCGCCGCGTCCGCTTGGCTCGCCGCGACGATCTCCAGGCGCACGACGCGCAGGCCCAGCGGGGCGAGTTCGTCCTGGGCCAGGACCGAGGTGGCCCAGGCGAGACCACCCTCCCCCGGCAGGTCACCCGCCGCGGGCGCGGGGGCATGGACGCCCAGCGGCGTGGTCCACTTCTGCAGCAACTCGTCGGCAGCGCGAACGGCCTGGAGGCGGCGCTCGGCAGCGGCCCACTGGCGGCGGGCGCTGCTGCGCGCCGAAAGCGCCCCGCCGACGAGGACTGTCAGCACGACCAGGGCCGCGAGCACCTCGATCAGCGTCAGGCCGGGCTCAGAATGTCGCCGCGGACGCGCCAGCGGGCACCTCCCGTGTGTCGGGCCTGGGCAGGCGAGGCAACTCGGCCGCGGCCCAGGCGCGGGTGAAGGTGTCGAAGTCGGCGAACGTGCGGGACTCGCCGGTCAACCCGAGCACGAGCACCCAGCGGCGCGTCCCTCGGCCGGCGAGTTCGAGGCCGTAGCTGCGACTTCGTCCGCGCGGCGAGATGAGCACGTCGCGCACGTCCGGCGGCAGGTAGACGTCGACGATCTCACACCCGCCGGGCAGGTCGAGGTCCCGCCGGGGCGGGTCGAGCGGTCGGCCTCTGACGTCGAGCGTGGTCAGGCGGTGCTGCCCAAGCTCGAGCCGGACCGTCCGCCTCTGCCGCTGGGCGAGCAGCCGGGTGGTGCGGTCGTATTCGACCAGCGCCCCCGCCGCCTCGGCCGGCCCGACGCGGGCGAGGGCGGCGTGGAGGGACAGGCCGGTCAGCCCGGCCGCGAGACCGACGACGGCGACCGCCGCGACGACCTCGACGAGCGTGAAGCCCCGTCTAGACATCGTCGTCGCCTTCGCCGCTGAGTTCGGTGCTGATGATGTCGGCGTCGGCGCCCTGGCCGCCCTCCCGGCCGTCGGCGCCGTAGCTGATGATCTCGTACGGCTCGCCGTTGAGTGCGGGGCTGGCGTATTCGTAGGGGTTGCCCCACGGGTCGTCGGGGAGGCTGGTCATGATCGGCTCGCCCGTGCGCGGGCTGGGCTCAAGCAGGACCTGGAGCCCCTCGTTGCTCGTCGGGACGCGGCCGTTTTCGAGCTGGAAGGCCTCGAGGTTCTTTTCGATCATGCGGATCTGGGCGACGGCCGTGTCGTGCCGGGCGCCCTTGAGCTGGCCGATGACGTTGACACCGACGAGGCCGAGCACGAAGCCGATGATGATCAGCACGACCATCACCTCGAGCAGCGAGAAGCCGCGCCGAACTGCCAGTCGGTGGGTTTTAGAGGACATTGCCTGCCTCCAGGTAAGGCAAAAGGATGGAAAGAACGACGAAAAGCACACCGCCCGCCAGCGCGAGGATGATGGCGGGCTCGAACACGGCGAGCAGCCGCTGGGTCGCGGTCTGCACCTGCTGGTCGTAGTCAGCGGCGAGGCGGTCGAGCATCGCGTCCAGCCGGCCCGACGCCTGGCCGACGTCGACGATCTGCACGACCGTGGGCGGGAACACGCCGGTGGACTCGAGCGAGGGCGCGATGTCCCGGCCGGCGGCGACGGCCTCCTCGCAGCGCTTCAGCGCGTCGCGGACGACCTGGTTGGTCATCGACTGGCGGACGATCGCCAGCGCCTGGACGAACTCGACGCCGCTTCGGGTGAGCACCGCGAGCGTGACGGCGAAGCGGACGATCGCCTGCCGGGCGACGAGGTCCCCCACCAGCGGCAGGCGAAGCTGCACGCGGTGCCAGAGCCGCCTCGCCCCGGGCCGGCGCATGATCAGCCAGCCGCCCGCCCCGCCGGCCGCGGCGATGGTGAGCATGGCCCACCAGTAGTTCAGGATCAGGTCGCTGAGCCCCTTGACGACGCGCGTGGGCAGCGGCAACCGCTGGCCGGCCTCGACGAGCGCGTCGAGCAACTGGGGCACGATGAAGGTCATCAGCAGCACGCTGACGAAGACGCCCACGATGACGACGATGGCGGGGTAGATCATCGCGGTGGCGAGCTTGCCCTTGAGCATGTGGGCGCGCTGCTTGAAGGAGGCGAGCTGCTCGAGGACGCTGCCGAGCGTGCCCGAGCGCTCGCCGACCTCGACCATGCTCACGCTGAGGCGGTCGAAGAGGTCGGGCTGCTGCCGCATCGCCTCGGCCAGCCCGCCGCCGCCGGCCACGCGCTGCTGAAGCAGCAGCAGGCGCTGGCGGAAGTCGCCCCGGCTCTGGCGGGAAAGCGCATCGAGCGCGTCGAGCAGGGGGATGCCGGCTTCGAGCAGGGTAGAGAGTTGGCGGTAGGCGGCGACGAGCTTGCCCTCGGGCCGGCCGCGCATGGCGGCGACGGCTCGAGCGACGGGCGACTGCCCCCCGGCCGCGCCGGCGCGGACCTCAGCGATGTCGCGCACGCGCAGCCCGCGCTCGCGCAGCCGGTCGCGCGCCTGCCGGGCGGTGTCGGCGCTGATCGTGCCCGCCCGGACGCCGCCGCCCTCCCCCGCCGCTTTGTAGCTGAATACTGCCATCGCTCTGTCGTTCTTCGCTGCGTCCGCTACGCCGTGGACCGGGAGGTGACGCGCACCACCTCGTCGGCGGTCGTCAGGCCGGCGGCGATCTTCTCCTGCCCGTCGTCGTGCAAGGTCTTCATACCCTCCTCCACGCCGGCCGCCTTGATGTGAGAGGCCGTGGCCCGGTCGCCGACGAGGCCGCGCAGGCGGTCGCTGATCGTCAGCAGCTCGAACAGACCGACGCGGCCGCGATAACCCGTGTCCCGGCAGCGGTCGCAGTCACCGCGCCCGTGACACGCGGGACAGATCCGCCGCACGAGCCGCTGGGCGAGCACGCCCACGACGCTGGAGGCGACGAGGTACGGCTCGATGCCGAGGTCGAGCAGGCGGGTCACGGCGCTCGCGGCGTCGTTGGTGTGCAGCGTGGAGAAGACGAGGTGCCCGGTCAGGGCGGACTGGATCGCCATGGTCGCGGTTTCGCGGTCGCGGATCTCGCCGACCATGATGATGTCCGGGTCCTGGCGGAGCACGTTGCGCAGCCCCATGGCGAAGGTCATGCCCTTCTTGAGGCTGATCTGCGTCTGGCTGATGCCTTCGAGCTGGTATTCGATCGGGTCCTCGAGGGTGAGGATGTTCTTTTCCAGGCTGTTGAGCTCGAGCAGGCTGCCGTAGAGCGTCGTGCTCTTGCCGCTGCCGGTGGGTCCGGTGACGAGGACCAGGCCGTGCTCCGCGCCGATCATCGTGCGGAAGCGGTCGAGCGTGGCCGCGTCCATGCCCAGCTCGTCGAGGTGGTACAGCCGGGCCGACTTGTCGAGCAGGCGGATGACGACGCGCTCGCCGAAGCTGGTGGGCAGGCTGGCGATGCGCAGGTCGATCTGCCGGTCGCCGAGTTGCACGGTCGCCCGGCCGTCCTGGGGCAGCCGCTTCTCGGCGATGTCCATCCGGCCCATCACCTTGACCCGGCTGACCATCTCCTCCTGCACGCTCTTGGGCAGGTCGAACACGTTGTCCAGCACGCCGTCGACGCGCATACGCACGACCAGCCGATCCTCGTAAGGCTGCACGTGCACGTCGGAGGCCTGCTGCTTGACCGCCTCGAAAAGAACCATGTTGACGAGCTTGATCACCGGCGCCCGGCCGCCCGAGTCGAGCAGGTCCTCCCGGCCGGCGAGGTCCTCGAGCTCGCCCAGCACCTCGTCGCGGTCGATCGAGTCGACCACGGAATCGACCTCGACGTGGCGGTCGCCGTAGGCGGCGTTGATGGCGGCAAGAATCCTCGGCCGGTCCGTCAGCACGGGATGCACCGGCTTGCCCGTCTCGCGGGCGACGGCGTCGAGCTGGTCGAGCGCGGCGAGGTCGCTCACCGCGACGGGCAGATGGCCGTTGCTGCTGGCGAGGCCGAGCAGCGCGTGCCGACGGGCGAAGCCGATCGGGAAGCGGTCGAGAAACGCCGGGTCGGCGCTGAGGTTGTTCGGGGCGTCGGGCAGGTTCATGGCAGGACTTCGGCTTCTTCGGGCTCGGCCGAGCTTTCGGGCGCGGAGGGAACGATGAGCATGGGCTCGCTTGCGGGCAGATCGCCGTCGATGTCGGCCTCGCGGCGCCCGAGCCCGGAGATGTACTTAAGGTCCCCGAAGCGCTCGTCGCGGAGGATGGTCGGCCGAATGAAGATGAACAGCGTGCGTTCGCTGACGCTCTGGTCGGTGCTGCGGAACAGCGCCCCGGCCAGCGGCAGGTCGCCGAGCAGGGGCACCTTGGAGACGACTTCGGTCAGGTCGCCCGTGCGCAGTCCGCCGACGACGATCGTGTGGTCGTCGGGGATGGTGACGTGCGAGTCGATCGTGTTGGTCTGCCGCGGCGGCGGGAGGTTGCCCGAGGGCGGCGCGGTGAAGTCGCTCAGCGTGATCAGGTAGTAGAGCTGGAGGTAATCGTCCTCGCTGATGTGCGGCTCGATGGTGATGGTCGTGCCGGCGGTGGCGTACTCGGCGCTGGAGAAGAGGAAATCGCCCTCGGGCACGACCGACTGCTCGAACGGCACCTCACGCTCGCTGGTGAGCTTGGCTTCCTGGTTGTCGTTGACCAGCACGCGGGGCATCGACAGCACACGCGAGCGGCGGTTGCGCGCCAGCGCCCGGATCACCACGTCGGCGATGTCCGGTGAGAGCAGCGCGAGCGTGCCGCCCGGCGCGTTCAGCGGCGAGAGCTCGCCGGTGTCGGGGTCGAGCTCGCTGACGCCGAACGCGCTGAAGGAGATGATCCGCCCGTCGTCGACGTCCTCGGCCGCGGCGACGTCGACGCCGAGCGTGTAGTCGTCGGTCGTATCGAGCGAGACGATCGTCGCCTCGATGAGCACCTGCGGGCGGCGCTGGTCGAGGCGTTCGATGAGCTGGGCGTAGATCCGCTGCTGGGCCGGGCTGCCGATGACGATGATGCTGTTGGCGTTCTCGTCCGCGGCGACCATCGCCCGCGGGGGCGTGTCCTCGCCGCCAAGCACGAGCGACGAGCGGCTCAGCACCGACTCGTCCTCCCCGTCACCGCCGGCCCGGGCTACGCCGGCTCCCGCCTCGTCCTGCCCCGACGCCTCGCGCTCCTGCACCTCCGTGGCGGCGTCGAACAGCGACGTCGGCGCTTCGCCCCCGGCCGATGCCTCCTGCTCACCTTCTTCGCCGCCCTGCGTGAGCCCGGCGAAACCCTCGGCCCCTTCCAGCGCCTGAATCGTCGCGAGCACGTCCGCGGCGACCGTGTTCGTCAGCTTGTAAAACCGCACGGGGCTCTGCGTCGCCGGCGGCGGGACGTCAAGATCGGCCAGCAGCGAGTCGATCTGCGAGTGCACGCCCCGCGGCGCCGTCACGACCAGCGCCCCGGCGTCGCGGTCCGCGGCGGCGAGGTAGCGGTGCTCTGTGGCGAGGTCGCCCAGGACCTGCTGAATGATCTCGTCCAGCCGCTCGGGCGGGACGATCTTCGGCCGATACACCCGCCGGACCAGCGCCCGGTCGAGATCGAGCGAGTCGATCAGCCGCACCGCGTCGTCGACCATCCCGGCTTCGCCGATCACGATGATCTGGTTCGACCGCGAGTCGCCTGTCACGGCCACGCTCTTCTCGGCACGGGCGTCGCCGATCGCAGCGGCACGGGCCTGGAGGATCGGCTGCACGATGTCGAGCAGTTGCTCCGCCTGGCTGTGTTCGAGCGTCACGGCCCGGATCACCGGCATCTTCTGGGGCACGTCAACCAGGGCCACGAGATCGCCGACGCGGCGAATCACGTCCGCATGGTCGCTGACGATGATGATCTGCTCCTCGGCGAGCACCGTCGCGTTGCCGCCCGGCTTGCTGAGAAACGGCGAGATGACCCCCAGCACCCGGTCCGGCCGAGCGTGCTCGAGTTCGAAGGTTTTCGTCACCGCGCTGCCCAGGCCATCCTGCTCCATGCGGGTGGTGGTGGCGAGCTGATCGGCAGGGACGATGCGCAGCGTGCGCTCGACGCCGGTCTCCTGGAGCAGGAGATTGCGGGAGCGCAGCACACTGCGCAGGAGGTCGAGCAGGCCGTCCTCCGGGATGGAAGCCGGGGTTCGCAGGGTGATGCGCTCATCTACCTGCGAGTCGTCATAGATGATGTTGAGGTCCAGACGGGTGGAAACGTAGCCGATCAGCGAGGTGAGTGGCGACTTGGGCGGGAAGTTGAGGGTGATCCGCCCCGGCTCGGCTGCGGCCGCCGGGGCCTCGGGATCCTCGCCCGACGGCGAGGCGGACTGCGCCTGGCCCGGACTGACGGAAACGGCCAGCAACAGGCCAGCCCATACGACAAACTTCAAGAGTCCGGGGAGAGACAACAGATGCTCCTTTTCTCTGAGAACGGTCACTCACAAAGCCCCGCCGTTCTTCAAACGGCCGAAGTTTCGGCCGTCCCCCTTGACGTGACACAGCAAGAGACAGGCTCACACGCGGCCTCCGCCGCGGGCCCCCGCCTGCCTCGGCGGACATCTTACCACGCAGTCGCCCCTCTCCCAACACCTTCTGTCCAATGCAACGCAGACATACAGGGACATGCGCGTTATGTGGACAGTCTTGGCGATTGGCGCACGCCGGCCGGCGTCGCGAATGGTACCTGGCGCCGAAGACAGGGCCGCAGGCGAAGCGGGTGTTGCGGCCGCCCCGGCGGCCGCAGTGGCCGAGGGGCACTCTCTCCCAACGGCGCGGGTGCCACGCGCACGCGGCCACCCGGTTAACCGGCTGGACTCATGATGCAAAGACACTTTTACAGCGGCTGGCCCCCGACTCACACGGAATGCGCCGGCGCGCGTGCACGCCCCTTCCAGGCCGCGGCCGACGGCGGTTGACACAGGTATACCGCGTCCGCCGCATCGCCTCCGTGCGAACAACGGGACGTCGGCCGGGGGAGCCCCATCACCGCAGTGGCAGCCATCTGCGTACTTTGCCTCTGTGTTTGCGCAAATAGGCGCTTGCGACTTCTGCGATCATGCTCACCATAGAGAATGCTGCTCGATGGCAGTGATGTGCCTTTCGGCCCGGCCCGCCTTGAGGGGGCCAGCCGGCTCAGGCCCGGGGGCGTGCAGGGGTCTACCTATCCTGCCGCGGGCCTGGAGAGGAACGAGAGCGAGTGACCGCGAGACGGTTCAGCCAGTCGTTGCCGTCGGCGCGGTAGGTGTGGCCTTTCTACCAGAGATGCCACGACATGCTGTGGGACGCTTACGTCCGGCCAACCCGGCGAGACACAGAGGTCTCGCCGTCTTCGCGATCGTTGTGCTCGGGCGTTGCCTGCCGTCACGTCAGTCGGCGAATCCTGTCTGAGTTGCCTTATCGGCTTCGATCAGCACGCGTCCGGGGGTTTCAGGGACCGCATGCTCATGAGATCGGACTTCAGTTCATCATCGGACAACCGAGAACGGAACATCTGTTTTCCGTCACGCCGGGATGCTGCCCGGCCGCGGTCTGCGTGCACGCGCGACTGACCGCCGCGACGCGGCCGCGACGACACGTCTACCAGGGTCCCCTCAGGGAAGGGGACGCCTGTCGGAGCCGGTTTCAGCAGCCGCCTGGCTGCGCCGGAAAGAGAGACCTTTATTCAGGGAGAGTTCCCATGATCCAGAGGCCAAGAGCTCGAAATGTGCTGACGGGAGCGCTTGCCGCGCTGGCGACCGCCGCGTTATGCGGTTCCGCCAGCGGCGCCGCGCCCACCCCGCCGCACGTGGAGCGCGACTCCAGCGGCAACATCACCAATCTGCCCGCGGGCGGCATGAACCTGGCCGAAGTCGCCTATTTCAGCAGACAGATCCCCTTCACCAATGCGATGAAGCAGGCGGACGACTGGGTGTCCGAGGACACCAGCGGAAGCAAGGACAGCCGGTCGATCACGCTGACCGACGACAAGTATCCGGCCAGCCTCGAGAGCGACCAGGTGGCCCGGGCATATGTTTACGCCCACAACGACGGCAACTATCCTACCGGAGACTACGTGCTGGAATGGGACGGCGACGGCAACGTCGACCTCGGTGGCAACAACATCACGCTGAACTCGACAGGCACGAACCGTAAGGTCTACACCGTCTCTGCCGCGGACAACCTCGGTTTCCTGGTCCGCATCACGCAGACCAACAGCTCGAACCCCGTGCACAACATCCGTTTGTGGGTGCCGGGCTATGAGAACAGCACCAACATGTACATTGACGAGTTCAAGGCCGACCTTGAGCCCTTCGCAGTGCTGCGCTTCATGGACTGGGGACAGATCAACGACTCCGAACTCCAGTACTGGGAGGATCGCCCGCGGACGAGCTGGGCCAACTGGTCCAAAGACCCGGGCACGCCTTATGAGGCGATGATCGAGCTCTGCAACGAGACAGACAAGGACCTGTGGCTCTGCGTCCCGCACCTCGCCACGGACAACTACATCCGCGAGCTCGCGCGCCTGGTGCGCGACGACCTCGATCCCGACCTCAACGTGTGGCTTGAGTATTCCAACGAGATCTGGTTCGACCGTTGGGGCCAGGGCGAGTATATCACCGACGAAGCGGACGCGACCGGCAAGACCCGCTACGAAGTCATGGCCGAGCTCATCATGAACACGCACAGCCTGTTCGTGGACGAGTTCGGCGGCCGGGACCGGATTGTCCGCGTCGTCGCGTCGCAACCCGGCAACCCCTGGGTGTTCGATCAGGTGATGCAGCAGATCGGCCAGGGTAACGCCGACGTCGGCGCTACCGCCTACTACTGGGGCAACACTCTGGAAACACTGGAGTGGATCAACGACAACGCCGGCAACCTCGACAAGACCGAGGCGTTCAACCGCATCCACAACGACATACTCGGCAAAGAGGTCAAGTGGACCGACTGGGCCAACTACTGCGACACCTGGGGCCTCGCGCTCGTGGCCTACGAAGGCAACCAGCACTACGACGCCATCCGGATCTCCGACAGTGAACGACATCCCGACCTCGTGACCGTGCTCTCGGAACTCTGCGGCGACTCGCGGATGTACGATGAGTACACGTTCGCCCTCAACCAGTGGAAGGACATTGGCGGAACCACCGCCGTCGCCTTCAGCGACGTCGGCCCGTGGAACCTCTGGGGCCAGTGGGGACACCGCCAGTACCTGAACCAGCCGCTCAGCGAGGCCCCCCTCGCCAAAGCGGTGGCCGACTGGGCCGATGCGAACAGCAGTGGTTTCGACGTCACGACCGACGGCGGCGGCGACGGCGGCGGCGACGACCCCGACCCCGAGCCTGGCGACCTCACCATCACCGTCGACGGCTCGGACGTCAGCCTCGATTGGCCGGACTAT
>JBKHFW010000020.1:0-46713 GCA_046540025.1 Phycisphaeraceae bacterium
GTCGTAGTTCCGCAGGATCTCCCCGAGCCGGCGCCCGGGCGTGGTGACCGGGCTGAGCAGGTTGCGGGCCGCGTTCGACAGCACGTTCAGGATCTCCAGGCAGGCAGAAAGGCCAGATTAGCAAACTCGGCCGGCTTCTGCTGCTGCCCGGTTCCCGCGATGGCGCTTAAGTGCCGCCCCGGTTCCGCCGACAGCAGGGGCAGGCGAGGTGAGGTCGCTTCGCCGGACGACCACCACACAGGGGCCGCCAGGCAGCACCCATATGGCCAGTCGACGCATAAAAACCGATCTCGAAATCTATCTCGCTCAGATCGACGAGCTGCCGCTGCTCACCGCCGAGGAGGAGAGGGCGCTGGCGCGGCGGATCATCGACGAGAGCTGCCCCGAAGCCCGCGAACGCATGGTGCGATCCAACCTGCGCCTCGTCGTCGCCCTCGCCAAGCGATACCGCAACCGCGGCCTGTCGCTGCAGGACCTCATCGAGGAGGGGAACCTCGGCCTGCTCCGCGCGGTCGAGAACTTCGACCCCGACCAGGGCGCCCGATTCTCCACCTACGCCTCGTGGTGGATCAAGCAGGCGATCAAACGCGCGCTCATCAACGCGGTTCAGCCCGTGCACATCCCCGCCTACATGGTCGAGCTGATCGCCCAGTGGAAACGCGTCTCGCGCGAGCTCTCCGAAGAGCTCGGCCGAACGCCGTCGGTCGCCGAGCTCGCCGAGGCGATGGACCTGCCCGCCAAGAAGGTGCGCATGATCCGCAAGGCCGTCCGCGCCTACCAGCGACCGGCCCAGACGCCCTCGACCATGAAGTCCGCCGACAACGAGTCGGTCCTGCTCTCGGACCTGCTCCAGGACGACCGCACGCTCCCGCCCGACGAGCAGGCCCTGCGCGAGGACGACCTGACCACCATCGCGGCCCTGCTCGACGCCATCGACGACCGCGAGGCCACGATCCTCCGGCTCCGCTTCGGCCTCGACGGCCAGGAGCCGCTCACGCTCAAGGAAATCGGCAAACGCGTCGGCCTGACCCGCGAACGCGTCCGCCAGATCCAGACCCACGCCCTGGACAAACTTGCCCGCCGACTCAGCAGCGACCGCCCCCTCGCCCCGTTCTGCTCGAGCACCAACGGCGACGCCCCCGGCCGCACCCGTAAGGCGGTGTGAGCTTCGGCCCCCTCGGATAAGGCGGCTTGCCCGCGTGGCACGGGCCTGACCCGAAGGGCGGGCCGTGGTTGCGGGCCGTGCTTTTCATGAACTGTCGAGGCCAGCAGACATCTGAGGACCTGGGACGAACTCACACGGTCTGCCCTTCGGGGGCCGAGCGTGCCACCCGTCTTACTGGCGCTTGAAAAACGGCAGCTTCACCACCTCGGCCTCGCCCGTGCGCCGGCCGAAGTCGACCGCGACCGCGTCGCCCGCCTCGCAGCAGCCCGGCTCGACGTAGGCCATCGCGATCGGATAACCCAGCGTCGGCGAAAGGCACCCGCTGGTGACCGTGCCTCTCTCGGCGTCGCCCACGAGCACCTTTGCGCCCTGGCGCGGCGTCCGCCGACCGTCCATCTTCAGGCCGATCAGCTTCTTCGCCGGCCCCTCGGTCTTCACCTTCCTGAGCGCTGCCTGGCCGACGAACGGCTCGCCGTGCTCGTCCTCGTCCTTGTCGAGATTGACCACCCAGCCCATGCCGGCAGCGAAGGGGTCGGTCTCCTCGTCCAGCTCGTGGCCGTACAGCGGCAGGGCGGCTTCGATCCGCAGCGTGTCCCGCGCGCCCAGCCCGGCCGGCTTGATCACCTCGCCCGCCTCGCCCTGAGCGAGCAGCTTGATCGCCATCGACGCCATCGACGCCGGCAGAATCACCTCCACGCCGTCCTCGCCCGTGTAGCCCGTTCGGCTGATCGTCAGCTTGGCGATCATCAGGTTCTTCTGCGCGAAGTGGAACTTCCTGAGCGAGGGCACCTCGCTGGAGAATCGGCCGATCGTCTCCATCACCTTCGGGCCCTGCGCCGCGACCATGGCCGTCTTTTCGGTCTGGTCGTCGATCTTCGCGCTCAGATCGCCCTTGACCTGCTGGAAATGCCCCAGCAGCTTCTCGCGGTTCGAGGCGTTGACCACCATCAACCAGTCGTCGCGGTAGCGGTAGACCAGCACGTCGTCGCGCACGCCGCCTTGCTCGTTGCAGACCATGGCGTACCGGCAGGTGCCTTCCTTCATGTCGCTGACCCGCCGGGTGACCAGCCGCTCGAGCAGCCGCCGGGCGTCCTTGCCGCTGAAGCGGACCCGGCCCATGTGTGAGACGTCGAACAGCCCGCCCGAGTTGCGCACCTGCTCGTGCTCCTCGATGATCGAGGTGTAAAGCAGCGGCATCTCCCAGCCGGCGAAGTCGACAAAGCGGGCGCCGTGGTCGGCGTGGAACTGGTAAAAGGGCGTGCGTTTCACGAAAAAAAGCCTCCTGGCGGTCACGGCGGGGAGCATCCCCGGGGTGGGTGCGTGAGCGTAGCGGCTTGACTCGTTGGCGACAAGTCGGCAGGGGCCCCGGACTCCCGGCAGTGCCGTATTCGGGCCAGAAGAGGTCGTCAGTCGACTGCCGGGCCGCCAGGCAGGGTCACTCGGCGTCGTCCGCGTCGGGCTCGACCAGCGGCGGCACGCCGAGGTAGAGCAGGCTTTCTTCCATCACCTTCCTCACCGCGGGCCCGGCCACCGTGCCGCCGTAGTGGCCGATGCTTCTGTCCGGGTCGTGGATGAAGCAGCCGATGACCAGCCGGGGCTCGCTCACCGGCGCCCCGGCCATGAAGGAGGCGACGTAGCGGTCGTCGTGGTAGCCGCCGTTCTCGAAGTCGGGGAGCTGAGCCGTGCCGGTCTTGCCGAACAGCTCGTAAAGCTTGGAATCCGCTTTTCGCCCCGTACCCTCGGTCACGGTCTGCCGGAGCACCTCGCGGGTGTGGGCGGCGATGGCCGGCTCGAGCACGCGCTCGCGCACCGATGTGCGGGCCGGCTCGCGTTCGTCCACCACGCGGTAGCTCGGCGTGACCAGCTCGCCGCCGTTGGCGATCGCGCAGAACGCCCGGGTGACCTGAAGCGGCGTGACGCTGACCTCCTGACCCATGGGAACGGAGGTCTTCGAGTAGCTGCTCCACTTGCTCAGCGGCCAGACCAGGCCCGTCACCTCGCCCGGCAGGCCCGAGCGGGTGGATTCGCCGAACCCGAACGCCTTCATCGCGGCGTAAAGCCGCTCGTCACCCATCCGCAGGGCGACCTTGCCCATGCCGATGTTGGATGATTGGATCAGGACCTCATCCCAACTGAGCATCGGGTCTTCCCAACTGTGGGCGTCGCGCAGCGTTCGGCCGCTGGGGAAGACGAAGTAGCCGGCCTTCGTGCAGTCGATCTTCTCATCCGGCCGGGCGAAGCCCATCTGCGTCGCCATCGCCCAGATAAAGGGCTTGAAGATCGAGCCCGGCTCGAAGACGTCGGTCACGCAGCGGTTCCGCCGCTCTTGCTTCTTGGAGTTGCGGAAATCGCCGGGGGCGAAGCTCGGATTGTTCGCCATGGCGAGGATTTCGCCCGTATTCGGGTCCATGACGACGATTTCGCCCGATTTGGCGTTGTACTTCTCCACCGTCGCGGCGAGATGCTCCTCGGCGCTTGCCTGGATGACCGCGTCGATCGACAGCCGAATCGACTCCCCATCCTCGGGCGGGCGGTAGCCGTGCTCGCTGAGCCAGAGCGGCCGACGCCTGGCGTCGCGGGGGTAGGTGAGTCTGCCCGGCTGAGGGCGAAGCCGGTCGTTGAACGTCCGCTCGAGTCCTTCGAGCCCCACGCCGTCCGCGCCCACGAAGCCGATGACCTGCCCGGCGAGGTGGCCGTGGGGATAATCCCGCACCGACACCGGCTCACTGGCGAGGCCGGGCACGTCCAGTTCCTCGAGCTTGCGGGCGTATTCGCGGTCCAGTTCGGGGGCGATGACGACGTATCGGCTGCCAGGCCGCTGCGCCATCGCCTTGTCGATGCGCACCGGCTCGATGCCCAGCGGATAGCCCACGCGTTCGGAAAAGCCGCTGTAATCGACGATGAGTTGCGGATCGACGAACACCTTCTTTGCGATGCGCGTCGTCGCCAGCATTCGGCCGCGCCGGTCGAGCAGCGAGCCCCGGCGGGCCATCACCTGCTGCGAACTCTGCTGCGATCCCAGCCGGGCGGCGATCCGTTCGGGCGGGGCGACCTGGAGCTGCACCACCCGCCCGAGCAGCGCCAGCATGGCCAGGCTCAGCAGCGTCACCAGCGCCCGGCCGACCCACAGCGGCCTGGCCGCGCCGCTCGTGGCGTCGCCCGTGCCGCGCAGACTGTCCGCCAGGCGGGGCGGCCGGCTTGGCTTCGAGGCGGATTCACCGCGGGCCATGCTCGGCCTCCGCAACCATGCTGGGGCGGACGAGGTCGCTCGGCACCGGCTCGGCGACCGGCTCGAGCTTCAGTTCGGCGTCGCCCAGCGCCTGCTGCATCTTCTGGTCGTCGAGCAGGTAAGCGACCTCGCTGGCGATCTGCACCTGCAGGTCCCACGTCTCCTGGCGGGCGCGGTCCATCTCGCCGTGCAGGGCCACCATCTCGTGCATCAGCTCGAGCCGCTCCTGGCGCAGCGCGAGAATGCCGGCCGCGACGGCGGCGGTAAACAGGATCGCGCTGAACATCCTGGCGAACATCGGCCTTCTCCGCTCGGCCTCCCGGCCCGGGGCGGCGGTCATCCTCAGCCCGGCAACCGCAGCTTCTGGCCCACCTTCAGGGCCTGCGGGCTGTCGAGTCGGTCGCGGTTGAGCTTGTAGATCTCCTCCCAGCGCCCGCCGTCGCCGAGCATCTGCTGGGAGATCTTGTAGAGGTTGTCGTTACGCTGGACCGTGTAGCTCTCCGTCGCCGACGCCGGGCGGGAGGGGGCCTGCCGGCGCTCGGCCTCCTGGCGCTGACCGCCCGCGGACGCCGGCAGCCGCAGCGTCATGCCCGCACGCAGCTCCTCGGGCCGGTCCAGCCGGTCGCTGTTGGCCTCGAGCAGCTCGCGCCACTTGCCCGCCGAGCCGAGATGCCTCGCCGCGAGCTTGCTGAGCGTGTCCCCCTTGCGCGCCTCGACCTCGCGGGGCGTCGAGCCGGTCGGCTCCGCCTCGGAAGCGGGCCGCCGCCCCGGTTCCCCGGCCACGGGCTCGAAGCCCTCGGGAATGCCCAGGGCCGTCTTCTGCGGAATCAGCAGGCGGACGTTCTCGTTGACCTGCCCGTTGGGGCGGACCTTGCCCGAGTTGTACTCGGCGAGCGAGCGCCAGTATTCGCCGTTGCCGTAGTACTTGCGGGCGATGTCGTACAGCGTCTCGTCGGGGCGGACGTAGTGAACCTGCTCGCCCGGGCGGGCGGCGGTCCGCGTCGGCTCCGGCTCGGGGGCGGACTCCGTTTCGTCGCCGCGATAGAGGTCGGGCCGCGGGTCGGACTGGCCGGCCGCGTGGGTCAGGTCGAAGCTCTGGACCGTGTGTTCGGGCGCCGGCTGCTGCTCCTGGCGAGCCTGGTGCGGCGGGGCGGTCTGCTGCGAATGGTTCGGCTCCTGGCGCTCGACGCCCGCGGCCACGGGCAGCTCGGTCGGGTCGCCGGCGGGGGCGAGCTCGTGCGAAGCGGGGGGCGAAGCGACAGGCTGCCGCTCGAGCTCCTGCGGCGTCGGCAGCGGTGCCTCGCGGATCGGCCGAAGCTGCGAAGGACGCTGCCAGTCGGTCTCCGGCACGCTGGCGGCCCGGCCCGGATTGATCGAATCCTGGCTCTGGCTCGCCCAGGGCGTGAGATCCGCCGGCGCGTCCTGATCCACCGTGGCAAGATGATCGCTGATAAGGATCCCGATCAGCAGGATCATCCCCATCCCGACCAGAAGTCCGACTTTGGTTTCCCGTGTCATCCGCGCTGTCCGTCGCTTGAGGCCACCATCGTCCTTGACGGCGGGCCGAGTTTACCAGATCCGCAAGAGCGGCTCACTCGGCCTGCCACACACATCCCCGGAGCTTGGCGGAACGGCTGCGGGGGTTGGCGAGCTCCTCCTGCTCGCCCGGCGTAATCGGCTTCCGCGTCAGCCGACGACCCGCCTCGTCCCGTTCGTAACGCTGAAAGGCCTGCTTCACCCGGCGATCCTCCAGCGAATGAAAGCTGATGATCGCCGTCCTGCCCCCGCCGCGAAGCAGGGCCGGCAGCTGACTCAGCAGGCGGTCGAGCGCGTCGAGTTCGCCGTTGACCGCGATCCGCAGAGCCATGAACGTCCGTGTGGCCGGGTGAATCCGCGATCGGCGGGCCTGCGGGCCGTACGCCTGCCGTACGATCTGAGCCAATTCCGCTGTTGTCTGGATCGGCGATTCCTCGCGCCTTTCGACAATCTTTCGGGCGATTCTCCGGCTCAAGCGTTCTTCGCCGTACCGGTAAATCAGGTTGGCGAGGTCGTGCGGGGGCAGCCGGTTAACCAGATCGGCCGCGGTCGGCCCCGGCGACGTCGGGTCCAGTCGCATGTCCAGCGGGCCTTGCTCGGCAAAACTCAGCCCCCGCCCCGGCTCGTCCATCTGCGTCGAGGCGAAGCCGAGGTCCGCCAGCAGGCCGTGCACGCGGTCGATGTCCAGCTCATCGAGCACGCTGCGGGCGTCCTGAAAGCTGGCGTGGACGAGGTCGAGACGCACGCCCGTCTCGGCCGCGAGCGGTTCGAGCCGCTGGCGGGCGTAATCGATGTTCCCGGGGTCGAGGTCGAGCCCGACGTAGCGTCCGCCCGGGGCGAGGTGGGGGATCAGCAGCTCGGCGTGCCCGCCCCGGCCAAGCGTGGCGTCGAGGAGGGTCTCGCCGGGCGCGGGGGCGAGCAGGTCGAGGGTTTCCTCCGCCAGCACCGGGACGTGGCCGTGGGCAGGATCAGTGAATTCGCTCATGGCCCCAAGGTTATACCAGCCGGCGGCGAGGCGGGGGGCGAGTGCCTACAATGGCGGCACCATGGAATCGATTTTTCACGCAACGACGGTGCTCTCCGTGCGGCGGGGGAGCGAGGTGGCGATCGCCGGCGACGGCCAGGTGACGATGCAGAACACGGTGGCCAAGGCCGACGCGGTGAAGATCCGCCGGCTCGACGGCCTCGGCGCGGAGAAGGCGGGTGTGCTCGTCGGCTTCGCCGGTGCCGCGGCCGACGCGTTCGCGCTGCTCGAACGCTTCGAGGACCACCTCAAGAGCTCGCCCGCCAACATCACCCGCGCCGCGGTCGAGCTCGCCAAGCAGTGGCGGACGGATCGCGTGCTTCGGCGGCTCGAGAGCCTGCTCGCGGTGGCGGACCGCAAGGTGAGCCTGCTGGTCTCGGGCACGGGCGACGTGATCGAGCCCTCCGACGGCGTGCTGGCGATCGGCTCGGGCGGCGCCTACGCGACCGCCGCCGCCCGGGCACTGCTGGAGCACACCGAGCAGCGCCCGGCCGACATCTGCCGCCACGCGATGCAGATCGCCGGCGAGCTGTGCATCTACACCAACACGAACATCGCGGTGGAGAGCCTGGGGGGAGAGGCTCGAGACTAGCGGCGCGAGGCTGGAGGCTGGAGGGGGGGACGAGTCCGGAGCCGCCAAAAAAGTCCCGGAGGGCCTTGATTCCTGAGGTGGGATCCGTAAACTACCCCTCTCGCCAACGCACGCGGTCGTGGCGGAATTGGCAGACGCGCTAGGTTCAGGTCCTAGTGGGGCTAAACACCCCGTGGAGGTTCGAATCCTCTCGACCGCATTGATTTCCGTCTTCAGCCCACCTTTGCCGGTGGGCTTTTTTCATGTTCGGCCGACCCGGCAGGAGGGGGTGCCCAAGCCGGGATCTCTCGGGTGCCCCAGTGGCCGAGAGCCCCTTTTCCGCCTATAATGAATATCTCTAAACCGCCTGCCTGACAGGACTCGGGCGGGCTTTTCGACGCAACTTCCACGGTCTCCCCGGGGGCCGACCCAGAAGGTTATCTGCACATGAATGATCGGTCTTATCAGGATTCCGCCGCTTCGGCCGATCCGGATGTCGATGTGACGCCACCCGCCGAGACGGCCGAGGGAGGGAATGCTTATTCCGAGCAGAGCATCAAGGTGCTCGAGGGCCTCGAGGCCGTGCGCAAGCGGCCGGGCATGTACATCGGCGACACGACCGCCCGCGGCCTGCATCACCTGGTGTACGAGATCGTCGACAACGCGATCGACGAGCACATGGCCGGGCGGTGCAACAACATCCGCATCCGCCTGGGCGCCGACGGCTCCGTGTCGATCTCCGACGACGGCTCGGGCATTCCCGTCGGGCCCTACAGCCACTCGAACCCGACCCTCAACGGCCGACCCACCGCGGAGATCGTCTTCACCGTGCTCCACGCGGGGGGCAAGTTCGACCACGACGCCTACAAGACCTCGGGCGGCCTGCACGGCGTCGGGGCGAGCGTCGTCAACGCGCTCTCGGAGTACCTCGAGGTCGAGGTCTCCCGCGACGGCAAGCTGCACGCGATGAGCTTCGAGCGCGGCACGGTCGTGGAAGAACTCCACGTCATCGGCCATCGCACGAAGAGCGGCACGAAGGTCAACTTCAAGCCCGACGGACAGATTTTCCCCGAGATCGACTTCCGCTTCGAGACGCTCGGCGCCCGGTTGCGGGAACTGGCGTACCTCAACCCCGGCCTGACGATCACGATCGAGGACGAGGCGGCCGGGAAGAGCCAGACCTACCACTATCCCGAGGGCATCGCCGCGTTCGTCAAGGCGCTGGGCGAGAACAAGACCGTCCTGCACGAGCCGATCTACTTCCGCGTCGACAACGAAGAGCAGAACCTCGTCATCGAGGTCGCGATCCAGTACAACGACTCCTACAACGAGACGCTGCTCTCGTTCGCCAACAACATCAACACGATCGAGGGCGGCACGCACCTCTCGGGGTTCAAGACCGCCCTGACGCGGACGCTCAACGGCTACGCCCGCAGCAACAACCTGCTCAAGGGCGATTCCACCCCCTCCGGCGACGACCTGCGCGAAGGGCTCGCGGCGATCATCTCGGTCAAGGTGTCCGATCCGCAGTTCGAAGGGCAGACCAAGACCAAGCTCGGCAACGCCGAGGTGGAGGGCTTCGTCAGCTCCAGCGTGGGCCAGCAGCTTGCCGCCTGGATGGAGGAGCATCCTGCCGACGCGAAGCGCATCTGCCAGAAGGGGATCATGGCGGCGCAGGCCCGCGAGGCCGCCCGCAAGGCTCGCGACCTGACCCGCCGCAAGGGCGCGCTGGACCAGGGCGGCCTGCCGGGCAAGCTGTACGACTGCACGAGCAAGGACGTCACCCAGAGCGAGATTTACCTCGTGGAGGGTGACTCGGCCGGCGGCAGCGCCAAGGGCGGCCGGGACCACCGCTTCCAGGCGATCCTGCCCCTGCGCGGCAAGATCCTCAACGTCGAAAAGGCGCGGCTGGACAAGATCCTCGGCTTCGAGGAAATCCGCGTCATCATCCAGGCGCTCAACTGCGGCATCGGCACCGACGACTTCGACATCTCCAAAATGCGCTACGGCAAGGTCATCATCATGACCGACGCCGACGTGGACGGCAGCCACATCCGCACGCTGCTGCTCACGTTCTTCTTCCGCCAGATGCCGGAGCTGGTCAAGCAGAACCGCATCTACATCGCCCAGCCGCCGCTCTACCAGATCAGCCGGGGGCGAAAGAGCGAGTACGTGCTCAACGAGAAGCGGCTCCAGGCGGTGCTGGCCGAGCTCGGCTTGGACGGCACGGCGCTGGCGGTGTACCGCGAGGACCGCTCGGAGAAGCGCGAGATCCGCGGCGAGGAACTCGCCGAGATCTTCAAGATCCTCCAGCAGGTGGACGAGCAGGCCTCGACGCTGCTTCGCCGGGGCGTGAAGATGAAGCAGCTCCTGCCCCTGCGGGCGCAGGATCCCAGGGGCGAGAACCGCCTGCCGCGCATCCACCTGGCCGTGCCGCACAGTGCGGAGGACACGGAGGTCGGCGGCGACTATTTCTTCTGGTCCGAGCAGGACGAGGACGCGTTCCGCGATCAGCACGGCCTGGTCGAGAGCGATCCGGAGCTCGACAAGCTGCTGGGCGAGAACGGCGACGAAGAGGTGCCCGGCACCCCGCGTGCCCGCCGGGCGATCCGGCGCGAGCTGCACGAGGCGAAGGAGCTTGACCGCCTGCTCAACCGGCTGGAGCAGTTCGACCTCGCCGGCGAGGACTACGCCCTCGAGCAGAAGGAGTCGGTCACCGGGGAGATGGGTCCGACGAAGTTCGAGCTGATCGTCCGCGACAGCAAGGGCAACGAGCAGGTCGTCCCGGTGGTGAACCTGGCCGGGGTGGTGGCCGGGATTCTCGACGCCGGCAAGCATGGCATGGAGATCAAGCGTTTCAAGGGGCTGGGCGAGATGGACCCCGACCAGCTCTGGGACACGACGATGAACCCGGAGAACCGGGTGCTTCTGCGTGTGACCTGGGACGCCGCGAGCGAGGCGGAGAAGCTCTTCAGCACGCTGATGGGCGAAGAGGTCGAGCCCCGCCGACAGTACATCGAGCAGCACGCGCTGGAGGTCAAGAACCTCGACGTGTGATTGCTGTCAGCGAAGACGCAAACGAAAAGCCCGGGTGCCTCGGCGTCCGGGTTTTTCCATATCATCGTGCGGATGGGGGGGGGCGAGGTGGCTCCGGACCGGGTGGCGCTCGGGAACCGGGCTCGGCGAAAGCTGCGGGACCTGCTACTGCTCCTCTTCCCTGCGGTAGAGGTCGAGGTAGAACTCGAGCAGTTCCTTTTCGTGCATGGTTCGGCTGCGGGTGTGCTGAAAGCCGATCTTGTCGAAGGTGTCCACCGCCGCGTCGCGCTCGAAGCGGGTATCGAGGCGGACCTTGAGGTAGCCGTGGTGCTTGCAGTGGGCGACCGCCGTCTCCAGCAGCAGCGAGGCGATGGGCGTGTCCTGGTAGTCGGGGTCGACGCGGAGCCGGCGGATCTCGGCGGTGTGGGCCCCGTCGCTGGCGACGCCGATCATGCCGACGACCCGGTCTTTGACCTCGGCGACCCAGAAGTGGTGCCGCTGCTCGTCGAAGTAGGCTTCGCGGACGTTTTCGATGTCCGCCCCGGTGTCGTTGGGGGCGATCTGCCCCGCCAGCAGGCCGGCGGTGTACAGATGCGCCACGGCCGCCTGGTCGCGGGGCTCGTAAGCCCGGACCCGGACGTCCTGCGGGTTGTCGCTGGTCGGCTGTTCGGACATCGGATGCCCCATTTCCACCCCAAAACGACCGTTTCCCGGCCCAGTATACAGCTTAGGCAGGTGGTTCGACGTCGTAAAAGGCGAGTTGGTCGGCATCGGTGTCCAGCACGGCCACGCTGTACCGGCGGGCGCGGAACAGGGCTCCGGGATTGATGATGCGCGTCTCGCCTTCCCGCCGATCTTCCGCCCGGTGGCTGTGCCCGTGGCAGAGATAGCGCACCGGCTCGGCGAGCGCCTGACGGATCACCTCGTGCTGGTGCCCGTGACAGAACACGAGCGGCCCCTCGGCAAGTTCGATTCGGCCGGCGGGGTGATCGACCTGCAGCCCCAGGTCGGCGGCATATCGGCTGAGGGCACGCTCGTCCCAGTCGCTGTTGCCGAAGATGACGTGGGTCTCGACCATGCCGCCGCCCTCCGCCGGGCGGGCGAGGGCGTCGAGCACCTCCGCGCTGCCGACGTCGCCGAGGTGGATGAGCAGTTCGGCGCCGCGGCTGAGCAGGACCTCGACCGCCTGGTGCGTGGTCGGCGCTTGGCCGTGCGAGTCGGATAGCAGCCCGATGCGTGGCAAAGCGGTCTCCTCGGGAAAAGGGGGCACGGGTGGTCTGCCGGGCAGTGTACCCCGCGGCCGCGGCTGAGCAACCTTCGCCTCGCCGGCGGGCCGGACTTCACAAGCCGCCATCGGCCGCTATCCTTTTGGGCGTCGCGTGGTGGCTTTTCGACCTCAGCCCGAAGGATCGAGATGGAAGACATTCTGGCCCGGATCGTGGCGGACAAGCGGGTGGAGGTGGCTGAAGCGAGCCAGCGCGTGCCGCTGGAGGAGATGCGTCAGCGTGCCGAAGCGAGCCCGCCGCCCCGCAACTTCTTCAAGGCGGTCACCCGTCCCAAGCGCAAGCTGCGCGTGATCGCCGAGGTGAAGCGCGCCAGCCCCTCCGCCGGGGTGATCCGCGAGGACTTCGACCCGGTCGCCATTGCGCAGGCCTATTGCGACAACGGGGCGGCGGCGATCAGTTGCCTGACCGACGCCAAGTATTTCCAGGGCTCGCTGGACTACATCGGGCAGATCAAGGAGGCCGTGCCGCTGCCGGTGCTGCGCAAGGACTTCGTGATCGACCCGTACCAGATCTACGAAGCCCGCGCCGCCGGCGCCGACGCCGTGCTGCTGATCGCCGAGTGCCTGGGCGAGGCCGAGCTGCTCGACCTGCTCATCCTCGCCACCCGGCTGAAGCTGACGACGCTGGTCGAGGTCCACGACGTCGAGCACCTTCTGCGCATCCGCCCGCACATCGGTTTCCCCCACCCGGCCTACACGCTGCTGGGGATCAACAACCGCGACCTGCGGACGATGACCACCGACCTCGGCCACACGTTCCGGCTGCTGGAGATGGTGGAGAACACCGACGTCGTGGTCAGCGAATCGGGCATCCGCACGAACGAGGACATCCGCAAGCTCGCCCGCGCCGGGGTGCACCGCGTCCTCGTGGGCGAGCACCTGATGCGCCAGCCCGACGTCGGCGCCGCCCTGCGCGAGCTCATCGGCAACACGCCGACGGGCCCGACGCGGGAGTAGGCGGCGCGTCGCTCTGGGGGATCGTTCGCGCCCCGGAATCACAAGAACGCCGCCGCGTTACCCGGGGCGGCGCTGCGCTCTGCCCCGGCTTGGGAGTTCGAGCGCCTGTTCCCCGGTTTCCCCTCGTCCTCCGCCCCCCGCCCTCACGCCTCCTGGTGGTCCGGGTCGGTGGAGGCGACCTCGCCGGCCTCCTCCTCCAGCACGACCTTCAGCCCGTCCCAGGCGAGCTCGACCCCCTCGGGCAGGCGCTCGGCGAGGTCGGCGTGGAGAATGTCGTGGGCGATGTGCGTCAGCAGCGCCCGCTTCGGGGCGAGGTGGTCCACCACGTCCAGCGCCTGGTCCACCGTCATGTGCGTCGGGTGGTGGCGGTAGCGCAGGGCGTCGATCACCAGCAGGTCGAGCCCCTGGAGCTGCTCGAGCGTCTCGGGCTCGATGCGCGAGACGTCCGTGCAGTAGGCCAGGCTGCACCCGCCGCGGTCGACCCGGTAGCCGAGGATGGGCAGCCTGCCATGCATCAGCCGCAGCGGCGTCCACTCGGCACCGGGCAGGTCGAGCGGTCGGCCGGCGTGGATCTCCTGCGGCAGCAAAGTGGGAATGAACGATTTGTTGACGTTGCCTTGCGGCTGAAAGATGTAGGGGAACATCCGCCCGAGCTGGTCGAGCACCCGCCGCTCGGCGTAGATGTCCAAAGGCGTGCCCATCACCGCGTTGAAGCGGCGCAGATCGTCGAGGCCGAAGATGTGGTCCGCGTGGGCATGGGTGAACAGCACGCCGTCGAGTCGGGCGATCCCGTGGTCGATCGCCTGCATGCGCAATTCGGGCGAGGTGTCGATCAGCCACTGGCGGCGGTCGACGTCGTCGCCCGGTTCGGCCGGGTGGCTCACCAGCACGCTGCAGCGGTGGCGGCGGTCACGCGGGTCGTCCGACGTGCACACCGGGCAGTCGCAGCCGATCATGGGCACACCGGCACTGGTGCCCGTGCCGAGAAATAGCAATTCGAGAGCCATGGCGGAATTGTAGCGGCTCCAGGTCGCCCCGGCGCGCGACCGGGTCGGCAGGGTCAGCCCGACCACTCCGGTTGAAGCGGCTCGTCTTCGCCGGCTTCGGGCAGGAGCTGGTTGTTCGCCGCCGCCGCCGCGTCGGCCCGGCGGGTGAACCAGGACGGCGCGAGCGTGGACTGGCTCTGCCAGCCGCTGCGCGCCTCGTTGCCGAAGAGGTCGGTCTCGCCCGGAAGCATGCGACAGCTCATCTGGAACACCCGCGCCAGCAGCCCCGGGAAGAGCGTGTCGGTCAGGTGGGCCACCCGGGCACTGAAGTTGATCACCAGGAACGGGTCGCCGTGCCGGCAGGCGTCGAGGATCTTCTCCGCCGCCCGGCGGGCGCTCGAGGAGACGGCCGGCATCGCGTTGGCGGTGGCGAACCAGACGAACTCCTTGCGGTGCTGGCCCTTGAACTGGGCATGGTAGTGCGAGCCGGTGCGCATCAGCCCCGGGCAGACCGTGGTGACGCGGACGCCATGTCGGCGGAACTCGTCGCGCAGGCCGTTGGACAGCCCGACCAGGGCGAACTTGCTCGCGCAGTAGGGCAGCGCGTGCGGCAGCGAGACCAGCCCGCCGATGGAGGCGATGTTGACGATCCGCCCCCGGCCGCGGCTGCGCATCTCCGGCAGCACCTCGCGCATGAGCTGGAGCGGAGCCCAGAAGTGGATGCCCATCGCCTCCTCGTAGTCCTCGCGCTCCATGTGCTCGGCCGGGCCGAACTCGATCACCCCGGCGTTGTTGATCAGCACCTCGATGTGCCCGAACCGCTGGCGGACCCGCTGGATCGCCCGGCGGATCTCCTGCTGCTGACGAATGTCGCACACCTGCGTGAGGACGTCGGCGCCGTACTCGTCGCGCAGCTCGTTCTTCGCCCGCTCGAGCTCGGTCTCGTCGCGGGCGAGCAGGGCCAGCTTCGCGCCCTCCGCCGCGAACTGGCGGGCGAGCTCGATGCCCAGCCCCCGCGAGCCGCCGGTGATGATGACGCACTGGTCCTGGAAATCGATGCGCCGCCGATGTCGTTGAAGCCGGCCGGCGAGCAGGGCCGTGGCGCCCGCCGCCGCCGAATAGGCGAGTAGCTTCTTGAGGTTCATATTGTCGCCTCCGCGAGGGAATAAACCACCTTGCGGAGGAACTTTAGCGCTGGAAGTCGAGTCCAGCGAGTCGGGCGGAGCAGGATTCGGACATCGGATCGGCAGGGGGCGACGGAGGTGGGGTAGCACGGTCGGGCCGCGTCAGCGGCGGGCCGTGGGGGCGTGGCGGGTCAGGAACTATCCCAACTGCTGGATCGCTTCACCGACGCTGCGGACGGGGATCAGCTCGGCTCCTTCGGGGGCCTTGATGTCGGTTTTCGGGCAGATGATGTGCTTGAAGCCCAGCCGGGCCGCTTCGCGCAAGCGCTGGTCGAGCTGCTGGACGTGGCGCACCTCGCCGCCGAGGCCGACCTCGCCCACACCGCACACGCCCTGGCCGAGCTGGTGGTTGTGGTGCGCCCCGGCAATGGCGATCGCCACCGCGAGGTCCGCGGCCGGCTCGGCGACGCGCATCCCCCCCACACTGGAGGCGAAGACGTCCTGGTCCGCCAGGCGCAGCCCCGCCCGCTTCTCCAGCACGGCGATCAGCATGGCCAGGCGGTTCGAATCCAGCCCGCTCACCTTCCGCTTGACCGAGCCGAGAAAGCCCGTTGCGGTCAGCGCCTGGATCTCCACCAGCAGGCAGCGCGAGCCCTGAAGCACGGGGCAGACGACGCTCCCGGCCTGGGGGTGGTATTCCGCCGCCGCCACGCCGGCCCCGCCCGACACCTCCGCCAGCCCGCGCTCGGTCATCTCGAAAAGCCCGACCTCCAGCGTCGTGCCGAAGCGGTTCTTGATCCCGCGGACGACGCGATGGCTGTGATAGCGGTCGCCCTCGAAGTAGAGCACCGTGTCGACCATGTGTTCGAGCAGCCGGGGCCCGGCGACCTGGCCCTGCTTGGTGACGTGGCCGACCAGCAGCATGGCGGTGCCGGTCGCCTTGGCGTAGTAGACCAGCTCCAGGCAGCAGGCGCGAAGCTGGGTCACGCTGCCCGGGCCGGCGGGGAGGTCGCCCTTGTAGATCATCTGGATCGAGTCGATCACCATCACCTCGGGCGCGACCCGCCTGGCCTGCTCGACGATGCGGGCGAGATTCGTGTCGGCGAGGACGTAGAGGTTCTCGTTCTTACTCCCGCCGGTCGCGCCGAGGCGCCGGGCGCGGACGCGAAGCTGCTGGGCCGACTCCTCGCTGGTGACGTAGAGCACCCGCTGACCTTCCGCGGCGAGCTGGTGCGCCGCCTGGAGCATGAGCGTGCTCTTGCCGATGCCCGGATCGCCGCCGAGGAGGACGGCGCTGCCCGGCACGAGGCCGCCCGGCGAGGCCGCCTCCCCGTCGCCGGCCGCGCCCGGGTCGACCCGCCCGCCGAGCACCCGGTCGAACTCGCCGATGCCGGTGGCGATGCGTCCCCGGCTGATGTCTTGCTCGCTGATCTCGTGAATCAGCGTCGCGGTCGGCGCCGCCGCCCCGGCGACCTCGGCGACGCCGCGCTGAGCGTCCTTGGTCGAACCCCCGCCGCCCTTGAACTCGTCGAGACTGTCCCACTCGCCGCAATCGGGGCACTTGCCCATCCACTTGGGCTGCACGCTGCCGCAGCTTCGGCAGAGAAACTGGATGCTTGTTTTGGCCATCAAGGTATTTTAGGCATTTGTCAGCGCTCCGGCGAGCCGGTCGGCGCGATCCGCAGGACCTCGGCCGGGGGATCCCGCAGCGGGCCGGCGGGCGTTCGCGGACGCCTCGAGCCGGTGAGGCCGGTTTTGAACGCCGGCGAACGGGCATCTACAATCGCCCGTATCATTGATCCGGGGACGATGTGGGGGCGCGAGCGTCCCTTTCCGCCGTCGACGGCTTTTCACGAGGCTTTGATGAAACAGCGACGTGGTGTTCCAGTTTCTCTGGCGCTGATCCTGGTGGTGCTGGCTGCGGTGCAGCTCGCGGCCTCCTCGACCGGCATTTTCGACAGCGTCATCGACCAGCTCGACCTGCTGGTGGACGTGCGCCATCAGATCGTCGAGAACCACGTCGAAGAGCCCGACGAGGAGGCGATGATCCGCTCGGCCGTGCAGGGCATGATCGAGTCGCTCGAGGACCCTTACACCGCGTACCTGAGCCCGGAGGACCTCGAAAGCTTCGACCGCTACATCACCGGCTCGTTCACCGGCATCGGTGCGGAGGTGGACCTCTCCGAGGGCCGCCGACTGCGCATCGTCACTCCGCTGGCCGACTCGCCCGCGTGGGAGGCGGGGGTCATGCCCGGCGACATCGTGCTGGAGATCGACGGCGAGTCGACCGAGGACATGAGCCTGCCCGAGGCGATCGATCGCCTCACCGGCGAAGCGGGCACCGACGTGGTCATCCTGGTCCGTCACGAGTCGGGCGAGAAGGAGAAGATCACCATCACCCGCGACGTGATCCAGGTGCGCAGCGTCCGCGGCTTCCAGCGCGGCAGCGACCAGCGTTTCCAGTACATGCTCGGGCCGAACAGCCAGGTCGGCTACATCCGCGTGACCCAGTTCATCGACAAGACCGCGGACGAACTGCGCAAGGCGCTGCGGCAGGTGAAGCAGCAGGGCGCCGAGGTGGTCATCCTCGACCTCCGCTTCAACCCCGGCGGCCTGCTCGAATCGGCGCTCGACGTGAGCGACCTGTTCCTGGACGATGGCGAGATGATCGTCTCCACCGAGGGTCGGGCCGTGCCGGGGCAGGCGTTCCACGCCTCGGGCGAGACGCTGCTGCCCGACATGCCGGTGATCGTGCTGGCCAACGAGGCGAGCGCCTCGGCGGCGGAAATCGTCACCGGCGCCCTCAAAGACCACGACCGGGCGCTGGTCATCGGTGCCCGCACGTTCGGCAAGGGCAGCGTCCAGCAGGTGAAGATGCTCCGCGACGGGCTCGGGGCGATGAAGATCACCAACGCCTACTACTACCTCCCCTCGGGCCGACTGATCCACCGCCGGGAGGACTCGGACACCTGGGGCGTCGATCCCAGCGAGGGCTCCTACGTGCCCATGAACCCCGAGCAGATCCGCGAGATGCTCGACACCCGTCGGCAGGCGGACGTGGTCCAGAACGGCGATGAGCCCGCCGGCACGACCGAGGTGACCCCCGAGTGGCTCGAGCAGGAGCTCAAGGACATTCAGCTCGCCGCCGCCCTCCGCGCAGCCAGGCAGCGGATCGAGACCGGCAGATGGCCCGAGGTCGGCCGAAGCGACGTCGGGGCCCTCGTCGCCGCAAACAAGCGGGCCAATCTCGTCCAGCGGCGGAACCTGCTCAAGGAAGAGCTGGCTGAGGTCGAGCAGGAGCTTACCACCCTTGCCAGCGGCGAACCCGGCGAGTCGGCCGCGGCCGCCGAAGAGCCGGGCGACGAGCCGGGCGAGCCGATCAGCGATCGCGAATTGCCGCCCACCGATCCCGAGCGGGTCCGGGACGCCGTCGAGCAGACCCAGGAAGAGCTCATCGAGCAGGAGACCGACCGGGAACGCGAGCCGGTGGAGCAGCCGTGACGCTCATCCTCGGCCTCGAGACCAGTTGTGACGAGACCGCCGCCGCCGTCGTCGAGGACGGCCGGCTGGTGCGGTCCAGCGTCGTCGCCTCCCAGCACGAACTGCACGAGCAGTATCAGGGCGTCGTGCCCGAGATCGCCAGCCGGGCGCATCTCGAGGTGCTCAGCCCGGTCGTCGAGCAGGCGATCGCGGATGCCGGGATTTCGCTGAATGACATCGGCGCCATCGCCGTGGGCAACCGCCCGGGATTGATCGGCTCGCTGCTCGTCGGCGTCAGCGCGGCCCAGGCGCTGTCGTGGATCACCGGCAAACCGCTCATCGGCATCGATCATGTTCAGGCCCACCTGTACGCCGCCTCGCTCCACGAGCCCGGCAGCGAGCCGGCGCCCGAGCCGCCGACCGGGGCCGTGCAGCTCGGCCTCGTCGTGTCGGGCGGGCACACGAGCCTTTACCAGGTCGATTCGCCGACCGAACTGCACGCCATCGGCCGGACGATCGACGACGCGGTGGGCGAGGCGTACGACAAGGCGGCGGTAATTCTCGGGCTGGGCTACCCCGGCGGCCCGAAGCTCGACCGTCTCGCGCAGCAGGGCGATCCCGAGGCGTACGACCTGCCGCGTTCGCTGCTCAAGCCGGGCAGCCTCGACTTCTCGTTCAGCGGCCTCAAGACGGCGCTGCTCTACACCGTGCGCGGCCGACCGCAGGGGCGGGGGAAAAGCGCCCGCTTCGAGCGGTCCGAGGCCGACCTGTCGGACAGGCAGCGCGCCGACCTCGCCGCGTCGTTCCAGGCGGCGGCGATCGGGGTGCTCTTCACCAAGCTCCGCCGGGCGCTCAAGCAACTCGAGAACCAGGGCAAGCGCCCCGGGGCGCTGGTCATCGGCGGCGGCGTGAGCGCCAACTCGCTGCTGCGCGAGCAGTCGGCCGAGTTCGGCCGCAAGCACGATCTGATTGTCCGCATCCCCCGGCTGAGCTACTGCATGGACAACGCTGCGATGGTGGCCGGGCTCGCCGACGCGTACTACCGCGAAGGGCGGTGCGCCGGCCTCGATCTGCCGGCGATGGCGACGACGGCCTGCCGCTAAGTGCCGCATCCGAACCGCATGAAACGACTCTGCCTGCTCATTCTGATCGCCGTGTTCGCCGGCCTGCCCGGCCGCGCTGCCTTGGCGCAGGTGCTCGGCGGCGCGTGGGTCGACCAGTCGAACGAGCGGATCGAGGAGGTCCGCCAGACGCCGGTGCGGGTCATCGTGCTCGGCAGGGAGGGTGAGGCGGCCGGCGGGGCGGAGGTGCGCATCGAGCAGGTCCGCCACGCGTTTCCCCTCGGCTTCACCCCGACTGACAGCGACTGGCCCGAGGTTGGCGGAAGCGCTCGGCTCTGGCGGGTGATGAACAGCGTCTCGCTCGACCACTTCACCGAGTGGGGCGATCTGCTCTCGGCCGAGGGGCCGGGCGAGGTGGAGTCCGTGCTGCGCAAGGCCGAGCGGGAGAACCTCGCCGTGCACTGGGGGCTCGTGCTCTCGGGTGACATTGCCGAATACCCCGAGCCGGTCGCCCGGCTGAACGGCGCGCCGCAGCGGGCGGCGCTGCTCGCCTGGGCGCGGCGGGTGCTGGGGCGGTTCGGACAGCGGGCCGAGGCGTTCGACCTCTATGACATGCCCCGCGGCCGGGACTATCTCGGCGAGGCCTTCGGCGAAGCGATGATCCGCCAGCTCTACCAGCAGGCCCGCGCCGCCGGCCCCGAGCCGAAGCTCGGCCTGCGCTTTGAAGACAGCCTCACCGGCCCGCCCATGCAGGAGATGGTGAACACCGTCACCGGCCTGCGGCAGGCGTTCGTGCCCATCGACGTGGTCAGCATCGATCAGAAACTGCGCGGCCAGTTGCTCCAGAACCCGCTCGCGAGGGCCATGCGCTGGCTCAGCGGGCTCGACGTCGGCGTGCAGGTGGTCGGGCTCGAGGTCGGCGGGACCAGCCCGGCCGGGGCGGCCGTCAACCTCGAAACCCTGCTCCGCACCCTCTTCGCCGAGCCCGCCATCGAGGGCATCTGGCTCGGCGGCCTCACCGAAGACCAGGTCACCACCCCCCACGCCGCGCTCATCGGCGAAGGCGGCGAGCTCACCGAGGCGGGCCGAATCATCGATCGCCTGTTCGGCGAGCTGTGGTGGACGAGCGAATCCCACACCGCTGACCGGCTGGGCAACGTCCGGGCCCGCGTCTTCGCCGGCGAGCACGAGATCACCGCGACGCTGCCTGATGGCGGGGAGGTCACCACCCGCGTCTGGATTCCGCCCAGCGCGGGCGAGCAGACCGTCGTGCTCGAGCCGATGAAAGAGTGAATCAGGTCGTGCCGGTCAGGCCGGGCGGCACGCTGCGTCCGTCCGGTCGGCAGTCGGGGGCATGACCGGGCCGTTTCGCCCCAGCAGGCCGGGCAGGTCGCTGAGCCGGTCGATCACCGGCGTGCCGGTCGGAGCCCGTCCGGGATGGCTCGGCGGGCGCTTCCACACCGTGCGCAGCCCCATTTGCGATCCGCCCCGGATGTCCGCGGCGAGGTTGTCGCCCACCAGCAGCGTCTCGTCCGCGTCGGCGTGCATGCGGGCGAGCGCTGCCTCGAAGATGCGGCGGTGCGGCTTGCGGTAGCCGACCTGGCAGGAGTAGATCCTGTCGGGAAAGTGCTCGAGCAGGCCCAGTCGCTCGAGGTGGCGGTCGACGACGTGGCCGGGCACGAAGGTGTTGCTCAGGATGCCGAGGCGGTAGCCCGACGCGCGCAGCCGGGCGAGCAGCTCGGCCGTGCCGGGCTCGACGCGGGCGATCCGCGCGAGCGGCGAGTACCACGCCCAGAGCAACTCGTCGAAGAACGGGTCCTCCGCCTGGAGCCAGAGCTTGCGGCAGGCCCGGCGGACGAGGCGGGTCGCGTCGGGCTCGCGGCGAAGCAGCAGGCTCTTGACCCGGCCCCAGTGGATGGCGAACCAGTGGTGGCGGTAGTAGCGGTGGAAGTCGGGCATGGACGCACTTCGCGCCGCCCACATGTGATAGGTTCTCGCCGCGCCGCGCATGAACAGGGCGGTGTGGTCGAATCGGCCGAACTGGACGAGCGTGTCGCCGAAGTCGAAGAGAATGGCTCGGACGTGCCCCATGTCCCTCGCTGCTCCGTGGGGCCGCGGGCGGGTTCAGCGCCTGCCGAAGCAGGCCTCGTGCAGGAGCGTCACGGGGTGAACGACGTCCAGCTCCACCCCCAGCCGGTCGGCCTCGGCCTGAATCTGCATGGCGCAGCCGGCGTTGCCCGTGATGCACACGCGGGCGCCCGTGGCCCGGATATGCTCAATCTTACGCTCCCCGAGCTCGCGGGCCATCTTCGGCTGGGAGAGATTGTACGTTCCCGCTGCGCCGCAGCAGATGTCCGATTCGGGCAGCGGCGCCAGCTCCAGGCCCTCGATCTGCTCGAGCATCTGCCGGGGCGCGGCCGTCACCCCCTGGGCGTGGGCGAGGTGGCAGGCGTCGTCGTAGGTCGCCTTGCGCTCGATGCGGTGCGTCGGCGGATCGGGACGGAGTTCGACCAGCAACTCGCTGATGTCGCGCACCCGGCCGGCGAAGTCGCGGGCGCGGTCGGCGTGGTCGCCGTCGCGCAGGAGCTGGTCGTATTCGCGCAGCATGGCGCCGCAGCCGGCGATGTCGCTGACGATGGTGTCGGGCGCGCCGCCGGGCAGGTCGAGCATGGCGGCGAGGTTCGCCTTCGCCAGCTCCGCCGCCGGGCCGGGCTCGCCGGCGTGGTGGTGGATCGCTCCGCAGCAGCCCTGGGCGCGGGGGACGTAGACGTCGCAGCCGGCCCGCTGAAGCAGGGCGATCGCCTGGCGGTTGACGTCCTGGAAGAGCACGCTGCCCACGCAGCCCGCGAAAAAGGCGACGCGCCTGGGCGGGGCGTCCTGCTTTTTCGTGGACGGATAGAACGTTCCGAGCCGCCGCTCCCACAGTCGGCCCTGCTTCGGCAGAAGCTGCTGCATCTGCGCGAGCGGGCCCGGCAGGAGCTTCGCTCCGACGCGCTGAAGCGGCCGCCACAGGCCGAGCTTCTGCACCACCCGCGCCGGCAGCAGGGCGAGCTTGAGCCGCCCGGGATGCGGAAACAGGTGGAGGACGCCCATCCGCACGAGGCGGTCGGCGAAGGACTTCGGCGCCGGATCGCGCTCTTCAAGCTTCGGCCGCGCCTCTTCGATCAGCTCGTGATACACCACGCCCGACGGGCAGGCGGTTTCGCACGCCCGGCAGTCGAGGCAGAGATCGAGATGCTCACGGACCACCTCGGTCGGCTCGAGCTTGCCGTCGGCGAGGCCCTTGATGAGCATGATCCGCCCCCGCGGCGAGTCGGCCTCCAGTCCGGTCTCGGTGTAGGTCGGACAGGCGGGCAGGCAGAGGCCGCAGTGCACGCAGCCCTGCGCCTGGCGGTAGGTGCGCGGATCGAGATCCAGCGGCGAGCCGGCGCAGGGCAGTTCGCCCGGCGGCTGGGGCAGGCCCGAGATGACGCGGGGGCCGGCGCTGGACTCGGTGGCGGTGGAACTCACGCCTGTGTTTCTCCGACGGGAAGGAACCGGCCCGGATTGAACAGGCCGTGGGGATCGAGCGCCTTCTTGATGCGGCCGAGGATCGGCCAGTCCGGCTGAGGCGGGCCGAAGGGGGCGATGTTTTCCGCGCCCTCGGGCCGCTGATGCCAGACGCGCAGGCCGCCCACCGGTTCGATCAGGTGGCTGATCTGCTCGTCGAGCTTCCGGGCCGCCGCCGCGTCCAGTTCGCCGCCCACGAAGACGCAGCCGTGCACGGGCAGCGCCTCGAGGTGGCGGACGTCCTCGCCCGAGGCGGTCGAGGCGAGGCTCTGGCAGACGAATCCGGTGCTGGCCGGCGGCACGACAATCTTCACCAGGGCCGGGGCATCGCGGCGCCACGCGCGGTGGGCGGCGCGCTCGGCCCGGCTCTGCTCGAGCGGGCACTCGGCGGAGCTGACCAGCCGAATGTCCGGCGTCCGGTCGATCTGCGTCTCCAGCGAGCGAAGCTGGGCGTGACAGGCGATCGACGGGCCGAACCAGCCCATCCGCACGGCGAAGTGGTCGCGTTCGCGGGTCATGAGCAGCCAGGCCGGGGCGGCTTCGGTGCTCATCCACCCGGGCAGGGCGGTGTCGATCAGCTCGGGGGCGGGCAGGTGCAGGTCGGCGGTGAGCGAGCCGGCAGGGATGGGCCAGGTGCGCAGCGTGGCGCTGACCAGCAGGCCGAGCTCGCCCAGGCTGCCCACGATCAGCCGGGTGACGTCGTAGCCGGCGACGTTCTTGACCGTCTGTCCGCCCACCGTGATCAGCTCGGCCTCGCTGGAGACGAAGCTGAGCCCGAGCAGCATGTCGCGGACGCCGCCGAACCCGGCACGCAGTGGGCCGAAGACGTTGTGCTCGATCACCTCGCCGAGGGGGAGATCGTCGTCGGCGTCGATGGGGAGGAACTGGTTTTCCGCGGCAAGCGTCCCCTGAAGCTCGCCAAGCGTACAGCCGGCGTGGGCGGTGACGGTCATGTCGCGGACCTGGTGCTCGAGCACGCTGCCGATCTTCTCGACGCGGATGTGGCGTGCGGGCGGCGGATGGCCCAGGCCGGCGTGGGCCTTGCCGTAGTCTACCAGCGGCAGGTTCGCCTCGCGGGCCTGGCGCACGGCAGCGCGGGCGCTGTCGGCGCCTGTGACCTGGATCGTGTTGTCGGGGGCCGGGTCGGTCATGACAGGGCGCCTCCCGCCACGCCGGTCGCGGCAGGGCGGTGCAGGCTGATCTGCACGCGGTCGCTGGGAATGAGCTTGCCCTCGTTCAGCCGGGCTTCGGGATCGAAGCTGCGCTTGATCCGCCCGAACGCGGCGAGGGTGGGCTGGTTGAACATTTTTTTCATGAGCGGGAGTTTCTCGACGCCCACGCCATGCTCGCCGGTGACGGTGCCGCCGATGGAGAGGCAGTATTCGAGAATGTCCTCGCTGACGGCCATCGTGCGGTCGACGTCGTCGGGGTTGTCCTCGTCGAAGAGCAGGATCGGGTGGACGTTGCCGTCGCCGGCGTGGAAGACGTTGGTGATGGTCAGGCCGTACTGCCTGCCGATGTCGCCGATGCGTTCGATCGCCTCGGGCAGCTTCGACCGCGGCACGCAGGCGTCCTGCGTGCAGTAGCCGGGGCTGATCCGGCCGATCGCGCCGAACGCCCGCTTCCTCGCCGACCACAGCTCAGCCCGCCTCGCCGGGTCGGAGCAGGACTGCACGTCGGTCGCGCCGCACGCCCGGCAGATGTCGCTCACCTGCGCGATCTGCGGGTCGAGCCCGGCCTCGACGCCGTCGAGCTCGATGAGCAGCAGCGCCTGCGCCCAGGTGGGAAAGCCGTAGTGGAACGCATCCTCGACGACGCGGATCATCGCCCCGTCCATCATCTCCATCGAGGTGGGGATGATGCCCGAGGCGATCGTCTCCGACACGCTCAGGCACGCGGCCCGACTGGAGTCGAACACGGCGTAGACCGTGCGCACGCCGGTGGGGCGGGGCACGAGCCGACACCAGAGGCGGGTGATGATCGCCAGCGTCCCTTCCGAGCCGCAGAGCAGGCCCGACAGGTCGGGGCCGATGCCGTCCTGCAGCCCGCCGCCGCGGGTGGTGACCACCTCGCCCGTGGGCAGGACCACCTCCATGCCGAGGATGTGGTTGGTCGTGACGCCGTACTTGAGCGTGTTGATCCCCCCGGCGTTCGTGCCGGCGTTGCCGCCCACGGTGGCGGCACGCTGACTGGAGGGATCGGGGGAAAAGTGCAGCCGCTCGCCGCCGGGGGTGCCGGCGACGGCGTCGGAGAGGGCGGTGTTGCGCACCCCCGCCTGGACGAGGGCAACGCGGTTGGCGACGTCGATCTTTTCGATCCGCGTCATCTGCGAGGTGCACACGAGCACGCCGCCCCCGAAGGCGACGCCGCCGCCCATGAGTCCCGTGCCGCTGCCGCGGGGGATCAGGGGCAGGTCGTGCTGCCGGGCGAGGCGGACGCACGCCGCCACTTCCTGCGTCTCGCGAGGGAAGACGACCAGCGTCGGCAGGCCGCGGGCGATGGGGAAGCCGTCGCACTCGTAGACGCCCAGCTCGGCCGGGTCGTGCAGCACACGCTCGGGCCCGAGCAGGGCCTGAAACTCGCGGACCAGGGCAGGTTGGGTGCCCGTTTCACTCATGGCCGTCATGTTACGCCAAGCGCTTTGCCGACGAAACTCTCCCGGGGGCTTCCGGGGCGCGGGGCGGATGGGCGGTCAGTACTGCACGGCCCGCTGCACCCGCTCGCGATAGGTCGTGGAACGAAAGTGGTCGAACACCCGCCCGTGGCTGGTTCGGCGGCGATCAATGGTTCGCGTGTAGGCGCGCAGAAGCTGCGGGCTTTCCCGTCCGAGGGTGTACGCCCGCGGATGATCGCTGCGCGAGGCCCACCAGGGCGGCACCTGGCGGCTCTGGCGGACTTGGCGCTGGACCGCCGGGGTGGCGGGCAGCACCCGCGTGCCTGCCGGGTTCAGTTGGGCGTCCATGGGCAGGGGCCCGGGGCGGGCCGTCGAGCAGCCCGCCAGCCCCGCCAGGGCGAGGGCCGTCATGATCCGTTTCCATCGCATCGCTGCTCCCGCGGTCGAAGCCGGGTCGCCGCCGATGCGTCTCGGCGGTCTCTCTTCCTCCGGAAAATGCTAGGCGGCCGCGCTGCGGATCTCGCGTGGGAGTTGCCCGGGGCCTGCGCGGGGGCGCACCGTGAGTGCGGGGCGCAGAAAAAAGCCGCGGCCCTGGAAGACGGGGGTGATACGCCTGCCGATCAGCCCGTGGTGCGGGGCGGGTCGAGGCGGGAGAGTTCCTGTTCGGGGTCGCCCGCATCGTCGAGGCGAGCTCCGGGTGGCTCGATGCCCATGCGCTCCATCTCCTCCACGCCGGGGCGACGGGCACCCGGAGACGCCTTGGCGGCGTAGTCGGCGAGGCCCGAGCCCTGGACGCCGAAGCCGATCGCCGCGAGGGCCGCGAGGGTCGCGCCGAGCATTCGACCCCGCGCCGGGAGGATGCGGACCTCCGGCGCGGGCTGCCCGAAGAAGCAGACCGAGGCGATGCGGAGGTAGTAGGCCGCGGAGATCGCCGAGTTGACCACGCCGATGACGACCAGCACGAGATAGCTCGTGTACCCGGTCTGCAGCGCCGGGACGAAGAGGTAGATCTTGCCCAGGAAGCCGATGAGCGGCGGCAGGCCCAGCAGCGAGAGCACGGCGACGACCATGACGCCGGCCAGCCCCGGATGGCGACGGGCGAGGCCCGAGATGTCGTCGAAGGTTTCCGCTTCTTCGTTGCGGGCGGTGAGGCAGGCGAGCACCGCGAAGGCGGCCACCGTCCCCAGGCCGTAGGCGACGAGGTAGAACAGCACGGCCGCGATGCCGTTGTTCAGCCGGCCGGCCGCGCCGCCCTGGATGGCGGGGCCGGCGAGCAGGCCCACCAGAATGTAGCCCGAATGGGCCACCGAGGAGTAGGCCAGCACGCGCTTGACGTTGTTCTGCAGCAGGGCGAGGACGTTGCCCAGCGTCATCGTGATCGCCGCGATCGCCCAGAGCAGCCCCGCCAGCACCGGCGGCAGGGGCCAGCCCACGAGGCTGAGCAGCAGGATCAGCGCGGCGAAGCCCGCCACCTTGGGCACGAACGCCAGGAACGCGGTCACCGGGGTGGTCGCGCCTTCGTAGACGTCCGCGGCGTAAAAGTGCATCGGGAACGCGGCGATCTTGAAGCAGATGCCCAGCACCGACAGCACCAGCCCGAGCACCAGCAGCGTCGACGGCTGATCGGCCTCCGTCAGGTAGGCGCGGATCTGGCCGAAATCGGTCGTGCCCGTCGCCCCGTAGATCAGCGTGAACCCGTACAGGAACACGGCCGCGGCGAGGGCGCCGAGGAAGAAGTACTTGACCGCCGACTCCTGCGCCTTGCTCGCATCGCGGGCGGTGGCGACCATCACGTAGGTCGGCAGGCTGGTGAGCTCGAGCGCCAGGAACAGCCAGACCAGGTCGTTCGCCCCGGCGGTGAGCATGACGCCGGTGAGGCTGAAGAGGAAAAAGGCGAAGAACTCGCCGCGGTAGACCGTCCCGGGGCTGAACTGGCCGCCCGCCTCGGCCTCGACGTTGCGGCGGAGCCGCTCGGGCACGCCCGCCGCGACCAGCAGCAGGATGAGCCCGATGCCCAGCACCGCCCACTTGAGGTACATGATCATCGAGCCCAGGCCCAGGTCGCTCGCCGGCGGCCCGGTGAACGGCACCATCCACACCGAGAGCAGGCCCGCGAGGACGATGGCGCCCCCCGCCACCCACGGCGTGCTGCGGCGGGCGGAGGCGGAAGGCAACAGCCCCGCCACCAGGCAGGCCACCGCCCCGACCAGCAGGGCAATCTCGGGCCAGAGGGTCGAGAATTTCTCAACCGTGTCTTGAATCATCGTTTACTGCTCCAGCGTCTTCCGGGCCAGGGCTTTCGCCGAACGCTCGGCCGCCTCGGGAGATTCCAGTTCCAGCTTCACCGCTGCCTGCCGCACGCCGGCCTCGTCCTCGGCCGACGCCTGACGGGCGATCACCCGCTTCGCCGGGCCGGTCATCTCCGCCACCGGCTCCTCGAGCGACTGCAGCACCGGGTAGGGGTACAGCCCGAGGAAAAGGCAGCCCAGCGCCAGCGGCACCAGCGTCGCGATCTCACGCGGGCGAAGGTCCTGCACCGTCGGCCGCTCGGCCCGGCCCACCTCGTCATGGCTGTGGGCGGCGGGGATCTTCAGCGGACCCCAGACCACCCGGCCGACCATGTACAGCAGATAAATCGCCGCGAAAATCAGCCCCAGCGCCGCCAGGGCGGCGAACTCGACGCCCAGCACCGGCTCGGGCGAGACGAACGCCCCCAGCAGCGTCAGAAACTCGCCCACGAAGCCGTTGAGCCCCGGCAGGCCAACGCTGGCCATCACGAAGAACACCATGAAGCTCGCCCAGATGGGCATCACCCGGCCCAAACCGCTCATCAGAGCCATGCGGCGGGTGTGGAAACGCTCGTAAATCATGCCCACGCAGAGGAACAGCGCCCCCGTCGACAGGCCGTGGTTGATCATGTACATCACCGACCCCACCGGCCCGATGTCGCTCGCGTCGAGCGCGAACAGCCCCAGCACGCAGAAGCCGAGGTGGCTCACCGAGGAGTAGGCGATCAGCCGCTTGATGTCCTTCTGCACCCAGCAGATCAGGGCCGTGATCAGAATGCCCGCCACCGCGAACGCGCCGATGTAGGGGGCGAAGATCACCGTCGCCTCGGGCGTCATCGGCAGGGCGAAGCGGAGCAGGGCGTAGGTGCCCAGCTTCAGCAGCACGCCCGCGAGCACGACCGAGCCGGCCGTCGGGGCCTCCGTGTGCGCGAGCGGCAGCCAGGTATGCACCGGCCAGATCGGCACCTTGACCGCGAAGCCGGCGAGCAGGGCGAGCAGCACCCAGCCCTGCTCCCACGTGCTCATGCTCCGGGCCGCCTCGTAGAGCACCGGGATGGAGAAGGACCACTCGTTGTGAAGCCTGGCCCCCACCCAGGCGACGTAGAGCAGGCCGGCGAAGGTGAGCATCGAGCCGGCGAAGGTGTAGAGGAAGAACATCCGCGCCGCCCGCAGCCGCTGCGTCGAGCCGAAGATCCCGATCAGGAAGTACAGCGGGACGAGGGTGAACTCGAAGCAGAGGTAGAAGAAGAGGATGTCGGTCGCGACGAACACGCCGACCATCGCCGCCTGCAGGGCGAGCAGCCAGAAGTAGAACTCGCGGGCCCGCTCGCCCACCGCGGTCAGCGAGCCGAGCACGACGATCGGCATGAGGAAGGCAGTCAGCAGGACCAGCAGCATGGCGATCGCATCGACGCCGAAGCCGAAGTTGAGTCCGAAGCCCTCGACCCAGCTCACGCCGGTGACGAGCTGGTAGATGCCGTCGGCGTGGTTGACCCAGTCGAACTTCACCGCGGCGAAGAGCGAGACGGCGAAGGTGAGCACCGTCGTGCCCAGCGCCCAGGCCCAGGCGTTTTCCCGCCGGTCGAACCACGGCCAGGGCGCGAGCATGACCAGCGCCCCGGCCAGGGGCAGCAGAAGGAGCGTCGGTAGGATCCAGTCGGTCATTGTCGATCTCGAACTTCGGGGTTCGCTCGCTCGGGGTCCGGGTCAGACGGAGGCGGCGTAGATGAAGATCACCAGAACGATCAGCGCCACGCCGCCGACCATGCCGAGGCCGTAGCCCTGCAGTCGGCCGCTCTGGGCGGGGCGGACGCTGTAGCCCAGCACCCGCGGCATCCAGGCCACGGCGTAGACCAGGTTGTTGATGATCATCTCGTCGATCACCAGGAAGATCTCGCCCGCCAGCCGCAGCGGCCGGACGATGACGCGGTCGTAGGCCTCGTCGACGTAGTACTTCCGCGCCAGCACGGTGACGATCGGCCGGGCCGCGCGGGCGATCCTGTCGGTCGCCGCCCGGTTGATCAGGTGGAAGTACCACGCCAGGGCGATGGCGATGATGGCCAGCGAGCCGCTGACGATCTGCATCAGCCGGTGCACCTCGACGCCGAACAGGGCCGGTGCCTCGTGGTGGCCGGCCGCTTCGCCGGCGTGCTCGGCAATCTCGGGCCCGTGGGTGCCCGCGGCGGGCAGGGCGGCATGGTGGGCGATCGCGGTCGATTCGTCGATCATCGCGCCGAACCAGCCGTAGTGCTCGCCGCCGACCAGCCCGAACGCCCCGGCAAACAGGGCGCCGAGGGCGAGAATGACCAGCGGCAGATTCATCGGCCAGAAGGGCATCTCGTGCGGCTCGTGGGCGTGATGGCCCGGCGCGGGGGCGTGGCCGGGCTCTTCGCCGGCCTGCTCCTCGGCGTTGTGCGGATGGCCCGGGGCGAGCTGCTCGACGGCGTGGGCTTCTACGCCCATGACGTACGCCTCGGGGCCCCAGAACACGCGGAACCACAGCCGGAAGGTGTAGAACGCGGTGATGAAGGCGGTTAAGACCCCCGCCAGCGTGACCACCCAGTAGAACGGGCGGTCGGTCAACGCGGCTTCGAGGTTGTAGCCGAGGATGAGGTCCTTGCTGAAGAAGCCGCTGGTGAAGGGGAAGCCCGCGAGCGCCAGGCAGCCGGCGAACATGAGCCAGCAGGTCACCGGCATCTTGTGGCGAAGGCCGGACATCTTCCGCAGGTCGAGCTGGCCGGCCATGGCGTGCATGACCGAGCCGGCGGTGAGGAAGAGCAGCGCCTTGAAGAAGGCGTGGGTGAACAGGTGGTAGGTGGCGCCGATGGTGGTCGCCGCCCCGAGGCCGAGGAACATGTAGCCGAGCTGCGAGACGGTCGAATAGGCCCAGATGCGTTTGATGTCGTACTGGCACAGGGCGATCGTCGCCGCGAAGAAGGCGGTCAGCGCCCCGACGCCGGCGACGGTCATCAGCGCCGGCTCGTAGAGTTCGAACAGGCCGAACAGGCGGGCGATCAGGTACACGCCCGCGGTGACCATGGTCGCGGCGTGGATGAGGGCGGAGACCGGGGTCGGACCCTCCATGGCGTCGGGCAGCCAGACGAAGAGCAGGAACTGCGCCGACTTGCCGAACGCGCCGACCATGAGCAGGAAGGGGATCCATTTCATGGCTGTGGTGGGCTCGGCGACGTGGGCCGCCTGGTCGAGGATCTCCGGGATCCAGACCGTGTCGAAGGTCATCCAGGTCAGGAAGATGCCCAGAGCGAAGCCGAAGTCGCCCACGCGATTGACGATGAAGGCCTTCTTCGCCGCGGCGACCGCGGAGGGCTTCTCGTAGTAGTAGCCGATGAGCAGGTAGGAGCACAGGCCCACGCCCTCCCAGCCGAGGAAGAGCAGTACGAGGTTGTCGGCCATGACGAGCGTGGTCATGGCGAAGATGAACAGCGACACGCCGAAGAAGAACCGGGCGTAGCCGCGATCGCCGTGCATGTAGCCCATGGCGTAGAGGGCGACGAGCGTGCCGATGCCGCAGACCACGAAGAGCATGATCAGCGTGAGCGGGTCGATGAAGTAGCTGAAGCTCGCCGAGAGGTCCCCGACGGTGATCCAGTTGAACGCGTGGGCGATGTGGCCGTTGATGCCCTCGATGCCGGCGCCCAGCAGCCGGCTGCCAGGCTCGTTCCAGCCGCCTGCGAGGTAGCCCGCGATGGCCATGCAGAACGCGGCAAAGATCGAGAGCACGCTGATCGGTCCCGCCAGTTTGCGCAGGCTCGGCCGCATGGCGCAGATGGCGCACAACGCGGCGCCGAGAAGCGGCACCCAGGGCAGGAATTTGAGGAAATCGAGTTCCATGGCTTACCGGTTTTACGGGTTCCGTGTCGTGTCCTGCCGGGCGGTCTCGGCCCGGCGTGCCTGGTCGCGGCGTTCGGGGCCGGCGCGGTCGCTCCCCCGGACGTTCGTCAGCCGCTCATGTCCACCCAGGCCTGCGCGTCGAGTGTCCGTTTGCGTCTGAACAGCAGCACCACCAGACCCAGCGCCAGCGCCGCCTCGGCGGCGGCGATCGTGAGCACGAAGATCACGAAGGTCTGCCCCGTGACGTGGAGGTGGTATCGGCTGAAGGCGACCAGCGACACGACCACGCCCTGGAACATCATTTCCGTGCAGAGGAACATGATGATCAGGTTGCGGCGGGTCAAAAAGCCGATCAGCCCCAGGCAGAACAGCACCGCCCCCGTGAGGAGGAAGTGCGAGAGCATCGTCGGGTCCAGTGCTTCGGGCATGGCAACAGGTCGCTGGGGGCTAAAAGGGTTCAGACGTTGAGTCGGCCGCCGGACTGGCCGTAGGTTTGCATGTCATGCGGGCCGGACTCGCGCCGGGGCCGGGGCGATGCGCCGCTGGGGTCGCCCACCGGGCCGGTGCCTTCCTCGTCGAGCCGGGTACGGGCGATGACCACCGCTCCGATCAGCGCGACCAGCAGGATGACGCCCGCCAGTTCGAGGCCCAGCGGGTGGCTGATGAACAGGTCCAGACCCACGTCCTGCGTATTGGAGACTTCGCCGCCTCGCACGGGCGGCTCGACCGCGGCGTCGAGGACGAACGCGCCCTCGGGGGCCGGGGCGGGGCGGTCGGCGAGCATGGCGGCGACCTGCTCGCGATCGGTCGCGAACGCCGGGTTGAACCCGGGCCGCACGCCGGCGTCGAAGTACCAGCTCAGCAGCATCGCCAGCAGCAGGAAGCCCGCGGCACAGGCGGCCAGTGGCTCGCGGGAGCAGGCGTCGTAGTCGGCGTGCACCTCGCGGGCGTCGTCGGGCTGGCTTTGCACGGCGAGCATGAGCACGAAGAGGTAGGTCACCAGGATGGCCCCGGCGTAGATGATGACCATGGCGAAGGCCATGAACTCGGCCGAGAGGGTCAGAAAAAGGCCCGACGAGCTCAAAATGACCAGCACGAACCAGAGCGCCGCGTACACCGGGCGGGTGTGGGTGATGACCCGCACGGCCGCGACGATGGCGATCGCCGAAAAGATGTAGTAGTAGACCCACTGGCCCCAGCCCATGGCGTCCACGGCCGAGTCGGTCAGGAGCTGACCAAGGTAGATCCAGAGTCCGCCCAGGGTGGCGGCACCCAGCAACCCACCGACGACGCGGAAGTTGCCGCGGGACTTGGGCATCATCAGCACGAGGGCGACCGCCCCCAGCAGCGACGCGACGTATAGGGCAATCTGATAATTCATGTGAGCCTTCAGGGCACCACTGGCGGATCGTTCCGGCCAGGCTCCCACCGCCCGGCTTCAGCGGGCAACAGCATAGATGGCTCCCATGGCCTTTGCAACGTGGCGCGGACCCCGGAACCGCCCGCCTCGCCCCGCCACGCGGCAGCGGATGGGGCGCGCGAAAAAGGGGCCGCGGACGGATCCGCAGCCCCTTTTGATGGTTGCGCCGGTCAACGGCCGACCGTCACGCCCGGCTCTCCAGCGGAGACGGGCGATTCAGCGAGTCCCGGCGAAGCAGCCGGGCGTCCGGCAGGGCCCCCGCGCCGGCCTGGCCGCAGCGCGGACAGGAGCGCATCTCGTCGCGCCGGCTCAGCCAGGCCATCACCGTGGAAACCACCGTCGCGTGGCTCCAGGTCAGCGGCGAAACCGACAGCGGGGCGTTCGTCTCGGGGTGGACCTGCTCGGCGAGCACGCCCGAAGGCAGCGCATGCTCCACCACCCATTGCAGCAGCGGCAGCGCCTCGTCGAGCTCCGCCTCGCTCTTCGCCCGGGCGATGTAGTACTCCGCCAGCCAGAGCGTGCAGATGAACCAGGGGTTGCCCGGCACGCGCTCGGTGTCGCCGACCATGCGGTGGTAGTGGTCGTTTTCGTAGCGGGCGATCCCGCCCACGTCGGTCCGCACCCACAGCCGCTCGGCGACGGCCTCCATGGTGCTGGCGACCCGCTCGTCGTCCACCGGCAGCAGGCCGAAGGCGAAAATGCCGTACAGCGAGCTGTCCACAGCCGAATCGAGTTCAAACGCGGCCTTTTTCTTCTTTTTCGCCCGCGTGTGGCCGTTCGTCGCCGGGTTCCCGGGCAGGGCGATGTCGAAGGCGTCGCTCTGGCGGATCGGGTCCCGGCCGGCGAGGACCTCGGCGGTGAGAGCCGCGACGCGGTCCTGGTCGCGCGGGACGATCCGCCGCAGGAATCGGCCGTGCTCCTCGGACCACAGATATTTGAGGAACGCCGCCTGCACCTCGCCGGCGGCGCGGGCGTAGCGGCTGGCCCGGCGGACGTCGCCGAAGCAGACGGCGAACTGCCACGCCGCCCGCAGCCCGGCCCAGGTGCTGGCGAGGGTGAAGGCGTGAATGCCCCACCTCTCCTCCCACAGGTCGTAGCTGGGCAGGGGCAGGCCGGTTTCGGGGTCGCGATAGCGGGCGAGGAAGTCCCCGGCCGGTCGGACCAGGCGGATCCACAGCGGCCGAACGAACTCGATGTCGCGGTAGCGGAGGTAGTGGCGCCACAGGGCCCAGAGCACCAGAGCGGTTTCGTCCTCCTGGATGGGCAACTGCGGCCGACCGGCGGCGACCCAGGGGTGCCAGCTCGAGGCGGGCGAGCCGTCGGGGTTGTACTTGTGCAGGAAGTAGCCGCCCTCGGTGAGCAGCTTTGCGCAGAGCGAGAAGAAGGATCTGGACACGTCGGGGAATCCGGCGGAGTCCATCGCGTCGGCGACCATCGCCCCGTCGCGCGGCCAGAGGTAGGAGTAGGTGTCGCGGGAGAACTGCATCACGTCCGAGTCGTTCGCGGCGATGATGGCCCCGCTGTTGTCGATCTGGCTGCGCACCAGCAGCAGCGAGCGCTTGAAGAGCTCGACCACCTCGTCGGGCAGGCCGTGGTCGCTCCCGGCGTCGTCGAGATCGGAGCGGGTCGCGGCGAGCCAGAGCCGCCAGTAGGCGATCGTGCGGTCGATCGCACCCTGCGGCCCCTCGCGGTGGAGGAAGCGGTGGATCTGGACGATGTCGTCGTGGCTCCGCCCGCAGCCCAGCACGAGGTAGATGACCCGCGAGCCGCGGGCGGGCAGCTCGAGGCACGCCATCATGGTCGAATCGACCGCGCCCTGGGCGATGCCGTTGCCGCCCAGCCGACCGTCCTCGGCGTCGCGGAAGGTGCCCTCGGCCCCCCCGAAGCCGGCCGTGCCGGTGGCGTACTCGTCGATCTGCTGCTCGCCGTCGAGGTAGAACGCGGCGGTGATGTAGCGGCTCTGGCGGTAATGGACCAGACAGCGCAACTGGGGGTCGAAGTAGGCGGTATCGCCCATCTTCACCCCGTACATCTGGAAGTCGTGATGGTGGAAGAGGCTGACCTGCCGGGGGTGGTCGCTGTGGTTGGTGACTTCGATGCGGCGGACGAGCACGGGGCGGTGGAAATCGACCACGTCGCAGCAGTGCAGGTCCAGCCGAAGCGTCGGGTGGTGCAGGTGCACGTCGGTGGCGAGGGTCTGCGGGCGATATCCGAAGCGGATGTCCCAGCCGTCGTCGCTCCAGTAAAGACGCTGGCGGCGGCGCTCGCCGTCGTGGATCGACTCGGGCGGCAGCGGGGCCCAGACGCCGAAGCGGCAGGGCGTGCCCCCGGCGTGGTTTTCCTGGCCGACGTGGGGGAAATAGAGGTCGCGAACACGGTAGTGCGGGTCGAAGTTGACCAGCATCTGGCCGTTGCCCACGGGGATATCGCGTGGCATCGGGCGTCTCCGGTCTCGCGGGCGGCTGGCAGGCTGCGTCACGGCCCGGCCGCGCCGGCGAGGAGTCTCTGAAATCCTTTTCCCACCGCCCCGCGCGCGAGGCGGCTGACTCCGCCTGTATCGACCAGATCAGGGAAGAACCTTATCCAGATTCCACAGATTGCCCGCCTTTCGGTCGCCCGGGGCCGCGATCGGCACAGGGTTGCTTTGCCGGCGCGGGAGCCCGATAATCGGGTTTCTCGCGTGGGGCCCGACCTGGTTTCCTTTCCCGCCCTGCCGTCCAGCGGCTCCTGCTCATCTGTCTGGAGGCTTGCGTGAAGTGCGTGTTTGCTGCGATCGCGGTGGCGCTCGAGAAACTGCTCGCGGACCAGGCGGAGATCGACCGCCTGCGGGCGGCGGGGAAGAAGGTGCGGCTGGAGCTGATTTAGAACCCGTACTGGCGCAAGTACTCCCAGCACAAGGGCTGGGCGGAGTCGCGGCCGGCGCCGGCCGGGCGGAACAGGACAGGAAGCTCCGCAATGGGGTTGCTTCCTTGCGGGCTGCGTGCGATACTGGGCCGCTCCCCTAGCGGGAGCGAAGGACTCCTGATTTCTGCTGCCGCGCACTTCGTCGAAGGCAGCTTGACGACCTGGAGGCGAGCGTGAAGTACCTGTTTGCCGTGACCGCCGCAATCCTCGTGGTGGTGAGCCTCGGGGTGTATTATAGCTATCCCGACCTTCACACCGATCGGCCGGTGATCTACTGGGTCACGGACAACAACTCCGCCCGTCAGGAGCAGATTGAGCTGTTCGGCGAGTGGCTGGTGGAGAACGGTCACGTGACGGAGGACGGCCGGCCGGCGATCGAGCTTCGGCTGGAGATCGACCCCACCGCCGGGACCGACGCGAGTCAGAAGAAGATCATCAACGGCGTCTCGGGCGTGCTCGGCGACGTGATCGACACCGGCGCGATCCGCTACTACGTGGCGCTGGGCCTGCTGACGGACGTGACGGAGATGGCGCAGGAGTACGGTTTCGACTTCAGCAACACCTACGCCGCGATCCAGCCCGACCTGCTGGACATCCAGCCCCGGATCGAGACGGTGACGGACGCCGAGGGGGGCGAGGTCGAGCAGGTCGTCGGCACGGCCGAGCGGCAGTACGCCTTTCCGTGCAATATCTGGGTGGACATGGTCTGGGTCAACAAGGACACGTTCGCGCGGTACGGCATGGAGCCGCCGCCGACGCGCTGGACGATCGAGGAGTTCGAGGAGATCGGCCGGGAGTTCGTTCGGCGGGCGAACGAGGGCAAGTCGCGTCGCGACGTGTTCTTCGTCGGCGACGAGGTGCCGCTGATGCAACTCGTGCGGACGATGGGGAGTTCGGTCTTCAACGAGACGCTCACCCGGCCCGACGTGAACAACGAGATCTTCATCGGGGCGCTCCAGCGCAAGTATCGGTGGATGTACGAGGACCACCTGATCCCCTCGCTGGCGGAGCGGCAGTCGTTCGCGACCTCCGGCAGCGCCCGGCGAGGCGGGGCGGAGCAGCTCCTGGTCGACGGCAACTACGCCATGCTCCGCCGCGGGCGGTACGGAATCATCAACCTCCGCAGGTTCCAGGACCCGGAGAACCCGCTGGACCTCGCCGTCGTCGAGCCGCCTTACCAGGAGATGCCGACGACGCTGACCGGCACCCGCTCGGCCGGGATCTACACCCAGAGCGAGAGCAAGCAGGATGCGGCGAAGTTCCTTGCCTACCTCGCCAGCGAAAAGTACAACATGCAGATCGTCCGCGACGGTGACGCGATGCCCCCGAACCCCGAGTTCGCCCAGACCGAGGAGTTCCTCCGCCCGCCGGAGCACCCCAACGAGTGGGGCACGCACGCGATGTTCAACCACGGGCTGAAGAACCTGGCCGTGCCGTTCGAGCGCAGCCCCTTCCTGCTCCACCAGACCGTCGCCCAGCGGATGACCGAAGCCGAGGACAAGGTGCTCAACAAGCTCATCACCCCGGAGGCGGCGGCGGCGGAGCTTCAGCGGCGCCTCGAGCGGGAACTTGAGCGCACGCTGGAGGAATACCCCCAGCGGCGCCAGTGGCACGAGAAGCTGCTCAAGGACCAGGAAACGATCGACCGGCTCCGCGCCGAGGGCAAAAAGGTGCCGCTGGAGCTGATTCAGAACCCGTACTGGCGCGCGTACTACCAGCACAAGGGATGGGCTGAGTAAACCATGGCATCACTCGCGAGCAAACGACGTAACCTGGTGGTGGCCATCGGCTTCCTGCTGCCGAACATCCTCGGCGTGCTGACCTTCGTGGTCTTCCCGGTGATCTTCTCCATCTTCATGGCGTTCTCGAACTGGGACCTCAAGAAGCACAACCTGGAGGTGTTCGAGCCGCTGGAGTTCGTCGGCCTGGGCAACTTCGTCCGGCTGCTGACCGAGGCGGACTTCCTGCGCTACTTCGGCAACACGCTGTTTCTGATGATCGCCATCCCCTTCTCGGTGGCGGGCAGCCTGCTGGCGGCGATCCTGCTGAGCAAGGACACCCGCGGCGGAGGCGGCCGGGTGGGCGTCTGGCTGCTGGCGGGGACGGGGCTGGTGGTCTCGGTGGCGATGCTCACGGTGCTGGGGCTGGGCGCGACCGGCATGACCATCCTGCTGGTGGGCGTCGCCTGCGGGGTGCTGATTCTGGGCATGGTGGGGGGCCGGACCGCCTATCGCACCTTCTTTTACACGCCGCACTTCGTGGCGGGCGTGGCCACCTTCCTGCTCTGGAAAAAGCTCTACAACCCCACCTCGGGGCCGATCAACGCAGCGCTTCGGCCGGTGCTCAACGCCGTGGAGAGCACGGTGAACGCGCTCGGCCCGGGCGTGACGATGGTCCGCTGGGTGCTGCTGGGGCTGGTGGGGCTGCTCGTCGCGCTTGCCCTGCACCGGGTGCGGCGGTGGTGGACTGAGGGCGACCTCGGCAGCGGGGCGATCGTCGTGCCGGTGGGCTTCCTGCTGCTTCCCGCCGTGCTGGCGGGGTTCTGGTCCTACATCCAGGCGGAGGCGATCTGGCTGGGGGCGTTCGTCGCGGCGGTGCTCATCGTCGAGGCGGTGCTCATGGTCCGCCAGAAGCGGGAGATGATGCCGCCCAGCGCAGGCGAGGGCTTCGGCAACGCGCTGATGCTGGCGCTGGCGCTGCTGGTGCTGCAACTCATCCTGGTGGGGCTGGCGGCGGTAACGAAGAGCCTGCCCGCCATGGTCGCGGACGGCGGTCTCGCGCCGCCGAACTGGCTGGCGTCGTACCACTGGGCCAAGCCGGCGCTGATGATCACGCTGATCTGGGCGGCGATCGGCTCGAACAACATGCTGCTCTATCTCGCGGCCCTGACGAACATTCCGCAGGACCTCTACGAGGCGTCGGACATCGACGGGGCGGGGCGGTTCCAGAAGTTCTGGCACGTGACCTGGCCTCAGCTCGCGCCGACGACGTTCTTCATCGCGGTGATGAGCACGATCTACGGCCTGCAGGGCGGCTTCGAGATGGCCCGCACGATGACCGAGGGCGGCCCGGCTGGGGCGACCACGGTGCTCTCCTACTTCATCTATCTCGAGGGTTTCGAGACCGGCCGGCTCAGCATGGCTGCCGCGACCGGCTGGGCCCTGTTCCTGCTCGTGTTCATCCTGACGATGATCAACTGGAAGTTCGGCAACCGCTACGTCAACGATTGAGCCCATGAGTCAAGCCCACGTCGAAACCGTTCAGGATTCCGCCGCCGACGTCCGGGGCGACGGCCGGCAGGCCCCGAGTCCGCCGAGGCCGGAGGTTCGCGCCGACAGCCGCGTCACCCGGGGGGAGGTGCGCCGCTTTTTCGCCGCGAGCGGGCTGCACCTCCTGCTCGCTGCGCTGAGCCTGGTGCTGGTGCTGCCGTTCGTCTGGATGATCCTGACGAGCTTCAAGGACCTCGCCGAGGTGAACCTGCCCACCTGGCTGCCGGGCGCGCGCGGCTGGCACCCGGAGAACTACCGGCAGGTCTTCGAGCAGATCCCCTTCGCCCGCTACTACGCGAACAGCGTCTTCATCGCCTGCTGGGTCACCTTTCTGCAGGTGTTCACCAGCTCGCTGGCGGCGTTCGCTTTCGCCCGGCTGAAGTGGCCGGGGCGGGACAAGGTGTTCCTGATCTACCTCGCGACGATGATGCTGCCCGGGCTGGTCATGATGATCCCCAACTTTCAGACCATGATCTTCCTCGGGCTCGTGGACACGATGATCGGCGTGATCCTGCCGCTGGCGTTCACCGCGTTCGGCACGTTCCTGCTTCGCCAGTTCATGCTGACGATCCCGCGGGAACTGGACGAGGCGGCGGCGATCGACGGGGCGAGCAGCTGGCGGATCTACTGGGACATCATCCTGCCGCTGTCCCGGCCGGGCCTGATCACCCTGGCGATCTTCACCTTCATGTTCGCCTACAACAACTTCTTCTGGCCGCTGGTCATGCTCCGCAGCGAGCACAAGCTGACCCTGCCCATCGGCCTGCTCTACTTCGAGAACACCCGCTCCTCGGAGACGCACCTGCTCATGGCGGCGGTGGCGATGAGCGTCATCCCCATGATCATCGTCTTCGTGACGCTGCAGAAGTACCTCGTCAAGGGCATTCAGCTCGGCGCCGTCAAGGGCTGAGCCGGGCCCGGACGGATCCGCACGCGAATCGCCACGGGGCTCGGGCACAGGCCCGGGCCCCGCTTGTTTGACGCCCCCGGCGGGCGTGGCTATTTTGGCCCGTTCGCAATCCCCCAGGAGGAAATCCATGGCCATCGAAACGCTATACGAGAAGGACGGCTCGCTGAGCCCGCTCCAGGGCAAGACCGTCGCGGTGCTGGGCTACGGCAGCCAGGGCCACGCCCACGCTCAGAACCTGCGCGACAGCGGGGCGAACGTCATCATCGCCAACCGCCGCGAGTCCGCCAACGGCCGGCTCGCCATCGAGCACGGCTTCGACCCGATGCCGGTCGCCGACGCGGTCAAGCAGGCCGACCTGATCATCCTCACCCTGCCCGACGAGGTGCAGCCCGACGTTTACAAGAAGGACATCGAGCCGAACCTCAAGCAGGGCGCGTGCCTCGGTTTCACCCACGGCTTCAACATCCACTTCAGCACGATCGAGCCGCCGAAGAACGTCGACGTGGTCATGGTCGCCCCCAAGGGGCCGGGTCACACCGTCCGCAGTGAGTTCGAGCGTGGCGGCGGCGTGCCCTGCCTGCTGGCGATCCACCAGGATGCGACGGGGGGCGCCTTTGACGTGGCGATGGCCTGGGCGATCGGCGTCGGTGGCGGCAAGGGCGGCATCCTCAAGACCAGCTTCAAGAACGAGGCCGAGACCGACCTCTTCGGCGAGCAGGCCGTGCTCTGCGGCGGGCTCAGCGAACTGATCAAGAAGGGCTTCGAGACCCTGACCGAAGCCGGCTATCCGCCGGAGCTGGCCTATTTCGAGGTGTGCCACGAGCTGAAGCTGATCATCGACCTGATCATCCGCGGCGGCCTGAACTACATGCGGTACTCGATCTCCAACACGGCCGAGTTCGGCGACTACTACACCGGCCCGAAGGTGATCGACGACAGCGTCAAGGACCGCATGAAGGAGGCGCTCGAGCGCATCCAGTCCGGCGAGTTCGCCCGCGTCTTCCGCGAGGACTACCAGAAGGGCTTCGAGTGGTTCAAGAAGCAGCGGAAGCAGGACCAGAACCACCCGGTCGAGCAGGTCGGCAAGGAACTGCGCGAGATGATGCCCTGGCTCAAGCCGGTGGACATCAAGCAGGAAGACTGAGCCTGCCGCGCCATCTGAAACCATCTCAAACCGCCCCGGTTGCGCCGGGGCGGTTTTTTCCTGCGCCGGGGGGAGTCAGAGGGAGTTGACGCTTCCGGCTCAGGCCCCAGGCCCGGACAGAGCGCAGCGCCGCCCAGGGTGCGGGGGCGATCGCTCGCGAGCTCTGTTGCTCGATCCGCGGCAGCGCTGCGCTTGCCGCGGCTTGGAAAAGATGTTTTCGAGACCCGGGCTCCAAGCCTCAGATGCGTCTCTTGTTCGCTCTCAGCCGTGCTTATCCGTGTTCATCTGTGGCCGGTGCTTCCCACCCGCTTCCCGCCCGGCGGTCGATGTCGGAGCGGGCCCGGCGGGAAAGCGCGATCGGCCCCACTTCACCCGGTCCGGGGTCGGGCCTAGCATCTGTGCCGGACCAGCCCGGCCGAGCCGGCAGCTGGCCCTGAACCGCCGACCTGGACCTGGAGTTTTCCCATGGCCGACGCCGTCCACCCCCACGCCGAGGAACTGCGCAGCGCCGACGGCTCCTGGAAGTACACGAACCGCCTGATCGACGAGACCAGCCCGTATCTGCTCCAGCATGCCCACAACCCCGTGGACTGGTGGCCGTGGGGCGAGGCGGCGTTCGAGCGGGCCCGTCAGCTCGATCGGCCGCTGTTCGTGTCGATCGGCTACTCGACCTGCTACTGGTGCCACGTCATGGAGCGGCAGGTGTTCGAGAACCCTCGGCTGGCGAAACTGCTCAACCAGGCGTGCGTCGCGGTGAAGGTGGACCGCGAGGAGCGGCCGGACATCGACGAGGTCTATATGACCGCGACGCAGATGATGACCGGCCGAGGCGGCTGGCCGATGAGCCTGTTCCTGACGCCGCCCGGGGCGCAGAACGAGGACGATCCCGGGCTCAAGCCGTTCTGGGCGGGCACGTACGTGCCGCCCGAGCCGATGCACGGCGTGCCGGGGTTCGGGCAGCTCGTCGAGGGGCTGGCCGAGGCATGGCAGCATCAGCGGCAGGGCGTGCTGGGTCAGGCCGAGCGGCTCGCGGCGGCGGTCGTCCAGCATCTGCGCCACGAGCACCTGGGCGGGCCGCTGCGCCTCGAGGCGGCGCAGAAGACGGCCAACCAGCTTCTCAGCGTCTACGACCAGCAGCACGGCGGCTTCGGCACGGCCCCCAAGTTCCCCCAGCCGAGCAACATCGACTTCCTGCTGGCCGTGCAGCAGCAGGTGGACAACCCGGACCTCGTCCATGCGATCGCCTACACGCTCGAGCGCATGGCCCGCGGGGGGATCTACGACCAGGTCGGCGGCGGCTTCCACCGCTACAGCGTGGACGAGAAATGGCTCGTGCCGCACTTCGAGAAGATGCTCTACGACACCGCCCAGCTCGTGGAGACGTATGCCGGGGCCCTCGAGCAGCGGGTTCAACCGGCGCGGCGGCGCCTGCACGAGCGGGTGATCCGCGAGAGCTGCGACTGGGTCATGCGGGAGATGACCGATGCCAGCGGGGCGTTCTATTCTGCCCTCGACGCCGAGGTGGAGGCCCGCGAAGGGGCGAGCTACCTCTGGACCCGCCGGGAGGTCGAGCAGGCGCTCGAAGACCGCGAGCTCGCGCGGGTGGCGGTGCTCATGTACGGCCTGGACCGCGGGACCAACTTCCGCGATCCGCACGACGCCTCGGCCGCGCCGGCGAACGTGCTTTACCTGCCGCATCCGCTGCCCGACCTCGCTGAGCGGCTGGGCGTGAGCCTGCCCGAGCTGGAGGAGGTCCGCAGGCGGATCAACCGGCAACTGCTTGCCGTGCGGGACCAGCGGCCCCGGCCGGCGCGGGACGAGAAGGTGCTCACGGCGTGGAACGGGATGATGATCGCCGGACTCGCCCGGGCGGGGCGGGTGCTGGGCGAGGCGCGATACGTCGATGCGGCCGAACGGGCCGCCCGGGCGGTGATCGACCACCTCGGCGACGGCCGGGACGGCCTCTTGCGCACGATGCGGGCGGGCGAGGCGAAGATCCCTGGCTTTCTTGAGGACTACGCCTTTTTCGTGCACGGCCTGATCGAGCTGCACCGCGCCCGGCCGGGCGCGGGGGCGAACCTCGAACTCGCCCGGCAGTATGGGCAGGCGGCGGTGGATCGCTTTGCCGCGGCGCAGGGAGGCTATTACGACACGCTGGAAGGGGCGGGGGAGCTGTTCCTTCGGGTGCGGACGATCCACGACGGCGCGGTCGCCAGCGGCAACAGCCAGATGGTGCACGATCTGCTGGATCTATTTGAATTGACGGGTGAGCGCGACTGGGTGGAGCGGGCGTCGAAGGATCTCGCCGGGCACGGCCGGGCGCTGCAGGAGCAGGGCGTCGCGGTGGTGCATCTCCAGCACGCGCTGCTTCGCCTCTCGCGGCTGGCGCCGGACCGGATCGAGCCGCCCGCGGAGCCCGCGCCGAAGCGGGCCGGGCGGAAGGCGGAGAGTCGGCCCGTGTCGGCGTGGGTCGAGCCCGGGGAGGTGGACCTGTCCAGCGGCGAGGCGAGCGTGCAGGTGCACGTGCAGATCAAGCCGCCTTACCACCTCAATGCGTTCGAGCCGGGCGAGCCTGACCTCGTGCCCACGCAGCTCAGGCTGGTGGGGGCCGAGGGGCTGAGCCTGCGGGTGGCGTATCCGGAGGGCGAGGCGCGGCAGTACGCCTTCGCCGACCAGCCGCTGGCGGTGTACGAGGGGGAGGTGGTGCTCGACGCTCACCTGCTGCGGCGGGACACGTATTCCAGCGGGCCGGTGAAGCTGGTGCTGCGATATCAGCCCTGCACGGACGAGACGTGCCTGGCGCCGGAGATGCTGGAGCTGCCGCTGACGATCCGCGAGTCGGCCTGAGCGGCGGGAACTGCTATGCTGGTGCCGGCGGAGAAGGTTTCCCAAGCGGGAGTTGCGACGGCCCCGTCGCCCGCGGGTGGCGGGGCGGAGAAGAGCGGTCCATGATCGATACGCACTGTCATCTGACGTTCGATGTGCTCTACGAGCAGGTGGCCAAGGTGATTGCCGAGGCCGAGCGGGCGGGGGTCACGCAGATGATCAGCGTCGGCACGCAGCCCAGCGACTGCCGCCGGGCGCTGCGGCTGGCGTCGCGGCACGACAACGTCTTCACCACGGCCGGCCTGCACCCGCACTACGTCGAGCAGGAGCGGGACCACGTCGAGCTGGTCGAGGGCCTGCGCAGCCTGGCCGAGCAGGATCGGGTCGTGGCGCTGGGGGAGATGGGGCTGGATTATTACTATGACGATCCGCCGCGCGAGATGCAGCGGCAGGCGCTGCGCTGGCAGCTCGAGACGGCGGCGGAGATCGACGACCCGGACCTGCCCATCGTGATCCACAATCGCGACGCCACCGACGATGTGCTGGCGATGCTGAAGGGCAGCGGCATTCCGGGCGAGCGGTTCGTGTTCCACTGCTTCACCGGCACGAGCGAGGAGGTGGAGAAGATCCTCGATTTCGGGGCGATGGTGGGCTTCACCGGGATCGTCACGTTCGCCAACGCGAAGGGTGTGGCCGAGGCGTCGGACCGGGTGCCGATGGATCGGCTGCTGGTGGAGACGGACTCGCCGTTCCTGACACCCGAGCCGCACCGCAAGGTTCGGCCGAACCAGCCGAAGTACGTCGTCGAGGTGGCGAAGTTCCTCGCCGAGCGGCGGGGGATGAGCTACGACGTTTTGGCCGGGCAGGTGGACGCGAACGCGCGGCGGGTGTTTCGGTTGCCGCCGGGGTAGAGAAACGGTATCCGATATCCGACACCGTTTCGGACGGGAAACGGTATCCGACACCGTTTCGTGACCCCGGCGTCCGGTGGCTATAACCGCAAAGCGGAGAGTTGGGACTGGTACTTCGCCGTAGGCGGCTACAGCGCCTGGGGCAAAGGACAGGCGACTGTGAAATGCCTAGCGAACGGGGAGAAGGAGTACACGCTGGACTTTACCTATGAGTTCCTGGACAAGTACAACTGGGACAAGGAAAAGTCCGTGAGCATTTTCGGACTCACGGTCACCGATGAGTTCATGGGCGACTTCCATCGCATGGGGTTGGCGAAGGAGTTCGTCATGAACGGTTCTGTGACGGAAACGGTGACATGGCGATCAGACGGCAGTCAGCCTTCGCCGCCCCCGGGCGGTGGCGGCCGTGGCCGGGGCCGATAAAGGGGTATGCAATGAGCGATAGCATGATCTACCGCGGCTGTTCTGCCGTTCTGGCTCTACTGGCCATGATGGTGGCGCTGACGGGGTGTGGAGACGATGGATTGCGAGGGCGTAACTCTGCCCAATCACCGAAGCCCCAACAGCCGGTGCCGGTCGAACTGGCGGGCCAGGCTGTGGTGCTCGCGGAGAATGGCGAGGGGGGACGGGACGGTACCGCTTACTACGAGTGGGCAGAAACGGTGTCGGATATGTCGGATACCGTTTCTGAAGAAGCCGCCGAGCCATGACCACCCGCTACCCCCAGCCCGACGTCCGCCTCGACCGCTTCGGCGGCACCAGCGGCACCTACGCCGGCTTCGACCGCTTTGGCAGGCTGATTGACCAGCGCTGGCAGGACGTCTCAGCCGGCACGGACCTCGTCCGCCACGGCCACGGCTACGACCGGGCGGGCAACCGCCTCTGGCTGGAGAACACGGTCGCGACCGGCCGGGACGAGTTGTACAGCTACGACGGCCTGCACCGCTTGGACAACCTCACCCGCGGCACGCTGGACGACTCGGACGCCGACGGCGAATACGACCGCACGCTCAATGACACCTTCGCCCAGCAGTGGGCGCTCGACGCCCTGGGCAACTGGTCGCAGTGGGGCGAGGACGGCGACGGTGACGGCAGCTTCGACCTCATCCAGAGCCGCGAGCACAACGGCGCCAACGAGATCGCCGACACGAGCGGCGACGGCGAGGCGATCACCGAAAGCGCCGGCCCGGTCTGGGCCGAGCCGGCCCACGACGCCGCGGGCAATATGACGACGATGCCCCAGCCCAAGAGCCCGACCAGCAGCTACGCCGCCGTCTACGACGCGTGGAACCGGCTGGTCGAGCTCAAGGAGGGCACGACGACGGTCGCCCGCTACCGCTACGATGGCCAGGGTCGGCGGATCGTCGCCGAGACGGACACGGACGCCAACGGCAGCCTCGACGAAACCCGGCACTTCTTCTATTCGGCCGGCTTCCAGATCCTCGAAGAGCGGCTGGGCAGCGTGCCCGAGACGGCGAACGTCAAGGCCCAGCAGGTCTGGGGCGTGCGGTACATCGACGCCCTGATCTGCCGCGACCGCGACAGCGGCAGCGACGGCACGCTCGACCAGCG
>JBKHFW010000021.1:0-45674 GCA_046540025.1 Phycisphaeraceae bacterium
AAGTAGGGGCGAGAGGCTAGGGGCTGGAGGTGTGGGGATCCCACAGAAGGGCTGCGTCGAAAAGTCGCACCCATACCCGGGGCGGCGCTGGCGCTCTGCCCCGGCCTGGACGATACGATCCGCCCTGAACCCTGGACCCTATTCCCCCGCCTCCAGCCGCTTCTGTTCCACCTCGACGCTCAGCCGCCGCTCGGGGTCGCCGGCGAGGTACAGCGTCTGGGTCGGGAAGGCGAATTCGATCCCGGCTTCGCCGTAGGCGCGGAAGAGCTTGAGGTTCACCAGCTCGCAATGCTCCAGATAGGAGAACCAGCCGCGATCCGGGTCGTTGGCGAGCTGGTACCAGTAGTACGCCTTGATGTTCAGGCTGTCGGCGTTCAGGGCGGTGAAGTGCACCCGCGGGGGGTTGTTCTCCATGTCGAACCTGCCCGACTCGACGACGTCCTCGCTGGTGAGGATCTCGCGGAGGATGCGGATCGCCTCCTCGATTTTCTCTGGCGGCGTGTCGTAGGTGATCGTCACGTCCATCTCCCGTCGAATCGACGGCCGGGCGGCGATGTTTTCCACCTCCTGGTCGATGAACTGCATGTTCGGCACGGTCACCAGGGCACCCGAAAGCAGGCGGATGCGGCAGGAGCGGAAGCCGATCGCTTCGACCGTGCCCGTCGAGCCGCCGAAGCTGATGTAGTCGCCCACGCTGAAGGGGCGGTCGAAGAAGACGGTCAGCGAGCCGAAGAGGTTCTTCACCGAGTCCTGGGCGGCGAGGGAGATGGCCAGACCGGCGATACCCAGGCCGGCGAGCCAGCCGGTGATGTCCATTCCGAAGACGTTCTGCGCGACCACCAGCGTGAAGACGACGAGAAGGAAGATTCGCAGGCTCGTGCGCACGAACGGGGCCAGGGCGTCGTCGAGCCTGCTCTGCGTTCGGCTGGCGAAGTGGCGCATGATCACGTCGACGAGGTCGACGAGGTTGTAGCAGAACCAGCCGATGGCCAAGATGTAGCCCAGCGTGGCGGCGTCGTTGACGAATTCGATCAGCGGGCTTCGGTCGCCGTTGAGCACGAAGGCGATCAGCCCGGTATGGATCGCCAGGACGATCAGCGTCATGTGCAGCGGCCGGGCGAGGTTCTCGAACACGGTCGCCCGCACCAGCCAGTTGCGGCTGCGCAGGCGGGTGGCCATGCCGCGCAGGCCGATCGCCGCCCCCTTGCCCACCGTCACGCCGAGGAAAATGCAGCCCAACAGCGCCATCCACTGCCACAGCCGGGTGCGCTGGAAGACCGGTCCGAGCAGGCTCATCACCCGCCCGGCCGCGTCGCTGAGGACGTCCGCCTGCGTCGCCCGGGGCGGCAGCGGGCCGAGGCTGTCCGCCAGGCTGGCGATGTGCTGCCGGGTGTCTGCGGAGAAGGTCCACGTCCCGTTTTCCTGCCGGGCGAGGGCGATCTCGGCGTCCTCGGCAGGCGATCGGCCCACGGCCTGGAGCTGCTCCCACACCCAGGCGTGCTCGGAGGTCCGCGGAAAGAGCAGATACTCCCCGGGCCCCTCGGCCGCCTGCTCCGCGTTGGGCAGCGCCTGCGGATCGGGCACGCCGACGCGGTCGAACACCCGCATGAGCTGGTGGGCCGAGTCGTCGAGCTCCTGCGGCGAACTCGCCCCGAACGCGGCCGCGACGGCCTCCCACGCGCCCGGCTCGGCGGGGCCTTCCGCGCGGATGTGCGCCATCGCCTGAAGGAACATCGCCAGCGTCGCCTGCGGGCTGGAGACGTCGATCTCCGGCACCGGGACGTCCTCCGCCTGCCGGGGCGGAGCGGGCTGGTCGGCCGCGGGCGGGGCGGTCGTTTCCGCGCTCTGGGCAGGGGCGTCCGTCCCGCCGCCCGGCAGCAACTGGCTCTGGGCCGAGGCCGACAGGGGCGTCAGGACGAGCAGCAGCAGAAAAGCGAGCGTGCGCATCGATCGGGGCTCCACACGGGAACGGAACAACACGGGTGCCTTTCCAATCTACTGGTTATTCCGCATCCGACAAGCGCAGCTTCAGCAGCAACCGGAAGTTGCGTGTTCCGAGCGGGCGCTGCGCGCAAAAAGACCGCGGCCAGCGCAGCGCTGCCGCGGGTCTGCATGGGTCACTCAGATGCCGACGCGCGGGGCCGCTACCGCATCACGCGGACGTTTCGCCGACCGTCCGCGGGCGGGCCGCCGATCCGGCTCAGGCCGCCGAAGAGGTTGGCGATGAAGCCGATCCCGCCCGCGACCAGCGACAGGACCGTGAACACCGCGGCCGCGACCAGCAGGGCGGCGAGGGTGAGCAGGACCAGCGGCAGCACGAACACGACCAGCGCGGTCGCCAGGGTCAGTTTCCAGACCCAGCTCGGCCGAGCCTGCACGCGCTGGTGCCAGGCGCGCATCTGCGGGGGCATCTGCTCATACATACGACTTGTGTAGATTCGCCACATACTGGTAGTAAGCTTAGATCGCCCCGCGGGTTCGGACAACCCGGGTGCGAATTTCCCCGACCCGCCGATCAGGCCTCCTCCCCACCCTCGTCCCCGGCAGGCAGCCGTTTGCGGGCCTCTTCGAGAATGGCGGCGGTCGCCGTGGCGCCGAAGCGGGTTGCCCCGGCCTCGCGCACCTTCATGGCCATCTCGAGCGTGCGCACGCCCCCGGCCGCCTTGACCTGCACTTCGGGCGGGCTGTGGCGGCGCATCAGCTCGAGGTCTTCGAGCGTCGCCCCGCCCGTCCCGTAGCCGGTGGAGGTTTTCACCCAGTCCGCTTTGAGTTCGCCGCAGAGCTCGCAGAGGCGGATCTTCTGCTCGTCCGCGAGGTAGCAGTTCTCGAAGATCACCTTCACCTTCCGGTGCTCCGCGTGGGCGGGCTCGATGACGGCGAACAGGTCGTCGCGGACGTACTGCCAGTCGCCGCTGAGCACCTTGGAGATGTTCACCACCATGTCCAGTTCCTGGCACCCCTCGGCAATGGCCTGGTCGGCCTCGGCCGCCTTGATCGCCGTATGCTGCGCGCCGTGGGGGAAGCCGATCGTCGTGCTCGGCAGCACGCCCGTCCCGTCCAGCCGCGCCACGCAGCGGGGGAGGTAGTAGGGCAGAATGCAGACGCTGGCCACGTGATAGCGGATCGCCACGTCGAGCCCCGCTTCCAGCTCGCCGACGGAGAGCGTGGGCTTGAGCAGCGAGTGGTCGATCATCTTCGCGATGTCAGTAGCGGTGACGGGCATCTCGAACTCCTCGGCTGGGAACCGGAACCGGCGCGTTGCCCTCACCATACCGGGATTTCCCGCCCCCGGCGAGCGCAGAATCCGGCCGCAGGCTAGCCGTCGGCAATGTTTTAAGGGATGACCCGGAGTGCCGCCCCGCCGTTAGTGCATCATCTGTTCGGTGAATTCACCGCTGGCAGGCCGGGGGAGGCGGGCGCAGCGAGCTGCCCCCGGCCTGACAGCGGACGTGCGGCTTGAAAAGGCGGGCCATCCGGGCTCGCCCGCGCCAGAGCCAGAGCGCGAAAAAGAACAATGGACAGTGGCATCCGATTTGCAATCTTTCCAAGTAAGATGTTCGTAGGACCGGATGCTGGAGGTGCGCATGACTGCCGGGAAAGCCCAGATCGACCGCCGCGAGGACGCCGCGCTGCAGCGCGACCTGCGCACGCTCGTGCGGTTCATCGAGGTCTACTGCCACGGCCGACACGACGCCGAGCGGACGCCCGTGGCCCTCAAGAGCCACGACGTGACCCGCATTGCCGGCCGAGAGACGGCGTTATGCCCCGATTGCACCCGTCTGCTCAGCCACGCGCTGGTCAAGCGGAGCGTCTGCCCGATGGACCCCAAGCCGCAGTGCAAGCACTGCCCGAACCACTGCTACCATCCGAAGTACCGCCAGCAGATTCGCGAGGTGATGAAATATTCGGGCCGAAAGCTCGTCCTGCGCGGCCGGGTGGATTACCTGCTTCACCTGCTTTTCTGACTGCCGCGAGCCCCCGAACCTCTCGAAACTGAGAATCGCCGTCGACCTGACACTCACAAGCCGGGACCCCGACATGCCCACGACGCAAGAGACCCTGCCCCATTCCTCCGCCGACGCTCCCGAGGCCCCGCCGCTTCGGCTGGTGTTCTGGGAAAGCACCGCCGGCTGCAACCTGGCCTGCGTGCACTGCCGACGCCTCGACGTGTCGCGCGAGCTCTGCCAGGACGACCTCACCCACGACGAGGCGATGGGCCTGGTGCGCAGCCTCAAGGAGCTGGGCAGCCCGATCCTCGTCTTTTCGGGCGGCGAGCCGCTGATGCGGCCGGACCTGTTCGAGCTCGCCCGCGAGGCGAAGCGGATCGAGATTCCCACGGCGCTGGCGACCAACGGCACGATCATGGACGAGCGCGTGGCCGCCCGCGTGGTCGACGCCGGGTTCCGCCGGGTGTCGATCAGCTTCGACGGCCCGGACCCGGCCACGCACGACCGGTTCCGCGGCATCGAGGGGGCGTTCGAGAGCTCGATCCGCGGCGTCCGCGAGCTGCGCAAGCAGGGCATGAGCGTGCAGATCAACACGACCGTCGCCCGCCACAACCACGAAAAGCTCGACGAGCTGTACCAGCTCGCCCTCGACCTCGGCGTCGACGCCCTGCACGTGTTCATGCTCGTGCCCGTCGGCTGCGGCGTGGAGCTGCCGAAGAGCGTCATGCTCGAGCCGGGCGAGTACGAAAAGGCGATGCACTGGATCTACGACCGCTCGCTCGAAGGGAAAATGCAGCTCAAGGCGACCTGCGCGCCTCACTACTTCCGCATCCTCCGCCAGCGGGCGAAGGAGGAAGGCCGGCCGATGCCCAAGGCACCCCCGAAGGGCGGCCACGGCGGGCATCCGGGGGGACATCCGGGGGGCAGCATGGCGGCGATGACCAAGGGCTGCCTGGCCGGGCAGGCGGTGTGCTTCGTCTCCCACACGGGCGAGGTGTTCCCCTGCGGCTACCTGCCGGTGACGTCGGGCAACGTGAAGGAGACCCCGCTGCCGACGATCTGGCGGGACAGCGGCATCTTCGCCGACCTGCGCGACGAGTCCCGCCTCGAGGGCAAGTGCGGGGTGTGCGAGTACGCGCGGGTGTGCCAGGGCTGCCGGGCGCGGGCCTATGCGAAGACCGGCAGCTACCTCGCCGAGGAGCCGAGCTGCGAATACGTCCCCGTCCGGCTGCGGTAGCGCGCCGAGTCTGGCCCGGCTTGAGCCCGAACTCGATCTTCAATCCCCGGGGCGTTGAAACGATCACCCGAGTCGGCCGCCATCTAGGAGCGAGCCGTTGTCAAGGCGGTTCGGGACGGTTTTCGGGACCTTTCCAACCATCTATCCGGCATCGTCCGCAGACGTGCCATTTGTCCTGATGGATGGTGTTGGGGAATCACAACCCCATCACGCCTTTCGAGTCATGGGGCGCGGTCTTGATGATCCACGATCCCGAGCCTGACCGGAAGGAGGCTTGCTTCATCGTTTCACGCAGCACGCTTCGCAATGCTGAGCGGCACCCTCAGTGCGCGCTTGCCGGACCGCGCGGCGGCCCCGTTCTCTACTTTGGTCAGTATCGTGCTCAGGCTGGGCGGATGCTCGCCGCCACGTCGGCTCGCGGGGCTGCCGCGATCGCTTTTGCCAGCTCGGCCGAGCTCTCGTACGGCCGGTCGTCGATCTGCCGGGCGGGGATGGTGAGGTCGAAGGCGCTTTCGTCGAAGGGCCAGGGGTGGAGGGTGGCGGTGTGGTTTTCGACGCTGAGGTTGATGGCGTGGGCTTCGCCGTTGAAGCTGACGAGCCAGTCCCAACTGGCCTCGGGCAGGCCGCCGACGAGCATGAGGCTCAGGGCGTCGAGCAGGCCGAGGACGCGGCGGGCGGCGTCGAGCGGCTGGGGTCGGACGGCCTGCTTTTCCTCGGGGCTGCCGCCAGCGTCGAGGCGGAGGACGGCGGTGGCGATCTCTTCGTTGAGGCAGTTGATGAAGGCCTGGACATCGGCGAGGTGCTCGTCGGACACCTCGGCGACGTGGGTGTAGAGCCAGCGGGCGTGCAGGGCGACGATCAGCCCGGCGTAGACGTCGTCGGCGAAGACGAGGTCGAGCGTGTGCCGCCAGATGGCGAGGTGCTCGGGGGTGGGCAGGTCCTTGAAGCTGTAGGGTCGGCCGCCGGGGGTGAGCGTGGGCAGCCGCTCGGCCTGCCGCCAGCCCTCGTCGTGGCGGCGGATGGCGGTGAGCAGGCGCGGCCAGAGGCTCACGGGGATTCGGCTGGGGCGGCGCCAGCGGCGGGCGAGTTCGCCGGCGGCGGCGGCGTGGTCATCCTGGGCGACGAGGCGCAGTTTCTCTTCGGGGCGGGCGACGACGATCATGAGATTGCAGCCTGGGCGGGAGCCCTCCTGGCGCGGGCCTGGCGCACTTGGCCCCTGCGCTGCACCAGGTGACAAAGTGCGGCACCCGCCGACGCAGGTGTGACGCGACACTAGTCGGGCAGTTTAGCGATTTCCTTGCCAAGCTGCTGCATCAGCGGCTCGAGCGTCGCCCGGCTGAAGTCGAAGCGCAGGCCGGCAGCCTCGAACAGCTCGGGCAGCTTGCGTGTCCCGCCCAGCGACAGCGCCCGGCGGTAGCGGCCCAGCGCCGCGTCCGGGTCGGTTTGGTACTGCGCCCACATCTGCAGCGCTCCGAGCTGGGCGATGCCGTACTCGATGTAGTAGAACGGGTGGTGGAACAGGTGGAGCTGGCGGTGCCAGAGCCAGCTCCGCGCGTCCTCCAGGCCGGCCCAGTCCACCTCGCTCGAGGAAAAGCGGTCCATCAGCTGCCGCCAGTGCTCGCGGCGCTGCGGCTCGGTGTGGCCGGGGTGGGTGTAGATCCAGTGCTGGAACGCGTCGATCGTGGCGATCCACGGGAAGATGCGCACCGTGCTCTCGAGCATGGCCCGGCGGGCGCGGGCGAGCTGCTCCTCGTCCTCGTAGAAGACGTCGAGCTGGTGCGAGCCGATCAGTTCCATCGACATGCTGGCGACCTCGGCGAACTCCATCGGCGAGTGGCGCAGGAACACCAGCGGCTCGTTCTGGCAGGCCCACATGAAGTGGAAGGCGTGGCCGCCCTCGTGGAGCATCGTCTCGACGTCGCGCTGCACGCCGGCCGCGTTCATGAAGATGAACGGCTCGCCGCTTTCCTCGAGCGACGCCTGAAAGCCGCCGCCGCGCTTGCCCCGGCGGGACTCGAGGTCGAGGTTTCGGCCGACCCGGAGGTGGGCGAAGTCGTCCGCCAGCCCGGGCGAGACCCGGCGGAACACCTCGCGGGTCTTGTCCACCAGCTCGGTGGGATGGTCGGCGTCGAACGGGCGAAGCGGCGGCCGGCCCTTTTTGTCCACGGCGAGGTCCCACGGCCGCAGCGCGTCCAGGCCCAGCGTCGCGCGGCGTTCGCGGTCGAGCGCTTCGACCAGTGGGACGCACACCTCGGCGACGGCGTCCTGGAAGGCGATGCAGTCGTCGGGCGTGTAGTCGAATCGGCCGTAGGCTTTCCAGGCATACGCCCGATAGTCGGGCAGGTCGGCGTTGTGGGCGATCTGCCGCCGCAGGCCGCGAACCTCGTCGAAGATGGCGTCGATCGCTTCGCGGTCCTTCAGCCGCCGCTCAGCGGAGAGACGCCAGGCCTCTTCGCGGGTCTCGCGGTCGGGATGGTCGAGGAAGCGGGCCATCTGCTGAAGCGTGTAGGTTTCGCCGCGGAACTCGACCTCCATCGCTCCGATGAGCTTGTCGTACTCACTGACCTTGCGGGTCACCTGCGTCTGGAGGGGCACGTTCTCGTCGCGGAAGATCTCGACATCGGCCTGCCACTCGCGGATGAGGATGGCGAAGCGCTCTTTGGCGAGTGCGTCCTTGTGCGGCGAGGCGAGCATCTTCTTCTGCAGCTCGAAGTGCAGCGGCTTGACCTTGGGGGCGATCTCGTCGACCCAGTGCAGGAACGCCTTTTCGATCTCCGGATCGTCGGTGTGGCAGGCCTGGTCCACGCGCCGGCGGGTGCCGAACTCGCTGACGACGCTCATCAGCTCGGAGAAGTCGGCGAGCCACTGGCGCAGGTCAGCGGGGGAGTCGATCTCCTGCTCGAGCAGTGCCTGGAACAGCGGCTCGAGCTGCGACCACTGGGCGGGGTCGAGGTCTTCGGGGACGAAGGTGCGCTCCGGATGGGTCTCGGGCATGGCAGACTCAGTTCGATGGCTGGAATCGTGGTGCCTGGTTCGCTGGTGCAATGGTAGCCGGATGGGGCGGTCGCGTCAGGCGTGGCCGCCGCGCTCGAGCTCATCCTCCTGGCGGCGCTCCTCGTCGGGCGAGGCGGGGCCTGGCTCTTGCGCTTCGGTGTCGCGGGGGGGCTCGGTTTCCGTTTCGGTTTTTTCGCCGGTGGCGTGCGCCTCGCGCTCGCGGGTCTCTTCGTAGGAGAGGTGCTTGCGTTCGAAGGCGACGGCGTGCTCGGAGGGCTTGATGGGCGTGCCGCGGAGTCGGCTGTAGACCTCGGTGATTTCCGCGCCGAGGAAGAAGATGATGGCCGAGTAGTAGATCCACACCAGCAGGACGACGAGCGACCCGGCCGCTCCGTACGCCGAGCCGACGCTGACCGTGCCGAGGTAGAGGCCGATGAGGAAGTTGCCGATGGCGAAAAGGATGGCGGTGAGGATCGCGCCGAACCAGACGGTCTTCCAGGGGATATCCACGTCGGGCAGGTATCGGAAGATGACGGCGACGAGCAGCGAGAAGATGCCGGCGGTGACGACGACGTTGATCACCTGCCACATCCAGCCCGGCCCGGGCAGCCGCTGCTGCATGAGCGACAGCGTCGCGCTGGCCACGAACACCAGCAGGACGAGCAAACAGATCACCAGCACGAGCCCCAGCGCCTGCAGCCGGGTCCACAGGTAGCCGGTGACGGCACTTTGCGGCTTGGCCTCGACACCCCAGACCTGGTTGAGTGCATTCTGAAGCTGAGCGAAAACGGTGGTCGCGGCGACGAGCGTGGTCAGCACGCCGAAGACGATGCTGAGCGTCGAGCTGCCCGCGCCCAGGCCGCTGGCGTTGGCGAGCATGCCCTCGATCGTCCGCCCGATGTTGGGCCCGACGAACTCGCTCACCTGGTCCACCAGTTGTCCCTGGGCGGCCTGCTCGCCCCAGATGAGGCTGCTGATGGCGATAATCACCACCAGCAGCGGCGCCAGCGAGAGCATGGCGTAGAACGACAGGGCCGCGGCGAGCTGGAAGAGGCGGTCCTCGAAGACGCGGTTGAACGTGTCTTTGGCGGCCGAGGTCAGGGTGCTGGCGCGCATGGTGATTCCTCTCCTCATGGGTTCGGCGTTCGCATCGATGCTAGCGCGGCCGGTGTCGTGCGGCGAGTGGGGGATGGCCCGGGGAGTTGACGGGACGAAAGCGGGACAAAAGCTTCGGCCTTCGGCCTCCGCCCGTTATACTGACAGCTTTTCACGAGCGAGGGTCACGGATGACTCACTTCACCAAGCCTTTCTGGACGCTCCCGGCCCTGTGGCTGCTTTTGATGGTGCTGCTGGTGGCCGGCTGCAGCGAGCCGCCGAGCTCTCCCGCGCCGCGCGCTGCCGGGCCCGACGCGTCGCTCATTCAGCAGGAGCCGACGCTGCGGGTGCGCGTGGCCGAGGCGGTCGGCCGGGCCGTGCTGGGCGGCGACGGGCTCCGGATCGGCGGGGCCGACGGCAGCAGCGGACGGACCTTCCCGGCCCCGGTGACGGTCCAGCGCGACGGCGACCGGTTTCTCATCAAGGACGGCCGGGGGCGGACGGTGGCGTCGCCCGCGGAGGTGATGCAGGTGCGAAGCCCCCGCGGGACCGTCCAGCTCGACGGCCGGGCGTACCCGCAGTCGCTGAGCCTCGTCGCCAGCGATGCCCAGCGGTTCGACGTGATCAACCACGTGGGTCTTGAGACCTACCTGCCCGGCGTGCTCTCGAAGGAGCTCTACGGAAGCTGGGACGAGCAGGCGTACGCTGCGCAGGCGATCGCCGCCCGCTCCTACGCTCTTTTCCAGCGCGCCCGCCAGCAGGGCCGACACTACGACGTGGCGGGCACCGTGGCGGACCAGGTGTACGGCGGCTCGGCCAGCAGCCAGAAGGCCCGGGACGCCGTGCAGCGGACGCGGGGGCAGGTGCTTACCGATCACGGCCGAGTCATCCCGGCGTTCTTCTCGAGCGCCTGCGGCGGCCGGGCGCAGGACGCGGGGGCGATCTTCGCCCACTACGGCGAGAGCGTGCAGGCGGACCCGCTCAACAGCGGCCGAACGGGCAACTGGTGCCAGATCAGCCCGCATGCCCAGTGGGGCCCGGTGCTGCGGGACACCGACGCGCTGACGAAGCGCCTCGCCCGCTGGGGGCGGATCAACGAGCACGACGTGGCCCGGCTGCGTGAGCTGCGTGCGGTCAAGGTGGCCGGGCGGAGCCGGTCGGGTCGGCCGACGCGGTTCGTGCTGACCGGTGTGTCGGGCCAGCGATGCGCGATGGGGGCGGAGGATTTCCGCTTCGCCTGCAATCAGCCGCACCCCGAGCTTCCGGAACTGACGAAGGGACGGCAGCTCAAGAGCAGCCAGGTGAACGTCCGGGTGATGGGGAATCTGACCCGCTTCACCGGCGGTCGGGGGTTCGGCCACGGCGTCGGGCTATGCCAGTGGGGCGCGCAGGGCATGGCTCTTCGCGGCCATGACGCGATGACTATCCTGGGCACTTTCTACCCCGGCGCGGGCGTGCGGAGACTGTATTGACCGGCCGAGTACCCACCGATCCGGGTGGCACGGCCTGATCTGCGGGGCAGGCCGCGTGGTTCGTCCCACGCCGAGCGTGTCGGTCATGGCGGACTCGCCGACCTGCCAGATGAGCCTGCATCCATCCGACGATTCCGCCCTACCAAAAGACGAGCAGCCCGGCGGCTCGGAGCTTCCGCCGGGCTGCTTTCATGTTCGGGGGGAGGGTGAGCTGCCAGCTCAGCCTGCGACCGTGTAGCGGCTGCCGCGCGCCCCTTCGATGTTCTCGCGCTTGAGCTTGCCCTCGCTGACGAGCTTGCTCAGCGTGTTGTGAGGCGAGCCGCCCCGGCCTTCGTTCTTCCAGTGCTCGCCGACTTCGCCGGTGGTGGCGACACCCTTGTTCTTGATGAAGTCGGTGACGCTTTCCTCGGCCGTCTTCTCGAAGGTGGCCCGCTTGCGGCGGGTCGGCTTCTTCGTGGTCTTCTTCGCGGCCGGGCGCTGGGTGGTCTTCTTGCGGGCGGTCTTCTTCTTGCCGCGCTTCTTGGTGGTCTTCTTCCGGGGCGCCGCCGGCGCCGCGTCTTCGGGGTTGATGCCGAAGCGCTCGAACACCTCGTCGATGCGGGCGATCGCGTCAAGGTGCTCCTGCCGCTCAGCCTGAAGCTGCTCGATCAGGCTCGCCAGCTCTGTGGCGGTGCTTTCCTTAGCCATGGCTTGTTTCTCCTATAGGGACAACACGAGAGTGGAAAGTGCTACACGCCCCGGGCAATCAATATAACAGATTGTGGTAGGTATCAACTTTTCCCACAAACCGGGGTTGGAAAAAGAGGCTCTTTTCCACGGATTCGCGAGGTAAGGAGGGAGATGGCGCGGCCTGGCGCGCCGCAGCGGGCGCCTTGCGTCAACTGGCCGGGCGAGACGGCGGCACCGCCCGGCCAGTCGGTGCAGGCGGCCCGTGCCTACCGGGCGGGACGGATGCGCAGCCGCCAGTCGGTCGCTCCTTCGTCCGGGGCGGTGCCCATGAGATACACCTGCGCCCGCGCGGGCAGGCGGCGGTACTGCCACTCGGCCTCGGGCTGCATGGGCTGGTTCTGCTCGTCGAGGAAGGTGAAGCGGTACTGCACGTTCGCCTCGCGGTTGCCGGCCAGGCGCACCGGCACGCTCACCAGCATCGGCGGGCCGGGCACGATCGAGGGCTTGCCGGCGGTGAGCTCGCCTTCCAGGCCGCCCTCCGCGGTCACCTGGGGATACTGCGCCTCGGACAGCGGATCGGGCCGGGCGGCGCCGGGGGCTTTCGTGCTGTCGCAGCCGGCGACGGCGATCAACATGGCCAGGGCGGTCAGATTCACGAGCATGCGCTTCATAGGGCAACCTCCAGAGAGAGTAAGTGTTGCCTCAATCATAACCGCGCAGGCGGGGGCAGGCCCAGTCCGGCGCCTATCTTCCGGATCGGGCGTGACCGGCGCAATCCCTACGGTCGGCAGCGGCAAAAACCAACTGCTACCGCCCGCCACGTCAGGCTAACGCCGGGCCCGCGGCTGGCCGATGCCAGAAATGCAACGCGACGTATTCCCACCGCCAAAGGAGGTTTCCGTGTCCCAGCCACTGCGTATCGGTGAAATTCTCGTGGCCCAGGGCGTGCTCGACGAGCAGCAGGTTTTCGAGATCCTCCAGGCCCAGAAGCGACTGCAGCTCCCCTTCGGCGTCCTCGCCGAGCGCATGTTCGACGTCACCCTCGAGACCATCGAAAACGCGTGGGTCGAGCAGTACCACCGTTTCACGGGCACGATCGACCTCGACGAAGAGCCGTTCGACGACCAGGCCCTGCGCGTCATCAACCGCCGACAGGCGTGGCAGTTCCAGGTGCTGCCGATCCGCATCGAAAAGACGGGCGAGCTGACCATGGCCGCCTCGGCGTGTCGGCTGCCGCGAGCGGTCACCTTCGCCGCGGCGAACATCGACCGCGTCGTCTATTTCCGCATCGCCGAGTCCGACCAGCTCCGCCGCTTCCTGCAGAAGTACTACCCGATGCCCGAGATCTCCCAGGACATCATCGACCGGGCCAAGCGGATGGTCAGCAAGCCGCACGCCTGTGCCGTGTGACCCCGAACTCGCTGATCGGGTCCTGTGACGCGCCCGGCCGAAATGCCGGGCGCGTTCTGCATTCGTGGGGTGTCGCAACGGAGGTTGCGGCGCGCCGATCGGTGGGCTTATCAGAAATGCGCCTGAAGCGCGACCTCCATCCCCACCCTCAGCTCGCCCCCGCCTTCTCGCTGCGGTGCACCGCCACGGCGAACAGCAGCGTCGCCACCAGCGCCAGGCTCGCGCCGTAGGCGAACACCGCCGTCAGCGAGATGTTCGACACCCGGCCGGCGAAGATGAAGCCCAGCATCCGCCCCGAGCCGAGCACAAGCATCGCGTACAGCCCCTGCATCGAGCTTCGGAAGCTCGGCCCGGCCTTCGCGTTGAGAAACACCGGCGGCCCCACGTGCAGCACCAGCACCTGCAGGCCGTGAAACAGCTGCGTCGCAATGCCGATCGCCACCATGGGAAACGCGAACAGCAACCCCAGCCGCACCATCGTCGCCAGGCTGCCCAGCACCATCACCCCGCGCAGGCCGATGCGGGCGACCAGCCAGCCGAAGCTGAGCATGAAGAAAATCTCCAGCACGACGCCGATGTTGGCGATCAGCCCGATCCACTTCTCCTCCACGCCCAGCAGATCCGTCAGGTAGAGCGGATAGTAGCTGTAGTAGCACGCCGCGATGAGCTGAAACAGCCACATGCCGATGCAGAACACCAGCACCCGGGGCTGAAGCATGGTCCGCAGCGCCTGCACGGTGGGCAGCTTGCTGCCGGCGGTGGCCTGCTCGTCCTCGTCCTCCTCCGGCTCGGGCACCTCGCGCCCCGCCTCGAGCGGCCGACCCGCCCCGTCGCGCACGGCCGGCAGACGCAGGCTGTTGAGCGCCCCGAGCCCGCAGCAGCCGATCGCCACGACCAGCGCGCTCGCGAGCGGCGCCCCCCACGCCAGCGCCACGTACAGCACCAGCGAGGGCACGATGAAACCCACCGTGCCGTACACCCGCACGCGGTGGTAGCTGCCGGTGTGGCCGGTCTGCTGCTGATAGCGGAAAAGCAGCCCGTCCTGCATGGGCATCAGCGGGAAGATCGCCAGGGCGTAGACCGCGTGGGTGAGCATGAGCGGCCAGAACCCCTCTGCCGAGAGCATCCCGCCCAGACCGATCGAGCCGACCAGGAACATCGTCCCCAGGATCGTGCGGTTCTCCACCTTCGTATCAGCGAGCAGGCCCAGCACAGCCGGCGTGAGGAAAATCGCCAGCCCGGTGGTGAACTGCACGTCCGCCACCTGCGGGTCGGTCAGCCCCCGCCGCTTGAGCACCACCGAAAGGTACGGCAGCAGCGAGCCCATGACGGCGAAGGCGAGAAAATATTGAGCTTTGATAGCGCGCACGGTGGGGCAATCATAGGGAAAAAGCAGAATCGCGCGCGACGGCCCGGCCGACCCGCACGCAGGGCCGGGGCCTCAGACATCCCCCTCCGACACCCCCACCACACTCACCCCCAGCCGATCGGCCGCGGCGAGCACCTCGGCCTTGTCAGCCAGGATCACCCGCCCCGCCGCCAGCGCCAGGCAACGGCCCCCGCTGCGGGCGAGGTTCTCCAGCGTCTGCACCCCCACCGTGGGCACATCGAAGCGCAGATCCTTCTCGGGCGGCGCCCCTTTGGCCAGCAGCCACCCCGCCGACGGACACAGCCGACCCGCCCGCTCGATCATCGCATCGGTGCCCTCGATCGCCTCGACCGCAATCACGTCGCGCTCCTTGACGGCAATCGCCTGGCCGACGTCCAGCTCGCTCATGCGCATCAGCAGCGGCCAGGCGAAGCGGATCTCCGCCCATTGCTCGCCTGAGGGCTCGCGGCGGGTCATCACGCCCGGCGTCGCGAGGTGATCGGGAATGTAGCGGGTCGAGTCGATGAGGCTCACTCCGTTTCGGCTCAGCTCGTCGGCGACGGCGGACAGCAGGTGCTGGTCGCGCTTGTCGTGACGCAGCACACGATACCACAACCGCGCCGCCCGCCAGTCGGGAAGCTGCCGAACCAGCCGAAGCGGCTGATACATCCGCGCCTTGCTCACCCGCCCGACCATGACGGCCTCGCTCGCCCCCCACTTGCGCAGCAGGCGGATCCACCGTCCGAGGCGCACAACGCCCGCCTCGGCGAAACGGTCGCACTCGCCGCGCAGCTCGGGCTCGTACTGATCCGCGAGCCCGACGCAGACCACCTCCCGCCCGGCCGCCCGCATCCCGCGGGCCTCCAGAATCGGCAGCAGTCCCTGCCCGGCAATGAGTCCGATCGGCGGTGCCATGCGAGGATCATACCGCCTGCCACCCCCGCGGTCATGGCCGCATCGGCGTCATCGTTGACGATCCGGCCCGAGAACCACCGCCTCCCTGCCGGCGCGAGAAAACAGCCGCGGAAATGGTTCCGCGGCTGGAACAGGTTCCGATGGCGTGGCCGGGCCTACTTCGCCACCAGCCCGCCGTTGCTGAGCAGGGCCTCGAGCAGGTTGTCGAGGTCCACCTCGGCGAACGTCGTCGCCCGGTCGCTGATCGCGTAGGGGATGACGAGCATGCCCTGGTGGATCAGCGCCCCGCAGGAGTAGACGACGTTGGGCACGTAGCCGTCGCGCTCCTTTTCGTCGGGCATGATGAGCGGCTCGTCGAGGTGGCCGATCACCTTCTCGGGGTTGTCCAGGTCCAGCAGCGACACGCCGATGGAGTACTGCCGCATGGGTCCGACGCCGTGGGTGAGCAGGATCCACCCTGCCTCGGTCTCGATCGGCGGGCCGCAGTTGCCGATCTGCACGAACTCCCACGGGTAGCGCGGGGTCTGCAGCCGCTGGGCGTGGTTCCAGAAGTAGACGTTGTCGGACTTCATCAGGTACATATTCTCGCCGTCGAGGCGGGAGATCATGTGGTAAAGCCCGCCGATCTTCCGCGGGAACAGGGCCATGCCCTTGTTCTGCACGTATCGGCCGTTGAGCGTGTGGATGGCGATCCTGGTGAAGTCGCGCGTCTTGAGAAGCTGCGGCAGCATGCGGAAGCCGTTGTACGCCGTGTACGTGCCGTAGTAGCACACGCTGCCGTCGTCCTCGACGAACCGCGTCAGCCGAACGTCTTCGATGCCCTTGGACTCGTTCTCCGAGCTGGGGAAGATGACCACCTCGGAGGGATCGGTGCCTTCGGGCACGGCGAGGTGGTAGTTGCTCCGGGCGAGCCAGAGCAGCGTGTCGGCCATCTCCTCGAGCACCTCGAACTCGCCGTCCCAGCGCTTCTCGAACTCGGCGATCTTGTCGTCGAGCTCCTCGAAGGTGAAAAACTCGGGCAGCTCGTCGAGAATCGCTCTGGCCGAGTCGTCGGCAGCGCCGATCTCCTGGAGCTTGAGGGTGAAGAGCCGCTTTTCGTAGTCGGCGTCGGTGCGCACGCGCAACGGCGCGGCGAACCGGCTGGGCGGGTCGAAGGCGATCTGCCCGCTGGGCTGAATCGTGCCCGTGCGAAAGACGATCGAGGAGATGTGCCCCTCGCCCGTCGCCCGCAGGCTCATCAGCACCCGCGCCTGCCCCTCGTCGAGGCCGGACTGGTCCGGGTGGAGCACCATCGACGGGTTGAACAGCGCCGCCGACTCGATCGAATACTCCATCGTGAAGTAGGCGCCGATGAGCAGCCGCTTGTTCCGCGAGAGTTCGTCCGGCTCGGGAACCAGCCGCCTGACGTGGTGGTAGTGGATCTCCAGCGTCCGCTCGAGGTGGCGGTGCCGATCGTCGAAGCTTTCGAGCACCCGGCTGAGCAGCCGCTCGACCTGGTCGTCATCCAGCTCGATCACCCGCTCGATGACGGCGCGGAAGCGTTCCTCGCCGCCCACGGTGAAAAAGCGGGTGATGACCCGGCGATCGTCCGAGGTGAACAGCGTCTCCGGCCGACGGATCGGCCGCACCCGCGGCGCCGTCCGCACCTGCCGGGCTATCGCCTGGCCGTCTCCATGCGTCATCGAGGAAGGACTCATGCTCATGCCCTTACGCTAGAGCAGCGATCGCCAATGCTCAAGGGAATTCCCGATGATTATCCCAGCTTTTTCCTGAAGTTACGTTCAGGTGTACGGATCACCGAACAGCCCGCGGCCGATGCGGACGAGGTTGGCGCCTTCTTCGATGGCGACCTGGAAGTCGTTGCTCATGCCCATCGAGAGGACGGTCAGGTCGTTGCCGCCGACCTTGGCCGAGCGGAGCTCGTGGAAGATCTCCGCCGCCCGCGCGAAGGTGGGCCGGGCGTCTTCGGGATTGTCGCTGTAGGGGGCCATGGCCATCACGCCGCGGAGGCGGATGTTCATCATGGTGTCGAGCTGCTCGGCGAGGTGGACCGCCGCCGGGGCCGCCACGCCGTATTTGCTCTGCTCGCCCGAGGTGTTCACCTGGAGGAGGATGTCGATCATCTGGTCGAAGCGGTGGCCCAGCGTGTCGAGTTCCTCGGCGAGGCGGAGGCTGTCGACGCTGTGGATCAGGCAGACCAGCGGCACGACCTGCTTGGCCTTGTTGCGCTGGAGGTGGCCGATCATGTGCCAGCGGACCTGCTCGGGCAGCTCCCGCGGCGGGGCCGCGCCCGCCAGCGTGCGCTTGCGGTCGAGAAACTCCTCGAGCTGCGGCACGCGCTGGGCAAGCTGCTGCACGCGGCTTTCGCCGAGGTCGCCGTGGCCGAGCTCGACCAGGGCGCGGATCTGGTCCGGCGTGGCGTACTTGGTCACGGCGACCAGGAGCACGTCGTGCGCCGGCCGCTTGACCCGGGCCGCAGCCTCGCCGATCTCGTCCTTGATGCGGCGGTAATTCTCTTCCAGAGACGCTTCCATAGCCATGGTTCCAAGATTACGGGCTGCCCGGCTTCGGAGCAAGGCGGGCTAAGGTGTCACTCTGCGGTTGCGGCCTCGACCCGCCGCTTGAGCAGCAGCTTGCCCGCGATAAAGATCGCCAGCAGCAGCACCAGCCCGCCCACGGCGTAGAGTTGCCCCTCGGCGACCCACGCCCGGACCCGCTCGATGTGCTCGGCAAACGCATAGGCCAGGCCCAGGATGACCGGCACGCTGAGAACCGCCGCCGAGCCGTCGAAAAGCAGAAACTTCCAGTAAGGCAGCTTGAAGCTGCCGGCCGTGAAGAACGCCGGCGTGCGCAGCCCCGGCAGAAAGCGGGCCATGAAAATGAACTTGCCCCCGTGGGCGTGGAGCATCGCCTCCGTCTTCGCCAGCCGCTTTTCCGTGAGGAAACGGTTCAGAAGCGGCAGACGGGGCACGTGATGCCCGTACAGTCGGCCGAGGACGAAGACCATCCCGTCGGCGCCGATGATCGCCAGGAAGCACAGCGGAAACATCAGCCAGGGGTTCACCTGCCCGATGCCGGCGAGATACCCCGCCGCGATCAGCGGCACGTCCTCGGGCAGCGGCAGACCGAACCCGGACAGCAGCAGCGTGCCGAGGATGGCGACGTACGGCGCGTGGCCGGCAGCCTGAGTGAGCAGCTCTTCCATAAAGATTCGGATTGTACCGCTGCCACGCCGCGCGTGTTCCGCAAATTCCGGAGGTCAGGGTCGGGAATGATCGGATGGGGCGGGCCGATCCCGCCGAAGGACTCGCGTCCATCTGGGAGATCACGCCCTGGCCCCCGAACCCCTGGCCCCTTGGCCCTTGGCCCTAAAAGTGAATCATCCGCTTCTCCGTGCCCAGCGCCGCCTCGTGGATCGCCTCGCTCAGGGTCGGGTGGGCGTGCATGGTGGCGATGAGTTCCTCGCTGGTCGCCTCGAGCTTCCGGGCGAGGCCCAGCTCGGCCACCATTTCCGTGACTGTTTCGCCGACCATGTGGCAGCCGAGGATCTCGCCGTGCGGCTTGCCCGTGATCAGCTTGACGAAGCCCTCGGTCGCGTTCATCGCCTGCGCCTTGCCCGACGCCTGGAACGGGAACCTGGCGACTTCGTACTCGAGCCCCTGCTCCTTGCACGCCTCCTCGGTCAGGCCGATGGAGGCGACCTGCGGCTGACAGTAGGTGCAGCCGGGGATCGACTCGTAATCGACCTCCTCGGGCCGCTCCACGCCGGCGATCCGCTCGACGCAGGCGATCGCCTCCTCGCTGGCGACGTGCGCCAGCCACGGCGGGCCGATGACGTCGCCGATGGCGTAGATGCCGGGCACCGAGGTGGCATAGGTCGGCTTGTCCACCTTGATGTGGTGCCGCTCGATCTCCACGCCCAGCGAATCGTCGAACAGGCCGTCGTAACGCCCCTGCACGCCGATGGCGACGAGCACCTTGTCGGCCTCGAGAGTGATTTCGTCGCCGTCCTTCTTCGCCTGGGCATTTTTCGCCTTGCCCTCTTCCTCGCCGGCAGCGCCGTAGCTCTTCTCCGACGCGGCCGGGGCTCCCTGAGCGTGGGGGTCCTCGACGGGGGCGATGACTGCTTCGATGCCGTCGCCCCTGTTCTGGACGGAGAGGGTCTTGTGGCCCGGGTAGAGCTTGACGCCCTGCTTGACGAACGCCTTGGCGACCGCGGCGGAGGCTTCGCGGTCCTCGACGGGCAGCACCCGGTCGAGCATCTCGATGACGGTGACCTCGGTTCCGAAGGCGTTGTAGAAGTAGGCGAACTCCATGCCGATCGCCCCCGCGCCGATGATCAGCAGCTTCCCGGGCTGCGTGGGCAGGCTCATCGCGTCCTTCGAGCAGATGATCTTCTCCCCGTCGAACTCGGTGCCCGGCAGCGCCCGCGGGCCGGCGCCGGTGGCGACGAGGATGTTTTTCGCCTTGAGCAGTTCCTGGGGCTTGTTTTTGCGCTCGGTGTCGAGCTTGCCGTACACTTCGACGACGCCCGGCTCGGGGATGTGGGCGTGACCCTCGAAGTGGGTGATCCTGTTCTTCTTGAACAGCCCGCCGATGCCGCGGTTGAGCGTGCTGGCGACCTGGCGCGAGCGGGCGATGACCTTCTCCCAGTCGTGGCGGAGGTTGTCGCACTGGATGCCCCAGGCGTCGCCCTCGGTCTTGAGGCGCTGGTACATCTCCGCCCCGGCGAGCAGGGCCTTGGTCGGAATGCAGCCCCAGTTCAGGCACACGCCGCCCAGCGCGTCGCGTTCGACGCAGGCGACCTTGAGACCGAGCTGAGCGGCGCGGATGGCCCCGACGTATCCGCCGGGCCCGCCACCGATGACGACGAGATCGAAGCTGTTGTTTTCAGCCATGGTGATTCAGCAGTTGGTGTTTGGCAATGGATCCCGCGGCCGAGGCCGCCCCGCGTTGTCGGGAGAATTGTAGCGGATCCAGTGTCCGGGTTTGGTCCGCCCCGGCCGCAGCGGTACAATCGCCGCCTGTGGGCGGGGGAAGGCCCTGCCGCGACCGCAACTCGCAAGCCCGGGTGCAATCCATGGTTAAAGCCGTTGTCAGCGTGATCGGACGGGACCAGAAAGGTGTCGTCGCCCGCTTCGCCACCTACCTCGCCGAGCACGGCGTGAACATCCTCGACATCGAGCAGCAGGTCGTTCACGGCCAGTTCATCATGGACATGCTCGTCGATCTCGCGGACATGAACCTGACGCTGGACGAGCTGATCCCGGGCCTGCTCGAGCTCGGCCGGGAGATCGAGATGGAGGTCCGCGTCGCCCTGCACGACCAGCGCCGCCGCAAGCGCGTCGTCGCCCTGGTGAGCAAAGAGGCCCACTGCCTCGAGCAGCTCATCGAGGACTGGCAGGAAGGCCGGCTGCGCGGCGACCTCGTCGGCGTGCTGGGCAACCACCCCGACCTCGAGCCCGTCGCCAAAGAGGCCGGCCTGCCCTTCGCCTGGAAAGCCAGCAAGGGCGACAAGGAAGGCCACTTCGCCTGGGTGCGCGAGCAGCTCGACGCGATGGCCCCCGACCTCGTTGTGCTCGCGCGGTACATGCAGATCGTCCCGCCCGAGATCGTCGAGCCCTACCGCCACCGGATCATCAACATCCACCCGTCGCTGCTGCCCTATTTCCCGGGCGCCCGCCCCTACCGCCAGGCGTGGGAGCAGGGCGTCCGCGTGACGGGGTGCACCGCCCACTTCGTGACCGAGGACCTCGACGAGGGGCCGATCATCCTCCAGGACGTCTTCCACATCGACGTGGGCAAGGACACCGCGCGCGACGTGCAGAGCAAGGGCCAGCAGCTCGAGGGCCGGGTGCTCTCGACCGCCGTGCAGATGTTCCTCGACGAAAAGCTGGTCGTGGTCGGCGACAAGGTCGTCTTCCGCCCCGGCCTGAGCACCTTCCTCGAGCACGAGGAAAACGGCGGCTGATCCCCCCCCCGGATCCCCCCGGAACCCCCCGGAACTCCCCGGATCGCCCCCGCCGCGACGCCGGCAGACGGACTTGATCGGCAGTTGAAATTGTCTATACTTGTGGGTCTTCGAGGGTGTCCGAGGCGCCCCCGAAGGGATGGGCCGTTGGCGCAGTTGGCTAGCGCGTGTCGTTGACATCGACGAGGTCACTGGTTCGAGTCCAGTACGGCCCACTTCCGAAGCCCTGTTGTCGAAAGATGACCGGGCTTTTTTCATGCGCGGGGCGGGGGCTTTCCGGTCACTCAGGATCCCCAAGCCGGGGCAGAGCGGTCCGCGATGGCGATGATGCCGGGCACGACCGAGTACCGCTTCGGGGACGTCGTGCCGATGGAGGCGGGCGTGACGGCGCTGGCGCTGGCTCTGCCGACGCCGGCGCCGGCGCGGTGGAGGTGGCCGGCCGGATCTTCGAAGACTTCACCGCCAAGCGGGTGCTCGTGGTCGGCGCGGGCGAGATGGCCCGGCTGGTGTGCCAGCACCTGCGCAAAGCGGAGGCGCGGCAGTTCACCGTGACCAGCCGAACGCTCGCCAATGCCCGCACGCTGGCCGAGGCGTGCGACGGCGAGGCCGTGCCGTACAGGGAACTCGACGGTCAGCTCGCGAAGGCGGCCGTCGTCATCGCGGCGACCGCCTGCCCCCGGCGGTCATCACGCGCGAGCGTGTCCGGGAGGTGCAGAAGGAGCGCGATCAGCGGCCGCTGTTCAACGCCGATATTCGCCGTGCCGCGGAACGTCGAGCCCGCGGTTCAGGATCTCGGGCAGGTGTTCCTTTACGATATTGACACGCTCGGGGGCTTGTCGAGCAGAACCAGCACCAGCGCCGGGCGGAGCTGCCCCGCTGCGAGGGGATTCTCGACGAGGAGATCGAGTCGCTTGCCCGCTGGCTGCAGGCGAGGCGGACGCAGCCGATGATTCAGCAGATGGACGCCGACGCGCACACGCTGCGGGGCCGCGAGCTGGGTCGGCTGTTTTCGGGTTCGCCCGAGTTCAGCCCCGAGCAGCAGCAGGCGGTGGAGCAGTTTGCCGACCGGTTGCTTTCCAAGCGGATGCACCCGTGCGCGTGCACACTTGGCGAACACGGGCAGGCCGGGCCGAGTAAGGCACTTGCCGCTGCCCTGCACGAGGTCGCGGCGAGGCAGGAAGCTGGCCGAAAGCGGAGCCGATCGCGACAGGAAAAGGATGAGACCCGATGCCACCCGTTCAGCCGTCCAGCCCGACCGACACGCTCGAGCCCGTGGACCGCGAGCTGCTCGACCTGCTCCAGCAGCGGTTCCCCATCGCCCCGCGTCCCTGGGCCGTGCTGGGCGAAGCGCTCGGCCTGCCGGGCGAGGCGGTTCTCAATCGCGTTAAGCAGCTCAAGGAAAGCGGGCTGATTCGGCAGATCTCCGCCATTTTCGACACCCGCTCGCTGGGCTACCACAGCACCCTCGTTGCCGGCCGGGCGCTCGAAGCCGAGCTCGACACCGTGGGGGCGCGGATCGGCGAGCATCCCGGCGTCACCCACAATTACCGCCGGGAGGCGGAGTTCAACCTCTGGTTCACCTTCGCCGTGCCGCCCGAACAGGATCTCGAGGCGGAACTGGCGAAGCTGGCCGAGCGGGCCGGGCTGGAGCACTACCGGGCCCTGCCGACCGAGCGCACCTTCGCCATCGGCGTGAAACTGGCGATGAGCGACAAGGCCGGGCGGGACAAGTCGGCCTCGCCCGCCCCCGCGGCTCCGCTTCGTCGCGAGCCCCTGGCGGAGCCGTTGAGCGAACGTGATCGCGAGCTGGTGCGGCAGCTCCAGGTGGATCTGCCGCTGGTCGATCGGCCGTTCGACGCGGCGTGCGAGCGGGCGGGGATTGATTTCGATGCCCTCGCCGACTGGATGGGCCGGATGCGCGAGCGTGGCGTGATGCGGCGGTTCGCCGCGGTACTGCGCCACCGCCAGGCCGGTTTCTCCGCCAATGGGATGGTCTGCTGGCAGGTGCCGGCCGAGCACATCGAGGAGGCCGGGCGCATCGCGGCGGAGTTCGACGCCGTGAGCCACTGCTATCAGCGGCCGCGCTATCCGGACTGGCCTTTCAATCTGTACACGATGGTGCATGCCCGCTCGGAGGCGGCGTGCGAGCAGGTGGTGCAGCGGATCGCCGAGGCGCTGAGCCGATTCGGCGACGCGCCCCGCCGCATTCTCTACAGCACGAAGGAATACAAGAAGACCCGGCTGCAGTACTTCGTCTGACGGCGAGAAACGGGGATTGGGCGATCTTTTCACCGAGCGGCCGCGCAAATCGCGCAAATCCGGACACCGAGGTATTGAATTCATCGGCTGGATCATTTCTAATGTACCCAGTGATTTCGTTCGCCTCGGTCTCAGCAGGAGGTTGGTGCCTTGATTGACGTCAGTGTTCTTTACGGTGGGCTCGAGACGCCCAGCACGCCGCACCGCTACGGCCGGGCGATCACGCAGATCGATCCACCCGAGCACCAGCGCATGAAGGTCGCCAGGAGTGCCAGGGAGCGTCGGCCGATCATCGTGTGGAACCTCACGCGCACCTGCAACCTCAAGTGCGTGCACTGCTATACCGACTCCGAGGCGAAGCGCTACCCCGGCGAGCTGAGCACCGAGCAGTGCAAGGCGGTGCTCGACGACCTTGCCGACTTCCAGGTGCCTGCCGTGCTGTTTTCGGGCGGCGAGCCGCTGGCCCGGCCCGACCTCTTCGAGCTCGCAGCCTATGCCCGCAGCCTGGGGCTGCACGTCGTGCTCTCGACCAACGGCACGCTGATCACCCCGGAGATTGCGCGGAAGTTCGTCGAGCACAAGTTCGCCTACATCGGCATCAGCCTCGACAGCGCCACGCCGGCCATCCACGACAAGTTCCGTGGCGTCGAGGGTGCCTACGAGCGGGCGATGCGCGGCTTCCGCCACTGCACCGAGGCGGGGCAGAAGGTCGGCCTGCGCCTCACGCTCACCCGCGAGACCGCGGAGAACCTCGACCAGATCTTCGAGCTCATCGAGCAGGAGAACATCAACCGCGCCTGCTTCTACCACCTCAGCCCCGCCGGCCGAGGCAGCAAGCTGGACATGCTCAGCGCCGAGGAAACGCGCCACGCCGTCGAGACCATCTTCGACCGCACGAAGGACCTCATCGACCGCGGCCGACGCGTCGAGATCCTCACCGTGGACAACCACGCCGACGGCCCCTTCCTCTACCAGAAGATGCGCCGCGAGGGCCACCCCCGCGCCGAGCAGGTCCGCGAGATGCTCGAGTGGAACGGCGGCGGGCGGTACTCCTCCGGCGTCGGCATCGCGGACATCGACTTCCTCGGCCACGTTCACGCCGACCAGTTCTCGATGTACCGCAGCTTCGGGAACGTCAAGGACCGCAAGTTCTCGGAGATCTGGCAGGACACCTCCGACCCGATCATGGCCGGGCTGAAGGACCGCCTGGACAAGCTCGAAGGCCGATGCGCCACCTGCCGGTTCAAGAACGCCTGCGGCGGCGCACTGCGGGCGCGGGCGGAGATCCTCACCGGCAACCCCTGGGCCGCCGACCCCGCCTGCTATCTGACGGACGAGGAGATTGCCGGCCCCGCCCCCGCGGCGGCGGGCCAGGCCGAGTGACTGCCGAATCGCGTCTGCCCAAGACCATTCTCATCGCGGAAGACGGCCAGGTCCGGCGCGAGTCGCTCGCCGAGTTGCTCGAGGACGAGGGCTACACCGTCGAGCAGGCCGGGGACGGCCGGGCGGCCTGCGAGCGCGTGCTCGAGCCCGGTGGACCCGGTGTCTCGGACGTGCGCATGCCCGAAATGGACGGCAGCAGCCTTGGCGACGGCTCGCGCACCGATAGCGCCCATCACTCAGCTACGAACACCCGGTGCCCCCGCGTCCCCCCGGATCCGCTCCACCATCGCGTGCAGCCCGTTCCGCCTCGTCGGGCTCAGGTGCGTCTCCAGATCCATCTCCCGCAGGACCGCCAGCGGGTCCGCGTCAGCCACCTCGTCCACCGGTCGGCCGTTGTAGACCACCATCAGCACCGCGATCAGCCCCGTCACGATGGCCGCGTCGCTGTTCGCCACGAACTCGAACCGCGGCGGGTCGTCCTGCGTCACCGCCGTCTTCACCCACACCTGGCTCACACAGCCCGTCAGCCGGGTCTCGTCCGTACGCTCCGACTCGTCCAGCTCCGGCACCTGCTTCGCCAGATCGAGGATGTACTCGAAGCGGTCCTCCCAGCCCTCCAGGCCGCGGAAGGTAGAGATCAGCTCGTCCGTCGTCAACTCGTTCAGCGTCGGCATGACCAGGTCACGAAGCGTCGATGGTGTCCTCTGCCCGGCTCGGCTCGCCGGTGGCGATCGGGTTGGCGGGATCGCTGCTCCACTCCATCCACCCGCCGTCATACACACTCACGCGCGGCCAGCCCATGAGCCAGGCATTGAAAAACGCCTCGCTCCCACGCCAGCCCGTGCCGCAGTAGAAAGCCACGTGCTTGTCCGGCGTCAGCCCGGCCCGCTCCCACATCGCCGCGATCGCTTCGTAGTTCCGCGTCGTGTAGTCGAGGTTGCGGTAGTTCTCCATGTGGTAGGCATCGCTCCCGCAGTCGGCGAACACCGCGCCGGGGATGCGCCCCTTCCTCTCGATGTAGTGATACCCGCTCACTCGGCCGACGAACTCGTCCCAACTGCGTACGCTCGCCAGCTCGCCGTCGTCCGAGGCGAGCAGCCGCTTCGCCTCGGGCGTGTCCACGAACACCTCGGGCCGGCCCGGGATCTCCCCGCCGTAGTCGGTCGCCGGCGTCGGCCGGGTCGGCTCGGTGCTCACCGGCAGGCCCGCTTCCTCCCAGCGGTTCATCCCGCCGTTGAGCACGCGCACGTCCTCGACGCCCGCCCACAGCAGGATCGCGGCGCAGCGCATCGCCCCGAGATGCCCCGCCGCCTGGCCCGGGTAGGGGTCGTCGTTGCTGGGGAAGGAGAACCGGCCGTACACCACCACGGTCGCGTTCCGCGTGATCCCGTGCGCCGCGAGCGCCAGCCGCAGCTCCTCGGGCGATCGGCGGTTCCAGGTCTCGGGCGATTCGAGATCGTTGGTATTGAGAGCGATCGCCCCGGGAATGTGCCCGCGGTGGTAGTCGTCGATGCAGTCGTAGTGGCTGTGGCAGATCACGCTCGGCCGACCGTCGCGCCGGTTCTCCGCCAGCTCCCGCACCCACGCCGGGCACACCAGCCGGTCGTACCGCGGCATCCGCTCGAGCGGGAGGGACCGGTCCGCCGCCCACTGCTCAACAAACCGGTCGTAGCAGCGCACGTCCCGGCAGCCGATGCCGTCCAGCAGCTCCGCCATCTGGCGCGACTCGCCCGCGTCATAGCCGTAGAGGACGATCGACCGCTCGGGCGTCGCGCCGTGCTCGCGGAGCAGCTCGTGCACTTCCAGCCGGTAGCGCGTCCACGCGAAGGGGAAGGGGATCGCCCCGGGAATGTGCCCGCCCCGCGCTTCGCCGCGGAGGGGCCAGCCGTTGAACGCCTCGATCGGCCGCAGGTCCAGCAGCCGGGTCTCAGGCTTCTCCAGGGCGTCCTGCAGTTCCGCCAGGCCGATATCACGAGGTGCGTCGCTCATGGCCAAGCCTATCCCGCACCCCGCGACGTATCCAGACGCGCCGCTCGGAATCCGCCGCTACTGCAGCTCCGCCTCGCCCACGCGCCACGCCACGGCGTAGTCCCACGGCTCGTCGTGGCCGTCGGGTCGGCGGACCACCTCCAGCCGGTACTCGCCCGGCGGGGCCTGCTCGATGAAGATGTGCTCGACGTTGTCGACCCCGCTCTCGCTTCGTCCGATCACGCCGGTCTGGCCCGACGGGCTCGTGTAGTGCAGCACCAGGTCGAAGTCCGCCAGCCTCGCCGGGTCCAGCCACTGCGGCTGCTGCTTGACCACGTTGAACCCCGATCGCCCGGCCACCCGCCGATGCCACGTCAGCGCGACCGAGATATCCCGCCCGGGCTCGTCGTTTTCGAACCGGTATGCCAGCCGCGAGTCGGGCATCGCCGACCGGAAGTCCCACGCCGCCTCGCCCGCATCGGTCAGCGGCTTTGCCGGCCCGGCGAGCAGGATCTCCAGCGCATGGTCGACGTTCACCAGCCCCGCGCCCAGCCGCTCGTCCAGCGGCTTGCCCTTCGCCGGCGCCCAGTTCCACGGCTTGGTCGCCCCGGCGAGCAGGATCGCCTTGATCGTCTCGCTCCGCCGCGCCCGCGCCGCGGCCGAGCCTTCGAGCCGACGCCCCGCCTCGATCAGCCTCGCGGCACACGAGGCGACCATCGGCGTCGTGAAGCTGGTCATCATCTGCGGCCCCACGATGTCCGGCTTGCACCGGCCCTCCCCCTCGACGCGCGTGTAGGCGCCCGACGAGGCGCCGCTGTCCGTGCCCACGGCAATCACGTTGTAGGCGCTCGCCAGCAGCCGCGGCACCCGGCTGGGTCGGCCGTTGTTCACCCCGACGCAGAACACCGTGTCGTCGCGGTCCGCCACCAGGTCCACTCGCCGCAGGATCTCCTCGGCGTGCCCGGAGCTGTCGCTCACCCAGGAGTGACTGAAAACGTCGATCTCCGCCTTCGCCGGCGGCAGGGGGGTGCCGGTGCGCAAAAAGCCGCCGCCCAGCCAGTGACTCGTGCGGTAGCAGCGCACGTCCTCCACCCCCGGCGCCAGCCCGCGGGGCCCGTAGGCGATCGCCGCCGTCTGCTGGGCATGCTTGAACAGGTGCGACGGCCCGCTCACCGGCGTGAACTCGACCCCCTCGAACCGCGACGCCTCGAGGTCCGGCAGATACGCCGCCTTGCCCCCCTCGACGTGGCCCATCACGACCCCTCGGCCGAGCGGAAGATCATTGCCCAGCCGATCGCGGGCATCGGGAAACCCCATCTCCTCGGCCGGGCTGGGCCGATCGTCCCGCGCATGCGCCGCCTCCGGCTCGCGCAGCACCATCACCGCCGCCACCAACAGCGTCAGCAGCAGCAGGCCGTTCAGAAGCATCAGGCGCTGGGCGAACGTCACAATGTGGCTGAACATCGACCGGCTCACATGCACATCTTACGCGCCACGGCAGAGAATCCAGGGAAAAGACGCCGCCGAGTCGGGTCCTGCGGCCTGCAGCGCGGCTGCGCGCCGTCTGCCCCTTGCCCGCCGACCCGCCCCGGCGGAGAATGACAGCGCACACGCGATCCACCATCACAGGAGGCCGGCCATGGGCAAAATGGGCGACACGCTGCTTTACGTGATCTACTGGGTCCTGCTGGTCATCCTGGTCGGCGTCGCGACCGCGGGGATGATCTCCACCATCCTCGTCTACCTGGTCTGATCACCGATCAGGCCGCCCGCTCACGCCTCACCGTACGCCCCGACCGGGGGGCAGGCGCACATCAGGTTGCGGTCGCCGTACGCCTGGTCGATCCGCCCGACCGGCGGCCAGTACTTGCTCTCGCGGATCCACTCGACCGGGTACGCCGCCTGGCTCCGCGGATAGGGGAAGGGCCAGTCGTCGCCCGTCACCACCTCCGCCGGGTGCGGCGCGTGGCGAAGCGGGCTCTGCTCAGCGTCGATTCGGCCTTCCTCGATGTCGCGGATCTCCTCGCGAATGGCGATCATCGCATCGCAGAACCGGTCCAGCTCCGTCTTGGGCTCGCTCTCGGTCGGTTCGACCATCAGCGTGCCCGGCACGGGCCAGCTCATGGTCGGGGCGTGGAACCCGAAGTCCATCAGCCGACGCGCGATGTCGTCCACGCGAACCCCCGCGGACCGTTCGTACGCCCGGCAGTCGAGAATGAACTCGTGCGCCACTCGGCCGCGGGGCCCGGTGTAGAGCACCGGGTAGTGCTCGCCCAGACGGTGGGCCATGTAGTTGGCGTTCAAAATCGCCACCTCGCTCGCCCGCGTGAGGCCCTTCGGGCCCATCATGGCCAGGTACATCCAACTGATCGGCAGGATCGACGCGCTGCCCTGCGCCGCGGCCGAGACGGCGCCTTCGCCGCCGGTCAGCGGGTCGCCCGGCAGGTGCTCGGCCAGGTGCTCCGCCACCGCGATCGGGCCCACACCCGGGCCGCCCCCGCCGTGCGGGATGGCGAACGTCTTGTGCAGGTTCAGGTGCACCACGTCGGCGCCGACCGCCGCCGGGCTGGTCAGGCCGACCTGCGCGTTGAGGTTCGCCCCGTCCATGTAGACCTGCCCGCCCGCTTCGTGAATGATTCGGCAGACCTCGCGGATGCCCGGCTCGAACACGCCGTGCGTCGACGGATAGGTCACCATCAGGGCCGAGAGGTGGTCCTTGTGCGTTTGCGCCTTGGCGCGCAGGTCGTCGAGATCGACGTCGCCCCGCTCGTTGCAGGCGACGGCGACCACCTTCAGCCCCGCCGTGATCGCGCTGGCCGGGTTCGTGCCGTGGGCGCTGGTGGGGATGAGGCAGATGTTCCGCTGCCCCTCGCCCCGGGCCTGCTGGTAGCGGCGGATCGCCAGCAGCCCGGCAAACTCGCCCTGCGAGCCGGCGTTGGGCTGAAGCGACACGCTGTGCAGCCCGGTGATCGCGGCGAGCCACTGCTCGAGCTCGTCCATCATCTGCCGATACCCCTGCGCCTGCTCCTGCGGGGCGTGCGGGTGCAGCCTTGCGAACTCGGGCCAGGTGATCGGCAGCATCTCGGCCGCGGCGTTGAGCTTCATCGTGCACGAGCCCAGCGGAATCATCGACCGCGTCAGCGCGATGTCCTTCCGCTCGAGACGGGTGATGTAGCGCATCATGTCCGTCTCGCTGTGGTGCTCGTGGAACACCGGGTGCTCCATGAAGCTGCTCAGCCGGGCGAAACGCTCGGGCACCTCCGGCTCGAGTTCGTCGAGAAGCTGCTCGCAGGTGAAGTCCGGCTCGCCGCCGCCGCCGAAGATCGCCAGCAGCCGATCGACTTCCGCCTCGTCGCTTACTTCGTCGAGGCTGATCGTCAGCGTCTGCTCGTCGAGCAGGCGGAGGTTGATCCCCCGCTCGGCCGCGGCCTGGTAATAGGGCCGCGCCCGCCCGTTCTCCGGCTCGACGCGCACCGTGTCGAAGATCGCGTCATGCGGCACGTCGTGGCCCTGCCGCCGCAGCCCGGCCGCGAGCAGGCTCGCCAGCGCGTGGACCCGGCGGGCGATGCGCGTCAGTCCCTCCGGCCCGTGCCACACGCCGTACATCCCCGCCAGCACCGCGAGGAGCACCTGGGCGGTGCAGATGTTGCTCGTCGCCTTTTCCCGCTTGATGTGCTGCTCGCGGGTCTGGATCGCCAGCCGCAGCGCCGGCTTGCCCTGGCTGTCCACGCTCACGCCGACCAGTCGGCCGGGCATTTTGCGTACGTGCTTGGACCGCGTCGCCATGTACGCCGCGTGCGGCCCGCCGTAGCCCATCGGCACGCCGAAGCGCTGGGCACTGCCCACGACGACGTCCGCGCCGCCTCCGCCGAACTCGCCCGGCGGCCGCAGCAGGGTCAGCGACAGCAGGTCGGCCGAGACGATCACCATCGCCTTCGCCTCGTGGGCCTGCGCCACGATGTCGTCGTAGTCCTCCACCCGCCCGTCGGTGGTGGGATACTGCAGCAGCACGCCGCTGAGCTCGCCCGAATCGAAGTCCGCCTCGCTCGGCGGCCCGATGCGGAGCTCGATCCCCAGCGAGCGCGCCCGGGTCCGCATCACCCCCAGCGTCTGCGGGTGGCAGTCGTCGGCGGCGAAAAAGGCCGGCTTCTTCCCCCGGGCGATCGCGTGGGCCATCGCCATCGCTTCCGCGGCGGCGGTCGCCTCGTCCAGCAGCGAGGCGTTGGCCACCTCCATGCCGGTCAGGTCGCTGACCATGGTCTGAAAGTTCAGCAGCGCCTCGAGCCGGCCCTGCGACACCTCCGCCTGGTAGGGCGTGTAAGGCGTGTACCAGTGCGGGTTTTCGAAAATGTGGCGCTGAATCACCGGCGGGGTGATCGTGGCGTGATAGCCCGTGCCGAGCAGCGAGCGGACCACCTTGTTCCGCCCGGCAATGGCCCGCAGCCGCTCAAGCGCCTCGTGCTCGTTGAGCGCCTCGGGCAGGGCGGGCGGCTCGGCCAGGCGAATGTCGTCCGGCACGACCGCCGAGGCAAGCTCCTCGAGCGAGTGCACCCCCAGTTGGCCGAGCATCTGCGCCATCTCCGGCTCGCTCGGACCGAGGTGACGCGGGGCAAAATCATCCGTCGCGGTGCGACTGGAACGTGTCAGAACGGCGTCGTTCATCGCTCAGGTCTTTCCACAGGGGCAAGGGGGGTGTTAATCCGTTCATCCGGATAAACTATTATATATCCCGCGACCCGGCTTCGCAGCCGGTTGCGCGGGGAAGTCGCCACTCATTTTCATCCGGCCATGCCGGACCGGCCGTTAAGCCCCTCAGAATCGCGCTTTCGGGGGCCGCCCGAGGCAGACCGGCTGCCCCCCCGCGCTATCATCACCTCGCGGACGCCGGACGTGACGCGCCCGTCGACTCGCCTGCAGGAGGAGTGTGCCGCCATGTTGTACGGGGCCCTGATTTCGCTTGCCGCAGCCGGGCTGGCGATGCTGGCCGGGTTCAGCGGCCCCTGGCCCGCCTGGCGCGACTTCCTCCTCGGTGCGGCGACGGTTTGCCTGATGATTTTCGTCCTCGCACTGGCGGTGGGCCTGGCCGCGCCGATCGGGCCGTCCGCCCACCGCCTCCGCGAGCAACCCGAGGAGGGGTGAACCGGCATGGTGATTTCGGCCCACCTGACTCCGCGACTGCTCGAACGCCTCGGCGAGCTGATCCGCGCCGACATCGACAGCTACAAGGCCTTCCAGGCCGCCGCCGATGCCGCCGACGATCCCCAGCTCACTGCCGTGCTCCGCGAACTCGCCCGACAGCGACGCCACTTCGCCGAACAGCTCAAGCCCCACGTCGAGTGGCAGGAAAATCAGCCCGCCACCGCCGGCTCCGCCCGCGGCCGCGTCCACCGCTGGTGGATCGACGTCCGCTCCCGACTCACCGGCGGCAGCGAATTCGCCCTCGTCAGCGACGTCGCCCGAGGCGAACAGCAGCTCGCCCGGCAGTATCGGCAGGTGCTCGAGAAAACCCGCGACGACCGCGCCGTCACCGGCCTGCTCAGCGAGCACCTCGCCGCCATCGAATCGGCCGCGGCTCGCCTCGCCGAACTCCGCGAAGCCATGAAACCAGGCCCCGACCCTTGAACACGGACCCTTGAACACGACCCGAGGCGCCCGCCACGACGCCGGCACCCGCAACGGAAGGATTCCGGATATGTCCGACGAACTGATCGGCCGCAAAATCGCCATCCTCGTCGACGAGGGCTTCGAGCAGATCGAACTCACCTCGCCACGCGAAGCCCTGGAAAAACAGGGCGCCATCACCCACATCGTCTCGCCCGGCAAGGAAAAAGTCCGCGGCAGGAACCACGACAAGCCCGGCGACGAGTTCGACGTCGACGTCCCCCTCGATGCCGCCAACCCCGACGATTACGACGTCCTCGTCCTGCCCGGTGGCGTGATGAACCCCGACAAGCTCCGCCAGAACGACAAGGCCGTCGCCTTCACCCGCGCCTTCTTCGACCAGAACAAGCCCGTCGCCGCCATCTGCCACGGCCCGTGGACCCTGATCGAGGCCGGCGTCGTCCGCGGCCGACGCATGACCAGCTACCCCTCGCTGAAAACCGACCTCGGAAACGCGGGGGCCGAGTGGGTCGACGAGCCGGTCGTCCTCGACGGCGCCCTGATCACCAGCCGAGGCCCGCAGGACCTCGACGCCTTCAACGCCGCCCTCATCCGCTTCGCTGGCCAGGGCCGACAGGCGGCCTAATCCAGTCCGGGGCGAGAGGCTGGAGACTGAGGCTGAAGGTTGAAGACGCACGTCGCGCCGCAAGCCGAAGGCCGCCCCCCGCGCCGTCCGATGATGGCAGGGGAGCGCGAAAGCGCTTCGCCTCGCGCCGTCTCCGCGTTATGATGAGAAGCCTGATGCGAATTCTGCTCTGCCTGCTGTTGACGCTCGCTTTCACCCCCGCCGCACTGGCGCAGGGGCTCGAGCCCGTGGACCAGGCGGTCGAGGATCTCGACCCGCTCGCGCGGTCGCAGCGGCGGGTGGAGCAGGACAACGCCCGCTTCAGCCCGCGGGTGCGCCTGTTCAAGCTCGAGCGGCGGGACCTCTTCCGACCGCAGCGCCTCATCACCACCGACCCGACCAGCGGCCTCAAATTGCCCCGGCAATACCGCTACGAAGGCCCGGGCGTCCGCGCCTGGATGTCTCGGCCGAGCTACGTCGTCTCCGCGGACAACCCCGCCGGCGTCGACTTCAACGTCGCCCCCCGCCGCGACGGCGAGTTCCGCGAGATCGCCGCGCCCGGCATCGTCTACGACTTGATCCCCCGCTCGCAGAACACCCGCCGCGAGCTGCCCGAGGACGACAACCCCTGGCGCGTCAACGGCCGCATCCCCGGCCGAATCGACACCCGCGTCGGCAACGTCGACCACACCGTCACCGACCGCATCCAGCGGTAGATTGCCTGGCAGCAGTTCAGAAAAAGGGGGCCGCGGTCTGACCTGAAGGGCAGGCCGGGAAGCTGCGCGCCTCTCCCTCACTCCCCCAGCACCATGTTGTCGATCAGCCGCACGCCGCCCAGCCGCGCCGCGATCAGCGCCACCACGCCGCCGGTCAGCTCCGGCTCGACGCAGTCCAGCTCGCCCAGCGTCTGCGGGTGGCGGATCACCGCGTAATCGACCTCCATGTGGTGCGCTTCGAGCACCTGCGTCATCGCTTGCTCGACCGTGTGCGGATCGGTCTCGCCCGCCTCCTCCACCAGCGACTTCGCCTGCATCAGCGCCTTATGCAACCCCCCGGCGTGCCGGCGCTCGTCCTGGTCGAGATACCGGTTCCGGCTGGACAGCGCCAGGCCGTCCGCCTCCCGCACCGTCGCGACCGCCGCGATGGCGACGTTCATCATCAGATCGTCCGCCATCGCCTCGATCACCTTGAGCTGCTGGTAGTCCTTCTGCCCGAACATCGCGTAGGTCGGCCGAACGATGTTGAGCAGCTTCGCCACCACCCGGCACACCCCGGCGAAATGCCCGGGCCGCTTCGCCCCCTCGAGGATCCCGGTCAGGTCCGGCACGTCGATCGCCGTGTCCAGCGCCGTGGGCGGGTACATCTCGTCCGCGTCCGGGTTGAACACCCCGGCCACGCCCGCCGCCTCGCACTTTCGCAGATCGCTCTCCAGCGTACGCGGATACTTCTCGAAGTCCTCGCTGGGCCCGAACTGGGTCGGGTTGACGAAGATGCTCACCACGACGGCGTCCGCGAGCTTGTGCGCCTCTTCCACGAGCTGCATATGCCCCGCGTGCAGGGCGCCCATGGTTGGCACGAACGCCACCGTGCCCGTGCCGGAAAGCGCCTCACAATGCTGCCGCGCGTCGTCCACCGTCGTACTGATCCACATGGGGGTCTCCTTTGGGGGCAGGCCCCGGCAAGCGCAGCGCCGCCGCGGATCGGGCCCGGTTTCTGCCTTTCTACCATACCGCGCCGCGTCGCTGCCGGGCGTGCTTCCCGGGGGGTTATCCCTGCCCCATCGCCGCTTCACACCGCGCGACGATTCGCTCGAACGCCGCGTCCTCCAGCACCGGCGTCGCGCCGGCGTCATCCACCACGTCGGCCGGCTCGAGCGGCACCCAGCTTCGGCACCCGGCGTACTTTTCGCGATTCGGGATCGTCTTCGGCTGCGCGAGCTGGTAGACCCGCACGGCCATCAGGTAGAGCGGCCGCTCGGGCTTGTAGTTGAAGCGCATGTCGATCTGCGGCTTCGACCACACGTGCAGGTCGTCGAGCTGGTCGAACGCCTCGCGGGAGGGGACCTGCCAGATCTTCGCCGCTTCGCCGAACCCGCGGAGGGTGACTTCGCCGGGCTCTTCGCGGAAGCGCTCGACGCGACCCCGGTAGGGTGGCTTCATCCGGTTGGGCACCTGGTGCAGCCACGCCGGGAAGAGCGCGAACCGCGGATGCTCGAGCTCGAATACCGCCACCCCGCCTCGCTCGTGAATCCCGCCCTTGCGCAGCAAGAGCGCCAGCTCGCCTTCGAGCAGCAGGTCGGTGACGATCTTCCATTCCTTGAGTGCGACGTCGAGCATGGGTCGGGAAGTAGGTAGAGGAGTTAGAGGGAGTTAAGAGGAGTTAAGCAAACAACCACGGAGGCACGGAGAAGAAACAGAGAGCTTCCGGAGCATCTTCTCCAACGCCCACGGCTGCGTCGTCCGCGACGCCTGGGTGGGATGTCGTGCCTCAGCCTGGAATCACTATAGAATCCGCCGCCCCCGGGAACAAGCCGCCCCGGCCCGCCCCACGCGTAACTTCTCTAACTCCTCTAACTCCCTCTAACTCCCCTTAACTCCCCCACTCACATCCGCTCCACCACCTCGATCCCCAGCAGCCCGAGCCCTTCCTGGAGCGCCCGCGCCACGAGGTGGCTCAGCGCCAGTCGGCTCTGCCGCACCGATGCCTCCTCGGCCGTCAGCACCGGGCAGCGCTCGTAGAACTGGTGATATCCCGTCGCCAGCTCGTACAGCCAGTTGCACAGCCGATGCGGCTCGAGGCTGTCCGCCACCGACGCGATCACGCCCGGCCACTGAAGCAGCTTCAGCACCAGCGCCCGCTCGGCCGGCGCCTCGGCCCGGATCGCCCCGGCGTCCAGCGACTCGGCGTCAATCTTTCCCTTGCGGAAGATCGAGCGGATCCGCACGTACGCATTCTGAAGATACGGCGCCGTGTTTCCGTCCATCGCCAGCATCCGGTCCCAGTCGAAGACGTAGTCCTTGATCCGGTCGCTGGAAAGATCCGCGTACTTGAGCGCGCCGATCCCCACCGCCGAGGCGATCCGCTCCTGCTCCGCCTCGGGCAGGTCCGGGTTCTTCTCCCGGATCACGCCGGCCGCCCGGCTCTCCGCCTCGTCGACGAGCTCCACCAGCCGAACCGTCCCGCCCTCGCGCGTCTTGAACGGCCTCCGGTCCGGGCCCAGCACCGCGCCGAACGGCACGTGGTCCAGCCGAACGCCCGCGTCCGCCCAGCCCGCCTGCCGCAGCGTCTGGAACACCATCGCAAAGTGCTGGCTCTGCCGCGCGTCGGTGACGTAGATCAGCCGGCTCGCGCCCAGCTCGCCGATGCGGAACCGCGCCGCCGCCAGGTCGGTCGTGGCGTAGAGGTACCCGCCGTCCGTCTTGCGGACGATCATCGGCATCGGCTCGCCCTCGCGGTCCTGGAACCCCTCGGGGTACACGACCGCCGCCCCCTCGCTTTCCGCGAGCAGGCCCGCCTGCTCCAGGCCGCCGATCACGCCCGGCAGCCGATCGTTGTAGAAGCTCTCCGGCCGAATGTCGGCGTCACGCAGATCCACCCCCAGCCGCTGATAGACGGCGTTGAAATGCCGCTTGCTCTCCTCCACCAGCCCCTGCCACACGCTCGTCGTCTCGTCGTCGCCGCTCTGCAGCGCCACCACCCGCTCCCGTGCCCGCTTCGCAAAGTCCGGGTCCGCGTCGAACTTCTGCTTCGCCTGCTGGTACAGCCGGTTCAGGTTGCCGATTTCAGGCTCCCCCTCCGCCTCCCAGCCGGTGTCGAGCAGATACTGAATCAGCATCCCGAACTGCGTGCCCCAGTCGCCGAGGTGGTTCTGACGCACCACGGCGTGCCCCTGAAGCTCGAGCACCCGCGCGATCGCATCGCCCAGCACCGTCGAACGCAAGTGTCCGACGTGCATCTCCTTCGCCACGTTCGGGCCGGAGTAGTCCACCACCACCGTCTCGGGCTCACCCGCCGGCTCGAGGCCCAGCCGGTCCGACGCCAGCATCGCTGCCGCGTGCGCGTCCAGCGCCTCCCGCGTCAGCCGCAGGTTGATGAACCCCGGCCCGGCGACCTCGGCCGACTCCAGCAGCGCATTCCCGGGCAGCTTGGCGGCGATTTGCTGCGCCAGGTCGCGCGGCTTCTGCCCCAGCTTCTTCGCCAGCCCCATGGCGAGGTTCGCCTGGTAGTCGCCGAACTTCGGGTTCCCCGACGGCCGAACGATCGGGTCCGTCTCGCGATGTTCCTCGCCCAGCGCCGCCCCCACGGCGTCCTGAAGCAGCGTCTCGATGCGGTTCTGAATGTCAGCCACGGTTGCCTCGTTTCGGTTCGTGTTCCGGTAAGCCCGGCATCGTCGGCAGCAGGGGGGCCGGCGTCAAGTGGGGAGCGGGAGGCTGGAGGCTAGAGACGAGAGGCTGGCGACTCGAGACCAGAGGTCCGCGATCGGCAGCAATTTTCGGGGGCAGTTCCTGGTCTCCCGTCCCCGGCCTGTAACCTCTAGCTCCGCTCTGCCACCAGCACCCGCGGATGCCCCTCGTCATCTTTGAGCACCCGCGGCCCCGCCAGCCCCGCCTCCGCCGCCAGTTCGATCACCGCCTGCTCCTGCACCGCCGCGATCTCGAAGGCGATCTGCCCCGGCGTCTCCAGGTGGTCCTTCGCCCCCGCGATCATCGGCCGAAGATAGTCCAGCCCGTCCGCGCCGCCGCGAAGGGCGTGCTCGGGCTCGTATCGCTTCACGTTCGGCTCGACCGCTTCCCACTCGGCGTCGGGAATGTAAGGCGGATTGCTCACCAGGTACCGGAACCGCTCCCCAGCCAGCGGCTCGAGCAGGTTCCCCTCGCGAAACTCGATCCGCTCGGCCACGCCCTGCGCCTCGGCGTTCTCCCGCGCCACCGCCAGCGCATCGGGGCGGATGTCCGTCGCCACGACGCGCGACTCCGGAATGTGCTTCGCCAGCGCGATCGCGATCGCGCCGCTGCCCGTGCCCACGTCGGCGATGGTCGGCTTCGCAAAGCCCGCCGTCCGCCGCGCGTGTTGCACCACGTGCTCCACCAGCGCCTCCGTGCTCGGCCGCGGCACCAGCACAGCGGGCGTCACCTTCAGCGACATCGAGAAAAACGGCGTCCAGCCCACCAGGTAATCCACCGGCTCGTGCGCCGCCGCCCGCTCCACCAGCTTGCGGTACGCCGACCGCTCCGGTCCGGTGGCGGGGCGGTCCGGGTCCATGTACAGCTTCAGCCGTTCGGTCCCCAGCACGTGCGCCAGCAGCATCTCCGCCTGCAGACGCGGACTCTCCAGCCCCTGACGCTCGAAAAACTCGGTCGTCCAGGCCAGCAGCTTGCGGGTCGTCCAGGTCGGCTGGGCATCGGCAGCATTCATAGCCCCGATTCTACGCCACAACCGCGCGCCCGGCACACACCCCCGCGCCGGGGCAGAGCGCAGCGCCGGCCCGGGTGCAGGCGTGGCGAACCGCCCCGTTTGCGCTTAGGATTCTTTCCATGCACGTCGCTTTGCTCGCCAACTCCGCCTGGCTCGACGAAGAGCTGCCCATCTTCCGCCACCTCGTCGTCGGCCTGCTCGACGAGCAGGTGCGCGTCACCCAGGTCGTGCCCCAGCTTCCCCCCGGAGCCGAGCCGGGCCTCGTCGGCGAGCCGCTGCTCTGGGAAGAGTCCCGCTGGAGCTGGCTCAACCGCTACCGCCTCGCCTCGCTCGCACCCCGGCTGGAGGAGCTGCGCGTCGATCTGGTTCACGTCCTCGACGGCTCGCTCTGGGCAGGGGGGCATGCGCTGGCGAAGAAGCTCGAAGTCCCCGCCGTCTACGCCGTCGGCTCCCACCTCGACCTGCGTTTCGTCCAGCGCGTCGCCCGCGACAGCCACCCCAATCACGCCGTCTTCGCCGCCGCCAGTCAGCCGCTCGCCGAGGCGATCCGCGACCTCGTCGGCAAGCGCTTCCTCATCCGCACCATTCCGCCCGGCGTCCACGTGCAGCCGCGCTCCCCCGGCTGCCGGGAGGACCGCGCCATGTGCATCGCCGTCAGCGGCAACGGCAAGCTCGACCGCCGCTACGAGGCTCTGCTCGCCGCCCTGAGCGACCTGCTGCGCGATCGCCCGCAACTCCAGTTCTTCCTCGACGGCCAGGGCTCCGAGCAGCACGGCATCTGGCGAACCGCCGAAAGGCTCGGCCTCCTGCCCAACCTCTCGCTCATTCCCCGCCGCCTCGGCCACCGCGAGCTGCTGCTTCGCGCCGACGCCCTGGTCCACCCCCAGCCGCTCGGCCGAATGCGCGGCCTCACCCTCCAGGCGATGGCCTCCGCCATGCCCGTGCTCGCCCACGCCGACTCCTGGCTCGACCACCTCATCGAGGGCGAAACCGCCTGGCTCACCGACCACGCCACCTCCGACGCCTGGACCGACCTGCTCACCCGCCTCACCGAGCAGCCCGATGAGGCCACCGCCCTCGGCCAGCGCGCCCAGGCATGGATCCGCCAGCACCGCCGCCCCTCCACCCAGGTCGCCGGCGTCCTGGACACCTACCGCCGCCTCACCGGCGAAAGCTTTGAATTCCCCACCGTCTGATCCTCGCGGCAAGCGCAGCGCTGCCGCGGATCGGGTGCAATCCGCAGCGACGGGCGCCGAAGCCGTACCCGGGGCGGCGCTGCGCTCTGCCCCGGCTTGGAGGTCCGGGAGCTAACGCCTCTAACTCGCGCTAACTTCTTTTATACGGATTATGACTGTTCCTCGTGCGCGTTGAGGCGTGGAAGCGCCTCAGCCCCAAGCGGCTCCAGAGCCTCTGCCACAGCGAGTGGGGCGCGCACGAGCGTCCATCATCATCCGTATCACGCCCCTTAACTCCCTCTCACGGCCGCCCCTCACCCATCCTTCTGCTTGTTGTACCGGCTGCTCCGCGCCCGGATGACCAGCTTGATGGGCACCTCCGAGAACGGCAGCACCTCGCGGAAGCGGTTGAGCAGGAAGAGCTGGTAGTTGTGGTCGAACAGGTCCGGGTCGTTGACGAACAGGGCCACCGTCGGCGGCCGCACGTCGAGCTGGGTGGCGTAGTATACCTTCGCCCGCTTGCCGCCCTTCGAACTCGGGCCGCGCTGGGCCATGATCGACTCGATCACCTGGTTCAGCTCGCCCGTGCCGACGCGGTGGCTCGCCTGCTCGTAGAGGTTCAGCGCCATCGCCAGGGCATCGCGCACGCCTTCGCCCGAGTTGGCGGTGGTGAAGACGATCGGCGCGAAGTTCAGGCCCTTAAGCGACTTGTCGAGATATTCGGCGTATTCCTCCTCGGTGTGCTCGCTCTCGGCGAGGTCCCACTTGTTCACGACGATGACGGTGGGGCGGTGGTGCTTGAGGATCTCGTTGCCGAGTTGCTTGTCCACCTGGCTGACCGGGACGGAGGCATCGATCAGCAGCAGGCACACGTCCGCCCGCCGCACGCTGCGCAGCGAGCGGTGGTAGGAGTAGAACTCGATGTCGTCGGCCAGGCTCTTCCGCCGCCGCACGCCGGCCGTGTCGATGGCGGTGAACACCTGCCCCTCGAGTTCGAAGCGCACGTCCACGCTGTCGCGCGTCGTGCCCTCCTGCTCGGAGACGATCACCCGCTCGTCGCCCGCGAGGGCGTTGACCAGGGTGCTCTTGCCCGCGTTGCGTTTGCCCACGATGGCGAGTTGGATGCCCGGGTCCGGCCCCCTGGCCGCGGCTGCTTCGATGAACTGCTCGAAGTCGATCTTCTCGCGGATCACGTCGTAGAGTTCGTGCTTGTTGTGGCCGGTGGTTGCGGAGATCATCACTGGCTCGCCGAACCCGAGCGTCGCCGCCTCCCACGCCGTTGCCTCGAAGCGCTGCGAATCGACCTTGTTGGCGATCAGGGCGACCGGCACGCGGGCGTTGCTGGTGCGCAGCAGTTGGGCGACCGTCTGGTCCAGCGGCAGGATGCCGGTCTGTGCGTCGATGACGAAGAAGACCAGGTCTGCCTCGCTGATGGCGGCGCCGATCTGCCGTTCCACCTCGGAGGTGAGTTGCTGGACGTCCTCGATGCCGTATCCGCCGGTGTCGATCAGCTCTGCGAGGTGGAGCTGGCCGCCTTTCTCGGCAGGGGGGATTTCGACGGTCGTGCTGATGCGGTCGCGGGTCACGCCGGCCGTGGGGTCCACGATGCTGATCTTCCGCTTCGCCAGCAGGTTCAGCAGACTCGACTTGCCCACGTTGGGCCGACCGACAATGGCAATTTTGGGAATCATGGCGTCTGGGTCATGGCCGGGAGGCCGGGGATCAGAAGGCTGGGCGTCAATCGTAGCGCAGCGCTGGGCACAGGGTAGCGGTTTTCGGCTCTGAGTGGCGGATGGCCCACCGTGGGGGTCCCCTCAAGCCGGGGCAGAGCGCAGCGGCGCCCCGGCCTGGGGAGCCCGAGTCCGAAAGCGCTAACTCCTCTTGACTACTTCTCTTCCCGCTCCCGCCAGAGTGTGACCGCCTCGGGTTCGCGGATGTACATCGGCGTCAGCGTCCCGGGGTCGTCGAACGCCCCGGCCTTCGCCCGTTCGCGGCCCAGCCGCCAGACCGCCTCCGCCCGCGGCAGCGCGAACCCGGGGCCTGCCACCTCCGCCCCCTCGGGCAGCGGATCGGGCAACTCGGGCAGCCGCTCGCCCACCAGCCACACGGGCCGACCCGCCTCGGCGAGCAGTTCCGCCAGCGTTCGCAGCTTCGCTTGGCTTTGCAGCCGCCAGCCGCCGTCGCGCCAGGTGTAGATGCCGCTGTGCACGGTGCCCCGCTTGAGGTTCAGGCACGCCGCGACCTGCTCGGGCCCGCCCTGGTCCGGGGCCGGCACGTTCTGCGCGATCACGTCCAGGGTCGGCAGGGCGACCACCTTTGCGCCGCCCGCCAGCGCCAGCATTTTGGCCGCGGCGATCGCCACCCGCAGCCCCGTGAACGAGCCTGGTCCAGCGGAGACGTACACCTCGCCCAGCTCCGTCCGGTTGAGTTTGCGATCGCGAAACAGTGCATCGATCCCCGGCAGCAGCCCGACCTCGTGCCGCCGCTGCTTGCCCAGCGTGCGGGTTTCGAGCAGTTCGTCGCCTCGGCCCACGCCGATCGCTCCCTGCCGGGAGGACGTTTCGATCGCCAGGTTCACCGCCTGCCGGGTCATGGCGGCATTGTAGCGAGGCGGGGGGGAGGCGTGCGAGGGCGTTGCAGGGGCTTGCGCAACCTGGTCCCCGGTTCCCACTTTTTTGCCGGGGACGTGGTTCAGCCATCCCCGGTTGTGGTTTTCGCGGTGGGGATCAGTCGGGTTGGGTCGGGGTGGGCCAGGGGAGGGGGAGGTGGCCGGTGAAGGGGTGCTGGCCGAGGAGGGGGGCCGCGACGGCGTCGGCGGCGCTGCCGGGGAGCCAGGCGACGGCCCAGGCGTCGATGCGGGTGAGCCAGTCGCCGAGGTGGAGGGGGCGTCCGGTGAGGAGGACGGCGACGGTGGGCAGGTCGAGTGCGTCGGCCTGTTGGAGCAGGAGCTGGTCTTCTTCGGAGAGGCTGGGTTGGGGGTTGTCGCCGAACCACTCGGCGTAGGGCTGTTCGCCGATGACGACGATGCAGACGTCGTATCCGGTTTTCATCCCGGGGTCGGGGGCGCCTTGGGGGTGGTAGGCGAGTTCGGCGCCCGTTTTGTCGGCCCCGTTCTGGAGGCCGTCGAGGATGGTTCGGCCGTGGAAGCGGGGGTCGTGGGGGTCGGAGAAGCCGCCCCAGCCGAGGGTCCAGCCGCCGGCCTGGACGGCGAGGTTGTCGGCCTTGGGGCCGAGGACGAGGATGCGGCGGGGGTTCTTGAGGGGGAGGAGGTTTTCGGGGTCGCTGAGTTCGACGATTGAGCTGGCGACGAGTTCGTGGGCGACCTGGTAGGCGCGGCGGCTGGCGAAGGTGTCGTCGAGGCGGGCGCGGGGGGCGGCGTCGGGTGCGGGGGTGGCGCGTTTTTTCATTTCGAGCACGCGGGTGACGGCCTGGTCGAGTCGGCTGAGGTGCAGTTCGCCGGTGCGGGCGGCTTCGAGGAGTCGGGTGCGGACGTCGCGCCAGTTCTTGCCGACCATGAGCAGGTCGACGCCAGAGTTGAGGCTGTTCAGGGCGCCTTCGGCGAGGGGGCGGTCGAGGGCGAAGCCGTTGAAATCGGAGACGACGACGCCCTGGAAGCCGAGTTCGTCGCGGAGGAGGTTCTGGAGGAGCCAGGGGTGGTGGTGGGCGCGGGTGCCGTTGAAGCTGCCGTAGTTGACCATGATGGAGGCGACGCCGGCGTCAATGGCTTCCTGGAAGGGCGGGACGTGGATTTTGCGGAGCTGGTCGCGGGTGAGCCGGACGTCACCGCGGTCGATGCCGCCGTCGCGTCCGGTTCCCCAGGTGGGTTCGCCGTCGCCGACGAAGTGCTTGGCGCAGGCGAGGACGGGGTGGCCGGCTGGTTTTTCGTTCTGGACGCCGGTGATGAAGGCGCGGGCGTGGTTGCGGGCGTGGTCGGGGGTAGAGCCCCAGCCTTCGTAGGTTCGGCCCCAGCGGTGATCGCGGGTGATGGCGAGGGTGGGGGCGAGGGCCCAGTTGGCGCCGATGGCGGCGGTTTCGCGGGCGGTGATCCGGCCGGCCTGGTGGGTGAGGTCGGGGCGGTCGGCGGCGGCGAGGGCGAGGTTGTGGGGGAAGACGGTTGCGCCGGGCACGAGGGCGTTGCCGTGGACGGCGTCGATGGCGAGCAGGACGGGGAGTCGGCTGGGGTTTGTGGGGTCGAAGGCGGGGTTGTCGGTTTGGTAGCGGGCGTAGAAGGATCGCCAGTCGTTAAGGGTTTCGACGCCTTCGCGGTGGCTGCCGTTGGGGGAGATGAGGATGGCGCCGAGGTGGAGGTCGCGGGCCTGCTCGGGGGCGACTTCGGTGTCGGCGATCATGAGGATCTGGCCGACTTTCTGCTCGAGCGTCCAGCCGTCGAGGGCGTCGGCGTGGGGCTGGGCGGGCGTGGTGGCGGCGCAGCCGGTGAGGAGGGCGAGGAGGGCGAGGGCGAGGGGGAGGAGGTACTTCATGGCGTCGTCGGGCTGAGGTGGGGGGAACGGGTTGGGCCGGGGCAGTTTAGCAGATGGCGGGAGGGGGTGGCCGGGGTTGTGCGCACGGTGGGGCGGGGGTGTTGAGCGGAAGGTGGCGGGAGTGGGTGTCGGGATGAGTCTGGTCGGGGGCGGGGGTTATGGCGCAGATGCGCGGGGTGCGGCCGGGGCTGTGCGCACGGGGTTGGCCGGTGGGGCGAGGGTGGGGGAGAGGTGTGCTGGTTGAGGACGGATCGCGGGACTCGAGAGGGGTGAGCGGGATGGGACAGATGGACGAAGCGCTGCTGGACGTGCTGATCGGGGAGCATCTGGGTCGGCGGGGGCGTTACGAGCGGCTGTGGCGTTACTACCGGAACCCGGCGAGGCAGGGCGAGGGCGGTCGGGCGCGGCTGGCGCAGGAGGAGGGGTTGCCTGCGCGGCTGCTGGCGGACGCCGAGCGTGAGCGGGTGATCGAGAACGACATCGCGTGGCGTGTGCACACGCTGGTGGACTTCATGTTCGGTTCGCCGGTGTCGGTACAGAGCCTGGCGGCTGGGCCGGGGCGTGCGGGGGAGATCGAGCGGTTTTTGCGGAAGGTGCTGGAGCAGGCTGGGGGCGTGGGTTTCCTGCAGGACCTGGCGCTTCTGGGGACGGTGTACGGGTTTGCGGACGTGCTGGTGCGTGTGGAGGACGGCGCGGGGGGGGCGGACGCGGCGGAGCGGGTGGTGCTGGAGCTGGTGGAGGCGCCGCGTGCGGTGCCGCTGATGTCGGAGGGGGACTACCGGAAGCTGGCAGGGTATGCGGTGCACGTGCGTCAGCAGACGCGGGAGCTGGATCGGGACGGATTGCTGGCGCGGGTTCGCGAGCGGATGGGGCGTGGGTCGGCTGGGGGTCGGCGGCGGATCGTGGAGCGGACGCAGGTATGGACGGCGGCGCGTTACCGGCGGTATCGCGGGAGCGGTCGGGAGCGGGAGCTGGTGGCGGAGGAGGTGAACCGGCTGGGGCGGGTGCCGGTGGTGCACATTCAGAATCTGCCTCAGCCGTATGTGTATGAGGGGCTGAGCGAGGTGGAGCCCTTGATTCCGCTGCAGGACGAGCTGAACCGTCGGCTGAGCGACCGGGCGAACCGGGTGACGCTTCAGAGTTTCAAGATGTATCTGGGCAAGGGGATCGAGTCGTTCACGGAGCGGCCGATCGGGCCGGGGCAGATGTGGGCGACGGAGAACGCGGAGGCGTCGATCGAGGAGTTCGGCGGTGACGCGGCGAGCCCGTCGGAGCAGGCGCACATTGAGGAGATCCGCGAGGCGCTGGACAAGACGAGCGGGGTTCCTCCGGTGGCGGCGGGGCTGCTCAAGGGGAAGGTGGGGAACCTGACGAGCGAGAGTGCGCTGCGGGTGGTTCTGATGGGTCTGCTGGCGAAGACGCAGAAGAAGCGGGTGACGTACGGCGCGGGGCTGGCGCGGCTGTGCGAGCTGGTGCTGCACGCGGCGGACGTGCACGGGCTCTTGCCGAACCGTCCCGAGGAGCGGCGGGTTCGGCTGGAGTGGCCCGAGGTGCTGCCGAGCGGTCAGAGCGAGCGGCTGAGGAATGCGGGGCGGAAGCTGGAACTGGGTGTGCCGCGGAAGCAGGTGCTGGCGGAGCTGGGGTATGAGGAGGAGGGAGAGTAGTTAGAGGGAGTTAGAGGGAGTTAG
>JBKHFW010000022.1:0-45187 GCA_046540025.1 Phycisphaeraceae bacterium
GCCCGGGCGTCACTCCCTCTAACTCCCCACGCCAACGAAAAAGGCCCGGCGCCGGTGCGCCTGGGCCTTTTCTCGTTCGATCTCGGGCGGGTCCGATCAGATGCCGCCGTGCTCGCGGAGCACCTGTTCGAGCTGCTCGCGGTTCTCCTTCGCCATCTCGCACAGGGGCAGGCGGAACTCGCCCGCATCCCGGCCGGCGAGTTGCATCGCGGTCTTGATCGGGATCGGGTTGGTTTCGAGGAACATCGCCCGGAACAGCGGGAAGAGCTGGAGGTGATGCTCGCGGGCCTGGGAGAAGTCGTCGTTGAGCGCGGCGTCCACCATCGCCTTGATCCGCGCGGGGAGGAGGTTCGAGAGCACGCTCACGACGCCGTGGCCGCCCACCGCCATGATGGGCAGGGTCAGCGAGTCGTCGCCCGAGAGGATCTGGAACTCCTGCGGGTTGGTCATCATGGCGATCTCGCTGGCCATGTCGAGCTCGCCGGTCGCTTCCTTGACGCCGATGATGTTGTCGTGCTCCGCGAGGCGGGCGACCGTCTCGGCCGTCAGGGCGATGCCCGTTCGGCCCGGGATGTTATAGAGCACCATGGGCAGGTCGACCTGGTCCGCCACGGTCATGAAGTGGCGGTAGAGGCCTTCCTGCGTCGGCTTGTTGTAATAGGGGTTGACGGACAGGCCCGCATCAGCGCCGGCGTCCCGGGCGAACCGCGTCAACTCCAGCGCCTCGCGCGTCGAGTTGGAGCCGGTGCCGGCGATGACCTTCGCCCGGCCGGCGGCGGCCTTCACCGTGCGGGAAATCACCTCCTGGTGCTCCTCGTGCGAGAGCGTGGGCGATTCGCCCGTCGTGCCGACCGGAACCAGGCCGTCGATGCCCTGTTCGATCTGGTATTCGACGTTCGCCTCGAGACGGTCGAAGTCGACCTTGTCGTCCTTGAGCGGGGTAATAATGGCCGTGAACGTACCTTGCAGCATGGTCTTTCGTCTCCGTTTCTGAGATCCCCACTCTAACGGCCAGCCGCGCGGCAGGCAAAGCAGGGGCGGCTCCCGTGCCGGACTCTACGCAACCGCCCGGACGCAAAGCGGCGGCGGCGCGGCGCTCATTCTATGCCGGCAGAAAGCCGCAAAACCCGCCGGGCCGCCCGCCCCCCCCCGAGGACGAGCGGACCCGGGCGGGTCAGGCGGTGGATCGGCTTCGCCCCTCACGCATCACCTGCGTGAACACGGCCTGCCCGGTCGCGAGCCCTTCGCGGAGATACGGCCGGCAGAGCCCGCAGCCGCGGGTCGCACCGGTGCGCTCGGCGAGTTCGTCGAGCGACCACCCGGCCTGCCGGGCGCGGTCGAGCAGATCGGCGAACGCCTGGCCGGTGCAGAGGCAGCGGTCAATGCGCATCGCCTGCCTCCGAGCCGTCGGCGCCGCGGTCGTAGGGGACGCGGTACATGACCCAGACGTCACCCGAGTCCTGGTCGTAGATCTCGAGGCGCTCGATCGCGGCCTCTTCGGCCCGGCCGATCTGCGTGCCGTCGCCGAGCCGGACCTGCCGCTCGAGGTCGCGCGGGCTCATCTCCCACTCGAGCTGACGCACCGTGCCGTGTTCTGATTTTGGAATGCGAAATACCTTGCCGAAGTAGGTCATCGGCTTGTGTCCACTGGGGTTGGCGAACCCGCAGTTGACGGACTGATACACTACGACGCCCTTGGACATCGCGGGCTCCTTGTCTGTTTGTATGCGTGCACCTAGAAGCCGTAGATGGCATTCGTGCCATCGTCGGCTGTGAGGTTGCCGGCCGGGCCACCCCCGACGTCGGCATGGGCGTCGCCGTCCAGCGGCTGCCCCGCGACGTGCCCGTCGAGATACTGCACGAGCGCGGATCCCTGGTGGCGGAAGTGGGCGTAGCCCGAACGGATGCGGGTGTTGCTCGTGTAGCTGAGGTAGTGCCCTTCGTTGTACCCGGGGCTGCTGTCAAAGTGGATGCCGTCGGCGAAGAGGAACACCTCACTGGTTCGGCCGGTGTAGAGCGTGCGCCGCCCCTCGCTGAGGTGCAGGTTAAAGCCGTAGCTGGCACTGCCGTTCTCGAACTTGGGAAAATAGTCGGCGTCCTGGTAGTCGAACGACGGACACTGGAACTCGTCGGTCACGACGCCGAGGTATGGCGCAAGCACGCTCCGGCTGACGTCCAGGGGTCGGTTCTTCATCCCCGTGCCGGGGCCGCCTGGCTCGAAGCCGAACCACCAGCGTCGGCCGTCGGGCTGGTCCTCGTAGTAGGGCCAGAACCAGTCGTCGTGGTCGCTGAGGTAGAGTTCGCTGGCGATGGCCATCTGGTGCAGATTGCTCCCGCACACGGCCCGCCGCCCGGATCGGCGGGCCGCGCTGAGTGCGGGGAGCGTCAAGGCAACCACGATGCCGATGATGGCGATCACCACCAGCAGCTCGACGAGTGTGAATCCGTGGTGCCGGTGCATGGCAGCCTCCCGATCAGCTCGTGCGCCGGCGGGGACGAACCAGACCGCCCGCGATCGCCAGGCCCAGCAGCAGCCCGGCCGAGGCGGGCTCGGGGACGGCCGAGACGGCGAAGCGGTGGAAACTCACGTCGGCCACGGTGGCGGACTCGCCGGTTTCGTAATCGCCGCCGAAGGTATCTTCCCAGAGCGTCAGGGCGAAGCTGTCGACGTCGAACGCGGCCGATTCGGGCAGGACGATCTGCGTCGTGGCGGGGTCGTCGTCATAGCCGGCGTCGGTCAGGCCGTCGAGGTTGATGGGCAGGCCGCCCTGGCTGTTCTCGATTCGCAGGGTGACGAAGCGCGTGGCGGGATCGTAGTCGACAGAGACGAAAAGCTGCTCGTCCATCGGGAGCAGGCCGGTCTCGCCCGCGCCGTCGATCTGGGCCTCGGTCGTGTAGTCGGTGTGCAGGTGGTCGTAGTAGTCACCAGCCGTGCCTTCGCTGGCGATCACCGAGGGGGCGGCGCTCTGGGTGTGGTAGTAGGGCGAGTCGTTGGGGAAGTAGTCGACGGTGGCGATGTCCCAGGCGTCGCCGGCGACCCCGCCCGGGCGATCCGTGCCGGTGGTCTCGGAGTTGACGAGCCCGAAGGCGATCTGCGCCGACGCGTTGGGCGAGGCGAAGAACCCGGCCGAGCGGATGGTCAGATCGGCCTCGAACCGGAACGCGTCCTGGTCGGTGAGATGCTTCGGCAGGGCCCACGCGAGCTTCGCGGTGGGGCTGTTGCTTTCGTAGTGCGCGGTGAGCGCCTGGGCGGTGGCGTCATAGGTGAAGCGGTCGCCACTGCCCGTGAGCGTCACGCCCGGGTTGCTCAGCGGATCGGACGAGAAGTCCTCGTTGACGAGTGGGCTGCCGACGGCGGGCGCGGCGAAGATCGCGGCGGCGGCGAAAGCGGTCAGTGCGCAGGTCGAACGATGATGCATCGAATGCTCCTTGCCCTGATTCGCGCAGGGCGTTTCCCCCTCGAGAATGAGATAGACGTTCATCCTCGCGGGCTCCGGGGAGCAGTCGGGGTCGCCAAAGGGGAAGCGATCTGACTGGCCTGCCCGGGCGTCCTTTTCCGCGAGGACCCTCGTGGCACATGCAGGCAGGTCTTCCGGCTCAGGGTCGCTTTGGCTCGCCTTCCCGCTGATGCCCGTTGCGGGCCAGCAGTGGCAACCGAACCAAGCGCCGTCCCACGAGGGGACTACCCATTACGGCGGCGCGTCCGCGGAGGAATTGCAGCGCCCGAATCGGGGCTGCGCACCTCACTTCCCTTTTCACGCCCGGCAATACTGGCCGAGCGAACCTGCAAATGTCGAAACCAGACTAGCAGCCGGCAAAGATGTCAGCAAGCGGGCCAACTTTGAATTTTTCCGGCAAGCCCACTTGCACCTGCTGCTGCAATCGGCGATAACAGCCGCCTTCCAGCGGACTTGGTTGCACAGGAGAATCCCATGGAAACGACCCTTGTTTTTCTCAAACCCGACGCTGTCCAGCGTGCCCTGCTCGGGCGGATCCTCGCCCGATTCGAAGCCAAGGGCCTGCAGGTGGTCGGCGCGAAGATGATGCAGATCACCCCCGAGCTCGCCCGAGAGCACTACGCCGAGCACGTGGAAAAGCCCTTCTATCCCAGCCTGCTCGAGTTCGTCACCAGCTCCCCGGTGATGGTGCTCGCCCTGCGCGGCTACGACGCGACCACCGTCGTGCGGAAGATGGTCGGCAAGACCAACGGCCGCGAAGCCGAGTCCGGCACGATCCGCGGCGACTTCGGCATGTCCGGCAGCCGCAACCTGGTCCACGCTTCGGACAGCCCCGAGTCGGCCGAGCGGGAAATGAAGCTCTGGTTCCGCGACGAAGAGATCGTGGCGTACCCCCAGCCGCTGCTCAACTGGCTGTACGACCCCAGCAAGCTCGGAGCGACTCAAGCCCACCGTCCGACTGGATGAGGCCAAGCCGCGGCCAGAACCGCGGTTTTTCTCATGCGCAGCGGCGGGCAGGCCGTCACCGGCGGCCTATCCCATCAGTTCGCCGATGATTTCCTGGGTGAGTTCCCAGAAGTGCACCTCGCGGAAGGAGGTGGCCGTGCCGGGCAGCGCGCCGTGGCGCTGGGCGTGGTGGTTCCAGTGGCTCTGGGCGGCGAAGAGCTTCTGCCTCGCCACCTCGGCCGTGCCGGGCGTCTTGTGCTTGAGATACCGCCGATACGCCACCAGCCCGGCAAGCAGGTCGCGGAGCACCTCGAAGAACGACTCGGCGTAGAGCAGCGTGTTCACCATCGCGTCCAGCGTCGGCGCGGGCTGGTCGCCAAGCAGGTGCTGGAGCTGCGCCCGGCCGCGTGCCGCCTGCGCCGCGGCGAGTTCCTTCTCACGCACCACTTCGTCGAGCTGCGACTCGGGCAGCCGCTGAATGATCCGCCAGGCGGCGCGGGCGTCGAGCACGTCGTCCTGGATCCAGTCGTCACTGGGGTGCCAGGCCGTCGGGCGACTGCGGGCCGCGGGGCCGATGTAGAACGCCTGCCGAACCATCTCGGGCGACTGCTCGAGAATCTCGGTCAACACCCGCTGGGCCGCGGGGTCGCGCACGGCGAGGCGCTCCTGGATCCACTCCTTCGCCAGCGCCTCGGGCTCGGCTCCCGGGTCGTCGGCGAGCCGGGCGGCGGCCATCACGTTGGCGTCGACCCAGGTTTCGTTCTTGAGAAACGGCCCGCCCCAGCCGCCGCCGCGCACCCAGGCCCAGAGGCCGGCGAGGTTGACCCTCTCCGCCGCCTCGGCAAGGCCGTGGACGTCGCTCTGCTCGCGCGTCTCGGGGTAGCCGTCGCGCCAGAGCGGGGCCTGCCAGTTGGGGATGCCACCCTTGCCCTCGAACTCCCGCTGACACTGGAGCTCGTACAGGATCGACCGCTTGCCGAACACGAGGCTCGAGGGGTTCCACTTCTGGTAGCGCCAGAAGTCGGTCTGCGTGAACTTGAACGACAGCATCAGCCGATCGTCGTCCTCCGGGCCGGGCAGTTGGGCGGCGACGCGGCGGGCGAGCTCGGCCGAGTCGTGCAGGCCGTTGGGGCGCACGTTCCAGGCGCGGGCGATCAGCCGCTTGTCCATCTGCCGCACGACGAGGTCGTAAAACCGCTCGAGGATGCGGGCGATGCGGTCGGTCTTGTCGAGGTTGCTGCACCGCGGGCAGTGCGGAGCATAGATGTCATTGCCGACGAGGTGCAGAAGCCGCGGGGCGTCGGTGTCGCCGAAGCGAAGCGCCACGCCCTCGACCTGAGGCCAGCGGGTGAGGATCGACTTGAGTGCCGCGACCGACAGGGCGATCGCCTGGTCGCTGCCCGGGCAGAGCGTGGTGGGGCGGTTGCGGCAGGTGAGCCTCGCGGCGTTGCGCTGCACGACGTCCTCGGGCAGGACGAGCACGTCGTAGAAGAAGTAGACCTTCAGCCCGGCGGCGGTCGCGGCGTCGATCCGCCTGCCGATGTGGTCGATCTGCCCCGCCACCCACCGCCGCAGCTCCGACGAGGCGATGACGTCGGCGCTCTCGAGGCCCGAGAGGGCGGTCGTTTCGTAGATCGCCATCGCGTTGTACCCGAGCTGCTTGAGCTGCTGCGGGTCGCGGTAGCGGGTCTCGACCGGCGGCTCGCCGGGGTTGTCGATGAGGGTGGCTAGCTTGAGCATAGGCGATCGCTGATCAACCGGCCGCCCCGGCCGGGCATCCCGCGATCATACGCGATCCGGAGGCTGGCCGAAAGCGACGGACGAGCGACACAAAGCGGACCCGCACGGCCGCCGCGCGGTCCCGGGAAATCTGCGGCCCAATTCGGCTCACTCGCTGCGGAGATAGTCCAGGATCGCCCGATACTTCGGCGCTTCCTCGGGCGACTGGCCGGTGTATTCCAGCGCGCCCCACATGTGCTTGTTCTCCGGCCGGGCGCCGACGTGGACGTAGTGGGCGAACACGCCCTGCATGTGGTCGTCCATGCGCGTGAGGTAGTCCATGTAGACGTCGTACATCACCTGTCGGCGGTTGAGCTCCGGCGCGCCCGGCTCGGCCGTGTGCTGGCCGGCTTCGTAGGCGATCAGCTTCATCCCCGTGCCCTCGAGCACCTCGCGGTGGCGGGCGCAGTTCGCCAGCGCATCGTCCATCGCCTCGTAAAGCTGCTCCACGGCGTCCTCCGCCTGCGGGTCGATGTGGTGGCCGAAGTAGGGGGCGATGGCGTAGGCGTCAGGCTCAAAGCCCTTGGGGTTGACCTGCTCGTCCTGGAGCACCTTCACGTGATGCTCCGCGACGCCGGGGTTGCTCACGAAGCCGGCAATGACGTAGACGACGCGGTCGCTGTCTTCGCCGAACACCTGCTGAAACTGCTCGAAGTGTCGCACCGCGGCATAGACGTGATACGCCCAGCCCTTTTCCTTCTCGCTCACGCCGGGAAGATCGAGGGCGCTGCCGCGCTCTTCGCAGTACTGCGTCTGGCGGAACATGCCGTTCCACGTTTCGTTGGAGTACTCGACGTAGATCTTCAGCCCCGGGTCGAGCTTCTCCTTGAGCAACTCGGCGAGCTGGTGCGAATACGCCCACTGGGCCTGGTGCGGCAGCGTGACCCAGAAGTCCGCCTGCTTGCGGTTGCACAGGTCGATCATCCACTCGTAAGCGACCGGGTTCTGCTCGGGGTTGTCCCGGCTCGGCCGATCCGACCAGGTCACCCGCGGCGAGTGGTTCGTGCCGTCCCAGTCCATGAACCGGAAGCAGCTGTACGGCTCAACCTGCTCGAGGAAGACGGGGTTCCACGGGTTTTCGCCGGTCACGTTCTGCCAGCCGCCGCGGAAGACGTCGTCGGCGCGGTGCCAGCTGATGTTCCAGAAGTTCGTGCCGATGGGCATCCGTTCGCCCGCCTCCTGCGCGGTAGCGGAAGCGGCCAGGCCCAGCACGGCGAAGGCGGGCAGGAGTCCGAGACAGGTCGAGAAAAGGTCGATTCGCATGGATCAGACTCACCTGAACAGAGGATCAGAAAGGCGTTGCGAGTTCATTGTAACGGCCCGGGGGGCGTCGATGGGGTGGCGCGAATCAGATGGAGCGCGTCGCGGCGGAGGAGACTTCGACCACCTCGCCCGGCCCGACGACGAACACCCGCTCGCCCCGGCGCAGACGCAGCGCCTTCATCCCCGTGAACGTGCCGAACGCGGGCAGGATGGCCAGCCGCTCGCGAAAAAGAAAGCAGGACAGCCGCTCGGCCGACCGGCCGGGGCCGTGGAGCCAGACCGCGGGGTGAACGTGCCCGGCCAGCACGGGGCGGCCTTGCGGGTCCGGCTCCGGATCGTGGCGGAACACGAGGCCGCGCTGGACGTGAACTGCTCCCGCCTGCTCGACGCCCAGCGACTCGGGGACCGGGCCGGCCTGGAGGTCGTGATTGCCGGTGACGGCGACGACGGCCAACTCGCGATGCGCCTGCCGCCAGCGGACGAATTGCTCGATCAGCGAATCGCACAGGCTGGCCGGGCCGTGGAAGAGGTCGCCCAGGATGAGCAGGCGCTCCGCGGCAGTGCGCTCGATCAGCGCGGTCAGCCGGGCGAGGTTGCTGGCGGTCGTGCCCCGCGGCACGGGGACGCCGGCTGCGCGGAACTGCTCCGCCTTGCCCAGGTGCGCGTCGGCGAGGACCACCGCACGCTCGCGGGGCCAGTGGAGGGCCTTCTCGGCGAGCGGCTCGAAGATTTCGCCTTGCCAGGTGAGCGTGGGCATGGGAGTCGTTTATAAGGCTCTGCGGCGGTTCGGGTTCGGCATTCAGCCCGACCCGCTGCGCAGCCGGGCGAGCACCTGCTGGAAGTCGGCAGGGGGGTCGCATCGGCCGCGGATCTCCTCGAACTCCAGCGCAGCGGCGTGCAGCATCGGCCTCGGCGCGGCGAGCGCTGCCGACGAGCCCTCCCCGGCATACAGCGGATCGCCCAGCAGCGGATGGCCCAGCGCGGCGAACATGACGCGGATCTGGTGCAGAAAGCCGGTGCCCAGCTCGATTTCCACGAGGCTCGCCTTCGTAAATCGCTCCAGGCACCGCCACGCGAGATCGCACAGCCGGGTCTGCGGCGTCCGCTCGACCTCGCCCGGCTCGACCACGCGCACCTTCGCCGGACTGTGGCGGGCGATGACCAGGTGCATCCGCTTCTGCCCCGCCTCGGCGACCCGCCCGGCCACGATCGCCAGGTACACCTTCCGCATCGCATGGCCGCGAAACGCTCCGCGAAGCCGCTCGTACCGCGCCTCATCGAGAGCAAAAGCGACCGCGCCGGACGTTTCCACGTCCAGCCGGTGCACGAGGCCGCAGCGCAGGCCACCCTCGCCGACGCCTTCGATCTCCGGGTGCCGGGCGATCACGGCGTTCAACAGCGTGTCGCGCTCCCCGGGCCCGAGCGGATGCACCGGCGTGCCGGCGGGCTTGCGGACGATCAGCCAGCCCGGGCCGGTGGCGAGTTCCTCGAGCTCCAGATCCGGGTTGGGCGCGGGGCGCTGCTCGGCCTCGCGGACGAACGCCTCGACCGCCACCCGCTCGCCCGGCGCGGGGCGCAGGCCCTTGTCCGACCGACTGACCCGGCGGCCGGCGACGCGGACCTGCCCGCGATCGAGCAGCCGAACCGCCTCGCCGCGGGAAATCCCCAGCTCGGCGGCGAGCAGCCGGTCGAGCCGCGCATTGGCGGCGCGGATGTCGAATTGCAGGCTCTCAGAGGCGTTCATGGGCGGCGGCCATTGTAAGCGAGGCCGCTACGCCCGGCACCCGATCAGCGAATCAGGCAAACCCCGACCCCCGGTTCCGGACTGAAGATGATGGCAGCGGCGATCGAGGGCCATACATTACTTGGCAACGGTCGCGGAATGGATGCCCGGCCGAACGACCCCCTGGGGGGGGATCAGCAGGACGAACAGGAGTTCAGTGTGAGACGCATTCGCTCTGCCGGACAAGGTTACACCTTCCGTGTGCGCTGCAATGGAGCCCAGCAGGTGAAGGTGGTGATGGAGTTTGAGGCGGGAACCTCGGAGATTTTCCCGCTGACCCAGGTTCGCCCGGGCGAATGGGAGGCCACGCTGATGCTCCCGCCGGGCAGCTACCGCTTCTGTTACCACCTTTTCGACGGCCGATCGCTGACTTACCTCACGCCGGCGGCCCTCGAGCTCGACGGGCTCAAGGCCGTGCTGAACGTGGAGGAGGACGCCTCGCCCGATTGCCGAACGATCGAGGACAGCGTGGCGCTCGCCGGTGAGCCGGTCGGCCCGGCCGGCCTCGGTCCGCTCGACGTCGGCTCCCGCGGCGGCCTCCGTCGCGGCCACGGCGCCAAGGGCGGCTGCTCGGCGACGGCGCGGGACGGCGCGATGAGCCCGCTGCGGTTCAGCGCCCGCTGGTACGAGTGACAACCCGCCGAGCCGCCCCCTGGGAGGGACGGGCGGCCGCGGTTATGGCCGGGCGGCAGATGGTGCCGTTGCTGAAGCCGAAAGTCAAGGGCTTGGAATGCGGGAGAAGCCCTCGGCACACAGGCGGGGCAACACGGCACCCCCAGGAGAGGGAGCGCCGCCCGGCACCTATAAGCCCGTGGGCCACCACCCGCGGGCTTTTTCCTGCGCGCTCAGCGCAACCCGACCACGTACGCCAGCCAGTCCTCCCGGGCCGGGAGGTGCTCGACCGGTCCGTACCAGCCGTCACTCGTGCCCGCCTCGGGGTCGTAGCGGTCGCACCAGACGGCCGTCGCGGCGAACCCGGCCTCGCGCAGCAGCTCCGCCAGTTCGGGCAGCGTCCAGAGCCGCCAGTCGTAGCGGAAGGCGCTCTCGATCCGGGGCTGACCAGGCAGGTCGAAGTGGATTCGGCAGTCGGTTCGGTGGGTCATCGCATCGAAGGCCCGCTGCTCCCAGACGTAATCGAACGCGGCCGGGCCCTCGCCGGCCTCGGGCTCGACGTGGCGGGTCTGGCTGCCGGTGTGGATGGCCCCGGGCCCGCCGTAGGCGTCGAGCACGATGATCCCGCCGGGCCGGAGCGATTTGCGAGCCGCGCGGAGATAGCGGATCAGGCTCTTGCGATCGTGATAGACGAAGGTCGAGAAGTTGAACGCGCAGACCACGTCCACCTTCGGCCGGGTGACCTCGAGCACGTCGGCCTCGAGGAGGTGCAGGTCTTCCATCCGCTCGCCCAGGACCGCCTCGGCGTGTCCGGAGGCCCAGCGGACGGTGGGGCCGTGGTTGTCCACGGCCAGCGCCCGGTAGTCCTCGTCCTGGAGCACCCAGTTCGCCGCGAGGGCGGAGGTGCCCGCGAAGTCTTCCTTCAGCCGGGTCGGCCAGTCGCCGCCGCGGTGGTGGTTGTACATGCGCAGCAGCAGTTGCACCTCGGCTTCGGGCGCCTGGACGGCGAGGCGGTAGAGGTTCAGTGGGTGGGTCGGATCGGAAGCGGCGGGCATGGCGGGGGTCCGTCAGCCGCCGAAGACGGCGACGTTGGGGCCGTAGATGGCGGTGTAGAGGTCGCGGATGAACTTGGCGAGGAAGAAGTTGGCAATGATGATGGCGATGAAGCTGGTGACGAACGAGTCGGTCGCCGCCCGCCCCACGCCGGCCGCGCCACTCTGGCAGTTGAAGCCCTTGTAGCAGCTGATCAGGCCGATCGCCAGGCCGAAGACGACGCTCTTGATCAGCCCGGTGAAGACGTCCCAGTTGCCCACGAAGTCGGCGGAAAAGTCCCAGTACGCCTGGGGCGAGACGCCGAAGCCGCGGACGATGACGAGGTAGCCGCCGAAGATGCCCAGCAGATCGCTGACGATGGTGAGCGCAGGCAGCATGATCAGGCAGGCGAGCACGCGGGGCACGACAAGATAGGCGATCGGGTCCGCGCCCATGACGTGCAGGGCGTCGATCTGCTCGGTGACGCGCATCGTGCCGAGCTCCGCGGACACGGCCCCGCCGACCCGGCCGGCGATCATGACCGCGGCGAGCACGGGCCCGAGGTGGCTGACGACGGAGATGTTGATAATTCCGCCGAGCGTGGCCTCCTGCCCGAGCGCCTGGAACTGGGCGAACGCCTCGACGCCGAGCACGGCCCCGACGAAGCTGCCGACGACCATGACGACAGGGATGGATTTCGTGCCGATGTGGTAGAGCTGGGGCAGCAGCAGGCGCAGTCGGCCGAACCCACGTGCGCCGCGGAACATCCAGCCGATCGCCGCCCCGGCGAAGCGGGTGAATCGGCCGAAGTCGCCGACCTGCTCGAGCATCTGCTGGCCGAGCCAGTTGATCTGCCTGATGACGATGGGCATATCGCATCCGCCACGAAGGTCTTCGCGGGCCGGGAGTACGGATTCCCCTGCACCTTGTCCGCGAAAGGGGCTATGATAGGCGGCGACAGCGTTGGAGCAAAGCGGCAGCCGGTGGCGGTCGGTCCGCCGCAGCCGCTCGAGCATCCATCGCCGCGAGCCGGGGTGTAGCTCAGCTTGGCAGAGCGCCTGCTTTGGGAGCAGGAGGCCGCAGGTTCAAATCCTGTCACCCCGACTTGTTCGAACAGGAAGCCGTTCAGTGAGAAAACTGAACGGCTTTCTCTTTTCCAGGCAAAGAGTTACGTCGGTGACGGTCCGGTTCAAAGAAAATGCCCGCAAGAGCCGTTGTTTCGTCTCCTTATTTGAACTAAGCCAAACCGCGACGCATCTTGCGTAAAATCGTACACCCGCTTGGCCATGACACTGCAAGCCGGGTCGAGGTCACCGCAAGCCGCCAACGCCTGGCCGCCTTCCTGGTGGCCCATATGAACCGAAACGCGTAAAATGGAGCCGCTTCGCCACCGTAGCTCAATTGGCAGAGCAGCGCTTTTGTAAAGCGCAGGTTGTCGGTTCGAGTCCGACCGGTGGCTCTACTTATTTGGTGGCAGGTCCGGTTACGCTTACCACGTGCTCAACCGCTCGGTGGGTCGGCGGGAGATCTTCCGCAAAGACGCCGACTTCGCCGCCTTCGAGCGGGTGCTCGCCGAGGCCCTGGTTCGCTCGGCCGGGGGAGGCAGTTGCTCGCCTACTGCCTGATGGGCAACCACTGGCACCTCGTTGTGCGCACGACCCGCAACGGGGCTCTCGCGCCCTTCATGAAGTGGCTCACCCACACCCAGCGATACCGCGTCGCCCATGGCAACGTCGGCGAGGGGCCGATTTACCAGGGCCGGTACAAGGCCTTCTTCATCCGGGGCGGCCGCGTAACGACGGGGTAGCGCCGGTTGCTTCGACCAGCCTCGCCTGATCGCTGCTCCCGGAGGGCGACCGCGGACGGGAGTGATCTTCGCCTTCGGCAACCTCTGCCTCCAGCCGCTGCCGAAGCGGGCCGAGTGGTACGGCCAGCATTCGTTCTGACGCCGCCTTGGCGGGCAATTCCGCAACGCCTGCCGGTGGCCCGGCGCCGTCATTTGGGCATAATGGGGGCTGACAGCCGGAGCGGGCCGTGACGGCCGGCCGCGCCCGGGCTTTTCAGCATCCTGCCGCGAGAACTGCCATGCTCAGATACCTCTGCCTGCTCCCGCTTGCCGCGATCCTCGCCACGGCCGCCCACGCGGCGGAGTGGTACCCCTACACGCCGAGCAACGATCACGCGGCCGAGAGCCCGATCAGCCTCGCCGACTGGTCCGAAGAACCGGCGGGCGCTCGCGGCCGAATCGAGCGCCGGGGCGACAAGCTGTTCTACGACGGCGAGCAATACAAGGTCTGGGGCACGAACCTCGGCTTCTCCGACAGCAAGCCCTCGAAGCAGGAAGCCGAGCGCATGGCGGCGATGTTCCGCAAGTTCGGCATCAACGGCCTGCGCCACCACAAGCACCTCGACGGCGCGGGCTGGCACGGCTTCCAGAGCGAGACCAGCTTCGTCGAATTCGAGCCCGAGGGCCTCGACCGCTTTGACTACTTCAACAAGTGCCTCAAGGATGCGGGCGTGTTCATTCTGCACTCGCCCACCTTCGGCGTCCGCTTCGGCCGGGACGACGTCGACCGCATTCCCTACTGGCAGGAGCTCGGCTCGTTCGGCGACAAGCCGGGCGACCGCATCCGCGCGGGCTACGGGCTGGTCTACCTCGCGAAGGAGATCCAGGACCTGCAGATCGAGCAGACGGTGAAGCTGCTCGAGCACCGCAACCCCTACACCGGCACGCGATACGCCGACGACCCGCAGCTTTTCTGCGTGGAGATGTTCAACGAGGACAGCGTCCTGTTCAGCGGCACGAACTCCAGCCTCCAGCGCACGCCGACCATCCGCCAGCGCGTCGCCCGGCAGTTCTCCGACTGGCTGCTGGAGAAGTACGGCTCCGAGTCGGCGTGGCGCGAGGCGTGGGGCGACGAGATGGTGATCTCCGACCCGGAGCACATCCAGTTCGTCCACCTGCGCAACCTCGTCGCACCCGACAAGGTGCAAGGCGAGTTGCCGGCAGAAAGTCTCGAGCAGGGCACCGTCGTACCCTGGGCGTCGCCGTGGTTCAACGACGCGGCAATGAAGCCCGGCAGCGACCAGGCACCGATGAAGCAGCGGCTGCTGGACACGATGGTCTTCCTGATCGGCCTGCAGAACGAGTTCTACGAGCGTTTCGAGCAGGCGGTCCGCGAGACGGGGTTCGACGGCGAGTTCGTCACCTCCAACTGGCAGGCGGGCAGCCTCGTGGGGCACCTGCTCAACCTCCACAGCGACGCGCAGACCGGAATCGTGGACCGGCACAACTACTTCGGCGGCCCGTTTCAGGCGATGGACGGCAGCCGAACGTTCCGCAGGACCTCGATGCTCAACCAGCCCGGCAGCGGCAACCTGAGCGTCGGGTTCCAGCAGGTCGATGACGCGGCGTTCATGCTCAGCGAGTGGATTCACGTCCAGCCCAACCCCTGGTATGCCGAGGGGCCCGTCATCATGGGCGCGTACGGCTGGGGCCTGCAGGGGTGGGACGCGTCCTACTTCTTTCAGATGGGCTCGACGCGCGGGCAGATCTCGCCCCGGCTGGGCGTGAACCCGTGGGACGCCTCCAATCCGCTGGGGCTGGCGACGTTCCCGGTCGTCTCCCGCATGGTCCGCCGTCTGGACGTGGCGGAGTCGGACGAGACGAAGCACCTCAACGTGCACCTGCCGTCGCTGAAGCAGGGGGAGATGAGCTTCCGCGGCACGACGGTCCAGAACCACGACGAGAAGGTGTTCTCGACCGACAAGGTTCCGCCCGAGGCGCTTGCCGCGACCCGCGTGGCCGTGCGCTTCACCGACAGTTGGCAGGAGACGCCGGCCTTCGACATGACCTCTTATCTCGACGGCGAGACGGTGGTCTCCGCGACCGAGGAGCTCCGCTGGACGCCGGGCGAGGAGAACGACCCCAGCAGCGGCTACTGCATCATCAACACCGGCGGCACAAAGGGTTTCGTCGGGTTCGCGCCGGGCGGGGAGACGTTCAACCTCGGTGACGGCTTCGCGGTGACGCCCGAGCAGGGGTTCGCGGTGATCCTGCTCTCCGCCCAGGGGCGGGATGAGGTCCTCGCCACCGCCGACCGGATCGTGGTCACCGCGGTCGCCCGGGGGCGGAACACGGGGATGCAGCTCAGCGACGAGAAGAACCGCATCGTCAAGGCCGGCCAGGCACCGCTGCTGATGGAGCCGGTGCGGGCGCAGGTCACCACGCCGTTTGACGCTCAGCTGGACGTGCTCGACCATGACGGCATCCAGGCGACCGCCAGCCGGGCGGTCGAAGGCGGCTTCGTCATCGACGGCAGTGAGGACCGGACGCCTTTCTACCTCATTCGCAGGTAGATTCGTCGGCCGGGCGGGAGCATCGCAGAGGTAGCAGCAGCAGAAAGCAGGCGCGAGGAGAAACGGTCATGGTGACCTGGAGCATTGTGCTGGCAATCGTGGTGGGGCTGGTCGTGGTAAGTGCCGTCGAAGCCGGCGAGCGGAGCGTCTCGTCCGCCCCGTTCGGCGAGGACAGGGAGGGCCAGACCGCCCGGCTGTACACCCTGAAAAACGCGACCGGCACGACGGTGAAAGTCACCGACTACGGCTGCATCATCACCGAGCTTCACGTGCCGGACGCGAAGGGCGAGACGGCGGACGTCGCGCTCGGCTACGACAACCTCCAGGACTACCTCGAGGGCTCTCCCTACTTCGGCGCGGTGGTGGGGCGGTACGGCAACCGCATCGCCAGCGGCAAGTTCGAGCTCGACGGCAAGACCTACGACCTCGCCATCAACAACGACCCCGGCGGCATCCCCTGCCACCTGCACGGCGGCGAGCGCGGGTTCGACAAGCACATCTGGGACGCCCGCGGCCTCGTCGAGCCGGATCGCGTCGGCATCCGCTTCCACCGCGTCAGCCCCGACGGCGAGGAGGGCTACCCCGGGCGCCTCGACGTCACGGTGACCTACTGGCTGAGCGACGAGAACGCCCTGCGCATCGAGTACGAGGCGACGACCGATCAGGCGACGCCGATCAACCTCACCCAGCACAGCTACTTCAACCTCGCCGGCCACGACAGCGGCGACGTGCTCGACCACGAGCTGACGATCAAGGCGGACCACATCACCCCGGTGAACGAAGGCCAGATCCCCACCGGCGAGCTGATGCCCGTCGACGGCACGCCGTTCGACTTCCGCGATCCGCACGCCATCGGCGAGCGGATCGACGCCGATCACCCCCAGCTCGAACGCGGCGGCGGGTATGACCACAACTACGTCGTCACCGGCTGGAACGGCAAGCTGCAGCTCATCGCCCGGGCGAAAGACCCCAGAACCGGCCGGGTGATGGAAGTGCTGAGCACCGAGCCCGGCGTGCAGTTCTACACCGGCAATTTCCTCGACGGCCAGAACGTCGGAAAGGGCGGCACGGCGTACGATCGGCGGACGGGGTTCTGCCTGGAGACGCAGCACTATCCGGACTCGCCCAACAAGCCGCAGTTCCCCTCCACGATCCTTCGGCCGGACGAGGTGTACCGCAGCGTGACGGTGTACCGGTTCCCCTCGCCGTGAGCGAGGACGGCCTCACAGGCAGCCAGCACGTGTTCGTCTACGGCAGCCTCATGTGCGGGCTGGGCAACGCGCAGCTGCTGAGCGGCCCGCCCCGGCTGAGCGAGGCCCGCACGGCCGAAGCGGCGTACACCATGCTCGACCTCGGCGACTTCCCCGCGGTGATCGCCGGCGGGGCGGACCGGATCGTCGGCGAGCTGTACGAAGTCGATCCGCCCACGCTCGCCCGGCTTGACGGGCTGGAGCAGCATCCCGACCTCTATTGCCGCCAGCGCACGCTTTTGGAGGGCGGCTCGAAGGCGTGGATGTACCTGCTCGTTCGCCGGGTTCGGCGCGTGGCGGTCGTGCCCGGCGGCGACTGGCGGGCGTGGCTCGAGCGGCGGGGCGGCGGGAAATAGAAAAAAACTTGCTCATCATCGCCTTCTTCCGCCGTTTTCGATTGACATACCGCACGACCGGCCGATAATTTCCGGATCGCCCCGCACTACGGTGGGCGGTGGCACCCGGGCAGAGGTCGAGGCCGCAACGACCGCCTCGACACGAGACGCGGTGCAGCATGGCGGGACACGCCATGGCAACCTTGCCGCGATTGACTGGTGACCTTGTTGGACTCCAAGCCGATCGTGTCAGCAGATGCTTGGAGTCAAGCAGATGAAACTTTACGTTGGCAACCTTTCCTACTCGACGACCGAGGAAACCCTTCAAGCCGAATTCGGCGCCTTCGGGCAGGTCGACGAGGTCGCGGTCATCACCGATCGTGACACCGGCCGTCCCCGCGGCTTCGCCTTCGTCACCATGGCCGACGACAGCGCCGGCCGCGAGGCGATCGAGAAGCTCAACGGCGTCGAACTCGACGGACGTCAGATTGTCGTCAACGAGGCTCGGCCCAAGCCGGCCGGCGGTGGCGGTGGCGGCGGCGGCGGCCGCGGTGGCTTCCGTGGCGGCCGCGGCGGTGGCGGCGGCGGCGGAGGCCGGGGTGGCTTCCGCGGCGGCGACCGCTGGTAAGCCCGTCGCGCCCCACGAGGCGTGACAAGTGACAGACAAGACCGCCGAGTGTCCTGGTGACGCTCGGCGGTTTTTTCTTGCGCAGACGTCGCGCCGCCGCGTCGGCTCCATGGCTCCGCCGCATCGGCTGTTATAATCGCCGGTTTCGGCAGCACCTTCCTTGGAGTGGGAAGCCATGCAGACCCTTCTGATCGCCATCGGGGCGGGCGTCGCCTTTCTCGTCGCCTACCACACCTACGGCAAGTGGCTGGGCAGGAAGATCTTCGGCCTCGCCGCGGACCGCGTCTGCCCCTCGCACCGCCTGCGCGACGACCAGGACTACGTACCCACCAGGCGGAGCATCGTCTTCGGGCACCACTTCACCTCTATTGCCGGCACGGGACCCATCGTCGGCCCGGCCATCGCGGTGATGTGGGGCTGGGTGCCGGCGCTCTTGTGGGTCGTGCTGGGCTCGATCTTCATCGGCGCAGTCCACGACTTGGGCAGCCTCGTCGTCTCGCTTCGCAACAACGGGCAGACCGTCGGCGACATTGCCGGGCGGGTGCTCAACCGCCGCGTCCGGCTGCTGTTCCTGCTGGTGCTGTTTCTCGCGCTGACGATCGTCATCGCCGTCTTCGGCCTGGTCATCGCGGCCGTGTTCCGGCTGTACCCCGCGGCGATCTTCCCCTGCATGGTGCAGATCCCCATCGCCGTCGCCATCGGCCTCTGGCTGCACCGCAAGGGCGTCAACCTGCTCGTCCCCTCGATCCTGGCGCTGGCGGTGATGTACCTCGCCGTCATCTTCGGCGACGCCGGCTGGCTGGGCGAAGCCAACGCCTGGATGGCGAGCTGGCCCACGATCGTCTGGGTCGGCGTGCTGCTGGTCTATTCCTACATCGCCAGCGTGATCCCGGTGTGGGTGCTGCTTCAGCCGCGGGACTACATCAACTCGCTCCAGCTCCTCTCGGCGCTCGGGCTGATCGTCCTCGGCCTCGTCGCCGCGGCCTTCTGGGGCGGGGCGCCGCCGGTGGAGGGCGCAAGCCGCCCGGCCCTGGAGATCGCCGCCCCGGCAGTCGACTTCAGCCCCGAAGGCGCCCCGCTGATCTTCCCCTTCCTCTTCATCACCATCGCCTGCGGCGCAATCAGCGGCTTCCACTGCCTCGTCTCCAGCGGCACGAGCAGCAAGCAGCTCGAAAACGAGGAGCCCGACGCCCGGTTCGTCGGCTACGGGGCGATGCTGATGGAGGGCTTCCTCGCCGTGCTGGTGATCCTCGCCTGCGTGGCGGGGCTGGGGCTGGGTAGTCCGACCCCGGGCGAATCGACGGTCGATGCAACCGGGCTGCCCTCGGCGGGATTTAGAGACGGGGTGGCGGAGTTCGTTGACGCCGAGGGCGAGCAGTGCCACGTCGGCACGCTCCGGCCGGGCGACGTGCATGCGAGCGAGCTCGACGAGAGCGACTTCACCAACCCCGCTGACGTCGTCATCGGCAGCGGCGGGCTGAATTCCGCGATGAGCCCGATCGGCCCGGACGAGATCTACCACGAAGCGGAGTACGGTGTGTGGGTGGGTCCGGCGCGGCTCGTGCCGGGCGAGCGGCCGGTGCGCGACGTCCGCCTGACCGGCGCGTCGGCTTTCAACACCCGCTACCAGTCCTGGACCGCCGCCGGCTCGCTGGGCGCCAAGGTCGGCGCGTTCGTCGACGGCGCGGCGAACCTGCTGCGCTCCTTCGACATCCCGCTCGGCGTGGCCGTGGCGCTGATGGGCGTGCTCGTCGCCTCGTTCGCGGGCACGACGCTCGACACCGCCTGCCGGCTCCAGCGGTATGTCGTGCAGGAACTCGCAGCGACCTTCCTGCCCGGGCTGCCCGACCGGATGTGCCGGGCGTGCGGATATGACCTCGAGGGCAACGTCAGCGGAAGCTGCCCCGAGTGCGGCGAGGAGATCTCGGACAGTGCCCCGTCCCGGCAGGAGCGGCTGGCGACCCTGTCGCCGCTGAACCCGGCCCGCTGGCTGACGGGCAAGCACGCGGCGACGATCTTTGCGATCGCGATCGCCGGGGCGATGGCGGCCCTGCCCGCGCCGGGGGCGGCGTGGACGCTCGCCTCGGCCGGCTCGGGCGGGATGATCCTCTGGCCGATGTTCGGCGCGACCAACCAGCTTCTCGCCGGCCTGGCGTTCCTGGTGATCGCCTTCTATCTCTGGCGGCGGAAGAAGCCCGTCTGGTTCCTCGCGATCCCGCTGGTGTTCATGCTGGTCATGCCGGCGTGGGCGATGCTGGTGCAGCTTCCCGAATGGGTGAACCCGAGCGGCGGCGCGTCCCCGAACTGGGTCTTGATCGTAATTGCCGTCGCGACGCTCGTGCTCGAGCTATGGATGGCGGTCGAGGCCGTGCTGCTCTGGCCCAAGGTGCGCGGCGTGCTGGAAGAGCAGCTCGAAGGGGCCGAGGCCGGCGCCGAGGCGGAGGCCGAGCCGGTGCCGGCCGGGGCGGGGTGATTCCGCCCGATTGATCACCCTGAGCAGGCAGGTCAGGCGTGAACTGAAGGCTGCTGTGCACACTGCCTCAGCCCTTGGGCCCGTTCACACAGCACCTTGAACGGGATGCTGCGCGGCAGCCATCGCCACTTCTTTTCGTGTCATCGTCGCGGTGGGCACCCCGGCGCGGGAGCGGACCAGCTTCTGCGGTGACCGCGACCTGCGGCCCGCCTGCCATCTCCCCCCGGCGGAGCGGCAGGTGCTGCCCGGAAGGCCACTGCTGCCGTCACCGATCCTGGAGTTTCGGCGGGAATCGTGTCCCCGGAGGGCCTGGCCGGGGGTCGCCGGAGGTGGGCGCCCGGATACCACAATAGAAGCATTCTCAAAAAACCCGTCAAAAGCTCTCCAGGTCGGTTGACAGCAGGCTAGAAGTGTTCTAATCTATGCCGCAGTCGAAGGCGGCCTCGGGGGGATCCCGAGGGGCCGTTCGGACATAACCACACGAACTTTTTTCATTGAGCCTGCAACCGCAAGCGAAGGAGATTCACCATGCTTACCGTGGGTCAGCAGTTCCCGGAATTCAAGGCCAAGGCGTGCACCGGTCTGGAGCCTGAAGATCTCGTCGACGTCAACATGGGCACCTGGGAGGGCAAGTGGAAGCTCTTTATCTTCTATCCGAAGGACTTCACCTTCGTCTGCCCGACCGAGCTCGTTGAGTTCGGCAACCGCATCAAGGACTTCCAGGACCGCGACACCGTCGTCATCGGCGGCAGCACCGACAACGAGCACAGCCACCAGGCCTGGCGGAAGGACCACGAGGATCTGCGTGACCTGCCGTACCCGCTCATCGCGGCGCAGAAGCTCTCGCGTGAGCTGGGCATCCTCGATCCCGAGGAGGACGTCTGCTTGCGGGCGACCTACCTGGTCGACCCCGAGGGCACCATCCAGTGGGCGAGCGTGAACAACCTCAGCGTCGGCCGCAGCGTCGACGAGGCGATCCGCGTGATCGACGCCGTGCAGTCCGACGAGCTCTGCCCCTGCAACTGGCAGGCGGGCGACCCGTACCTGGAGGTCTGAGCCGCGGCTCTCTCGCAGACTGGCGGGGGTGATCGCGTCGCCCCCGCCAGCTTTCCACCGCACGCTTTTCTCCCGACATGCAGGCCGCGCCAAGGGCCGCGGATGGCCCCCTCCGGTCCGTCCGCGGCTGCCCCGGCGCCCTGAACCACCACCACCGCAGCCAGAGGAGGACTCCCCCGATGCCCGTGACGATGAACAATCTCGACGCTTTGCGTGACGAGCTGCCCGAGGTCGCCAGGGACCTGCGCCTGAACCTTCAGAGCGTGCTCCAGGCCGACAAGCTCACCCCCGAGCAGACCTGGGGCGTGGCGCTCGCCTCGGCGTACTTCGTCCGCGACGCCGAGCTGATCGACGCCGTGCTGGGCGATGCGAAAGAAGCCGGCATTGACGACGCGGTCATCGAGGACGCCCGAGCCGCCGCCGCGCTGATGGGCATGAACACGATGTACTACCGCTTCCGCCACCTGGTGAGCAACAGCAACTACAACCAGGTCGCCCCCCGCCTGCGCATGCAGCGGATGGGCCAGCCCGCGACCGACGCGACGACCTTCGAGCTCTTCGCCATGGCCGCCGCCGTCCTGAGCGGCTGCCAGATGTGCATCAACGCCCACGAGAGCAAGCTCCGCAAGGGCGAGATGACCGAAGAAGAGATCCACGAAGCCGTCCGCATCGCCGCCGTCGTCCACGGCGTCGCGGTCGCGAAGAGGATCTGATCGGCGGATGACGAGAATCTGAAGAAAACGCTCAGCGCCACGGTCGAGAGGCCGTGGCGCTTTTCGTGCGCGCGCTCAAGCCGGGGCAAGCGCAGCGCCGCCGCGGATCGCTCAGGCCGCCCCCTAGCGACCGGCAGGCCCAGGTGCGGAGAGGGAGGATGGTTCACCCTTATCTCTGCGCCGCGGATGATACTTCGGCGGTGATATCCACCGCCCCATCACAGCCACAGGCCTGACCGTAGCTGATGCGGTTGTAGTTGCTGGTTCTGACGAAATCCCACGCTTCCGCGTAAGGCACAAGCACCGCACCTTTGACGCAGAAGTCAGGCTCAAAGATGATCACCGCCAAATCGTCGAAACCACTCTCCTTGGCGTCGCTCAGGGTACAACGCTCTTCGAGTCGGCCATCCGCCGGCAGTTGACGGAACTTGACTTCGACTCGTCCATAGTGCGGAGCGATCAGGTCATAGCCGGGGTTGACCGCGTTCGCCTCCCGGTGACCTGCGAGTGCGTCCGCAACAATCTGTTCCGCGTAGTCCGAGACGCTACGGATCCGGTGCTCGGCCATGAGGCGACGCATGAGTTCCTGTCGCGTCAGCGCCATCGGCATCCTCAGTTGCACTGGCCTACAGTAGCCCCAGCGTCAGCTTCGCCTCGTCGGAGAGCAGTTCGGGCGACCAGGGCGGGTCGAAGGTGAGCTCGATGGTGACCTTGTTCGTCTCCTCCACGCGCTCGACCGACTCGCGCACCTCGCCGGGCAGCTCGCCCGCGACGGGGCAGGCGGGGGAGGTGAGGGTCATCGTAATGTGAACGTTCTTCTCGTCGTCGATGTCGACGTCGTAGATCAGGCCCAGATCGTAGATGTTCAGCGGGATCTCGGGGTCGTACACCTCGCGCATCGCGGCGACGATCTTCTCCTCCAGCGTCTGCGGCTGGTCGGAGCTCTGGTCTTCGCCCTCGCTCGGGGCGCGGTCGGGCTGGTCGGGCTGGTTCATGTCAGGCACGGGATCACCACCAATACGGAATTCGGTGTTGGGCATTTCCTTCGCCTCCAATCTCTCCCCCGATCGCGGCAGATCAGCCCTCGTGGGCGGCCCGGGCGATGCCGCGGATGCGCTTGTCCATTTCGAACAGACCGTTGCGCCGCGTCGGACTCAGGTGCTCGTCCAGCCCGAGCTGGTGGAGAAAGCCCTCGATGTCGAACCCGAGGATCTCCTCGGGCGTGCGGCCGTGGTAGACCCGCCGCAGGATCGCGATCAGGCCGTTGACGATCGCCGCGTCCGACTCGGCGCGAAACTCGATCGCCTCGCCGCCGTCTGTCACTTCGGGCACGAGGTGCACGGTGGACTGGCAGCCGTAGACGCGGTTGGCTTCCGTCTTCTCGGCCTCCGAAAGCGGCTCGAGCTCCTTGCCGAGGTCGATGATGAACTGGTAGCGGTCCTCCCAGCCATCGAGGAGCTCGAAGGTATCGACCAGCTCGGCCGCCTGCGGGTTGTGTTCGACTTCGTTCATTCCAGGCACTTCTTTCGGGCTTCGGTTCGCTCGGGGCCGCGGCGGCGGGAGCGTCAGACGAACTGCCGCACCTTCTCCAGTCCCGCGGCGAGGGTGTCGATCTCTGCGCGGGTATTGTAGGGCCCGAGCGAAGCCCGGACGGTCGCGGACACCTCGAACCGGTCCATCACCGGCTGGGCGCAGTGGTGCCCGGTGCGCACCGCCACGCCGAGGCGGTCGAGAATCGTGCCCGCGTCGAGCGGATGGGCGAACTCGAGCACGAACGACACGACCGCCGCCTTGTGCTCCGCCGTGCCGATGATCCGCAGGCCCTTCACGCCGCTGAGCACCTGCGTCGCGTAATCGAGCACCTGCCGCTCGTGGGCCGCGATCGCGTCGAGCCCGACCGCGTCCACCCACTCCAGCGCCGCGGCGAGGCCGATCGCGCCGGCCACGTTGGGCGTGCCCGCCTCGAAGCGGTAGGGCGGCTCGGCGTAGACCGTCTTCTCGAAGGTCACGTCCTTGATCATGTCGCCGCCGCCCTGGTAGGGCGGCATGGCGTCGAGCAGCTCTTTCTTCGCGTACAGTGCCCCGATGCCGGTCGGGCCGAACACCTTGTGCCCGCTCATGGCAAGGAAGTCGCAGTCCATGGCCTGAACGTCCACGCCGAGATGCGGCACACTCTGCGCCGCGTCGACGAGCACCTTCGCCCCGGCTGCGTGGGTCTTTTCGATGATTGTCTCGACTGGGTTCACCGTGCCCAGCGCGTTGGACACGTGCACCACGCCGACGATCCGCGTGCGCTCGCTCAGCCGCTCTTCGAACGCAGCCATGTCCAGTTCGCCGCGGTCGTTGATCGGGATGACCTTGACCACCGCCCCGGCCTGCTCGGCCACGAGCTGCCAGGGGACGATGTTGCTGTGGTGCTCCATCTGCGAGAGCAGGATTTCGTCACCTTCGCCGAGCACCCGCCGAGCCCACGACTGGGCGACGAGGTTGATCGCCTCGGTCGTGCCGCGGGTAAAGACGATCTGCTCCCGGCTGGGGCTGCCCAGAAACTGCGCCACGCGGTCCCGGGCATTCTCGTAAACGGTCGTCGCCTCGCCGCTCAGGGCGTGCACGCCGCGGTGGACGTTGGCGTTGGTCTGGCGGTAGTAGTCCGCCACCGCGTCGATCACCTGGCGCGGCTTCTGCGTCGTCGCGGCGTTGTCGAGATACACCAGCGGCTTGCCGTGCACCTGCCGCGAGAGAATGGGGAACTGCTCGCGCACGCGCTCGACGTCGTAGGCGCTCGTGGCCGTGTCGGAGGTCGTGGTCATGGGGTTCATACTATCGCCTTCAGTCGGCGGTCGTCATCCCACCAGCGTTTCGAGCTTCTCACCCTCCGGCAGGCGGCGGACGAGCATCTTCGCCAGCATCTTCCGCACCGGCTCGAGGTCCATCCGCTCCAGGCTCTCGGCCGCGAAGGCGTACACCATCAGCCCCCGGGCGGTGTGCTTCTCCACACCGCGGGCCATGAGGTAGAACACCGCCTCCTCGTCGATCTCGCCGATCGTCGCGCCGTGGGTGCACTTGACGTCGTCGGCGTAGATCTCGAGCTGCGGCTTGGCGAGCGCCTCGGCATTCTCCGAAAGCAGCAGGTTGGCATTGGTCTGCTTGGCGTCGGTCTTCTGCGCACCCTTCTCCACGCGGATCCGCCCGGCGAACACGGCGTGGGCGCGATCGCGCAGCACGCCCTTGTAGAACTGCCGGCTGTCGCCGTCGGTGCTGTTGTGCTCGACCCGCATGATGTTGTCGAACTGCTGACGCTCCGAGCCGACGTAGAGCCCGTTGACCAGGCCGTGGGCGAACTCGCCGTTCAGCCGGGGGTTGACGTGGTTCCGCACGAGCTTGCCGCCGAACAGGGCCGTGTGCGAGCGCACGTCGCTCTGCCTGCCCTGTTCGGTCACCAGCGTGGAAACCTGGCAGGCGGCGGGGCTTTCCTGCTCGATCAGGTAGTGATCGACCCGGCCGCCGTCGCCCGCCTCGATTTGCGTCACCACATTGTTCCAGTAAACGCCGTCGGTCAGGCTCACGTACTGCTCGATCACCGTCGCCTCGGCGCCCCGGCCGGCGATGATGATGTTCCGCGAATGCACCATGGGCGGCTCGTCGGCGTTGCTGTCCGTGGCGATGCTGAGCAGGCGAAGCGGCCTGTCCAGCTTCGCGCCGTCCTCGACGCAGACGAACACGCCGTCCTCAGCGAGCGCCGCGTTCACGGCCGTCAGCGCCTTGCTCGACGGCTCCCCCTCCGCGGCGAACCAGCGGGCGAGCTCCTCGCCGCGCTTCCCGATCGCTTCGCTCAAGGGCTCGACGGTCACGCCTTCGGGCAGGCTGCCGAGGTCGGAGCGCTCCGCCGACCAGGCACCGTCGACGAAGACGAGCGTGTGAGCGTCCAGATCGGGGATGGCGAAGCCTTCGACCTGCTCAGCCGAAACGTCGCCGATGCGCGGCTCGCGGTAGGGGGTCTGCGTGATCGGCCGGGGATCGCTCGCCCGCCACTCCTCGTCGCGGCGGGTGGGCAGGCCGAGGTCGAGAAAACGCTCGATCGCCTGCTCGCGCACCTCGCGGAGGGCGTCCGGGCGCTGCTCGAGCCGATCGCGGGCGATCCGGGCGAAGCGCTCCGCCTGGTCGGCGGGGGTCGTCGTGGTGGTGGCAGCGGTGCTCATGTCTGGTCTTTCTTCTCCATTACTGCGTCAAACGCGGGCGTCGCCGCTCGCTCAGCCGGCGCTCGCGGGCTGCGGCTGATCCATGCCGACGTAGCCCTGCTCCTCGAGTTCGAGGGCCAGTTCCTTGCCGCCGGTCTTGACCACCTTGCCGTCCACAAGCACGTGGACCACGTCGGGGACGATGTAGTTCAGCAGCCGCTGATAATGGGTGATGACCAGAAACGACCGCTGCTCGTCGCGCATCGCGTTGACGCCGTTGGCGACGATGCGCAGCGCGTCGATGTCCAGGCCCGAATCGGTCTCGTCGAGGATGCCCAGCGCCGGCTCGAAGAGCGCCATCTGGAACACCTCGTGCCGCTTCTTCTCGCCGCCGGAGAAACCCTCGTTGACGGAGCGCTTGAGCAGGTCGTCGCGGAGTTCGACCAGCTTCGCCTTCTCGCGCACCAGCTTGAGGAAGTCCACCGGCTTGATCTCGTCCAGGCCCTGCTGGCGCCGCTTGGCGTTGAGCGCCGCCTTGAGGAACTGCATCGTGCTCACGCCGGGGATCTCCACCGGGTACTGGAAAGCGAGGAACAGCCCCTCGCGGGCCCGCTCGTCGGCCTCCAGTTCGAGCAGGTCCTGGCCACGAAAGCGGACCTCGCCCTCGGTCACCTCGAATGCCTCGTGCCCGGCGAGCACCTGCGCCAGCGTGCTCTTACCCGAGCCGTTGGGGCCCATGATCGAATGCACCTCGCCGGGATGGATCGTCAGGTCCAGCCCCTTGAGGATGGGCTTGCCTTCGATCGTGGCGTGCAGGTTCCGGATCTCGAGAATCGGTTCAGCCATTGTCTTTCACTCGTTTCTTTAGCGCCTGGTGTCTGGCGTCTGTCAATCTCAGATATCAGCCCCAAGGCCCCAGGCCCTGGGCCCTTGGCCCTCTCTTAGCCCACGCTGCCTTCCAGGCTCACGCTGAGCAGCTTGGTCGCCTCGACGGCGAACTCCATGGGCAGCTCCTTGAAGACCTCCTTGCAGAAGCCGTTGACGATCAGCGAGACCGCCTCCTCCTCGTCCATGCCGCGCTGCTGGCAGTAGAAGAGCTGGTCTTCGCCGATCTTGGAGGTCGTCGCCTCGTGCTCGATCTTCGCGGTGGGGTTCCGCACGTCGATGTAGGGAAACGTGTGGGCGCCGCACTTGTCGCCGATGAGCATCGAGTCGCACTGGGTGAAGCTGCGTGCGTTCTCGGCCTTCTTGTTGACCTGCACCAGGCCGCGGTAGGAGTTGTGCCCCCGCCCGGCACTGATGCCCTTGCTGATGATCGTGCTTCGGGTGTTCTTACCGATGTGGATCATCTTCGTGCCCGTGTCCGCCTGCTGCTTGCCGCGGGTCAGGGCGACGCTGTAGAACTCGCCGACCGAGTTGTCCCCCTGCAGGATGCAGGAAGGGTACTTCCACGTCGCGGCCGAGCCGGTCTCCACCTGCGTCCAAGAGATGTGGCTGTTCTCGCCCCGGCAGGCGCCGCGCTTGGTGACGAAGTTGTAAATCCCGCCCCGGCCTTCCTCGTCGCCGGGATACCAGTTCTGCACGGTCGAGTACTTGATCCGGGCGTCCTTATGGGCCACGAGCTCGACCACCGCGGCGTGGAGCTGGTTCTCGTCGCGCTGCGGCGCGGTGCAACCCTCGAGGTAGCTCACCTCGGCGCCCGCCTCGGCGATGATCAGCGTGCGCTCGAACTGGCCGGTGTTCTCCGCGTTGATGCGGAAGTAGGTGCTCAGCTCCATCGGGCAGCGCACGCCCTCGGGAACGTACACGAAGCTGCCGTCGCTGAACACGGCCGAGTTGAGCGTGGCGAAGAAGTTGTCGCTGTAGGGCACGACCGAGCCGAGGTACTTCTTGACCAGCTCGGGATGCTCCCGCACCGCCTCGCTGATGGGGCAGAAGATGACGCCCGCCTCGGCGAGCTTCTCCTTGAAGGTCGTGTGCACGGAGACGGAGTCGAACACGGCGTCCACCGCCACCTGGGCCGCGCCCTCCACGCCGGCGAGCACCTTCTGCTCCTCGAGCGGAATCCCGAGCTTCTCATACGTCTCGAGCAGGGCGGGATCGACCTCGTCCAGGCTCTTGGGCTTCGTCTTCTGTTTGGGAGCCGAGTAGTAGACGAGTTCGTCGAAGTTCACCGGCCCGTAGCCGTAGGGCATGAAGGACCAGTCCGGCTCGTTCATCTGCCGCCAGTGGCGGTACGCCTTGAGGCGCCACTCGAGCATCCATTCGGGCTCTTCCTTCTTGGCGGAGATGAAGCGGACGATGTCCTCGTTCAGGCCGGGAGGGGCGCTGTCGGCTTCGATATCGGTCACGAAGCCGTACTTGTACTCCCGCGAGGCCATCTGCTCGATCTGCTGCGTTTCGGTCGACATCGATCACTCCGTGTGGGTGTCTTTTCTGCTTCGGTCCCCGGTCACCGGGTCGAGGCGGGCTCGGCGGCGAGCAGCTCCTGCAGGGTCGTCTGCTCGAGCAGCCCCCCAAGCCGCCGATTGAGGCGCTGGATGGCGAGGGTGATCGGGCACCTTGCCTCGATCCGGCAGCCGCCGGGCTCGTCCTCCTCCTGCGGTCCGCAGCAGGCGGCGAGCCGGACCGGCTCCGAGCCCTCGACGGCACGAATCACCTCGGCGAGGCGGATCTCGTCGGGCGGTACCGCCAGGCAATAGCCCCCGCCGACGCCTCGCCGGGCGGAGACGAGTTCAGCATGCTGGAGCTGCTGAAGCAGGCCGCTCAAAAGCGCCAGCGGCAGGTCGTCGGCCTCGGCGATCTCCCTGGCGCTGAGGCGCCGGGGAGGCCAGCCGCCCCGCGCCAAACGGGCGAGAGCGACGATCGCATAGTCGCTTTTGCGGCTGAGGCCGAACATTCGCACCGCATCTCCTTGCTCGTCACGATCATCAATAAAATAGGACGATCCGGGTGCGATTTCAACTGCGATTTAGAACAATTCGAGGAAGGATGTAGCTGGATGATTCCAAGTACCGGTTCGCGCCGCAGTTGCGCCTGAAATCGAGTTTCAGCTTCGGCAGGGCAGCCGCCGGCACGAGAGGCCGCCGCGTTTCGCCGCAACCGCCGTCACGCCTCTTTCAGCGGGTCGTGCCCCCAGTTCATCAGCGAATACCGCCAGCGCGACGTCTCCACGTCCGACTTGCTCGGCCCCTGCTTGCGGTGTCGGCGGACATACCCGACCACCTTGTTCATGTGCGCGTAGTCGTCGCCGGTCAGCTCGGCCTTCTTTTTCCGCTTGATCGCCACGATCCGCCGACCCGACTTATGCCCGATGCTCTCGCCGTCGCCCGCATTCTGGCCGACGCGCTGCGATTGCTCCGTCGCCAGCCACGCCTCGAGCTCCTTCGGCGTCATGTTCACCTGCTCGCGAAACGCGCGATAGATTGCCTGCCGCCTCTCGTCGGTCAACTCAGCCATGAAGCACCTCCCGCGATCGCCATCACCCCGCCCGCTCATACTAGGCCCTATCCCGCGCACCCGTCGGGGGATGCGGAAACGAGGGGAAAAAGTCACGGCGACAGGCTTGACCTCTCAAACGTGCGTTTTAAACTAATGATTGACATGGCATCCCACGCCCCCCAGACCGACCTGTCCACCGGGCAGGACCCGACCCGCGAGCGTTTGCTGGACGCCGCCGAGCGGCTGTTCGCCGAGAGCGGCTACGCCGGCACCTCCATCCGCGACCTCACCGCCGAGGCGGGCTGCAACATCGCCGCCGTGAACTACCACTTCGGCGGCAAGGATGCGCTCTACCAGCAGGTGTATCTCCGTCGGCTCCGCATCGTGCGTCAGCAGCGGCTGCGGAAGATCCGCCGGGTGATGGCCGGCGAGGAGGGCGACGTGAACCTCGAGCGGCTGCTGACCGCCTTCGCCAACGTCTTCGTCGAGCCCGTGCTCAGCGAAAGCAGCGGACGCCGGCTCATGCAACTGCTCATGCGGGAAATGACCGACCCCAGGCTGCCGCGCGACCTGTTCATCCGCGAGGCGATTCGGCCGGTCCAACAGGCGCTGCGCGAAGCGCTCCAGCAGGTGGCCCCCGAGCTGACCCCCACCCAGGCCGAGCTGTGCGTGCACAGCTTCGTCGCTCAGCTCATCCACATCCTGCAGGTCCGCCAGATGCTCGTCAGCAGCGAAGGCGACCACCGCTGGCCGGTCCTCGACCTCGAGCAGGCGGTCGACCACGTCGTCCGCTTCTCCATCGCCGGCGTCCGCGGGATCGCAACCCACCAGGACTGAACCAACGCCCCGTTGAAAAGCATCAGAGACCGACAGGCCGGGCCGCTCGGGGCGGCTCGGCGGAACTTGCGGAGAGATCGATGACGGCAAAGACGAAAACCAGGCTCTGGCAGATCGCCGCCGTGCTGCTCGTGCTCGCAGTCGGCGGCGGACTCGCCGCGGCGCTCACCCTCACCCGGGACAAGGCCGCGCAGGAGCCGCGCGAGGTCGCCGCGCCCGCCGTCCGCGCCAGCCGGGCCGCCACCGAGACCGCCGAGGTCGTCATCCGGGGCCACGGCACCGCCGAGGCCCACACCCAGGTCAGCGTCATCCCGCAGGTGGGCGGCCAGATCGTCGAGCTCGACCCGCGCTTCGTCGCCGGCGGCACCTTCGAGGCCGGCGAGACACTGATCCGGATCGACCCCCGCGACTACCGTCTGCGCCTCGAGCAGGCACAGGACCAGGTCGCCGAGGCGGCCGCGAGCCTCGAGGCCGCCGAGGCCGACATCGCCGCCGCCGAGGCCCAGGTCGCCGACCGCCGGGAGGATGCCGACCGGCTGCGAGAGCTCTTCGATCGCGACGCCGCGACCGAGCGGGAAATGAAGCGCGCCGCGATCGCCCTCCAGCAGGCCGAGGCGTCACTGGAGGCCGCCCGCGCCCGCCGCACGTCCGCCGCCGCCGCGCTCGAGCGGGCCCGCACCGCCGCCGATCTCGCCGAGCTGGAGCTCGACCGCACCGAAATCAGCCTCCCCTTCGCCGGCCGGGTGCTCAGCGAGGACGTCGGGCTCGGCCAGCACATCGTCTCCGGCCAGCCGGTCGCGACGGTGTACGCCACCGACCGCCTCGAGGTGCCCGTGCCGCTGGAGGACCAGGAGCTTCGGTGGTTCGCGGTCGGCCCCGACCGGGGCGCCGAGGCCGAGGTCACCACCCGCTTCGCCGGCAGCAACCAGGTCTGGCGCGGCCGGGTCGTGCGCATGGAAGGGCAGATCGACCCCACCACCCGCATGGCCACCGTCGTCGTCGCCGTGCCCGCCCCCGACGCCGGCGAAACCCCGCTTCTGCCGGGCATGTTCGTCGACGTCGCCATCCGCGGCCGGGAGCTCGAGGGCGTCCTGCCCATCCCCCGCCACGCCCTGCGCGAGGGCGGCGAGGTATGGACCGTGGACGAGGACAGCCGGCTCCACGTTCAGCCGGTGGAGATCGCCTGGCTCGACTCGGAGCAGGCCTTCGTCAGCGGCGGACTCGAGCCGGGGCAGATCGTCGTCACCAGCAATCTCGACGCCGTCGCCGAGGGCATGCCCGTCCGCGTGAGCCTGCCCGACGAGCGCCAGGCGAGCCTGAACGGCCCCGCGCCCTCGATCGCACGGGAGGGCAGCCGCCATGAGTAAAGCCGATCACCCCCGGGTCGACACCAGCCACGGCCCCCTGGCGTGGTTCGCGCGAAACCGCGTCGCGTCGAACCTGCTGATGATTTTCGTGCTGCTGACCGGCGCGCTGTCGCTGTGGCGGATGCAGGTGGAGGTGTTCCCCGAGCTCTCCGCCGACATGGTCACTGTGCGCGTGCCGTACCCCGGCGCCTCGCCTTCCGAGGTCGAGGAGGGCGTCGTGGTCCGCGTCGAGGAGGCCGTCGAAGGCGTCGAGGGCATCGAGCGGCTGCGCAGCGTCGCCAGCGAAGGCATCGGCACGGTCATGGCCGAGCTCGAGGAGTCCGCCGACCACCCGAAGGCGCTCGACGACATCAAGTCCGAGGTCGACCGCATCGACACCTTCCCCGAGCATGCCGAGGAACCGGTCATCACCGAGGTGACCAACCGCATCCAGGTGGTCACCGTCGCGGTGTACGGCGACGTATCCGAAAAAACCCTCAAGGTGCTCGGCCAGCAGGTGCGCGACGACCTCGCCGCCAAGCCCAACATCAGCCAGGTCGAGATCGCCGGCGTTCGGCCGTACGAAATCTCCATCGAGATCTCCGAGCCCGCCCTGCGCCGCTACGGCCTGAGCTTCGACGAGCTCGCCCGGATCGTCCGCCAGGCGTCGCTCGACCTGCCCGGCGGGTCGCTGGAAACCCGAGGCGGCGAAGTCCTCATCCGCACGAAGAGCCAGCGCTACACCGGCCGGGAGTTCGAGCGCATCCCCGTCATCACCACCAACAGCGGCACGACCATCCGCCTCGGCGACATCGCCACCGTCTACGACGGCTTCGAGGCCACCGACGTCGCCGCCCGCTTCGACGGCAAGCCGGCGCTGATGGTCAACGTCTTCCGCGTCGGCGACCAGGGCGCGCTCGACGTCGCCGGCACCGTCTACGACTACATCGAGCAAAACCAGGATCGGCTCGAAGACCGCGGCATCTCGCTCGCGCCGTGGTTCGACCGCTCGGAGTACCTCGAGTCGCGCATCAACCTGCTGGTGCGCAACGCGGCGATCGGCCTGGCGCTGGTGTTCCTCTGCCTCGCCGCGTTTCTCGACCTCCGCCTGGCGATGTGGACCACGATGGGCATTCCCATCTCCTTCTTCGGCGCCTTCTTCCTGCTGCCGATGCTGGGCGTGACCATCAACATGATCTCCCTGTTCGCGCTGATCATCGTCCTCGGCATCGTCGTGGACGACGCGATCGTCGTCGGCGAGAACATCTACGCCCTGCGCCAGCGCGGGCTCGGGCCGCTCGCCGCCGCCGTCCAGGGCGTGCGCGAGATGGCCGTCCCGGTGACCATCGCCGTGCTGACGACCATCGCCGCGTTCGTCCCCATGCTGTTCACCGCCGGCGAGATGGGCAAGGTGATGCGCACCGTGCCGCTGGTGGTCATCAGCGTGCTGGCGTTCTCACTGGTCGAGGCGCTGCTGATTCTCCCCGCCCACCTTTCGGGCCGGTGGAAGCAGGGCGAGCCCGGCCGAATCGGACGACTCCAGAAGCGACTCCGCGATAGCCTGCAGCGATTCATCGAAGGCCCCTACCTCCGCACGCTCAAAAAGGCGGTGCGCTACCGCTACTTGACCCTCGCCACCAGCGTGGCGGCGTTCCTGGTCGTGGTCGGCGCGGTGGCGGGCGGGCACCTCAAGTTCGTCTTCTTTCCCGACGTCGACGCCGACAACGTCGTCGCCGTGCTCACCATGCCCCAGGGCACGCCGCTGGAGGAGACCGAAGCGGTCGTCGCCCGGCTGGAAAACGCCGCCGCCGAGGTCGGCCGGGAGCTGGCAGCCGAACACCCCGACCACGACATCGCCGTCCGCCACATGGCGACCACGCTCGGTGAACAGCCGTTCTCGGGCATGGTTCAGGGCGGGCACATCAGCGGCACCGCCGGCGGCACGGGCGACTCCAACCTTGCCGAGATCAACGTCGAGCTGCTCTCGGGCGAAGAGCGCGACTTCGCCTCCACCGAGTTTGCCGACCGCTGGCGCGAACGCGTCGGGGACATCCCCGGCGTCTCGGAACTGACGTTCATCTCCTCGTTCTTCTCCAGCGGCAGCCCGGTCCACGTCGAGCTCGCTCATCGCGACTTCGACCAGCTCGTCGCCGCCTCGGAAGACCTCAAAAAGGCAGTCGCCCGCTACACCGGAGTCAGCGACATCACCGACAGCTTCGAGCCGGGCAAGCTCGAGCTCCAGCTCGAGCTCAGCCCTCAGGCCCGCAACCTCGGCGTCACCGAGGAAGACCTCGCCCGCCAGGTGCGGCAGGGCTTCTACGGTGCGGAGATCCAGCGCATCCAGCGCGGCCAGGACGAGGTCAAGGTCATGCTCCGCTACCCCGAGCAGGAGCGCCGCAGCCTCGCGGACATCGAGCGCATGCGCATCCGCCTGCCCGACGGCCGACAGGTGCCGTTCAGCACCATCGCCGAGGTCGAGCTCGGCCGGGGCTACGCCGCCATGGACCGCACGGACCGCATGCGTGTGGTCAAGGTGACCGCCGACGTCGACACCCGGACCGCCGACGCCAACGCGATCAACACCAGTCTGCGCCAGTCGGTCCTGCCCGAAATCGCTTCGCAGTACCCCGGGCTCAGCTACAGCTTCGAGGGCGAGCAGCGCGAGCAGAACGAGTCACTCAACAGCCTCGGACTGAACTTCCTCATCGCGCTCGCAGCCATCTTCGTGCTGCTGGCGATCCAGTTCCGCAGCTATACCCAGCCGCTGATCATCATGTCGGCGATTCCCTTCGGGCTCGTCGGCGCCGTCATCGGCCACGTGATCATGGGCTACAACCTCTCCCTGCTCTCCGCGTTCGGGGCGGTCGCCCTCACCGGCGTCGTGGTCAACGACTCGCTGATCATGATCGACCTGATCAACCGCGAAAGACGCGAAGGCGTCGGCCTCACCCAGGTCATCCGCGATTCGGGCGTCCGGCGGTTCCGCCCGATCCTGCTCACCACGCTGACGACCTTCTTCGGCCTGATGCCCATGATCCTCGAAACCAGCCTCCAGGCCCGGTTCCTCATCCCCATGGCCATCAGCCTCGGCTTCGGCGTGCTCTTCGCCACCGCAATCACCCTCCTGCTCGTGCCCTCGCTCTACATGATCCTCGAGGACATCCACGACCTGCTCGGCATCACCGGCGGCCACGAAGCCGCCATCGAGCCCGCTTCGGCCGGCGCGCCCAGCCCCGAAGGCAACGGCCAGACGGAGCCGGCGACCCAAACGCAGCGCCAGCCCCGCCACGAGGGGGAGCCGGCACGGGGTCGTTAGGTGGTGTCTCACGAATCACGGCGCTCCGGGCAGTCCAGATGGCACGCGCCCCGCCTTGGATGACCGCCTGCGATGGCCTATCCTGCTGGCATGGACCTCGAAAGCATCACAAGCGTACTGCGGGAGCTCGCGCCGGAGCACCTGGCCGAGCCGTGGGACAGCGTCGGGCTCCAGGTCGGCTGGAAGGGTCACGACGTGGACCGGGCGATGATCTGCATCGACCTCACCGAGCCGGTGCTGGAAGAAGCGATCGAGCAGGGGGCGGACCTCGTCGTCGCCTACCATCCGCCGATCTTCAAGCCGCTGAGCGCCCTGACCGACCGCGACGGGAAGCAGCGCATCGTGCTGCGGGCGGCGCGGGCGGGCATCGCCATCTACAGCCCGCACACCGCGCTGGACGCGGCCGAGGGCGGCGTCAACGACTGGCTCGCGGCCGGCATCGGCGAAGGCACGCTCCGCCCGATCAAGCCCACCGCCGGCAGCCGCAGCTACAAGCTGGTCGTCTTCGTCCCGCCGGGCGAGGCCGACAACCTGCGCAAGCGGCTGTCCGACGCCGGGGCGGGGCAGATCGGCCACTACAGCGAGTGCTCCTTCTCCACGCCGGGCGAAGGCACCTTCCGGGGCGACGAGACGACCAGCCCCGCCGTCGGCGAGGCCGAACGGTTCGAGCGCGCCGAGGAGCTGCGCATGGAGATGCTCCTGCCGGAAGCGAAGATCGCCGACGTCGTCGCGGCCCTGCGGTTCCACCACCCCTACGAGGAGCCGGCGTTCGACCTGATCCCGCTCGCCCAGACCGACACGCTGCCCACCGGGCCCGGCCGAGTGCTCGAGCTCGACGAGCCGATCGACCTCGACACCCTCGTCGAGCGCGTCCGCGAGCGGCTCGGGGCGAAGTACCTCGACGTTGGCGAGCCGGTGCGGGGCGGGCCGATCCGCCGCGTGGGCATGTGTCCCGGCGCCGGCGGGTCGATGCTGCCCGACGCCGGGCCGCTGGACGCCTACCTCACCGGCGAGATGCGCCACCACGACATCCTCGCCGCGACGCAGGCGAACACCGCCATCCTCCTCGCCGGGCACACGGAGACGGAGCGGCCTTACCTGCCGACCTACCGCCAGCGGATTATCGAAAAGCTCGGCGAAGACGTCACCTGGACCCTCAGCGAGCGCGACGCCCCGCCCTCGACGATCCGGTAGGGGGGCGCCCCCGCGGGGCCGCAGCTCCTGTCCCGCAAGCCGGGGCAAGCGCTCCGGGCGTGGCGACCGCCCGGACTGGCATTCATCGCATCGAGAGCTATAATGCTCGTCTCATTGCCGTCGCCCCGGCGGCTAGCGACCGGGGCTAGTTAACCCATGACGGAGATACGACTCATGGCCAAGTTCAAGCGTTTCGGCCGCGGCCGCGGGCAGACCAAGATCGCCGCGATCAGCAGCAACGAGAAGCTGTTCGTCGACTACAAGGAAGCGGACGACCTTCGCCGGTTCCTCACGCCCAACGGCAAGATGCAGGGCCGCAAGAAGACCGGCCTGAGCGCCCGCGAGCAGCGCCTGCTCGCCCAGGCGATCAAGCGGGCCCGCTACATGGCCCTCCTGCCGTACACCTCGGCCACGCTCTGACGGCCCGCTGCCCGCGCGGCAGCGACAGTTCGACCAGCAGCCGCAGCCGCTCCGGAGAACCCCGGGGCGGCTGCTGTATATTGGGCCGAACCGCACGCCCGCCGCGCGCCTATAATGAATGATTCTTACCTTCTGTAACCCACCTCGGAACCAGGGCTGACCGCTTATGGCGTCTCGAAGCGCGATCTCCATCCGACAGGCCCGCGAGCACAATCTCCAGGGCATCGATATCGACATCCCTCGCGACCAGCTCGTGGTCGTCACCGGCCTGTCCGGATCGGGCAAGAGCAGCCTCGCGTTCGACACCATCTACGCCGAGGGGCAGCGCAAGTACGTCGAGAGCCTCTCCGCCTACGCCCGCCAGTTCCTCGACCAGCTCCAGAAGCCCGAGGTCGAGTCGATCGAGGGACTCCCGCCGACGATCGCCATCGAACAGCGATCGGCGTCGCATAACCCGCGCTCGACCGTCGCCACGACAACCGAGATCTACGACTACCTGCGCCTGCTCTTCGCCCGCGTCGGCAGCCCGCGCTGCTGGCACACCGACAGCAAGGGCCGCACCTGCGGCCACGAGATCTCCAGCCAGTCGCCGACGCAGATCGTCGACCAGGTCATGGCCATGGACGAGGGCACGAAGCTCATGGTGCTCGCGCCGCTGATCCGCGGCAAGAAGGGCCACCACAAGGAGGTCTTCGAGGGCCTGGTCCGCCAGGGCTTCGTCCGCGCCCGCGTCGACGGCGAAGTGATGGACCTGCGCGAAATCACCCAGAGCAAAGCGGGCACCCCCTTCACCACGAAGAAGGCCCGCTACCAGGCCCACACGATCGAGGCCGTGGTGGACCGCATCGTCATCCGCCCCGACGATCCCGAGCGCGACGGCGAGGAAGGCTCGGGCGCGCGGGGCCGGCTCGCCGAGTCGGTCGAGCTGAGCCTCAAGCTCGCCGACGGACTCGTCGTCATCGCCGAGATGGACAAGTCGGCCGACTCGGGCTGGACCGATCACCTTTTCAGCGAAAAGTACGCCTGCCCGCTGCACCCCGAGTGCTCGCTCGAGGATCTCGAGCCAAGGCTGTTCTCGTTCAACTCACCCTACGGCGCCTGCCCGAGCTGCTCGGGCCTGGGCACGATCCTCGAGTTCGACGCTGAGCTGATCGTCCCCGACCCCAGCCTCGGCCTCAGCGAAGGGGCAATCGAGGCCTGGCGGAAGAACGGCAAGCGGATGAATATCTACTACAACCGCCTCATCCGCCAGTTCTGCCGCAACTTCGACATCAGCCCGACCACGCCCTACAGGGACCTGCCCAAACCGGTCCAGCGGATCCTCATGGACGGGACAAGCCCGCGGGACGAAAAGAAGTACGGCAGCTACTTCGAGGGCGTCATCCCCAACCTCCAGCGGCGCTTCGACAACACCGACAGCGAGTGGGTCAAGCAGCGCCTGCACAACTACCTCTCCGAAGCGCCGTGCGAAACCTGCCACGGCGCCCGCCTGCGCACCGAGGCCCTGCACGTGCTGCTCGAGGCCGAGCTGGTCGGTGCGGGGTTCGAGCCCGGGCGCACGGCCGAGGACTTCCTCCACGCGGACGACCTCGACCCGAATCACCGCCTGCTCAACATGCACGACGTGACCTCGCTCACCATCGAGCAGGCCACGGCCCTGTTCGATCGGTTGCGCCTCACCACCGAAGAAAGCCACATCGCCCAGCCGATCCTCAAGGAGGTCCGCGCCCGGCTCGGGTTCATGATGAGCGTCGGGCTGGGCTACCTCAACCTCAGCCGGGCCACCGGCACGCTCTCGGGCGGCGAGGGCCAGCGCATCCGCCTCGCCACGCAGGTCGGCTCGGGCCTCGTCGGCTGCTGCTACGTGCTCGACGAGCCCACCATCGGCCTGCACCAGCGCGACAACGACCGCCTGATCCACACCCTGCGACACCTCGCCGACATCGGCAACACCGTGCTCGTCGTCGAGCACGACGAGGACACCATCCGCGCTGCCGACTACCTCGTCGACATCGGCCCCGGCCCCGGCCGGCACGGCGGCCGGATCGTCGCCCAGGGTACGCTGAGCCAGGTCATGGCCAACCGCGCTTCGCTGACCGCGAAATACCTCAGCGGCGAGAAGGTGATCGCGCTGCCCGAAAAGCGGCGGAAGCTCGACCACGAGAACGGGCTCGTCGTCCGCGGCGCCCGCGAAAACAACCTCCAGAACATCGACGCCACCTTCCCGCTGGGCGGGCTGGTCACCGTCACCGGCGTCTCGGGCTCGGGCAAGAGCACCCTGGTGAACCAGATCCTCGTCCGCGCCGCCAGAAGGGCGCTGCTCGGCTCGCGCGAGAAGCCGGGCGATCACGACAGGCTCGAAAACGCCGAGCGGATCGGCCGCATCATCGAGGTGGATCAGTCGCCCATCGGCCGCACGCCGCGGTCCAACCCCGCGACCTACACCGGCGTCTTCGACATGATCCGCCAGCTCTACACCAGGACCAAGGAGTCGAAGATCCGCGGCTACAAGCCCGGCAGATTCAGCTTCAACGTCAAGGGCGGCCGCTGCGAAGCCTGCCAGGGCCAGGGCACGAAGAAGATCGAGATGCACTTCCTCCCCGACGTCTACGTCGAGTGCGAGGTCTGCCGCGGCGCCCGCTACAACCGCGAGACGCTGGAGGTGCGATACCGCGGCAAGTCGATCGCCGACGTGCTGCAGATGACCGTCGAGGAGGCGCTGGGGTTCTTCGACAACTTCGCCGACATCAAGCGGCTGCTGACCGCCCTCAACGACGTCGGGCTCAGCTACGTCCAGCTCGGCCAGGCGTCCACGACCCTCTCGGGCGGCGAGGCCCAGCGGGTCAAGCTCGCCACCGAGCTCGGCAAACGATCGCAGGGCCACACGCTCTACATCCTCGACGAGCCCACGACCGGGCTGCACTTCGAGGACGTCGACCGGCTGCTCAGCGTCCTGCACCGCCTCGCCGACCAGGACAACACGGTCGTCATCATCGAGCACCACATGGACGTCATCAAAAGCTCGGACTGGATCATCGACCTCGGCCCCGAGGGCGGGGATCGCGGCGGACAGGTCGTCGTCGCCGGCACGCCCGAGGACGTCGCCGGCTGCGACGGCTCTCACACCGGCGACTTCCTCCGCCAGCACCTCGAGCGCCGGGCCCTCGCGACGGCCTCCTGAGAGAGCGGGCTTGGACTTCTCGAGCGGCTCCTTTTAGAATCGCTGGCGAAAGACGCCAAGGAGAAACCCCGTGCCCCAACCGTTCCGCTGCATTCTGGTCACCCCCGAGCGCCAGGTGCTCGATGAGCCCGTCAGCCACGTCTCCATCCCCGCCTGGGACGGGCAGATCGGCCTGAAGTCCCAGCGCGCCCCGCTGGTGGCGAAACTGGGCTTCGGCAGCCTCGAAATCGAGCTCCAAAGCGGCGAAACGCGAGCCTTCTTCGTCGGCGGCGGCTTTGCCCAGATGAAGGACAACGAACTCAGCATCGTCACCGACGAGGCGACGCCCGCCGACGCCATCGATCGCCGCGACGCCGAGGCCGAGCTCCGCCAGGCCCTCGAAAAGCCAGCCAGCGGCGACGACGCGATTAACCGCCGGCAGAACCAGGTCGACCGCGCCCGGGCGCGGGCCCACCTGGCTGGCCGGGGCGGCTGAATCGTCCGGCAATTCGCAAGCCAAAAGGGCGGATGGACCGATAATCCCGAAGTCGGACCCACCGGGTCCGTCGGTTTTCGTGCGCCCGAGTCAGCCGTGAGTCCGGGAGTGTCATGCGCCGCCTGCTTCGCCAGATGATCCCGAGCATGTTCCACCGCCGCCTGCTCCTGCTCAGCGTGCTGGCGACGGTGGTGGCCGCCGTGCTCGGCCTGCGGACGGTGCGGCTCACCACCGGCCCGGACCACCTCGACCGGCTGCGCGAGGCGCAGGAGAACCTGCTCCAGACCCGGCTGATCCCCACGATCCGCGGCCGCATCCTCGACCGCCGGGGCCGGGTCCTCGCCGAGGACCGCTCGGGCTACGAGGTCGCCGTCGATTACGAGCTCATCCGCGGCACCTGGGCCCGGCAGCGGGCCGAGGTGCAGGCCCGGCGCGCCCACCGCGCGGACTGGTCCGAGCTGACCGCCGCCGAGCGCGAAGCCCTCATCGCCGAGCGGCAGGAAGAGCTCGACGCCCTCGTCGACGAGTTCTGGCACACCCTCGCCGGCGTCACCCGCACCGACCCCGATGAGATCGACGAGAAGCGCAACCGCATCGTCACCCGCGTGCACCGCCTCTCGAGCTATCTCCACGTCCGCTGGCAGCAGCGCGAGGCCGAGCGGCTGGGCGAGTCCGTGCCCCTCGACGCGGTGGCCCAGCCGATCGCCGAGCAGCAGCAGGCGCACATGATCGTCCGCGACGTCAGCGACCGCGCCCGGCTGACCATCCTCACCTTCATCGCCAGCAGCCGGACCGACCCCGCCATGGCCGTCTGGCAGGGCGTCGAGGTCCGTCGGCCCCGCCAGCGGGTGCATCCGCTGGAGACGCTGACCTTCGCCCTGGACCGCAGCCACCTGCCCAAAGCAATCGCCGCCGAGGAGCCGAAGGAGATCACCGTCCAGGGCGTCGGGCTGCAGGTGATCGGCATGATGCGCGACGTGGCGAAGGAGGACGTCGAGCGCCGGCCGTTCGACGCCGACGACGACCTCGGCGGCTACCGGGCGGGCGACCGGGCGGGGCGCTCCGGCATCGAGGCCGGGTGGGAGCACCTGCTTCGCGGCGAGCGCGGCCGGGAGATCGTCCACCTCGACACCGGCCGAACCGCCCGCATCGACCCCGTGCCCGGGCGGGACGTCCGGCTCGCCCTCGACATCCAGCTCCAGGGCCGAATCCAGGCGATCATGAGCCCCGGATTCGGACTCATGGAGGTCCAGCCCTGGCACGGCAACGACGAGACGCCCGAGAGCACGCCGCTCAACGGCGCTGCCGTGGTGCTCGACGCCCGCACGGGTGACGTGCTCGCCATGGTCAGCACGCCGACCTACTCCGAAAAGCAGTGGCAGGAGGATCGCGCGGCCATCTACAAGGACCCCGACGGGCCGTTTCTCAACCGCGTCGTCTCGGCCGTCTATGCCCCCGGCTCGACGCTGAAGCCGATTATCTACGCCCTCGCCGCCCGCGACGGGGTGATCGCCGCCGACGAGCAGTTCGAGTGCCGGGTCTATCTCGACCCCGACATCCGCGACTACTGGCGCTGCTGGATCCGCCACTACAACCAGAGCGGCCACGGCTGGCTCAGCCCGGTCAAGGCGATCGCCACGAGTTGCAACATCTACTTCTACCGCTGCAGCCGGGCGCTGGGGCTCAACCGCCTGCTCTCGGGCCTCACCGACTGGGGCTTCGGCCGGCGCACCGGGCTGCTGCCCGAGGAGTCGGCCGGCCTGTTCCCCGACCCGGCCGACTACACCCACGCCGGCGACGCGCTCCGCGCGGTGACCAGCATGGGCATCGGGCAGGGGCCCATCGCCGTGCCGCCCATCCACGTGGCCACGGCCCACATGGCGCTCGCCCGCGGCGGACGGTGGATCAGCCCCACCCTCGTGCTCGACCCGGCTGCGGACCGCGACGAAATCGACCTGATGATCCCCGACACCGTCCTCCAGCACGCCCGCGAGGGCATGCACGAGGCGGCGAACAACATGGACTACGGCACCGCCAGCCACATCGGCGACGAGCCCATCATCAACGCCGAGGGGGTCAACGTCTGGGCCAAGACCGGCACCGCCGAGGCGCCGGTCCAGTTCAACGACCGCAACGAGAACGGCCAGCTCGACGAGGGCGAGCCCATTCGCCGCAAGGGCGACTACTCCTGGTACGTCGCCCACGTCGCGGAGCAGGGCGAAACCCGCCCCCGCTACGTCGTCTGCGCCATGGTCGAGTACGGCGGATCGGGCGGCCGCGTCTCCGGCCCCATCGTCAACCAGATCATCCACGCCCTGCAGACGGAGGGATATCTCTGATGCAGGGCATCCTCGAACAGCTAAGGCAGGTGTTCCGCCCCCACGTGGGCTGGTACGGCGTGCTCGCCGCGGTCGGCCTGACCGCCCTGGGCGTCGCGGCGATCGACACCGTCGACCCCGGCTCGGCAGCCCGCCAGGCCCGGTTCTGGCTTCCCGTCGCCTTCCTCGCCATGGCCGCCGCGATGCTCCCGCACCCGCGATGGATCGGCGAGGTGACCTACCCGGCCGCGCTGGCCATCCTCCTGCTGCTGGTCTTCGTCATCCTCCCCTTCGCCCCGCGGGCCCTCGTGCCCGTGCGAAACGGGGCCACCTGCTGGATCGACCTCGGGCCGGTGAGTCTTCAGCCGGCCGAGCTGGCGAAAATCGCCTTCGTCCTGGCGCTGGCGCGGTATTTCCGCTACCGCGACAGCTACCGCACGCTCCGCGGCCTGCTCGTGCCGTTCGTGATCATGTTCATCCCCGTCGGACTCCTGCTCAAGCAGCCCGACCTCGGAACCGCTCTGCTCTTCGCGCCGACGCTCATGGCCATGCTCGTCGCCGCCGGGGCGAAGCTGCGCCACCTCTCGGCCCTTGTCGCCATCGGCATCGTCGCCATCGGCGTCAACGTCGCCATCGTCTACTACGACGCGCCCGACTGGATGCACGTGCTCAAGCCGCACCAGGAAGCCCGCATCGCCGCCATGATCTGGCCCGAAAAGCACCGACAGGACGACGCCTACCAGCAGCGCCTCGCCGTCACCCTCGTCGCCACCGGCGGCACGGAGGGCCTCGGCGCCGATTACGCCGGCACCGTGCTCAAGTACAACTACCTCCCCGAAGCCCACAACGACATGATCTTCGCCGTCATCAGCGCCCGCTGGGGCCTGGCCGGCGCGGCCGCAGTGCTGGGGATGTACCTCGTGCTGGGCAGTTCCTTCGTCCTCGCCGCCGCCCGCAGCAAGGACCCGTTCGCCCGGCTCGCCTGCGTCGGGTTCGGGGCGATCCTCTTCGTCCAGGCCGCCATCAACATCGGCGTCACCCTCGGGCTCATGCCGCTGACCGGCATCACGCTGCCGTTCATCTCCTACGGCGGATCGAGCCTGCTCAGCTCCTTCATCATGCTCGGACTCATGCTCAACTTCGCCTCCCGCCGCCCCGCGCCGCTCACCAGGCCCAGCTTCGAGTTCGACCAGCCCGGCGCCGTCGCCTCCTGACCCGCTCCGCCTTGCCACCGCGCCCGCGGCGACTACCCTGTGGCCATGAACATGCCCCTGGTCCCCGATTTCGTCCCCGAAGAGCTCGCCCGGCTCGACATCGAGCTCGCGCCCGAGCAACTCGACACCCTCGCGCACTACCTCGCGATGCTGCTCGACACGACGCAGCGGATCAACCTCACCGCCATCCGCGATCCCGAAGCCGCCTGGCGGAGGCTGATCATCGACAGCCTCACCGCACTGCCGGGCCTCGCCGAGCTGGAGCCCGGGGGGAGGATCATCGACGTCGGCACCGGCGGGGGGCTGCCGGGCGTGCCGCTGGCGATCGCCCGGCCGGACCTGTCGGTCATGCTGCTCGACGCGACGGGCAAGAAAGTCCGCTTCCTCGAAACCATCATCGCCGAGCTGGGGCTGGACAACGCCGCCGCCGTCCAGGGCCGGGCCGAGACGGTGGGGCAGGACCCGGACCACCGCGAGAAGTACGACGTCGCCGTCAGCCGGGCGGTCGGGCCCATGAGCGAGGTGCTCGAGTATTCGCTGCCGCTGGTTCACGTCGGCGGGTGGATTCTCGCCATGAAGGGCCCGAAGGCGGAGGCGGAGCTCGACCGCGCCGCCGACGCGATGGACCTGCTCGGGGCGGGCGAGCTGCAGGTGTTCGAGGCGTATCCGCCCGAGTTCGGGCAGGACCTGATCATCATCCGCATCGTCAAGGAACGCCCGACGCCGCGGGCGTATCCCCGCCGCCCCGGCACGCCGAAGCAGGAGCCGCTGTAAGGCCGCGAAATGGTCCTGTTCAGGGTGGCACGGTCTGACCCGCGCCGGCTAACCCGCCGCCCCGACCCGCACTTGCGCATTCGCCCGCAGATCCCTACACTACCGCCATGAGTGATGCATTGACGATCCAGCGTTTCGCCCTCGGCGACTTCATGACCAACTGCTACGTCGTCCACGGCGAAAGCAAAACCTGCTGGCTGGTGGATGTCGGGGACAACCCCGCCGCGATGCTCGATTACCTCGAGCAGCACGAACTGACGCCCGAGAGAATCATCCTCACCCACGCCCACGCCGACCACGTCGCCGGCGTCCGCGAGGCGAGCGAGCGCTGGCCCGACGCCGAGATTCTGATCCACGAGGCGGAACGCGACTTCCTCGCCGACCCGGAGCTCAACCTCTCCGCCGCGATCGGCGCGTCCGTCACCGCTCCCGGCGCGACCAACCTGCTCCGTCACGAGGACACGCTCAGCTTCGAGGGCCGCGACTTCCAGGTCCGCCACACGCCCGGCCACAGCCCGGGCGGCATCACGATCTACAGCGCCCGGGAGGGCGTGGCCTTCGTCGGCGACGCCATCTTCGCCGGCTCGATCGGCCGATACGACTTCCCCACCTCCGACGGGCCGACCCTGCTCCGCGCCATCCGCGAGCAGATCCTCACCCTCCCCGACGACACCCGCCTCCTCCCCGGCCACGGCCCGGAAACGACCGTCGGACAGGAGAAGGTGACCAACCCCTTCGTGCAGTAGCGGTGAAGAGGGAGTTAGAGGGAGTTAGAGGGAGTTACCCGACACCCGGAACTCCAAGCCC
>JBKHFW010000023.1:0-44868 GCA_046540025.1 Phycisphaeraceae bacterium
GTCTTCTCATATCGCGATTCCCTGTCGTGTTATTAGGGAGGCGGCTTGACGCCGCTCACTAGGTCACGAAATGGTGTCGGGGTCACGAAACGGTGTCGGATACCGTTTCCCGTCCCATGCTGTCAAACCTCGGCCCCGGCGGACGGATGCCGACGAACCAGGCCGCTGCCGACGGCCGGGAAGGGCGAGCGGCAGCGGCCTGAGTGGGTGGGCGAGGGGTCAAGGGGCTTCGGGGTCGGGAGCCTTGGTATCCGACATCGTTCCTACACCTGGCTTAATCACCCATTCCCGGGCTTCATCAGGCGGGATAACCTCCTCATCGACGATGTCCCCGTCCTTGTTCCACTTCACCTGCCGCCCGACTAACATTATTCGCACCGGCTTGCCATCCTCCTCCTCAACCCGTCCGCTCATCAGGCCAGCTGGCATTCCATCCGATCCAAATTCGATCATGATCATCATTGCTTCCGAACCTGGGTCAAAAAAGTCGGCCGGACCGACGTACCGGCGAAGACCTCCATTTTCACACAGGTGGAGCGATACCCCGGTTTCGCGCCGTTTGTCGCCAATTGTGACGCCATTCAAATGCTCCTCCCTGTACAAGTACGCGACTTCAACCCAACTCGCATCATTGTCAGCACCGCCCTCGCTCCGAACTAGATCACGGAAGATTTGGACCAGTGGATCGGACTGACGCTCAAGCGCCGCTCGTCTAAACTGCTCTGCATACTTAAACTGCTTCTTCAATGCGGCGTCTTCACCAGCTGCGGAAATAACGACTTCAGGCGAGTCAGCCTTCTTTTTCGCATATAGCGATACCGAGACGGTGATCGAGAGCACAGCAAGCGCCAAGCCCCAATTCATGAGTTTAATACTCATCTAATTACCCCTAGTTTCGTAACGTGTTGCTCTGAACTTTACCTTTTACCTACTTGGGGTCACGAAACGGCATCCGAGTCACGAAACGGTGTCGGATACCGTTTCCCGTCCACCCCCACCGCGCAGAAACTCGCGCAGGATCGCCGCCGCCGCCAGGGCGTCGCGCCGGGCCTTTTTCTGCTTGTGCGTCAGTCCGCTCTGCGCCATCTGCTCGTCGGCCGCGACCGAGCTCAGCCGTTCGTCGGCGAGATGCACCTCAAGCCCCGTCGCTTCACGCAACCGCTCCGCCAGCTCGCGCGCCTTCCTCGCCCGCGGGCCTTCCGTGCCGTCCATGTTCAGCGGCAATCCCAGCACCAGCGCGTCCGGGCCCTGCTCGTCGATATGCTTGAGAATCTGCCGCAGCCGCTCGCCGAGGCTCCCCGTCACGATCGCGCCGATCGGCGTCACCAGGCCGCTCACATCGTCCCCCGACGCGAGGCCGGTGCGCTTGTCGCCGGGATCAATGGCAAGGTAGCGGGGCATGGCAGTTAGAAGCTAGAGGCTAGAGGTGAGGGGCTAGAGGCGAGGGGCAACGTCGCGGCGTCCGAGGGATTCACTCCTCTAACTCCCTTTAACTGCCTCTAACTGCTTCCCCCTACCCCACCTTCTCCGGCTTGGGCTCCCGGCTCATCAGCTGGGTGATCGCCTCGAGCGGGTCCAGGCCCTGGAAGAGGACCTGGTCGATCGCCTGGGTGATGGGCATCTCCACGCGGTACTTCTCCGCGAGCGCGACCACCGCCTTGGTCGTGGGCACGCCCTCGACGACGCCGGGGATGTCCTCGAGCACGGCGTCGAGCTTGCGCCCCCGGCCGAGCTGCTCGCCACAGGTGCGGTTGCGACCCGTCGGGCTGAAGCAGGTGGTGGCGAGGTCGCCCACGCCCGCGACGCCGAAGAAGGTCTCCTGCCGCGCCCCCATCGCCAGGCCCAGCCGGGTGATCTCGGCAAGTCCCCGGCTGAGCAGGGCGCTTTTGGCGTTGTTCCCCGCCTGCAGCCCGTCGAGGATGCCGGCCGCGAGGGCGATCACGTTTTTCGTCGCCCCCGCCAGCTCCACGCCCAGCAGGTCCGGGTTCGTGTACACGCGGAACCAGTGCGTCGTGAACACCTGCTGAAGCTGGTGGGCGAACTTCTCGTCGTCGCTCGCCGCCGACACGGTCGCCGGCAGGCAGCGGGCAAGCTCGCTGGCCACGCTGGGCCCGGAGATCGCCGCCAGCGGCCGGGGCGGGCCGTCCGGGTCGTCCGCCTCCTTCGCCAGCACGTCGGCGATGATCTGCGTCGGCCGCAACATCGTCTCCTGCTCGATGCCCTTGGCCACGCTCGCCACGCCCACGCCCGCGCCCAGGTGCTTCGCCAGCCCGCCCCACACCTTGCGGATGTACTGCGTGGGAATGGCGTTTACCATCAGCTCGGCCGAGTTCACCGCCCCCTTCGCGTCGGCGGTCAGGCGGATCGACTCCGGCAGGCGATAGCCCGGCAGGTAGCGGCGGTTCTCGCGGGTCTGGATCAGCTCGGCGATGTGGTCCGCGAACGGCCCCCACAGCGTGACCTGAAACCCCCGGCTTTCCAGAAGCAGGGCGCAGACGGTCGCCATCGAACCGTCGCCGATGATCGTGATGTGCTCAGGCATCTTCATGTTGGGCATCCCAGCGGGAGAAGAAAACCCCATTGTGAATACTCGGCCGCGCCAGGGCAAGCCCCCAGCCCCAGCCACGCCCTCCCCCCAGCAGCCGCCGCGCCGAGGCAAAACCCCCGCCCCGCCGGTGTGGAGAACGCGCTAACTCGCTTTTATTATTGCCTTAACACGAGTCCCGGAGTACGATCGCAGGAACTCGATCGGCAGGTGTTGCTCATGAACGGCCAAGCCACCGCCCTGAACAACCACGTTCTCGTGCTCAACAAAATGTGGATGGCCATCCGCGTCATCGACGCGAAGCGGGCCTTTTCACTGCTGTTCCGCGACCTCGCCGAGGTCATCCGCGTCGACGACGGCTCCTTCGCCGGCTACGACTTCGAGAGCTGGACCGATATCTCCACCGCCCGCGAGAGCTACGCGCTGGACCACGAGGAGTACGAATGGGTGCACACGGTCCGCCTGCAGATCGCCGTGCCGCAGGTCATCCGCCTGCTGGGCTACGACCAGCTCCCCCGGCAGGAGGTGAAGCTCAACCGCCGCAACATCTTCGCCCGCGACCGCAACATCTGCCAGTACTGCGGCAGGCCCTTCCCCACGTCCGAGCTCAGCCTCGACCACGTCGTCCCGCGCACGCAGGGCGGCGAGAGCAGTTGGACCAACCTCGTCTGCGCCTGCACCCGCTGCAACGCCCGCAAGGGCGGCCGAACGCCGAAGCAGGCCCATATGCACCTCATCCGCGAGCCGGTTTGCCCCAAGCGCAACCCGGTGATCAACCTCCGCCTCGGCAGCGGCAAGTACCAGTCCTGGCGTGCTTTCCTCGACCAGGCCTACTGGTCGGTCGAGCTCAAGTAGCCGGTCGCGACCCGCGGTCCGATCCAGATGGCACGGCTTGCCCGCAAGCCATGCAGAACGCCTGACAGGCACCGCCCATACGGGATTTCCCCGCTGAGATCGGATCGCAAGGTTCCCCATCTTTCCTGCCCTCCTCAAGTCGCCCCCCAAACGATCCGACCGTTAAAGGTGGAGAAACTGGAGAAGCCGGCAGCGCCCGAGATTTCGTCGAAATCGGGCGCGGCCGCCTCGCGAGGAAGGCAAGCGATGTCCAGCGAAATGGCCGACCTGGCCGACAAGCACGTGTTCACCACCGGGGAGGCCGCCGAGCTGTGCAAGGTGTCGCAGCAGACCATCATCCGCTGCTTCGACGCCGGCCGACTCAAGGGTTTCCGCGTCCCCGGCAGCCGGTTCCGCCGCATCCCCCGCGACGAGCTCATCCGCTTCATGCAGGGCAACGGCATCCCCACCGACGTCCTGCGCTCGAGCAAGCGGAAGATCCTCGTCGTCGACGATGACGAGCAGATCCTCGAGCTGTTCGTCGACATCTTCGGCGCCAGCGACCGCTACGAGGTGCAGACCGCCACCACCGGCTACGACGCCGGCATGCTCACCGAGCAGTTCAAGCCCGACCTCATCCTGCTCGACTACATGCTGCCGGACATCAACGGCAACGTCGTCCTCGAACGCATCCGCGCCAGCGACGCCCTCAGCCACACGCGGATCATCCTCGTCTCCGGCGTCGTCAACCCCAGCGAGGTCGACAGGCTCCTCGCCGCCGGCGCGGACGCGTTCGTCAAGAAGCCCTTCGACATCGAAGAGCTCCAGACCCGGGTCGCCGAGCTTCTGGAACAGTAAGCCATGTTTTCGCGGCCGCGAGCCCTCGCGAGGGGAGGTTCGCGGCCGCACTTCACGCCCATGCTCACCACCGTCCCCACCGAACCACGCCGACTCGAGCTGATCCTCCGGCAGATCGACGCGCTGCCCACCCTGCCGTCCGTCGCGACCCGGCTGCTCAGCCTCACCAGCGACGACGAAGCCCAGTCGCGCGAGGTCATCCAGCTCATCCGCTCCGACCCGTCGCTGACCGCCAAGGTGCTCGCCCTCTGCCGCAGCGCCAACCGCGGCGTGCGCGACGAAACCCTCACCGTCGACAAGGCCGTCGTCCTGCTCGGCTTCACCGCCATCCGCAACGCCGTGCTGTCGATCAAGGTCTTCGAGGTCTTCGCCGACGACGAACCCGACGCCCCCGACGCCGACCCGCTCGGCCGCGCCGGCGCGGACGACGCCCCCACCAGCACCCGGTTCGACCGCAGCGCCTTCTGGACCCACAGCCTGGCCGCGGCCATCCTCGCCGAACTCATCGCCGAGGCCCACCACGACCCCGAGCTCAAGCCCGACGAGGCGTTCGTCTGCGGCCTGCTGCACGACATCGGCAAGCTCGCACTCGACCACGTGCTGCCCAAGGCCTTCGCCCGCGTCATCGAGATGGCCGAAGTGAGCCAGGGCAACATCGCCGACTCCGAACGCAAGGTGCTCGGGCTCGACCACCACACGGCCGGGAAACGCATGGCCCAGCAGTGGGGCCTGCCCCACCGCCTGACCGACTGCATCTGGCTGCACGGCACGGCCTACGAAAGCCTGCCGCAGCTGCCCCACAGCCGACTGATCAGCCTGATCAACCTCGCCGACCTGATCGTCCGCCAGCAGCACCTCGGCTTCTCGGGCAACTTCCGCATCCAGCGGCAGCCCGCGTCGCTCATCGAGGCGATCGGCCTGCGCGAAGACCTCGTCCGCGAGGCAACCACGAAGCTCCACGCCCAGCTCGAAGAGCGCGGCCGGGCGCTCGGGCTCTACGACGCACCCACCCGCGCCCTCTTCCTGCAATCCATCCAGCAGGCCAACAGCACGCTCGGCCGACTCAACCAGGCGCTCGAGCAACGCAGCCGAACCGCCAGCCTCCAGTCGCGCATCCTCGACGCCATCCGCAGCTTCCACGCCGAGGCCACCCCCGGCCGAAACGTGCAGGACGTGCTCGACCTCGTCGCCGAGTCCGCCGGCCGACTCTTCGGCCAGGGCTTCTGGGCCCTGCTCTACCCCGGCGACCCCGGCAGCGGCGACCGCGACGCCTGGCTCGTCAGCCAGTACAGCCGCGACGGCCAGCCCGTCCACTCGCAGTGCATCGACGCCCCGCCCGCCGCGCCGGACCTCTCCGCCCTGGGCGACGAGGGCGCCGTCGGTATGGAGATGATGGGCATCCTCCCCTGGATCGCCGACTACCTCGTCGAGGCTCGCGACGTGCGGCAGGTGAAGCTGCTGCCCCTGAGCTGCGGCTGGGGCACGGCCGCGGTGCTGCTGCACGACCGCAACGACCTGCCCCGCCCCGCCCGACTCGCGCCGCTGACGCACACCTGGGGCGCCGCCATCGCCGCCGCCGCCCAGCACGACGGCGCCCGAAGGCTGGGCGAACAGCTCGCCGAGGCCAACTCCGCCCTCGCCGAGGCGCAGGACCAGCTTCTGCGTCAGGAATCGCTCGCCCGCCTGGGCGAGATGACCGCCGGCGCAGCCCACGAGATGAACAACCCGCTCGCCGTCATCGCCGGCCGAAGCCAGATGCTCAGCCTCAACCTCGACGCCGGCAGCACCGAGCACCAGGCGGCGAAGGCGATCTGCCAGGCCGCCCATCGCCTGAGCGACCTGATCACCGCCCTGCACGAACTGGCCGAGCCGCCCCAGCCCAAACCGGAGCCCGTCGGCGTGGCGGAGCTGATGCACCAGGCGGTCAAGAAGGTGCGGACCCGCCACCGCGGCCCCGGCAACCCGCCGCAGATCGCGCTCAAGCTCCCCAGCGAGCTGCCCACCATGCGGCTGGACCCCGAGCAGATCACCCAGTCCGTGATCGAGCTGATCACCAACGCCCTCCAGGCCGAGCCCAAACAGGCCGTGCAGGTCGAGGCCCGCCTCGTCCGCGCCGGCGAGGGCGAGCAGGCCGGCCCGGCCCTGCGCATCCAGGTGCGCGACGACGGCATCGGCATGGAGGAGCACGTGCTCAAGCACGCGATGGACCCGTTCTTCAGCGCCAAGTCCGCCGGCCGACGCGTCGGCATGGGCCTCGCGCGGGTCCGCCAGATCGTGCTCGCCCACCACGGCGACATGGCCCTGCACGCCCAGCCCGGCCGCGGCACGACCGTCAACCTCACCCTGCCCATCGCAGCCAGCAGCGTGTGAATCAGGGTCCCAGGGCCCAGGGCCCAGGGCCGGCTTGGGAGCCAGGGCTGGGGTTGGTCCAGGGTTCCGGGAATCCGATGCTGCAAGCCGCGGCAAGCGCAGCGCTGCCGTGGATCCGACAGCCTCGAACTCCCCATCCGCGTTCATCCGGGTCGATCGGTGACCTGCTCCAAAACAAACGAACCTCCGCCTCGGCGCTTCGGGGCAAGCGTGGGGCGAAGGTTCGTCATTCGGATCGCCTGACGAGCGGATCGACGGTCAGTTGCTGTATTCGCCGACCAGTTCGATCTGGATCTGGTTGATCTTGAAGCCGAGGCGCTGCTCGAGTTCCTTGATCGCGCTCTTGGGGATGCGCTCGCGGATCTTGCGATCGAGATCTTCGGGCACGTCGGCGACGGTGCCGGTGCGCTCGCAGCGGAGGTGCAGGTGGTCGTCGCGGGTCGCGTCGTAGCGGGCCGAGCCGTTGATGCCCACGCCCGGCAGCTTCTGCACGAGCCCCGCCCGACAGAACGCCTCGAGCGTGTTGTAGACGGTAGCCAGACTCACGCCCGGAATCTGCTGCCGCACTTCGTGGAACAACTCATCCGCGGTGGGGTGGGCCGTCGTCGCCGAGAGGGCCGAGAACACGGCTTTACGCTGCTTCGTGCAGCGGAGCCCCCGGAGTGCGAAGACGTCGTCGATGCGGTCCGACATAGTACACCTCATGATTCGATCGGGCGGAACCGGAAACAGCCGGCAAGGCGGCAGTTATTAGCTATTCCAATAATAGATATTTTAGTCCGATTGTCCACCCCTTTTAAGCCGTTGCTTTCAAACAATTTTAATAACGCCTCTAAGCCAAGACCAGCCCGGATCCGGAGAGATCCGTACTGGCCGCCCGCCAGGGCCGTTTTCGATCCTCGCGCCGGCAGTTCCACATTCATCCTGAGCTTCTATGGCAGCTTCCGCCGCCGCGGCATCGGCCGCCGGTTTTCCCGCGCGACCGCGAAGGCGTATACTATCTGCCCTATGGCCTCCGAATCCGCCGGCAAAAAGCCCCTGACCTATGCCGCCGCGGGCGTCGACATCGACGCCGGCGACCGCATGGTCAGCATGATCGAACAGCACATGCGCCGCACCTACGGCCCGCGCGTCCTCGGACGGCACGGCGCCTTCGCCGGCTGCTTCCGACTCGATTTCAACGAGCGGCTGTTCAAACGCAACTACCGCGACCCCGTCCTCGTCTCCTGCACCGACGGCGTCGGCACCAAGGTCAAGCTCGCCACCGAGCTGAAAACCTACGACACCGTCGGCCAGGACCTCGTGGCGATGAACGTCAACGACCTCATCGTCCAGGGCGCCGAGCCGCTGTTCTTCCTCGACTACATCGGCACCAGCAACCTCAGCCCCGAGATGGGCGCCCAGCTCGTCAAGGGCGTCGCCGACGGCTGCGAACTCGCCGGCTGCGCCCTGCTCGGCGGCGAAACCGCAGAAATGCCCGACGTCTACGACGAGGGCGACTTCGACCTCGCCGGCTTCGCCGTGGGCGTCGTCGAACTGCACCGACTCGTCGACGGCAACCCCCAGCCGGGCGACGTCATCCTCGGCCTCGGCTCGAGCGGCATCCACTCCAACGGCTACTCCCTCGTCCGCGCCGTCATCCGCGAAGCCGGCCTCAGCCTCAACCAGACCTGCGACGAGCTCGAAACCGACCGCACGCTCGGCCAGGTGCTGCTCGAACCGACCCGCATCTACGCCAGATCGGTCATCTCCGTCCTCCGCAGCTACCGCGTCAAGCAGGTCGTCTCGGCCATGGCGCACATCACCGGCGGCGGCCTCCCGGGTAACCTCCCCCGCACGCTCGGCGACAAGGTGGACGCGAAAATCCGCAAGGGCGCCTGGCAGATCCCGCCCGTGTTCCGCTTCCTCCAGAAGCAGGGCCGCGTCGAAGACGCCGAGATGCTCAAGGTCTTCAACATGGGCGTCGGCTACGTCATGGTCGTCCGCCCCTACTTCGCCGACGCCATCGCCCAGCGCCTGCGCAAGTCGGGCGAAACGGTCTTCCAGCTCGGCGAAATCGTCGAAGGCACCGGCCAGGTCACCTTCGTCTGACCCGGCTTGACCGGCGGAAAGATATCCCTATACTTTGGAATTCGCATCAGGGCAGAGCACTTCTGCCAACAATCGGGCTCGTAGCTCAGCTGGTCAGAGCGCACCCCTGATAAGGGTGAGGTCGCTGGTTCGAATCCAGCCGGGCCCACTAACCAGAGCCGCTGCCTAAAGGTGGCGGCTTTTTTCTTGCGCCGCCCCGGCCACCCGGCGTGACTTTGGCCGATTGTCCGGGAAACAGATGTTCGCAGGCCAGAGATACGCTAGAGTGGAAGGTGCGAAAACCGTTTCACCTGTTGATGGCACCTCAACCAGACCCGCCTGTTGGATCAGCCGGGCTGCTTGGCAGGCCACCAGCAATTTGGGGCTTGCCCATGTCCGCGAAGCGCACGTGCCTCTTTTCCAGTTGTTCCAGGCCGGCCACGCACCTGCTCTACGTGGATGACGAACCCCCCTTCCCGCTCTGCCGGGAACACGCCAGCATCCTCGCCAAGCCCGAAGACCGCCTGGAGCCGATGCCTTCAGAAGCGCAGCGGCAGGACAGCTCCGCGTCGCAGACCAGGCCGGGAGAGTGACTGACCTGCCAGTTCATGACACAGCCCCATCGCCCGACAACTGAGGTCGCCGGGCGATGGGGCTGCTGCCTGGTGGCCGAACCGGGCGGGCCGAACCAGCTAGTGGTCGCCCTTGCCGCGGGGCGGGCCCTCGGACCAGGGGTCGTTCTTCTTCGGCGCCGGGTCGGTCGGATCCTTCGGCGCGGCCGGGGCGTTCGCCTTCTTCGGCTCGGGCGGCCCGGTCGGCTTGCTCACTTCCCTGGGACTCTTGGGGTCCTGCTTGAATTCTTCCTCTTTCTCAGCCATCGCGCACCTCCGGGTGCTTCGGGTCGCGTTCCCACATGCCACGCGCGAATGCTAGGCCTGCCCCCGTTCGCGGTCTTCCGCCCGAGCGGAGGCGCATCCGCGAATCAGGGCGCCCCCCATGTCGCCTGCCCGCACCCCTGGGACGATCTGACGCCCCGCGCATGACAAAAGCCCGCAGCCAGAGCCGCGGGCTTTTGCCTTGGCTTGGGCTTTCGCCCGGCGATTTACCAGTTGTCGCGGCTATAGCCGCCGCCGTCACCGGACCGGCCCCCGCCCCCGCCACCGCCGGTGCGAGGCCGGGCTTCGTTGACGTTGAGGGTTCGGCCGTGGAAATCCTGGCCGTTGAACGCCTCGATCGCCTTCTGGCCGGCCTCGTCATCGGGCATGGTCACGAAGCCGAAGCCGCGTGAGCGGCCGGTTTCGCGATCGCTGATGATCGCCGTGTCACTGACTTCGCCGAACTCGGAGAACGCTTCCTCGAGTTCGAGTTCCGTCGTCTTGAAATTGAGGTTGCCTACGTAGATCCTCATGTCAGGCCTCCAAGCAGCAGACGGTCCCGAGCGGCTTGAAAAGGCCCACACAAGCGAGACGAACTGCCGACAGGTCACTCAGGGATCAGCACCGGCGACCCTCGCCGGCAGTTGGCCGATCCCTATCCGGCTCCATTGTACCAATCAGTCGCGGCGAGGGAAGAGCCCTCCCTGCTGGCAATCGGCATTGAAAGCGGGTCGCAGGACCTAGACGTAGGTGCGGCGCTTGAGCGTGTCGGCCTCGTCGGGCTGGAACTCGCCGATCTCGTCGATCTCCTCGATTCGGCGAAATCGGCCGTACGCTTCGCGGTAGCGCACGATCCGGTCCACCGTCTCGGGTGTCATGCCGTCGATGTTCAGCAACTCCCGACGACTGGCGAGGTTGAGGTTCAGCTTGCAGTCGGTGTCAGGGCGCGATTCCGTGCGCGGGCGGACCATCCTGGGCCTCCTCAGGTTGACGTGTGGGGAGTGAGCCGGTACGACAAGGGGCGGCTGGTTGACCAGGGTCTATCAATGACTCTAGACCCGCCTCCCCCAGCCGGCGACGGGCGAAGCAAAAAAAAACGCATCTGCTCCGAAAACGCCTCCAGCCGGGCCATCCCAGCCGGTAGCTGGCCGGTAAGCGCCGGTCGATCCGCCCCCCCCCGCGCGAGCGCAGCTCGGCCCCGGGCAGAGTCCGGGTGCTGACTTCCACTCGCGGCCGTGCCTGCCTCCGCGCCCTCACCCTGCCGCGCGGATCGCAAGTTGCTGTTCGATCTTCTCCCACACCTGCTCGAAGCTCACCTGGGAGATGAGGGTCTGATCGTCGAGGTGGCGACGGTAGCTCGCGGTGTGCTCGGGCGAGACGGTCGGCCGGACGACGCTGTCGAGCCGCTGGTACGGCCCGACGAACGCCGGGTCGGTGGGCCCGAAGATCGCCACGATCGGGCGGTCGAAGCCGACGCCGATGTGCAGCGGAGCCGAGTCGTTGCAAACCAGCAGCCGGGCCCGGCTGATCAGGGCCATCATCTGCCCCACCGTCGTCCGGGGCAGGTGCACCCGGGCGCGGAGCTCGCCGGGCAGGGCCTCGAAAAGCGGCTCCACCTGCTCCCGCTCGGCAGGCGAGGCGAGCAGCACGATCTGCCGACCCGCGACGCCGGTCTCGAGCAATTGCTGCGCTAGCCGGGCGTATCGGCCGATCGGCCAGCACTTGCAGCCCCACCGGGCCGTCGGCGCGAGGCAGACGTACTCCTCGAGCCCCTGCTGGCGGGTGTACTCCGCCAGCCACTGGCGGTCCTCGCCGCCGACGTAGAGCCGCATGTCCACCACCGGCTCGACCCCGTCGGCCGCGACGAGGGCGAGCATCTGGTCCACCGTGTGTCGCGGCTGCTGGGCGCGGTGGCGGACGTTATAGCCCAGCCAGCCCAACTCCCGCGCGCCGGCGAAACCGACCCGCCGCGGTGCCCGGGTCAGCCAGGTGAACAGGCCCGACCGGGCGAGCCCCTGCAGGTCGTAGACCACGTCGTACGCCGCCCGGCGAAGGGTTTTTGCCAGCCCGAGCCCCGCTCGCGTCGCCCTCGGCCGCAGGCCGAATCCGGAGAGCTCGCCCCGATTGAAGCGGACCACCCCGTCGAGCATCGGGTGGTGCCGGACGGCGTCCGCGCAGGCGTCGGCGACCAGCCAGTCGATGTGCGCCGCGGGCAGCGCCCGGCGGAGGCTCGCCAGCACCGGCACGGTGCGGCTGACGTCGCCCAAAGCGGAGGGACGGACGATCAGCACTCGGCGGGCGGCGGCGGGATCGAGTTGGGAGGCAGGCCGGCTCATAAGCGTTTACTATATCGATGATTGTCGGCTATCGTCGGCCGGTGGGGCCAAACTTTGCCCGCCCGGTGCCCCGCGTCCGATGGCCAGCCGACGAACCCCGGCCGACCTGCCCGCCTCGCGTTTGCAATCCGGGCTGGAGAAGGGAAACTGTACGGTGCGCCCGCTGCGGCAGCGGGCGGACGGACCCACGACGACCCGGGACGGCCCCGAAGGCAACAAGCCATGCCCACCGCGATTATCTCAGACATCCACGGCAACCTCGACGCGCTGGAAACGGTTCTCGCCGACATCGACGAGCGGGGAATCGAGCAGATCGTCTGCCTCGGCGACATCGTCGGCTATGGGCCGAACCCGCTCGAGTGCATCGACCTGGTCCGCGAGCGATGCCTGTTCGCCATGATGGGCAACCACGACTTCGCCGTGCTGTACGAGCCGACGAGCTTCAACACGAGCGCCGAGCAGGCCGCGTTCTGGACCCGGCGGCAGTTCGAGCTCGAGCCCGACGAGACCCAGCGGCAGCAGCGGTGGGAGTTTCTCGTGGACCTGCAGATCCGCACGGTGCACGAGGGCGTGCTCTGCGTGCACGCCTCGCCCCGCCGACCGATCAACGAATACATCTTCCCCGACGACGCGATCACCCAGCCGGCGAAGATGCAGCAGATCTTCGAGCGCATCGACAAGGTGTGCCTCTGCGGCCACACCCACGTGCCGGGCGTGTTCACCGATGAGCCGGACTTCTACCCGCCCCAGGACCTCGGCGGCAACTACAAGTTTTACGCCGACGAGAAGTGCATCATCAATCCCGGCTCCGTGGGTCAGCCGCGCGACCGCGACCCGCGGGCGTCCTACGCGGTGATGGACGCCGAGCACGTCGAATTCCACCGCGTGGAATACGACATCGCCGCCGTGATCGAAAAGGTCGAGGCCATCCCCGACCTCAACGACTTCCTCGGCCACCGGCTGGTGGAAGGACGCTGACCGCGGCACCCCTCAAGGCAACAAGGCTGAAAGAAGACGGGGAGCGGTGTTGTTGCGCGCGGATTTCGGAGGAACCACGAAGACGCGAAGCGGGGAGGAGAAGAGGAAAAGGGCAAGAGCCACAGATGGCCACGGATGAACACGGATCGGAGCGGGCCCGAGTCGACGCAGCACCCAAGCCGGGGCAGAGCGCCAGCGCCGCCCCGGGTATGGGTCCGGACTTTTCACCGGGTCGTGGCCTCGGGGCTCGAAACGGACGTGTCCCACAGATGGGCGCAGCCCTTGGGGTGGGGCCGCTTGGCGCTACTGAGCCCATACCCCGCCGCCTTCTTCGCCCCTCGGCAGCCTTCGCGCCGGCATGACCAACTAACTGGCTGCCTTTTCCGACCTTGGTGGCCTTGGTGCCTTGGTGGCTGATCTGGGTGAATCACTCTTCCCGCACCTCGATCGTGTAGTTCGGGGCCTCACGGGTGATGGTGATGTCGTGGGGGTGGCTTTCCACCAGGCTGGCGCCGCTGACCCGGCTGAAGCGGGCCCGCTCGCGCATTTCGGGGACGGTGGGCGTGCCGCAGTAGCCCATGCTCGCCCGCAGGCCGCCGACGAGCTGATAGACGAAGTCACTCAGCGGGCCGCGGTACGGCACCCGGCCTTCGACGCCCTCGGGCACGAGCTTGCCGCGCTCGGCCGTGGCGCTCTGGCCGTAGCGGTCGGCCGAGCCGCGCATCATGGCGCCTTCGCTGCCCATGCCGCGGTAGGTCTTGTACCGCCGACCCATGTGGATGATCGTCTCGCCCGGGGCCTCGTCGAGGCCGGCGAAGAGGGAACCGAGCATGACCACCGACGCCCCGGCCGCGATCGCCTTGGCGATGTCGCCGCTGTGACGGATGCCGCCGTCCGCGATGACCGGGATGCCCTTGGGCGTCGCGGCCTTGCAGGCGTTGAAGACGGCGCTGACCTGCGGCATGCCCACGCCGGTGACGACCCGCGTCGTGCAGATCGAGCCGGGGCCGATGCCGACCTTGATCGCGTCCGCCCCGGCGTCGATCAGGTCGCGGGCGCCCTGCTCGGTGGCGACGTTGCCGGCAATGACGTCGATATCGAACTGCTTCTTGATCTCGCGGACCGTGTTGATCACGTTCGCCGTGTGCCCGTGGGCGGAATCAACGGTGACGACGTCCACCTCAGCCCTGATCAGGGCCTCGACGCGGTCGAGCTGCCCCACGCCCACGGCTGCGCCGACGCGGAGTCGGCCGCGATCGTCCCGGCAGGCGGCGGGGAACTGCTCCATCTTGGCGATGTCCCGCATGGTGATCAGGCCGGTGAGGTGCATCTTCTCGTCGACGAGCAGCAGCTTCTCGACCTTGTTCTCGTTGAGGATCGCCTCAGCCTGCCCGAGCGTCGTGTCGGGACTGGCGGTGACCAGGCGGTCGCGGGTCATCACCTCGCGGACGGGCTTGGCGTCGTCGGTGAGGAACATCAGGTCCCGGCGGGTGAGGATGCCGACGACCTTCGTGTCGGAACTGCCGTCTTCGGTGATCGGCACGCCGGAGATGTTCTGCTCCCGCATGAGGCGTCGCGCCTCGCTGCACGGGGCGTCGGGCGGCAGGGTGACGGGGTCGGTGATAACGCCGTTGGCGGAGCGTTTGACCTTCACGACCTCGCGCACCTGCTTGTCGACATCGAGGTTCTTGTGGACGACGCCGAGGCCGCCCTCCTGGGCAAGCGCGATCGCCAGCGCCCCCTCGGTCACCGTGTCCATGGGGGCCGAGAGCAGGGGGATATTGAGGCGCACCCGTCGGGTGAGCTGCGTGGAGACGTCGGTTTCGCTGGGGACGACCTCGCTGTAGGCGGGGATCAGCAGGACGTCGTCGAACGTGATGGCTTCGGTAACGATTTTGCCTTCCATGGCACACAGATACCGCACGCGGGGCGGGACGTCAAGTGGCCCCGAAGGCGGCGGGCGGCCGGCCAGAGGCGAAATCGCGGCTGGTGGCCCGGGCGGGGCGGAAAAAAGAAAAGGCCGCCCGGTGAGGGGCGGCCTTTTCGCGTTTCAGATTCGGATGCCAGAGGCGTCCGGATCAGTCGTTGCCGTCCACGGAGGAGTAGACGTTGTCGATCTCGGTGGGGTCGCCACCGGCGTGGACGAGCCAGGCGTCGGAGTGCAGGACCTCTTCCTCGCCGTCCGGGCCTTCGCGGGTGATCGAGTCGAGCACTTCGCTCTCGTCCGGGAAGGCGCCCTGGAAGATGTTGTCGACGTCGCCGTCGGACATATCGTCGCCGACCTTGACGAGCGGGCCCTTGCCGTACTGGGTGGTCAGCCGGGTGTGCTGGTTCTCGAACTGGGTGCTGCCGTCGTTGCGGACGATCGTGCCGCGCCACATCTGGCTGCCCTCGTCGGCCCAGACGCTGTAGATGTTGTCGTCGGCCTCGTCCCAGTCGCTCGTGTCAGCGCTGGTCATGGCGCGGTCGGCGAGCACGATGGCCTGGGTGTTGACCGTGGCGGCCCACTCGGACGAACGGTTGCGGGCGAACGGATACCCGCCTTCGCCTGCATCGGCATCGTTGAAGATCTCGAGCATGGCGTAGGAGTAGTGATCGTTGTTGATCTTGGTGTGCTGATCCATCTCGAGCTCGCCGAGATAGGCGTCGTTGGGGTTACGCATGTACTCGGTGTCGAAGTAGCCACCGTCGAGGAGGATGGCGAACCGACGCATGGGCGTGTGGCCCGAGCTGTTCGAGTAGAAGTCGTGGACGTCCTCGTTGGACGCCGGGCCGGTCGCATCGCCGTCGCCATCTTCCGAGGCCCAGACCGCGCCGTTGCTGTCGAGGCCGGCGTACCAGCCGGTCGCGCCACGGGCGTTGGACTGGGCGTAGATGGTCAGACCCTGGTGGATACCACGAAGCTGGGTGCTGTTGGTGATCTTCCGCGCCGCTTCCTTCGCCTTACCGAGGGCGGGAAGCAGAATCGCGATCAGCAGGCCGATGATGCTGATCACCACCAGCAGTTCAATGAGGGTGAAACCCTGTTTACGTCGCATTAGTTTCGCTCCTGAAAAGCCGATAAAGATAGAATGAGTACCAAACTGAACTTACGATCGTCTGGGGCGACTGGCGTGGTGGGTTGCTTCCCGGCCCTGACCCCGCCGCATCAGCGGCGGCCGGGTAGAGACGGTGGCGGGATCAATCGGTCACGAACCGGGCAGATTGCCCACTGCGGTTGCGCCGGAGACGAAAGACGGTAAACGGAGCGAACCATTCGCTCCGTGATGTTCTGATGAACCTGTACCGCGCCACGGAGGCGACGAAGAACAAGGAGAAGACCGGCCACCCCGCTCCGTGCAGAACGGGCAAATTGGGAAGATACGCGATCGGCCAGCCAAAGTAAACTCAACTCGAAGCTCCATGTGGGCTAGCTTCAACTTAAACTCACCGCCCCCCCCTGTCAAGCAATCGGAGGTTTTTGTCGCCAGATTATCTCGCCCCTGCCCAAGCCCCGCACACCACGGCATTTGGGCAAATGATTACCGGACCTTGCGGCCAGCCCACGAGGCTTTTCCAGCCGGTATCATGACACCATGAGCACGCCTCGTTTCCCCCGTCAGCGGCCCCGCCGACTCCGCCGCGGACAGCGGCTCCGCAACGCCGTGGCGGACGTCGATCTTCGCCCGACCCACCTGATCTGCCCCCTCTTCGTCGGCGACATGGCCGCCCCCCGTCCGGTCAGCTCGATGCCCGGCGTATCGCAGCTACCGGTGGACGCAGCCACCCGGCGCATCCGCGAGCTTGCCGCCGCGGGACTCGAGCAGTTCATCCTCTTCGGCGTCACGCCCGAAGTCCGCAAAGACGCCACCGGCAGCTACGCCATCTCGCCCGACGCCCCGGTCAACCGCGTGCTTCGCGGCGTCCGCGAGGCGGGCATCGACGCCCTGCTCTACGCCGACCTGTGCTTCTGCGAATACACCGCCCACGGGCACTGCGGCGTGCTGCTCTCCGACCGCGGCGACCCGGCCGTGGTGGACAACGACGCCACGCTCGAGCAGCTCGGCAAAGCCGCCGTCGCCCAGGCCGAGGCCGGCGCCGACGTCGTCGCCCCCTCGGGCATGATGGACGGACAGGTCCGCGCCATCCGGGCCGGGCTCGACGATGCCGGCTTCCAGCACACGCCGATCCTCAGCTACAGCGTCAAGTACGCCTCCGACCTTTACGGCCCCTTCCGCGAGGCGGGCGAGGGCGGCATGAGCTTCGGCGACCGCCGGGGCTACCAGATGGACTATCGGCGAAGCCGGGAGTGGCGCACCGAACTCGACGCCGACCTCGCCGAGGGGGCGGACATCGTCATGGTCAAGCCGGCGGCGGCGTACCTGGACATCATCCGCCAGGTGCGCGACGCCTGCGCCGTGCCGGTCGCGGCGTATCATGTCAGCGGCGAGTACGCCATGCTGCACGCCGCCGCCGATCGCGGCTGGCTGGACCTCCGCGCCGCGGCGACCGAGACCACCTGGGCCATCCGCCGGGCCGGCGCCGACCTGATCGTCACCTACTTCGCCCCGGACCTGGTGGACTGGCTGGGGGGGTAGGGGTCCGGTTTCGTGCGACGGATCGGATTTCACTGAGGCGGCCCCTGCTGTTTGATCCCGAGCCGGTCTTGCGGTATTCCTGCTGCTTCGCCCTTGCCGGAGAGTGCCTTTGCTGCCCATCCTTCGTCAACGTCTTCTGATCGTCGCCGCCGCGCTCGTGGGCGGGCTGGTGTGGATGTGGATCGCGCCCTGGCTCGGGCCGGTGAGCGGTTACGAGGGGATCGCCCTTTACGACGCGTCGGTCGGCCTGGCCGGCGCGGTGGGGCTGCTGCTGGCGCTGGGGCTGCCGGCGATCGGGCTGGGGCTGCTGACGTCGGTGACCGGGCATCCGCTTTCGGGGCTGTTCGTCGTGGCGACGGCGTTGTGCCTGCTCGCCGGGGCGGGCGGGTCGAGCGAGGGCTGGCTCTGGCGCGCCGACCTGCCGGGCGGCTACGGCTGGCTGATCGGCGAGACGCTGGTTTTCTCGGCGATGCTGGTGGGCCTGCTGGGTCTGATCGAGCTGGTTCGGCCGCGACTGGCCCGGCCGCTGGCGAAGCTGAGCACCCGCGACCACTTCGGCCGGGGGACCCGGCTCTGGGCGCGGCCCGGAGGGCGGGATCTCCTCGCCGGGCTGATCACCGCGGCCGGGGGGATGCTGCTGGTCAACCTGCTCGTGCGCAGCGCCGACGAGGGCCAGGTGCTCGGGGCGCTCGTGCTGGGCTTTCTCGTCGCCGGCCTGCTGGGCCAGGCGCTGAGCCCGGCGAAGAACCCGGTGTGCATGCTCCTCGCCCCCGCCGCCGCGGGCGTGGCGGGCTACGCCTGGGTGCTCGGCCACTACGACAGCGGCGAGGCGGTCCGCGACGCCTGGTACGCCGGCGAGCTGGCCGGGCTGGCGCTGGTGCTGCCGATCCACTACTTCGCCGGCGGCCTGGTCGGCGTGACGCTCGGCATCGGGCTCGGCCAGTCGATGGAGCACGGCAGCCGGGAGCGCCGCTCGCAGGAAACATGACCGGCGATCGCCCCGCCGGGACGGAGCGGCCATACGCCGCGGCGGCTCGTGTTATAATGATCGTTTTTCCTACCCTGGCCGCCCTGCACTGCGGCGGCAGGCCCGGACGTCCCCGGATCCGCACCCGCTCAACGGAACGCCATGTCCCGCATCGGTCGCCTGCGAGTTCGCTTTGCCCGCATGCTCACCTCGCTGGGCTTTTCCCGCGAGTGGTATCTCATTCCCCTCGCCGCGATCGTCGGCGTGCTGGGCGGCCTCGTCGCGACCGGCTTCCACTGGCTGGTCGAGTTCTCCGCCGAACTCTTCTTCGGCGAGTTCTTCTTCGGACACGCCTCCGCGCGGCCGCTGCCCATCCCGACCTGGGCGCTGCTGATCCTCCTGCCGGCGACCGGCGGGCTGATGGTCGGGCTGATCCAGCGGTACATCTCCCGCACCGGGCCCACCCACGGCATCCCCGAGGTGATCGAGGCGCTCGCGAAAAAGCACGGCAAGATGCCGCCCCGCATGGGCCTGTTCAAGACCATCACCGCCTCGCTGACCATCGGCTCGGGCGGGTCCGGCGGCGTCGAGGGGCCGATCATCCAGACCGGCTCCGTGCTCGGGTCGGTCACGGGCCAGATCCTCCACGTCCCCCGCGAGCACATGCACACGCTTGTCGGCTGCGGCGCGGCCGCGGGCATGGCGGGCATCTTCAACGCCCCCATCGCCGGCGTGCTGTTCGTGCTCGAGGTGCTGCTGCGCGACTTCTCGCTTAAGACCTTCATCCCCATCGTCATCGCCAGCGTCTTCGGCACGACCACCGCCCAGGCGCTCGCCGGCGGCAACGTCGCCGTCTTCCAGGAGGTCGGCCAGGAGCTGCACGCCTACCAGGTGCAGTTCGGCGAACTGTGGGCCTACGGGCTGCTGGGGCTGCTCTGCGGCCTGACCGGCGTGGCCTTCATGTGGACCGAGTACTACAGCGAGCGGGCGTGGCATCGGCTGAAGGTGCCGCAGTTCGTCAAGCCGGCGCTCGGCGGCGTCGTGCTCGGGCTCATGGGCATCGTCTTCCTGCTCTGGTTCGGCAACCCGGTTCGCGGCTACAACCCCCCGGCGTTCTTCTCCAACGGCTACCCGGTCACCGAAGCGCTGATCGTGCCCTGGACCTACCCCGTCGAAGCGGACGCGCAGCTCGAGGTGGCCGACCCGCCGGCCGAGCCGGTGGCGGAGGCGATCGCCGAAGCCGGGCCCGAACCCCAGGCCGCCCCGGCCGAGGACGCGCTCACCCCCCACGCCGAGCCGGGCGAGCTCACCCCGCCCGCCAACGGCATCGCTCCGGCGCAGGAGCGTCCGCCCCGGCCCGGGCTGGAGGTGACGATCGCTCTGCTGCTGGCGATGGTGGCGTTCAAGCTGGTGGGCACCTGCGTCACCATGGGCTCGGGCGGCTCGGGCGGGTTCATCGCGCCGAGCCTGTTCATCGGCGCCGCCCTGGGCGGCGGGTTCGGCATGGTGCTCGATGCGATCGGCCTCTTCCCGGGGTTCAATCCGGCGACCTACGCCCTGGCCGGCATGGCCGGCGTGATCGCCGCGACCGTGCACGCCCCGCTGACGGCGTTCCTGCTGGTCTTCGAGATGACGCAGGACTACAAGATCATCCTGCCGGTGATGCTGGTGAGCATCCTGGCCGCGGCATTCGCGCAGTTCATCTACAGCGACTCGATCTACACCTCCTGGCTCCGCCGCCACGGCATCCGCATGGGCTCCTACGCCGACATGCGCCTGCTGCGCCGACTGGAAGTGTCTCACGTGCCGCTGGCGCCGCCCGTCATGGTGCATCCGGAAGACCCGGCCCAGCGGCTGATCGAACTCGCCGAACACTACGCCGCGAGCGATTACGTCGTCTGCAACGGCGAGGACACCTACGTCGGCATGATCGTCGGCGAGGACATGCGCACCACGCTGATCCAGCGCGAAGCGATTCCGCTGATGATCGTCGGCGAACTGATGCGCACCAACCTCCCCACCGTCACCCGCGAGGAAACGCTCGACGTCGTGCTCGACAAGTTCAGCCGATACGATGTCGCCAGCCTCCCCGTCGTCGACGAGGACGAGCACGTCCGCGGCGTCATCACCCGCTCCCGCCTCATGCGGCAGTATCAGCGGGCACTGGAAGAGGCGTGAGGGCCGGGATTTCAGGCCCTTAGATTAGCCCCCGGCTTCCCTCCGCCTGCACTGGATACCCCGATGACCAGCTCCCGCCCCCCTGCTGACGACCCCTCGGACGCGCCCGATCAGCGGCTGCCCCGATCGCGCCGGCTGCGCAAGAGCGAGGCGTTCGACAAGGTGTTCGAGGCCCGCTGCCGCAAGAACGTGGGGCCGCTGATCATGCGCGGCCGACCGGGCGAGTCGGGCGATCACCGCCTGGGCCTGATGGTCTCCCGCCGGGCGGGCAAGGCGGTGAAGCGCAACCGGATCAAGCGGATGCTCCGCGAGGCGTTCCGCCTGATGCGAAGCAAGCTGCCCGGCGCCTATGATCTGGTCGTTGCCGTGCGTCCGCACGAGCCGCTTTCGCTAAACGAATACCAGCAGCTTCTTTGCCGGGGCGTGGAGCAGATCCACCAGGAATGGGAGAAGCGGCGCCGGGCCAAGGGCCAAGGGCCTGGGGCCTAGGGTCTGGGCCTGGGGCCTGGGGTCTGGGCCTGGGGCCTGGGGTCTGGGCCACGTCATCACCTTTAGTCTCTAGTCTCTAGCCTCCAGTCTCCAGCCTCTCCCCCAACCCCATGCTCAGCCGATTGCTCATCCTGCTCGTCTACGCCTACCGCGGCACGCTGGGGCTGTTCATGGGCGGCTGCTGCCGGTTCGAGCCGACGTGCAGCCAGTACATGATCGACGCGATCCGCAAGCACGGCCCCTTCCGCGGGACCTGGCGCGGACTCAAGCGCATCGCCCGCTGCCACCCCTGGGGCGGGTCGGGCTACGACCCGGCGTAAGCGCTGGCTGGCGATTCGGAAGCTGGCCTTTCCTGATCCGATCAGCAACGAACATGGGCACCGCACACCGGAGGTGCAGTGCCCACGAGCGTGATGCAGGCTTGTTCGGGCGCTCACTCCGCCTGCCGGGCGACCTGGAGCGGGGCCGCGTCCGGGTGCTTCTGCTCGGGCACGACCGGCATGGGCTCGGGCTGCGGCTCGGACAGGTCGGGGCGGTCGATGATCATGCTCGGGCGCGGCCGGGGCGTGAGCTCAGAATCGGCCTCGAACGCCGGGTTGCGAATGATCCGGGCCGGGCGGGCCTGGCGGGCGCGCCAGATGCGCTGGGCCTCGACGAGAGAGTGCCCTTCGTCGAGCCCGCCCTTGTACTTGTTGACGAAATCGCGATCGGGGTCGATCAGGATCGGCGTGTTGACCACCTGCAGCTCGACGAGGTGGGTGTAGACCGGCTGCTCGGCAATGCGCTCGGGCACGACGGCCGCGGGCTCGGCGACCGGGCGGCGGACGACGTAGACGTCCCGGCGGACCGGGTCGCGCAGCGGAATCCGCTCGGGCTCGACGTCCGGGCCGTCACGGGTGACGATCCGCGCTCCGTCGGCCTGGGCGGACGAGAAAGCGAACGCGGGCACGGCCGTGGCGATCAGCATGCCGGCAAGAACGGTCAGACGCTTGAGGCTCATATCGGCTACTCCTGGCAATCTCGCCTTCCGGGGCCAAATCCAGGGGAGCCTAGGAAACGAATGTGGACCCGGCCATTCCGCTTTTGCCTGAGTGTGGCATCCCGCCCGGCCCCTACCCCCTTCCGTAAGCCCGGCAGGTCAGCGGAGTTGGACAGGCGGGGACTGTCGGCCCCGGCGGTGCGCAGCTACAATGAAGGTCACAGACAAGCGAACCGGCGCTCGCCTGCGAGCGTCTGACTGCCGGGACCTACTGGAGAACACGACATGCGCCAGCCTGCCCTGACCGCCCTGACCGCTCTGAGCCTGCTCATCCTCGTCGCCGCCGTCGGCTGCCAGCCGCCGAAAGGCCAGAGCTCGGGCCGCATCGGCGTGACGACCACCACCGAGTCGGAAACCGAGACCGAGCAGCTCCTGCCCGTCACGCTCATCGAGTTCAGCGACCAGTTCCCCCAGCGGCTGCTGCAGGACCTGCGCGAAGAGCCCGACCTCCAGGCCATCGACGGCCAGGCGACGATCGTGCTCGGCGACATCAACAACAAGACCAGCCTCGTCTCCAGCACGGAGTTCGAGATCCTCATGCGGCGGATCCGCAACAACCTGCTGCGCAGCGACATCGCCCGCGGTCAGTTCAACTTCGTCGCCGACCGCAGCCGGCTCCGCCGACTCGCCCAGCGCGAGCGCGTCGCCACCGACGACGGCCGGGTCGCCGACGCCGGGGCGTACGACCCGCAGAACACCTACGTCCTGCTCGGCGACTTCTACCGCATCCGCCGCGGCGGCGACGAGGACACGAACTACTACTACATGGAGGTTCAGCTCGTCTCCTTCGCGACCAACGAGATCGTCTTCAGCGACGTCTACGAGTCCAAGCAGGTCGAGCAGGACTGATGCGGCAGACCCTCCTCCCGCTCCTGCTGACCCTGGCGGGGCTGACGCTCTCGGCCTGCGCGTCGCCGGGCGAGTCGACGCGGATGACCGTCTCCGATTTCCAGGAGATGGCGGCCGCCATGGCGCAGAGTCTCGCAGCCGACGCGCAGGTCCGCGATCGCACGCCCGAGAGCGAGCCGTGGGTCGTGTCCATGGATAAGGTGACCAACCTCACCAGCGACGTGATGACCCGGGCCGAGCAGTGGTCGATCATGGCCGACCTGCGCAGCAGCCTGCCCCTGCAGCATTTCCGCCGCACGAAGGCGATCCGCTTCGTCCTCCCGCCCGAGCGGGTGCAGCAGCTTCGCCGGGACCAGGACCTGCCGGAGCTGGAGAACGTGGGCCGGCAGCGCCAGCCGACGCACACCCTCGCCGCGACGTTCCGCTCGCTGACGCGGGCGGGGCAGGAAAAGCGCAGCGACCTCTACTACGCCGAGTTCGACCTCGTCGACCTCGACACCGGCCGAACCGTCTGGACCGACCGCTTCGAATACAAGCGGCAGGCGGAAGGGGCGATCTGGGACTGAGCGGAGAGGAGCTAGAGGGAGCTAAAGGGAGTTAGAGGGACGAAACGTCAAGCCTGCAGATGGTTCGTCTGCGGGATCGCCTCCCCCCGAGCCTCGAGACCCGATACCCGATGACACGACTCACCCTGCTTCTTGTGCCCATCACCGCGGCCGCGACGCTGGTCGCCGGCTGCCAGGCGCCGATGAAGACGCCCCGGCAGCACCTCGCGGAGGGTGAATACGCCCGGCCGCGGATCGCGCTGCACGAACAGCTCGCCGAGAAGCCGGGCGACAAGCGCTATCTGCTCGACCGGCTCCGCCTCGGCGTGCTGACGCTGGCGGACGGCTACGCCGAGTCGGCTGCGCTCGTCTTCGACGAGGTGTACCGCACCCTGCGTACGCAGGGGCTCAACCGCGACCTCGAGGCCGCGGCCACCCTGCTCAACGAGGACGTGAAGATCTGGAAGGGCGAGCCCTTCGAGCAGGCGCTGGCGCTGAGCTACTATGCCCTGGTCCACGCCGAGCTCGGCTCGTGGGACAACGCCCGGGCCGCGGCGAGCAACGCCCTGCTCTACCTGCGCGACCTCGAGCAGCAGGCCGCCGAGCGCGGCAGCAGCGCCCGCGACGTCGCCCGCCGAAGCCGGATCTACGAACGCGCCATCGCGGAAGGCAAGTCCCCCGACCAGGCCCGCCGCATCGCCCGCGGCGAAACCGGCGACCCGGACCGCGGCTACGTCGTCGGCCCCAGCCACTACGCGCTGGGCCACCTCCTGCACGGCGTCGCCAGCCGACAACTCGGCCGAGCCGACGAGGCGGCGGACCACTTCGCCCAGGCGGTGAAGATCGACCCCACCCTGCGCAAGCTTGCCGCCGAGCTGGCCACGGGCGACTACAACACCCTGCTCGCCGTGAGCTGGGGGCTGGGCCCGGAAAAGATCGGCCGAGGCGAGGACCGGGCGGAAGTCGCCTTCGTGCCGCGGTTCCGATCCAGCGAAGCGCCACTTCGCGTGAGTATGGATGAGCGGCCCGTGGGCGGCTATCCGCAGGTGCTCGACGTCAACGCCATGGCCAAACGGTACCTCTGGGACCAGCTCGCCGGCGTACGGCGGGGCAAGTCGGCCGTGGGCAGCGGCCTGATGACGGGCGGCGCGGTCGCCACCGGCGTCGGGGCGCACAACGACTCGGACGCCGCCGCCTACGCCGGGCTCGGCGCCCTCGCCGCCGGGGCGTTTCTCAAGGCCGGGGCGCACGTGGACGTCCGCTACGCCGACGTGTTCCCGCAGCGGATGTACCTCGTGCCGCTGACGCTCGACCCGGTCCCCCGGCCGATCACCTTGCAGATCGAGGACATGCCCTCCTCCCGGCTGGTGCTCACCGGCCTCGCCGCCCCGCGCGACGGCGGCGTGCAGCTTCGCTACGTTCGGCTGGTGAGCCAGGCGTCCCCCTCCGCCTCCCCGCCGAGCTGGGCGAGCTCCGGACGGATCTACTACGGCAACCCGGCGACCGGGCCGGCGGAGGCGAGGCCGCTGCCTTACCTCCTCGGCGGCCGGGACGTGCGGCCGCCCACCTCCGAGGTGCTCGATCACTACCAGCGGACCGGGCACCTGCGCCACCTCACGCTGGCGGAGCTGCGCGCGGTGTATCGGCAGGAAGACGTCGTCTGGACCCGCGAGGACCAGGCCGGCTACGCCGGGGCGCACCTGCTCGAGGGCGGCCGATCGCTGGTCGCGCCGCTGGGCGGGACGACCGGGTTCGTTCGGCTGTTCGGGCAGCTTCGCCCGCCCTACCGGGCGCGGACGGACGCCGTGGACGCCGTGCGGCAGGACGCGGTCGAGCTCGCGCCGCCCCCGCTGGACTGAGTCCGGGGCATCCCCCACGCCTGCTGGCGGCAAGCCCTTTTCTGCACGACTTTTGCGCGCCCGGATAGAGCCTGCGCCCCCGCCGGTCTAGCATCGGCGAGACGCGCGGCGTGGCCGGGCCGGGCACGGCGCCTGGTCTGGGCGCTGCAATCCGGCAAACAGAGGAGGTTTGCCATGCTGGCCAAGGATATCATGACCGAGCCGGTCACCTGCTGCACCCCCGAGACGAGCCTTCAGGACGTGGCGAAGGTGATGGCCAATCGCGACTGCGGCGGCGTACCGGTGATCGAGAGCGAGGAGAACCCCCGGCTGGTCGGCTTCGTGACCGACCGCGACATCACCTGCCGCACCCTGGCTGAGGGACGCAACCCGCTCGAGCTCAAGGCGAAGGACGCCATGAGCCAGGGTTGCTTCACGGCGAAGCTGGACACGCCCGAGGACGAGCTCTGCCGCATCATGGAAGAGCACCAGGTCCGCCGCATTCCCATCGTGGACGACGCCGGCCGGGTGGTGGGCATCGTTGCGCAGGCGGACATCGCGGTGCGCTCCGCCGACGAGCACGAGACGTTCGAGATCGTCCGCGATATCAGCAAGCCGACGCAGCAGATCTGACCGATTCCGACCCCGCCCGAACCGCCCCGGCCGTTGGAGCTCGGCTGCCGGGGCGTTTTCGTGCGCGGCCCGCCGGGCGCGCAAAAAAGCAGCGACCCGCGAACGGGCCGCTGCGGCTGGGGTGATGGAGACTTTCGCGGATCAGCCGAGCAGGCCGAGCACGTTCTGCGGCTGGCTCTTGGCCGTGGCGAACGCGGTGTTGGCGGCCTGCTGGAGGATCTGCGACCGGGTCATGGAGGCGGTTTCCTCGGCGAAGTCGGTATCGCGGACGGCACTCTCGGCAGCGCTGATGTTCTCCATCGCCACGCCGAGGGAGTTGATCGTCGAGCCGACGACGTTCTTCTGGAACGAGCCGAGTCGGCCGCGGAGCTGGGACACCTGCTTGACGGCGCTGTTGACGATGTCCTGCGCCTTGCCGGTGTCGCCGTCGATGACGTTGCCGCTCTGGCCCGAAGCGAGCTCGTCGAGGAAGCCGGTCGCGGCGCTGCCCAGCTCGCGGGCGGCGATGTTGCCGATGCCCAGGCGGACCTGGTTGTTCATGTCGACCGAGGGGCCGAGGTTGAACTGCGCCCCGCCGCCTTCGATGGTCATGGCGTTGATCGTGCCGGTCGTGGCTGCGCCGGTGCCGGTGAGGGTCATGTCGACGCTGAGGGCGTCGGAGTCGACCTTGAGGGTCGTGCCCTCACCGCGGGCGACGATGCCGTTGATCATGCCGGCCACGTCCTGGCCCTCGTCCCGCACGCCGCCGGCGGCCGCGGAGAACGCGGTGCTGTCGCTCGTGTCGGCAGCGCTCTCGTCGGTGGCGGAGAGGTTGTAGATCCCGCCCGCCTGGTCGGAATCGTCGCTGACCTTGACGGAGACGAACTGGTCGCCGCCGTACTCGGTACTCTTGAGCACGATGGCCGTGCCGCTGGTCGCGGCCGAGACGCCGGTCGAGTCCTTGAAGGCGTTGATCTGGCTGGTCATGTCGTCGATCGAGGCGCTCTGGCCGAAGGTGAACTCGCGCGAGCCCTCGGCCCCGGCGACCTCGAAGGTGAACTGGGCCTGCGCGTCGCTGAGCGCGAGCTCGGAGGCGTCCATTGACATGACCAGGCCCGCGTGCTGGGCCGACTGGGTGACCGAGGCCTCCACGTCCAGGCCCTCATCGCCCAGCTTGGCGCCGTTGATCTGGTAATCGGTGACGGCGGCGTCCTGGTCGGTGACCTGAAAGTCCATGCTGCCGTTGAGCAGCTTCGATCCCTGGAAGCTGGTCGTGTTGGCGATGCGGTCGACGCTCTGCAGGAGCGAGTCGATCTGCTGCTGGTTCGCCTCCTTCTCCTCGTCGGACAGGCCCGACGCGGAAGCGGACTGGCTCACCAGGCCCTGCAGTTCGGTCAGCATGGAGCTGATCTCCTGCAGGCCGCCCTCGGCGATGTTGACCACCTGGTCGGCGCGCTCGGCGTTGCCGATGGCGGCCGAGATGGCGGTCTTCTCGCTGCGCAGCGTCTCGCTGGCGATCAGGCCGGCCGGGTCATCGCTGCCCTTGTTGATCCGCAGGCCCGTGCTGAGCCGCTGGAGGGACTGGTTCAGCGACTGATTCTGCTGATTCATCACGCGCTGAGACAAAAGGACGTTCGACGTGTCGTTGATCCGGGTCATTGCTTTCTCCCCAAGCTCTAGGATCGTTGCTAATCCGCGGCCGGGAGACACACCCGCGCCGGCGGCTGATTCGTGCATCGACCCGCGCCGGGGGCGGAATCACTTTCCGGAAGCCCGCGTCGCAGTTTTTCTGCTCCCGGAGCCCGCCGGGCCGACACGACCTGCGCCGCCGCTACGCCCGCCCCGTTCGGCACGGCCGCGCCAGCCGGCATAAACGGCCCCCGCCCCCTCGCGGCGCAGCAAAAAACCCGCCTCAAACGCCCACCAGGGGCCATCAGCGGGTCTCATGCGGGATTCGATGGCTCGGCCGGGTCAGTCGGACTTTTTGTCCGCGGGCTCCTCGCCGGTGACGAAGGCGATCTTCCGCCGCACGAGGTCGACCAGGTTCTCCGCCTCGGCCTGGGAGCTGGGGGACCAGGTGGCCCAGTGCTGCTGGTAGGCGCACTTGGCGGAGCGGATCCCTTCGCGGATGGCCTTGTTCAGCCGGCGCATGGGCAGTTCGTCGACCATCTCGTCGGTGAGCGGCACGAGCACGAGAGCGTTTTCGGGGTTGGGCACGATGTAGGCGACGGCGGGGTTCTCGCCGGTGACCTGCTGGCCCTGGAGGGCGTACTGGATGGTCCACCGCCAGGCCGGGCCGTACCAGACCAGCTCGCGATCGAGGTTGTCGATCGTCTCCAGCTCCCCGAGGATGGTCTCCAGCGGCTTGCGCGCGGTCGCTTTCTGGGGCTCGAGCAACTGCTCGAGGCTCGGCTCGTGCCAGCGATCCTCCCAGGGCAGACGCTCTTTGATCTTCACCTTGCTCATGCGGGCTCCTTGGCTTCGACTTTGGCGGAGCAGATCGGGCCAGCCGTTTCTACGCAGCGGAGGCGGCGGCCGTTCGCCGATTCGCGGCAGACCGGGCCGGGGGCACGCCAACCCGCCCGGCAGAAGCCGCGGCCCGGGCGGCCACTATAAACGATCCCCCGCCGACGATCACCCCGGCAGGCAGCCGCCAACCAGGAGTCAGCCTACAATCCCGACCGGACCGCCGCCATGCCGACCCTCCCCGAACCCAGCCCGCCGACCGTCGTGGTCCTCGCCCGCCGGCCCCTGCCCGGGCGGGTCAAGACCCGTCTCACCGCCCGGCTGAGCCCCGCGTCGGCCGCGGAAATCCACCGGGCCATGACCGCCTGCACCCTCGAACGGGCAGCGCTCTACCTGCCCGGCCCCCACGTGCTGGCGATGGACGAGCCCGGCGCAGCCCGGGACATCCCGGCGGGCCCGGCGTGGCGAGTGCTGCCCCAGGGCGCGGGCGACCTCGGCGAGCGGATCACCCGCGTCTGGGACCGGATCGGCCGCGGACCCGCCGTTTTCCTCGGCGGCGACTGCCCGGACCTGCCCCGCGAAGCGCTCGCGGCAATCGGGCCGGCGCTGGATCAGGCCGACGTCGCCCTCGGGCCGGCCGAGGACGGAGGATACTGGACGCTCGCGGCGGCCCGGTGGGCCCCCGAACTGCTGGCCGGCATCGACTGGGGCACCTCCAGCGTGTACCATCAGACTTACCGCGCCGCCGAGCGGGCGGGCCTGAACCTGGTCCCCCTGCCGCGCTGGCGCGACGTCGACGAGCCGGCGGACCTCGATGCTTTGCGAACCCGGCTCGCCGCCGCCGACGAAGCCCCCCTCGTGCGGCTTCGCAGCCGACTCAATCGCCTGCTGACCCGGAACCGACTATGACCCCAGACCTGATTACCGGCCGATACCTGCTTTCGCCCGAGCCTGCCGACCCCGCCGCCGAGGCCGGCTCCCCCGCCCCGGCCCCGGAAGGCGAGGCGTTCGACCCCACCGGCTCGGTCATCCTCATCGTCGACGACAACGAGCAGAACGTCGAGCTGCTCCAGGCTTACCTCGACACCCTGCCCTGCCAGGTGCTCACCGCCTACGACGGCCTCGAGGCGATGCGGATCATCGAAAACCCCGACCAGCCCACGCCCGACCTGGTGCTGCTCGACGTGATGATGCCGCGGATGAGCGGCTTCGAGGTCTGCCGCAAGCTCAAGGAAGCGCCCGAGACCCGGACCATCCCGGTCATGATGGTGACCGCGCTCAACGAGCTCGGCGACATCGAACGCGGCGTCGAATGCGGCACGGACGACTTCGTGAGCAAGCCGGTGAACAAACTCGAGCTGCTCACCCGCGTCAAGAGCCTGCTGCGCGTCCGCCACCTCAAGCGCGAACTCGATCGCACGGAGGCGTACATCCGCGAGATCGAGGAGCAGCGGGACCAGTAGGTCACGGGTCCCGGCCGCGACGCAAGCCCGCAGATGGGCGCCATCCTTGCGTGGAATCCGCGCACGCCCCGATCCCGACGTCCCCCGCCCCAGCCGCTGCAAAGCTCAGAAAGACGCACGATTTTTCCGGGTTTTCCTTGAACCGCGCGCCGCCGTTTTTCATACTAATGGATGTCGGCAACGCCGACGGGAACGCGGTCGAGAGAACCTCGGCAGAGCCCCCGAAGGATGAGCCGGCCGAGCGAGAAGCGGACTTCTCCTCCGCCCTCGCGCGATGGGCTCCGTGAAGACGTCACGGAGCAGTAAGAGCCCGGCGGCGGCAACCCGGCGACGGGGTACCCCCGGCAGGCAGAGATGACCTGCTCGCGGATCCCCCAAACCGGCCCCTGGCGTGACGGCTGGGAGGTTCTTGCCAAGAGGAGGTGATTCAGTGTCTAGCTGTTGTTGTCGCAGGAGTGAACTGCGCTGACTTCGCTCGACGGGGCGGAACTTAACGCAGTTCCGCAAATGACAACCCCTATGGCCCGCCTGATCTCAGGCGGGCCTTTTTTTCGCGCAGAGGCGGCCAACCACAGCGGCACAAAGACGCGCAGAAGCCCGGGCGAGGGATCGACCAGGCCTCGCCCCCAGCAGCGCCGCCCCGGCCTGAACGATCCGGCGCCAACGCCCGCCCCCCTCCCCCTGGCCCCGCCGGCCTCTAGCCCCTCTCCCCGCTCCCCGCTACACTCGGGGAATGAAAGCTCGTGAGCATGAAGCGTTGCTGACGCTGATGCTGACGCCGGGGCTGGGGCCGACGCTGGTGGGCCGGTGTCTCGACGCGTTCGGCTCAGCCGAGGAGGTGATGGGGGCCAGCGCGAACCAGCTCGCCGCCATCCGGGGCATTTCACCGCGGCGATCGGGCGAGCTCCTGCGGGCGATGCGCGACACCCGCCGAAGCGGTGCCCCCGCGCGCGAGATCGACCTCTGCCAGCAGAAGGGCGTCCAGCTCATCGCCCTGGGCGCCCCGGCCTATCCGAGATTGCTCGAGCACATCCCCGACCCGCCGCCGCTGCTCTGGGTGCGGGGCGAGCTGCGTGGGGACGATGCGCTCGCCCTGGGGGTGGTCGGTTCGCGCCGCTGCACCCACTACGGCCGGGAGCAGGCGGGGCGACTGAGCTACCAGTGCAGCCAGGCGGGGCTGGCGATCGTCAGCGGCGGAGCCTACGGCATCGACGCCGCGGCCCATCGCGGGGCCCTCCGCGCGGGCGGGCGCACGGTGGCCGTGCTGGGCTCGGGGCTGGAGAAGCCCTATCCGCGGGACCACGTCGACCTCTTCGCCGAGATCGCCGAGACCGGCGCGCTGGTAAGCGAGCTGCCCCTGCACACCGCCCCGGCCGCGGAGAACTTCCCGCGGCGCAACCGCATCATCTCCGGCATGGCGCTCGGGGTGCTCGTCGTCGAGGCGGCGCTGCGCAGCGGCGCCCTGATCACCGCCCGGGTGTGCGTCGAGGACCACGGGCGGGAGCTGATGGCCCTGCCCGGCCGGGTCGATTCGACTGCCTCGGCGGGCTGCCACCAGGCGATCCGCGACGGCTGGGCGACGCTGGTCACCGGCGCAAGCGACATCCTCGACGCCCTGGGCGAGACGGGCCAGATGCTCAAACTCGCCGAGGCAGGCGACGACGGCGAGCCCGCGCCGACGGGCGATTCGCTTTTCGAGATGAACCTCACCGACACGCAGGCGAAAATCGTCGGCGCCCTGGCTCAGCCGCGCTCGCTGGACGAACTCGCCGCGGGCACGGGCCTGGCGGTCGCCGCCGTGCAGGCGGACCTGACGCTGCTGGAGATTCGCGGCACGATTCGGCGCGAGAACGGGTTGTTCGTGAGGCGGCAGGGCAATTAGGGCAGGCAGGCCGCCGCCATCCCCGGGGCGGGGCTGACTCCCGTTACCTCCCTCTAACTACTTAGGCCCCGCCGCGCCCGCACGGAGTCCGCGTGGGCGTCCAGCCCCTCCGCCTCGGCCATCTTCGCAATATGGTCGATCGCCTCGGCCGGTATGCCCTGGCGGTAGGCGACCGTGCCGGTGCGCTTGAGGAAGGTGTAGACGCTGATGCCGCTGGTGAAGCGGGCCGTCGTGCCCGTGGGCAGGCAGTGGCTGGGGCCGGCGTAGTAGTCCCCGGCCGCGACGGGGGTGGCGTCGCCCAGGAAAATCTCGCCGCCGTGGCGGATTCTGCTCAGAAGCGCGTCCGGGTCGGCCACGGCGAGGCTGACGTGCTCGCAGGCGATCTCGTTGGCGATGTCCGCCGCCTGGTGCTCGTTTTCCACCACCACCGCGGCGGAATCGCTGGCCAGCGCGCTGCGGATCGCCTCCGCCCGGCTGCGCCTGGCGAGCTGGGCCTCCACCTCGCGCTCGATTCGCTCGAGCACCGGCCGCTCCCAGACGACGAGGAAGCACTTGCCCGGGGCGTGCTCAGCCTGGGCGAGCAGGTCCGCCGCCACGCGCTTCGGGTCGGCCGAGGCGTCCGCGAGCGTGATGACCTCGCTGGGCCCGTAGAAGCCGTCGATGCCCACCTGCCCCGCCAGCTTCGCCTTGGCGAGCTGGACGAACACGTTGCCCGGGCCGGCGATGAAGTCGGTCTTCTCGACCGACTCCGTACCGCAAGCCAGCGCCGCCACCGCCTGGGCGCCGCCGAGGCGGTACACCTTCGTGAGCCCCAGCTTGTGGCAGGTGGCGAGGACGACGGGCGAGATGTCCCTCGCCGGCTGGCCCGCCTGCCGCGTGGGCGGCGGGTGGACGATGCTGATCCGGTCCGTCGCCACCCCGGCGACCTGGGCGGGCACGGCGAGCATGACCAGCGTCGAAAACAGCACGGCCGAGCCGCCCGGCACGTACAGCCCCGCCGAGTCGACCGGGCTGAAGCGCAGCCCCAGCTCCGCCCCGCCCAGCGTGATCGGCTCGGGGCTGGTCGGCAGAATGTGGGCCTGGTAGTCGCGCACGTGCTCGATCGCCTGCTGGATCGCGGCGAGCAGCTCGGGCTCGACCTCGCGCTCGGCCGCCGCGAGCTCGTCCGCGCTCACGCGGATGCGGTCCGCGGTGAACCCGGGATCGGTGAAGCGGCGTTCGAACTCGACCAGGGCGTCGTCGCCGCGGGTGCGCACGGCGTCGAGGATGCCGGCGACGGTTTCCGCCGCTTCGCTCGAGGCGGAGGCGGTCTCCCGCAAGCGGCCGAGACGGGCGGCGTAATCGGCCCGGCCGTCGGGCGTGGCGAGGTCGCAGATGGGAAGCAGGGGCTGGGGCATGGCTGATTTTAGAGGCTAGGGGCTAGAGGCTGGAGGCTGGAGGCCGGTCGGTTTGATGGCTCGTGGCTCGGTGGCTCGGTGGCTTGGTGGCTCGGTAACTGCCAGGTCGACCGCGGCCATACCCGGGGCGGCGCGGCGCTTTGCCCCGGCTTGAGGCGTTAGTTTACCCGGTCCGGCCAGTCCGCGTCACGTTGCCAGCGGGACCCGTGGGCTGCTAGAGTCTGCCCTATGGAACTTCTGGAAAAACTCACAGCCGTTGCCGGCACGCCCGGCAGGGAACATCGTATCCGACGCTTCATCCGCGATTATGCGGAGAAGGCGGAGCTGTTCGACGAGATCCGCGTCGACCGGCTCGGCTCGCTGATCGGCATTCGCAAGCCGCGCCCCGCAGCGGGTGAGCCGAGCGGGAAGCCGAAGAAGGTCATGCTCGCCGCCCACATGGACCAGATCGGCTTCCTCGTCAGCCACGTCGACGACCGCGGCTTCGTCCGCATCCAGTCCACCGGCGGGTTCGACGCGCGGAACCTCTTCGCCCGCATCTGCACCATCTGCCCCGACCTCGACGACCCGGGCAAGGACATCCCCGGCGTGCTCAACCCGGCAGGCAAGCCGATCCACGTCGCCACCGAGGAAGAACGCAAGAAGGTGCCCGACATCCAGGAATTCGTCGTCGACGTCGGCCTGTCCGGCGAGGAGGCGAAGAAACGCATCCAGATCGGCGACATGGTCGTCCTGCGCAGCGAGGATCTCGCCGAGGTGGGCGACACCGTCGTCTCCCAGTGCCTGGACAACCGCATCGCCTGCTGGCTGCTGCTGCGGGCGCTCGAGCAGCTCCCGAGCCACGAATGCGAGATTCATGCCGTGTTCACCGTCCAGGAGGAAGTCGGCCTGCGCGGGGCGGGGGCGGCGGCGTTCGGCACCGACCCGGACGTCGGCATTGCCGTGGACACGACGCTCTGCATCGACACCCCCGGCGTGGGCGAGGAGCTGCGCGTGACCGAGCAGGGCAAGGGCGCGGCCCTGACCGTGATGGACTCGGGCTCGATCGCCGACCTCGACCTCCTGCGCGAGTTCGAAAAAATCGCCGAGCAGAAGGAGATCCCGCACCAGCGGTCGATCCTCTCGCGAGGCGGCACGGACGCCGCGGCCATGCAGCGCAGCCGGGCGGGCGTGCCGACGTTCACCCTCTCGTGCCCGACGCGGTACATCCACACGGTGACGGAGATGATCCACCGGACCGACCTGTTCGCCTGCCGCGACCTGCTCGCGGCCTATCTCGAGCAGGCGTGAGCGAACGACGGGCCGCACGCTGCCACCCGAGCCAGTTCGCGTGCGGAATGACGTACATCCTGCCGCGAGACGCAAAAGGAAAAGCCCGGACCTGCGAAAGGGTCCGGGCTTTTTCCGTCGGTTCCGCAGGTGAAGCGAATCAGATCGCCGGCTCGAAGCCGTCGCAGCCGCTGATGGGCGACACCTTCAGGTGCAGCGCCTCGTGCTGCGGGTGGTTGCACTCGTCGAGGTATTCCTCGGGGCCCTCGTGCTGAGTGCGAATCTGAATCAGCGGCTCTTCCTGCGGATGATGCTCACCAAAGTGGGTGCACAGACCGCACTGACCTTCGTGAAGTTCCTTCATGGCCGTCTCCTTCTCATGCCCGGCGTGGCCGGGGGCTTCAGGGAACAAATGCCCAACTGCCGTTCACCTGATCTTTTCCGGCCAGGCAGGAGCTTCCACCATCAAGGTCAATAATTCTGGAGTGCGAAGAGGCTGGAGACTCGGATCGCCCAAGCCGGGGCAGAGCGCAGCGCCGCCCCGGGTATGGGTCGGGAGTGTCTTGTGGGTCCGGGGGAAATCGAGATCCCACCCAGGGGCTGCGCCGATTCGCAGCGTCATTCTGTGGGATCGCGACCTGAAAAGCCCGCCGCGATACCCGGGGCGGCGCTGGCGCTCTGCCCCGGCTTGGAGGATCAGACCCTGACTCCCCTTAACTCCTCTACCTGCTTCTTCGCCCCCTACTCACACGCCTCGTCGAGCAGGATCAGCCGTTCCGGCTCGTAGGCGCGGATGAGGCGGTCGAGGTTGAAGGCGGCCTCGTTGATCTTGCCTTCCTCCCGGCCGTCGGTAAGGTTGGAGAGGAAAAGCTTCATCTGCGCCTCCTCGCCGGGCACGAAGATCTCCGCCCGCGAGGCCACCTTCGGGCCCGCCGCGGCGGGAATGCCGAGCATGTCCACGCCCTCGGGGTCGTACAATCGGCTGATCACGACGCTCTCGCCCGCCTCGTTGGTGAGGTCCACCCGCACGGGGCGGTAGGTCTCCGGGTCGAGCACCATGCGGAGCTGGTCCTGGCGGTAGTAGAGCACATAGTAGCCGCGGTACACCTCCACCTCGGGCGGGTCGTCGATCTCCTGCTCCAGCGGCAGCAGCCCCAGCAGGTAAGGCACGCGGGTCGGGTTGACGGGAATCGGCAGCTCGCGGGCGCACGGCCGACCGATGTAGCGGTGCCGGCCGATCCAGGCGGTCTCGGGGTCGCCCAGCAGCTCGAACAGCCAGTAGTGGGTCTCGCTCGAGCCGCCCCACAGCTTGGGCTCGCCCAGCTTGCCGATGGTCAGGGCGACGTTGCGCGGCTGAACGAAGATGAAGTTGCCCTCGCCCTGCTCGAACTGGCGGTCGCCCTCCTCGTCCACCCAGCGCAGGCTGGTGACCGAGGTCGCCCACAGCCGATCGAGGCCGGAGAGGTTGGCGTTGTACCGCTCGGCAATCTCGCGATAGCTCGGTACGGGGCCGGCAGGCCGATCGACCTCGGGCAGGCGGCCGGGGCCGGCGATCCGCGTCGGGGCGCACCCGGCGAGCACAGCGGCGGCGAGCAGGCCGACAACGGCGAGTTGCGTGCGCATCATGGCTAAAGCTCCGCTTCGAGGATTTCACCGAGCTGCTGGGTCACCGCGGCGATGTCCGCTTCGCCCAGCTCGGGGTCGAGCACCTCGATCGTCTCGTCGGGGTGCCACTTGCTCATCGGGCCCTTCGTCACGTCGAGCTTGGGCGTGAACTGCCACCAGTGCTGCGCGACCGTTTCGCCATCCCCCTCCGCCTGGCGCTCGACGCTGCCATCGTAGCGCAACAGCTTCTTGCGCATGAGGATCAGCGCCAGCACGTAGCGGAACGCCAGCCGCTGGGGCTGGGTGGCGTCCTCGAGCCGCCGAAGCAGGTTCATCAGCACCGCGTCGTCGACGAAGGTCTTTTTCTTCTGGTTCGGCTCGGGAACGCTCGTCTTCCAGTAGCTGAACAGCCGCTCCGGGCGGAAGCCTTCCTGCCACGCCTCCTCCGAGACGTCCACCCGGCGCAGGCCGGCGTCGGCGGCGGGCTTGCCGGGCTGGTCGAGCTCCTCGGGCGGGACCTCGACGAGCGCAGCGAAGATGGTCTCGCCCGGCTCGAGCGCGCGGCCGAGGCTCAGACACTGGCCCGTCGTGCGGGGCACGTCGTAGCCGGGCGTGTTGAACGAGCTCATGCTGCCCTCCCTGGCAACGCCAAAGCGCGGCTCGGCCGCGGTCAGTCTCCCAGCTCGACGCCCGCGCGGCAGGCGGCGGACTCGACGGTCTGGCTCACCAGCACCGCGAGCGTCATCGGGCCCACACCGCCCGGCACGGGGGTGATCAGCGAGGCCTTCTTGGCAGCGGACTCGAAGTCGACGTCCCCGATGTTGCCCTTCGGGCCGGGGTTGAAGCCGGCGTCGATGACGACCGCGCCGGGCTTGATCCAGTCGCCCTTCACGAAGTTCGCCCGCCCGACCGCGGCGCAGACGATGTCCGCCTGGCGGACCACGTCGGCCAGATCCCGCGTGCGCGAGTGGCAGACGGTCACCGTCGCGTGGCGCGACAGCAGCAAACCGGCGAGCGGCTTGCCGAGGATGGCGCTTCGGCCGATGACGACGGCGTGGGCGCCCTCGATCTCCACGTCGTAGGCGTCGAGCAGGCGGATGATGCCCGAGGGTGTGCACGACTCGTAGCCGGGCAGGTCGTAGAACATCGTCCCGAAGCTGGTGAAGGTGACGCCGTCGACGTCCTTCTCGGGCGGGATCGCCTCGAACGCGGCCCGTTCGTCGATCTGCTTGGGCACGGGGTGCTGGAGCAGAATGCCGTGGACGCCGTCGTCGGCACCGAGCTGGCGGATCCTGGCGACCAGTTCCTCGGTGGTCGTGTCCTCGGGCATGTGCTCGAAGACGCTGGTGAGTCCGAGCCGGTCGCACAGCCGACGCTTGGCGGCGACGTACTTGGCGCTGGCGGGGTCGTCGCCCACGAGCACGGTCGCGAGGCAGGGGGTGGCGCCCGCCTGGTCCTTGATCTGCTTCACCCGGCGGGCGGTCTGCTCGTTGAGCTCGCTGGCCACCCGCTTGCCGTCGATGAGCTTGGGATTGGTCATGGCAGGATTATAGCGGCTGTGGCGGGTCGTCTAAGGACGGATCGCCAGATCGGGCGAGGGCGGGACGCTAGAATCGGAACCATGCGAACTCAGGCAGTGATTCTTTCCATCGGTGACGAGCTGGTGCTCGGGCAGACGCTCGACACGAACGGCGCCTGGCTGGCGGCGAAGCTGGCTGAGCGCGGGCTGCAGGCGGCCTGGCACCAGACCCTGCCCGACGACCGCGACGCGATTGCCGAGGCCCTCGCGGCCGCGAGCGAGCGGGCGGAACTGGTGCTGGTGACGGGCGGGCTCGGCCCCACGGAGGACGACCTCACCCGCCAGGCGCTGGCGCGGGCGATGGGTCAGCCGCTGGAGCTGGACGAGGTGAGCCTCGCGCGGATCGAGGCGTTCTACCGCGAGCGCGGCCGGGAGATGCCCGAGCGCAACCGCGTGCAGGCAATGCGGCCGCGCGGGGCGACGATGATCGACAACGACGCCGGCACGGCCCCCGGGGTCTTCGCCGAGCTGGGCCGGGCGCGGATCTACATCATGCCCGGCGTGCCCTGGGAGATGAAGCGCATGTGGGGCCAGTCGATCGAGCCCGACGTCGCCGGGCTGGCCGGGGGCCGACAGGTGGTTTTGGCCACGAAGATCAACACCTTCGGCGACGGCGAATCGGACGCGGCCGAGCGGCTGGGCGAGCTGATGGACCGCCGCCGCAACCCGAAGCTGGGTACGACCGTAACGGGCGGGATCGTCTCCGTGCGCGTGCGCAGCGAGTTCCCGACGGCCGAGCGGGCGAAGGACGAACTCGAGAAGACCGTCGCGGCCGTGATCGAGCGCCTCGGCGCGGTCGTGTTCGGCCGGGACGAGGACACGCTCCAGGACGCGGTCGTGCGCCTGCTCGAGCGTCACGGCAAGCGGCTGGTGACGGCGGAGAGCTGCACGGGCGGGCTGATCGGCGCGATGATCGCCGACGTGCCGGGCTGCAGCCAGTCCTACATGGGCGGCTGGGTGACCTACTCCAACGTCCTCAAGGTCGAGCAGCTCGGCGTGGCGAAGGAAGCGCTCGAATCGGTCGGCGCGGTGAGCGAAGAGGTCGCCCGGGCGATGGCGGCGGGGGCGATCCGCAAAGCCATGGGGGCCGACTTCAGCCTCGCGGTGACCGGCATCGCCGGCCCCGAAGGCGGGACGAAGGAGAAGCCGGTGGGCACGGTCTGGCTCGCCCTGGGCGTGCGCGACGAGCAGGACGCCGGCCGGGTGACGACGCGGGCGCTGCGGCTGACCCTCCCCGGCGGCCGGGGCGCGGTGCGGGACCGGGCCGCGAAGTGCGCTTTGCAGATGCTGCGGCTGCACCTGCTCGGCGAGCCGCTGAGCCGACTGCGGTGGGGGAAAGAGGCGCAGACCAGAGACTAGAGACTGGAGGCTGGAGGTTGGAGGCTGGAGGCTGGAGGCTTGGGCGCGATCGTATGTCAATAGAACGCCGCGGCGATACCCGGGGCGACGCTGCGCTCTGCCCCGGCTTGGGGCGGCTGACTTCCTTTCAACTCCCTCTAACTCCCTCTAACTCCCTCTAACTCCCTCTAATTTAACTCCCTGTAACTCCCTTCCACTCCCCCATCTGTGTCCATCCGTGTTCATCTGTGGCTTCTTTTCCGCCTCAACCGCTCCCCGCCACCACCCTGTAACCGCTCCAACTTCTTCGCCATCGCCTATAATGCGGCCATGATCGAGCTCAGCCGCACGATCCGGTTCTGCCTCAACGACGCCCCGTCCGCGCTGCCGGGGCGGCACAACACCTTCTCGGCCTGGCCGGCCATGGAGGGGCTGGGGCGGTATTACGAGCTTGAAGTCATCTGCCGGGGCGAGGTGGACCCGCGCACCGGCTATTTCCTCAACATCAAGCACATCGACGAGGCGGTCCGCGAGCACGTCCTGCCCGAGCTGGCGCAGCAGGTGCGGGCGGGCGGGACCGGTTCGCAGGCCGCGCTGGGCGAGCTGATGCGGCAGATCGTCCGCCAGCTTCGGGCCCCGCTGGACGGGGCCGTGGCCCGGGTGATGCTGCACCTGACCCCGCGGTACCGGCTGGAAATCGGGAGTGACGCCATGGACGAGGTCGTGATCCGTCAGCAGTTCGAGTTTTCCGCCGCCCATCGGCTGCACGTGCCCGAGCGGAGCGAGGCGGAGAACCGCGAACTGTTCGGCAAGTGCAACAACCCCGCCGGCCACGGGCACAACTACCAGCTCGAGGTGGCGGTGCGCGTGCCCATCGGCGGCCGGGGCGAGGTGCTGCCGGTCGCGAAGCTGGACCGGGCCGTGGACGAGGCGGTGATCGACAGGCTCGACCACACCCACCTCAACCACGACGTGCCCGAGTTCGAGGACCTCAACCCGTCGGTGGAGAACCTCGCGAAGGTGATCTGGCAGATGCTCGAACGCCCCGTGGCCGACCTGGTGCCAGGCGCGGCCATGGAGGAGGTGTGCGTCCGCGAGACGCAGAAGACCATGTGCTGCTACCGCGGCGCGTGACGCCCGGGCACAGCGCGGGCTACAATGGCTGCCATGCTGCTTCAGAGTTCTCCAACGTCGATCATCTGGCTGCTGATCTTCATCATCCTGCTCGGCTTCGTCGGCATGGCGGTGCTGGTCGCGCTGATGGCGACCTGGCGCAACTACAACCGCCGCGGCACCCTGCTCGACCAGGGGCGCAAACTCCGCGAGAGCCAGCATTTCGACCGCGAGGAGCAGGAGAGGGAGAAGGATTCGGACATCTGGAGCGAGTCCGGCAGGCGGCTCAAGCAGCCCACGAGCGAGGAGCTCGAGGACGAGCAAGAGGACGAGGACGAATACCGCGACGAGGACGAGGATGAAGACGAGCGCGACGCGCGCGGCTGAGGAGGCGGCATGAGAGGCACATGGATCATCCTCGGCGGGCTGCTGACGCTCGCCGCCGGCTGCGCCGGGCCGGGCGGGCAGACGGGCGACGAGATCGCGGCCGCGGCCCCCGAGCCGGCGCTCGCGAGCCATCTGGAGCGCACCCGCGAGGCCGCCGCGGCCGACTTCGCCACCCAGCCGACCGAGCCGGCCGACCGCCCCCGCCAGCAGGAGGCGGTGAGCCCGACGGGGCGATGGGTCGCCTACAGCGTCAGCGAGCCGGACCGGTGGCCGCCCGAGCGGCTGCTGGTGAGCGACCGGGAGACGGAGGAGACGTTCGAGATCACCGGCCTGCCCGCGGGTCGACCGTTCGGGGAGCTGCGCTGGGCGGGCGAAGGCAAACTGGCGTTCACGCGCTGGCCCGGCGCGCACGAGGGGCTGCGGTACGTCGTGGACGTCGAGGCCCGCGAGCTGGCGGAGCTGACGCCCTTCGCGGACGACTGGCTCAAGCGGCAGCACCAGCCGACCGAGGCCGAGGCGGAGTGACCCGCCCCGCCCGCCAGAGAGCCGGGCTGGCGGGAGCAAAACTGCCAAAGCGGCAGTCCGGCCGCGAACGCACCCGTCATAACCGTTGATTGTTCTTGACTTTGCGCCGCCTCGCACCGGCACGGGCTTTGCTGGTCTGCCTGTTGCCGCGATGGTGGCATGATGTTGTAAGCGAAAGCAGACTGCCCATGGCCGTCAAGTTCGAAGACTATTACCAGACGCTCGGCGTCGACCGGAATGCCTCGCAGGACGAGATCCAGAAGGCGTTCCGCAAGCTGGCGCGGAAGTACCACCCCGACGTCAACAAGGGCCCGGAGGCGGAGCAGAAGTTCCGCCAGGTGTCCGAGGCGTACGAGGTGCTCAAGGACCCTGAGAAGCGGAAGAAGTACGACCAGCTCGGCGCCGACTGGAAGCAGGGCCAGGACTTCCGCCCGCCGCCGGGCTACGAGAACATGCACTTCGACTTCGGCGGCCCCGGCGCGAGCGGCGGCGGCTTCACGCCGGGCGGGTTCAGCGACTTTTTCGAGATGTTCTTCGGCGGCCGGGGGCCCGGCGGCACCGCCGGTCGGGGCGGAGGCGGGTTCGAGGACCTGTTCAGCCAGATGGGCGGCGGCCGGCCCGGGGGCGGCGGCGCCGGGTTCGGCCAGCAGGCGCAGCAGGCGCCTGCCCAGGAGGCGGAGGTGGAGATCAGCCTCCAGGAGGCCGCCCGCGGCACGACCCGCTCGCTGGCGCTCCAGGGCCCGCAGGGCCGCCGCACGCTGGACGTGAAAATCCCCGCCGGCGTGACCAGCGGCACGAAAATCCGCCTCAGGCAGGAAAACCTGGTTCTCAAGATCAAGCTGGCCAGGGACCCGCGTTTCGAGGTCAGCGGGCACGACCTCACCGCCGACGTGCCGATCGCCCCCTGGGAGGCGGCGCTGGGCGGCAAGGTCGACGTGCCCACGCTGGAGGGGAAGCTCAGCATGACCATCCCGGCCGGGGCGCAGTCGGGGCAGAAGCTTCGGCTTCGCGGCAAGGGGTTGCCCCGGCGCAGCGGCGAGCCGGGCGACCTGTACGCCCGGCTGAAGATCGCCGTGCCGAAGCAGCTCTCCGACAAGGAGCGCAAGCTGTACGAACAACTGCGCGAGGCGTCCGACTTCGATCCTCGCGCGTAACGAGGTGACACGATGGACCCGAACCGACTCACTCAGAAAACCCAGGAGGCCGTCCACGCCGCCCAGAGCGAGGCGACGCGGCTGGGCCACCAGCAGATCGACGTCGAACACCTGCTGCTTGCCCTGGTGAAGCAGGAAGAGGGCCTCGTCCCGCGTCTGCTCGCCCGCATGGACGTGCAAAGCGACCAGCTTGCCGGGGAAGTGGAAAACGCCCTTGAGCGCAAGCCCAGCGTGTCCGGCCCCGGCGCCGAGCCGGGCAAGGTGTACCTCACGCCCAGGCTGAACCAGATCTTCGTCGCTGCCGAGGACGAGGCGAAGCGGCTGCACGACGAGTACGTCAGCGTCGAACACCTCGTGCTGGCGATGCTGTCCGAGCAGGGCGGCCAGGCCGAGGCGCGGAAGCTGCTGGAGAAGCACCACATCGACCGCGACGTCTTCCTCGCCCTGCTCAGCAAGGTTCGCGGCAGTCAACGGGTGACCTCCGCCGACCCGGAGCGGACCTACGAAGCGCTCGAACGGTACGGGCGCGACCTCGTCGAACTCGCCCGCGAAGGCAAGATGGACCCGGTGATCGGCCGCGACGAGGAGATTCGGCGGACGATCCGGATCCTCTCGCGCAAAACGAAGAACAACCCCGTGCTCATCGGTGAGCCGGGCGTGGGCAAGACGGCGATCGTGGAGGGCCTGGCCCAGCGGATCGTGCGCGGCGACGTGCCCGAGGGGCTCAAGGATAAGACCGTGTTCGCGCTGGACATGGGCTCGCTGATCGCCGGGGCGAAGTACCGCGGCGAGTTCGAGGAGCGGCTCAAGGCGGTGCTCAGCGAGATCAAGGAGTCCGAGGGGCGGATTCTGCTGTTCATCGACGAGATGCACACGATCGTCGGGGCCGGCAAGGCCGAGGGATCGGTCGACGCGGGCAACATGCTCAAGCCGATGCTCGCCCGCGGCGAACTGCACTGCATCGGCGCGACGACGCTGGACGAGTACCGCCAGCACGTCGAGAAGGACGCCGCGCTGGAAAGGCGGTTTCAGCCGGTGCTGGTCGAGCAGCCGAGCGAGGAGGACACGATCAGCATCCTCCGCGGCCTGCGTGAGCGGTTCGAGGTGCATCACGGCGTGAAGATTCAGGACGGGGCGCTCGTCTCGGCGGCGGTGCTGAGCCACCGCTACATCGCCGACCGGTTCCTGCCGGACAAGGCGATCGACCTCGTCGACGAGGCGTGCGCCATGGTGCGCACGGAGATCGACTCGATGCCGGCCGAGCTGGACCAGATCACCCGCCGGGTGACGCAGCTCGAGATCGAGGAGTCGGCGCTCTGCAAGGAGAAGGACGAGGCGAGCCGCCGGCGGCTGGAGCACCTGCGCAAGGAACTCGCCGACCTGCGCCACCAACGGGACACGATGCGGGCGCAGTGGGAGCAGGAGAAGCAGACCATCGGCCAGGCGCAGCAGCTGCGCGAAGAGCTCGACCAGCTCCGCCACGAGCTCGAGGTCGCCATGCGCGAGGGCGACCTGACCCGGGCCGGGGAGATCCAGTACGGCAGGATGCCGGAGGTGCAGAAGAAGCTCGCCAAAGCCGAGGAGAGCGAGCAGGAGCCTGCCAGCGAGCGCACGGGCCGGCAGCTCGTTCGCGAGCAGGTGACGCAAGAGGAGATCGCCCAGATCGTCGCCAAGTGGACGGGCATTCCCGTCTCGAGGCTGATGGAGGGCGAGCGGGAGAAGCTGCTCAAGCTCGACGAGATCCTCCACCACCGCGTGATCGGCCAGGACGAGGCGGTCGACCTCGTCGCCGACGCGGTCATCCGCGCCCGCGCGGGCATCAAGGACCCGCGGAGGCCGATCGGGAGCTTCATTTTCCTCGGCCCCACCGGCGTGGGCAAGACGGAACTGGGCAAGGCGCTCGCCGAGGCGCTGTTCGACACGGAAGACAACCTCATCCGCATCGACATGAGCGAGTACATGGAGCGCTTCGCCGTCTCGCGCCTGATCGGCGCGCCTCCGGGCTACGTCGGCTACGAGGAAGGCGGGCAGCTCACCGAGGCGGTGCGGCGAAAGCCCTACTCGGTCATTCTCTTCGACGAGATCGAAAAGGCGCACCACGATGTGTTCAACGTGCTGTTGCAGATTCTCGACGACGGCCGGGTGACCGATGCGCAGGGGCACGTGGTCAACTTCAAGAACACGGTCATCATCATGACCAGCAACATCGGCAGCCAGTACCTGCTCGACGATGCGATGACCTCGGGCGAACTCAGCGACACGACGCGCAACCGCGTCATGGCCGAGCTGCGCAGCCACTTCCGCCCCGAGTTCCTCAACCGCGTGGACGACACGGTCCTGTTCAAGCCGCTGACGCAGGCGGAGCTCAAGAGAATCGTCGACCTGCAGGTGGCGGACATCGCCCGTCGGCTGAGCGAGCAGAACATCACGCTCGAGCTGACCGACGCGGCGAAGGAGCACGTCGCCGAGGCGGGCTACGACCCGGTCTTCGGGGCGAGGCCGCTGAAACGCTATCTCCAGCACCAGGTCGAGACCCGGCTCGGCCGGGCGATCATCGGCGGCGAGGTGACCGAAGCGTCGCACGTCGTGGTCGACTACGACGAAGACGCCGGCCTGAGCCTGCGAACCGAATCGCCCCAGCCGACGGAGGCGTGAGGGGAAGGAGTCAGAGGGAGTTAAAGGAGTTAAAGGGAGTTAGCGGACGTGCTTACCGTGCGTTCAAGCCGGGGC
>JBKHFW010000024.1:0-42710 GCA_046540025.1 Phycisphaeraceae bacterium
CAGCCGAGCGATGAGTTACAATGGACGCCCGCAGCCGACGTGCTGCATGGCCCTGCATTTGAGAGACTTGCGCGCCGCCCCGGCGTGAAAGGACCCGCCCATGCCCCGTTCCCTGCTCGGCCCCGCCGCCCGCTTTCTGGTCTTCGCCGCGGTGATGACCGCGATCGTCCTCGTCTTCGCCGGCCAGCGCGGCGAACCCACCGCTGACGAGACTTCTCCCGAGCACTCCGCCACCAGACAGAGCGATGAGCCGATCCGCATCCTCCCGCTGGGCGACTCGATCACCCAGGGCGGCAGCAACAAGGACCATCGGCCGAACGAATACACCTACCGCTGGCCCCTGTTCGGGATGCTCACCGAAGCCGGCGTGAACTTCGACTTCATCGGCTCGCTCGACCATGGCCTCGACAAGGACTATGCCTGGCCGGACTACCAGGGCATCGCGTTCGACATGGACCACGAGGGCCACTACGGCTGGAAAACCAATCGCGTCCGCGAGGAACTGCCCGGCTGGATGGAGACCTACCCCGCCCCGGCCGACATGGCGCTGATCCACCTCGGCACGAACGACCAGGGCTCGGAAGATGTCGAAAAGGACATCGTCGAGCCGCTGGAGCAGATCATCGCCATGCTCCGCGAGGCGAACCCGGAGGTCGTCGTCCTCGTCGGCCACCTCAACTTCAACGGCGGGGCCGCCCTCGAGATCCGCCCGCTCGTCGAAGACATGGCCGAGCGCCTCGACACCGAGCAGTCCCCCGTCAAGACCGTCCACCACTACCAGGGCTGGCACGAAAAGCCCCGCGAGGAAAACACCGATACCTACGACTGGGCCCACCCCAACCCCAGGGGCCAGCGGAAAATGGCGAAAAAGTGGTTCGAGGCGATGAAGCCTTACCTCGACGTCGAGCAGACCCCCGAGCCGCCGATGCTGCCCGAAGACGTCAAGGCCGGCGAGTAGCCGCCGCGCCAGACCATGCCAGACACGCAGCCAGCCCCGCGCCGCACCGGCCGGGGCTTGTTTTTGGCCCGCCTGGCCCCGCGACCGCCCCCGTCGATGCACGGGCGCAAGCTGATAGAATGCCGCCATGACTTCAAACGCACCCAAACCGTGGGAGCACGCCAAGGGCGGGGAAGGCTCGGCCGACGACCCGCTGGCGATGCGCTTCGTCTCCTCGCTCGACTACGACCGCCGGCTCTACCGGCACGACATCACCGGCAGCCGCGCCCATGCGAAGATGCTCGAAAGCGCCGGCCTGCTCAGCGCGGGCGAGCTCGCCGAGATCGAGCGCGGCCTCGCCGAGATCGAACAGGAGATCGAACAGCAGGGCGACGCCTGGCCCGGCTGGCGCGAAGAGCTCGAGGACGTGCACATGTGCATCGAAGCGGCGCTCATCGACAAAGTCGGCGACCCGGGCCGAAAGCTCCACACCGGGCGCAGCCGAAACGACCAGATCGCACTCGACCTGCTGCTGTGGGTTGAGGAAGCCGTCGCCGAACTGTCCGGACTGTTCGAGCACGTCATCCGCGCCTTCGTCGAGCTCGCCGAGCGCGACGGCGAGATCGTCATGCCCAGCTACACCCACCTTCAGCGGGCGCAGCCCATCGTCGTCGGCGGCGAGCTCATGGCCTGGACCGCCGCCCTCGACCGCGCCCGGCGACGCCTGCTGGCGCTGCGCAGCGTCAACCGCCGCAACCCCCTCGGCTCCGGCGCCATCGCCGGCTCGGGCCTGCCGCTGGACCGCGAGCACACCGCCGCCGCCCTCCCCGTCGGCCCGCCGAGCGAAAACAGCATCGACGCCACCGCCAACCGCGACGCAGCGATCGACATCGCCTACGCCCTCGCCATGACCAGCATGACCCTCTCACGCTGGGCCGAGCAGTGGATCATCTACGCCTCGGTCGAGTTCGGCTTCCTCACGCTCGCCCCGGCCTACACGACCGGCTCGTCCATGATGCCCCAGAAGCAGAACCCGGACATGCTCGAGCTCGTCCGCGGCCGCACCGGCGGCGCCTACGGCGACCTCGTCGCCCTGCTCACCATGACCAAGGGCATCACCATCGGCTACAACCGCGACCTCCAGGAAGACAAGCGCTACCTCTTCCGCGCATTCGACAACGTCCGCGACTGCCTCGAGCTCGCCAGCCGCATCGTCAGCACCGCAAAGTTCAACGGCGAAGCCATTCAGCAGGGCATCGACCGCGGCTACCTCGACGCCACCGCGCTCGCCGACTACCTCGTGAACCAAGGCATCCCCTTCCGCACCGCCCACCAGATGGTCGGCCGGCTCGTGCATACCTGCCAGCAGCAGAACCTCGGCAAGCTGGCCGCGCTGTCCGTCGACCAGTTCAACGAGGTCGCAGGCGGCAAGGTAGACAGCGACGTCTACGACTGGCTCGGCCCGGCGAATGTGGTCAAACGCTACCAGTCCGCCGGCAACGCCGGCCTGCCCGGCTTCAAAGAGCAGCTCCAGGAATGGAAAGAACGCTTGGCGGCGGGGTTCTGATCAACCACCAAGGCACCAAGGGCACCAAGGCGGGATGAGATAAAGATTGAACCACGAAGACACAAAGGACGCGAAGAGGGCCGGAGAGAGCCTCCTTCGCGTCTTTTTCTATGCGAACGACGTCGGGCAGGTAGAGAGCGGGTGCCACACAGCACGCCGCAAAAGGCTGCTGTGTGCGGCACGACAGGTGACGGATCAACGGGCCGGGCCGCCAGTAGAAACGGAGAGTTGAGCCACAGATATACACAGATGAACACAGATAAAGAGAGAACTGGAACGAGAGCTGGCTGAAACGAAAAGCCACAGCCCCCCGCCATCGAAGCCTCTCCGCTCCTTCTCTTCTCTCCTATCTGTGTTTATCTGTGTTCATCTGTGGCTAATCAATGCTCTTCTTCTCTCTCCGTGCCTCTGTGCCTCTGTGCTCCCCCTCTTCTCCCCCGCCTCTGGTGCCTTGGTGGCTACCCCTCAGTCCCCCGCCTCCAGCACCGCCATGAACGCTTCCTGCGGGATGTCCACCGTGCCGACGCGCTTCATGCGCTTCTTGCCTTCCTTCTGCTTCTCGAGCAGCTTGCGCTTGCGCGTCACGTCGCCGCCGTAGCACTTGGCCGTCACGTTCTTGCCCACGCTGCGGATCGTCTCGCGGGCGATGATCTTGCCCCCGATCGCCGCCTGTAGCGGAATCTCGAACATGTGACGGTCGATCTCCTGCTTCAGCCGCTTGAGCAGCGCCCGCCCGCGAAGCTGCGCCTTGTCGCGGTGCACGATCACACTCAGCGCGTCCACCTTGCTGGCGTTGACGAGAATGTCCATCTTCACCAGGTCGCCAACGTAGAAACCCTTCACGTGGTAGTCCATCGTCCCGTAGCCGCGGGTGATGCTCTTGAGCTTGTCAAAGAAGTCGAAAATGATCTCCGCCAGCGGCAGCTCGTACATCAGAATCTGCCGACCCTCCGACAGATACTTCTGGCTGACGTAATTCCCCCGCCGGTTCTCGCAGAGCTTCATCAGATCGCCGATCGACTCGTCCGGCGTGATGATCTCCACCTCCAGCATCGGCTCGCGAATCTCGGCGATCTGCGACGGGTCGGGCAGGTCGGCCGGGTTGGTGATCTGAATCACCCGCTCGCCATCCTCAGCCACCGCCCCCGCCCGCAGCTTCACCTCGTACGTCACCGTCGGCGCCGTCTGCACGATGCTCACGCCGCCCTCACGCTCCAGCCGCTCCTGCACGATGTCCATGTGCAGCATCCCCAGGAATCCGCAGCGGAAGCCGAAGCCCAGCGCGTCCGACGTCGCCGGCTCGTAGGTGAAGCTCGCGTCGTTGAGGTGCAGCCGATCAATCGCGTCACGCAGATCGTCGAAGTGCGTGTCCCCGGTGGGGTAAAAATCGCAGAACACCATCTGCTGCGGCTCGCGATAGCCCGGCAGCGGCTCGTCGGCCGGCTTGCTGTCCAGCGTGATCGTGTCGCCGATGTTCACGTCGTCCAGCGTCTTGATGTTCGCCACCATGTACCCGACCTCGCCGGCGTACATCGGCTGCTTGTAGCTGGTCATCTTCGGCGTGAACTTGCCCAGATCCGTCACCGGGTACGTCCGCCCCGTGCCCATCATGCGGATCTTGTCGCCCGTCTGCAGCTTGCCGTTCATCAGACGAAAGTAGGTGATCACCCCGCGATAGTCGTCGTACTCGCTGTCGAAGATCAGCCCCTGCGTCTTCGCCTCGGCGTCGCCCGTCGGCCCGGGCAGACGGGCGCAGATCGCCTCCAGCAGCTCGTCCACCCCCTCGCCCGTCTTGGCGCTGGTGAAGATGCAGTCCTCCGCCGGCAGGCCGAGAATCTGCTCGACCTCGAACGCGATCTCCTCCGGCCGCGCGCCGGGCAGGTCGATCTTGTTGATCACCGGAATGATCTCCAGATCATGCTCGATCGCCAGGTACGCGTTCGCCACCGTCTGCGCCTCGACCCCCTGCGCCGCGTCCACGATCAAAAGCGCCCCTTCGCACGCCATCAGCGCCCGACTCACCTCGTAGTGAAAGTCGACGTGGCCCGGCGTGTCGATGAAGTTGAGCAGGTACTCCTCGCCCTGGCGCGGGTACTTCACGCTCACCGCCGAGGCCTTGATGGTGATCCCGCGCTCGCGCTCGAGATCCATGTCGTCGAGCGTCTGCTCGCGGGACTCGCGATCGGGAACCGCCCCGGTCCGCTGGAGCATGCGGTCGGCGAGCGTGCTCTTGCCGTGGTCGATATGCGCGATGATGCAGAAGTTGCGAATCTTCATGAAAGCCTGTGCTCGGGGGTATCAGTCGGGCCGCCGCGAAGCGATCACGCAACCCGGGCGGCGGAGGAATCGGTCATTATAGCCGCGACCGGCCCCGGCTTCCGCCCGCCTCGCCGGAATCGCGCCGTCCCGGCGCCCCGCAGCCCCACCACGACTCACTCAAACCGCGCCACCCGACTTTCCAACCACTCGACCACTCCGCCACTCGGCCACACTCACCCCGACCGCACCGCCCGCCGCAGCCGGTCCACCAGGTCCGCCAGCAGCACCGGCTCGAGTTCGCCGGGCAGATCGATCCGCTGGCCCTGCTTGAGCTGCTTCTGCACCCGCTGCTCGGCCGTGATGACCGTCGAGTGCGTCCTGCGCCCGAACGCCCTGGCGATCTCCGGATAGCTCATCGGGGTCATCTGCCGCGTCAGGTGAATCACCAGCGACCGCGCGAGGACGACCATCTTCTGCCTCCCCCGCCCCATCACCTGCTCCCGCGTCACGCCGAGCTGCTCGCACGCGACGTCGAGCACCTTCTCCAGACTCACCGGCCGCACCGGCCCCCCATCCTCGTGCTCGAAGAGCTGCCGGACCAGGGCGTGGCCCACGTTCGCCGCCGACGCCTGACCCGCCGGCCGGGTCAGCCGGGCGATCGCCTGCAGCTTGGTCAGCGCCCCCTCGATCTCCCGCACCGAGCCGCCCGACCGCGACGCCAGCGCCGCCGCGACCCCCTCTTCCAGCACCAGCTCCCGCCGACCGGCCAGCACCTGCACCAGCTGCTGCCGCAGCTCGAGGTCCGGCGGGTGAATCTGCACGACCAGCCCCCGCACGCAGCGGCTGACCAGGGCTTCGCTGAACTGCTTGATCAGCTTCGGATGGCTGTCGCTGGCGAGCGCCACCCGCGCCCCACCCAGCTCGAGGTGGTCGAAGCTGTGGAGAAACTCCTGCTGCGTCGCCGGCTTGTTCGCGATGAAGTGCACGTCGTCCACCGCCAGCAGGTCCAGCCGGCGCATCCGCCGGCGGAAGCCCTCGAGCTTGCCCGACCGCACGGCCGCGATGTAGTCGTTGGTGAACTGCTCGCCGGTCGTGTAGTGCACCTTCGCCGCCCGGTTCGTCTCCAGCATCCGCCGGCAGAGCCCCTGGAGCAGGTGGGTCTTGCCCAGCCCGCACCCGCCGTGAAGAAACAGCACGGACCCCGCCTCGCCGGTCTCCTCGGCCATCCGGTTCGCCGCCGCGTAGGCGAGCTGGTTGCTCGAGCCGACCACGAAGTCCTCCAGCCGATGCCGCAGCCGCGAGGGCGGCGTCTTCGCCGTCGCCGTCGCCGTCGCCACCGGCTGCGCCTTCGCCCCCGGGGCAGGCGCGGAAGCAGGCTGGCCCGCCTCCGCCTCGGACCCGCCGGCCGACTCGCCGCCGGGCCGCTGGCCCGCGAAGCGGTCGGGGGCGATCTGGAGATCGAGCGCCACCTCCTCGCCCGTCTCCTGCCGGGCCACGTCGCGCAACTGTTCCCGGAAGTGCTCACGAATCCGCTCGGCCACGAAGCGGTTGGGCACGCTGACGCGGAGCGTCTGGTCGCCGTAGGTGAATCGGGCCGACCGGTCGAACCACATCGCGTAGCGACGCGGTCCCACGGCCTCGGCCATGCGGCGGGCAATGCGCGTAACGATGTCGTGGGAAGTGGCCGTGCTCACGATCACTCCTGTCTGAGGGCTCGCAGGCGGTGACTGACCGCGCCCTGGACGCAGCCAAAGTCTGAAACGCCCGGCGAAAATACCGGGTGAATCATCAGAAATGGGTCCTTCCCCTGACCGCGGTGCAGGTATGGCCGACAGCCAGGATTCCCAGCCATCGGCGGCACGTCGCGGAGCAGCAGTCCCTTGCTGCCGTTGGCGAGGATAAGGCGGCGCCCCCCACGCTTCAATGGCCCCATCCGCTCCGCACACCCCGCCGCGCTCCCAGAGCCAGAAACATCAAGCCGTTAAGGAGCAGAAAGTTTTTTATCCACCGCGGATGCGCCGGCCTTAACAAGTTGTGGAAAACTGTCAGCGGCGGATGAGACTGCCAACGGCGACACCGCAGACCCCCGCGCGAACAGTTCGGCCCGGCCTGCCGGGCACGCCGAGGATGCGGGGTGTGACCTTGTTGTAAAGTGCCCCGCCGCCGGGTGCCGCAGTTTGCACAGCAAAGGGCGCCCGGACCGCGACTTGCCCCCGCACACGCCGCCGCTCCCGTGCAGCGCGGCAGACACCGCCGCGAGGCAGACCTACTCCGTCTCAGGCGGCACGTAGATGAGCGCTTCTTTCCGTCCCGTCGCCTCGAAACCCAGCTCCTCGTACAGCCGCCGGGCCGGCTCGTTGGCCCGGTCCACGGCCAGCATCAGGCTCGACCGCCCCCACGCCGCCGCCGTCGAGATCGCGTGCTCGAGCAGCCGCTTCGCAATGCCCTGCCCCCGGTACCGCACCGCCAGGCCGAGGTACACCAGCTCCAACGCGTCGCAGTGGGGCACGTCGCTGAGCAGCATCACCCCCACCGGCTCCCCCTCGCAGGTCAGGCCGTGCCACAGCTCGGGATGAAACTCCCCCGACGCCTGGTGCCCGGCGACGATGTCCTCGATCGTCCGCAGCCCCAGCAGCCCGGGGCAGTCCCGCGTCTGCTCGTAGCTGGCGAGGATCGCCTGCTCGAACAGCTCGCGAGTTTCCTCGCTGTAGTGGTGCACCCGCACGGCCGGGTCCGAGAAGCGCAGCGACGCGTCGCGCGGCTCGGCGGGCCGCTGCATGTACACCAGCGTCGCCAGCTCGGAAAAACCCGCCTGCTTGAGCGCCCGCCGCGTCCGCGCCTGGTGCGGATCCAGCAGCGACTGGATCAGCCGCACCGCGCTCGGCGACTGGGCCATGCACGCCGTCCGCACCAGCGAGGCGACCACCTCCCCGTCCGGCCAGCTCGACGCGGGCGAGAGAAACAGCATCCCGCTCCGCCCCGGGCAGCGCACCAGCATCACCGCCGCCCGCGGCCGCTCGTCCCGCCAGGCCAGCCACAGCTCGTCCGTGCCCAGATCCTGCTGCTCGCAGTAGCGCAGAAAAGACCCCACCGCCGGGTCCGTCGCCGAAGGTCGACCCGTCAACAATACCCCGATCGCCTCGCGCCGCCGATCCGGCGGCGCCTTCTCAAAGCGATACCCGAACTCCCCCCCGGGCCCCGAGTTCATCGAATCCAGCAATGCCATCACCACCCCCCTTGTCAAATCGTGCGGCAGCCGATCAGCATTGACCGCCCGTCACTGGATCGTACAATGGCAGACGCTATCCGAAAAGCCCTTGTCCGACACTGTCTTATGTGAGGTGCCGATGAAGCGCAACCCGATCTACCTGCTGCTGCTCGCGGCCGTGCTCGTTCTGCCCGCTCTTGCCACCGCGCACGCCTACCCCGAGCCCGCCGTCGTCAGCCCGTCCTGGAACCTGGACGTGACGATCGACCGGCCCCAGACCATCGCCGTCCGCAACACCGGCACGGGCGAGCTCGACTGGTACTGGTACATGCCCTACAAGGTGGTCAACAACACCGGGCAGGAACAACTGTTCATCCCGGAAATCACCATCGCCACCGACACCGGCAAAATCATCAACACCGGCGACAACGTCCCCGCCTCCGTCTTCCGAAAGGTCAGGCAGCACCTCGGCAACGACCTGCTGCTCAGCCCCATCGAGATCGTCGGGCCCCTCCGGCAGGGCGAAGACTTCGCCAAGGAATCCGTCGCCATCTGGCCCGCCTTCCAGGAGGACGTCGACGAAATCCGCGTCTTCTTCAGCGGACTCAGCGGCGAAACCCAGACCATCGAAAACCCCCTCACCGGCGAGCCCGTGCTCATGCGGCGGACCCTCATGATCCAGTACGACATGCCCGGCACGCCCGCCTCGCCCGAGGACGAATCCATCATCGAACGAAGCCGAACCGACGTGATGCGCTGAGCCGCCCCACGCACCTCGGCCCCGAATAGCGAAAGACCCGCGGCCCCGCCACCCGCGGGTCTTCCTTTGCGCCGCCCCTCGCCACACCCACCGACGCCGACGACGCGATCGACTGGCGGCCACACGCGGAACCCCGCCCGACCCGCGAGACATCGCCCTCAGCCCCCTGCCACCCCCGGGAGGAGGGGAACCACCCGACAGGGAACTGGCGCTGCAACTGCTCGCGGCCACAACGTCCTCCGCGTCGCCGGCGTCCTCGTCGTCCCGACCACCCTCTCGCTCCGGACCGCCTGTCGACGCGGTCACCCGGAAACGCACCCTCGCCAGGCAGATCCACGCCCTGGGCGAGAGCCCCCGCCGCCGGCGCTCGATCCGCTGCGCGAGGCGGGGCTGAACACGGTGTCGGAAGAGGAGTTCGCCAGTCGGCTGACCGGCCTGGTCGAGCGCCGCCGCACGCTGCTCGCGCTGCTCCGCCACCACGGGCGAAGCTGGGACAGCATTTTCTCGACGGCGAGGCGAATCTGAGCCGTCCGCAGCGCCCCGGCCGGGCTGGCCGGGGCCGGTGGGCGGCGTTCGCCACCGGGCCCTGCCCGATCTCAGGCAGGTCCGGGGCCGTGAACTCGATTCAGAAGAAAGGGGGCCGCCAGGGCGGGCACGCGCGCGGCGGCAGGAGGGCGTGTCGGCCGATCAGGCCAGATCGTCCAGCATCGCTTCCACGGCCGATTCCAGCTTCTCCGGCGTCTCGTACGTGCCGGCCTGAATCTCCGCCTTCACCCGATCCACCAGATCGTGACGAACCGTCGACATGTTCTTCAGGCGGCTCAGCAACTGGGCCTCGCTGGAAAAATCGACCTGATCCTGCCCGCCCCGCTCGGGACGCGGCGTGTTCTGATACGCTCGGGCCGCGCGGCTGCTGCCGTTGTACGACGGCAGATTCGGGCGACCAATGGGAGAAATATCGCTCATAGCTGACTCCTGCACTCGGGGAAACTCCAGCCCGTGGATTCGGCCCCACCAGTGGCGCTCGGATCTGGAAAACTTCCCGCGTGACTTGCTTTTTAGATCGTCCAAGCGCAGGCGCCAGCTTGAAGATATCTCGCCTCCACTGCATAACAGCCTAAAAAAAGTCTATATCTGCAATTAGGAGCGGTTGCGCCGCCCCCGCGTCCGGTAATGCACCGCCGATTTTGTCTGCCACGCGTTTCACCCCGCCGCGCCGTCCACGGGTTTTCCACATCCCCGTCCACATGCCCGCACGCCCCGGGGCAGCACGAAATCGCCCCTCATCGCACGTCAGGGCCGATCAGGCCACCCGCCAGTCTGCTGAGCCGCGCCGCTTTTGAAGAGTTGCCGAAAAAGGTTCAGAAATGCTTCGAATAGAACCCGTCATCTTCGCGCGATGCCCCCTCCAGGCGCATCAGCACCGCATGCGAATGCGGTGCCCGACCGGGGTTCCACACGGCAGCCGAGCAAGCCCTGCCACCCGGGTTCGAGGGCTCGGCGCCTGCCTCGGCGGCTCCTTCCCCCTCACGCCTCGCTGGCGTGAATGAACTGGCGATAGAGGTTCGCATACACCCCGCCGGTGGCGAGAAGCTGGTTGTGCGTGCCCCGCTCGATGATGCGGCCGTGATCGAGCACCAGCACCACGTCGGCGTGGCGGATCGTGCTCAGCCGATGGGCCACGACGAAGCTCGTGCGGTTCTGAAGCAGCACGCTCAGGGCGTTCTGGATCCGCGCTTCCGTCATCGTGTCCACGCTGGACGTCGCCTCGTCGAGGATCAGGATCCGCGGGTCCGCCAGCATCGCCCGGGTGAAGCAGACCAGTTGCCGCTGGCCCAGCGAGAGGTTCCCGCCCCGCTCGCCCACCTCGGTGTAGAACCCCTCGGGCATCGACTCGAACAGGTCCAGGCAGGCCAGCTTCCGCGCCGCCTCGATCACCTCCTCGTCGCTCGCCCCGGTCTTGCCCACGCGGATGTTGTCCATCACCGTGCCCGAGAACAGGAAGTTCGACTGCAGCACGATGCCGAGCTGCTGCACCAGCGACTCGGTCTGAGCCTTCCGCACCTCGTAGCCGTCGACCAGCAGCTCCCCCTCCGTGGGCAGGTAAAACTTGGCGATCAGGTTGATGATCGTGCTCTTGCCGCTGCCCGTGTGCCCCACCAGCGCCACCGTCTGCCCCGGCTCAGCGACGAAGTTGACGTCGAACAGCACCGGCTTGCCCGGGTCATACCCGAAACCGACGTCGCGGAACTCGACCCAGCCCTCGATCGGCGGAATCTCGACCGCGTCCTCGTCCTCCAGCGGCTCCTCCTCGGCATCCAGCAGCCGGAACACCCGCTCCGCCCCCGCCATCGCCGTCAGCGACTGGTTGTACATCCGGCCGATCACCGCGATCGGGTCCAAAAACGGGCGAACCATCATCACGAACACGACCAGCGTCTTGAACTGCTCGGCCGGGGGCTCGGCGAAAAACCACCCCTTGAGCACCTGAAGCCCGGCGACCATGATCAGCACCGCCGTGAAAAACTGGCTGTTGAGCTCCAGAAGCGGCAGAAACGTCCCCTGAAGCCGCATCGCCCGCAGGTTGTAGTCGCCGTGATCCGCAACGAGATCCGAAAACAGCGAGGCGTTGACGTCCTCACGCACAAACCCCTGCGTCGTGCGGATGCCGTTGACCGACTCCGCCAGCGTCGCCGTCACCCGGCTGAAACTCTCCTGCACGTCCCGCCACGCCTGGCTGATCCGGCTGCGGTAATACTGGTTGATCATCCACAGCGCCGGCACCATGACGGCGAGCGCCCCGAACAGCACCGCGTCCTGGTACAGCATGAACCCCGCGGCACACGCCATCTGACCCGCCTGCACCATGGTCACGAAAAAGACGTTCTGCACGCCCATGCGCACGTGCTCGGCGTCCGAGGTCATGCGGCTGATCAGCCGGCCCAGCTTCGTGCGGTTGTAGTAGCGCATCGACATCCGCTGAAGCTTCTCGAAAATCTGGTTGCGCAGGTCGTACACGACCGCCTCGCCCAGCGTCAGGCCCAGCTTCTGGCGGTAGTGGAACACCAACTGCGCCGTCAGCGTCAGCAGAAAGAACGCCACCACCCCCCACAGGATGCCCGCCCAGTCCTTCTCGGCGATCGGGCCCTTGATCACCCACGCCATCGCGAAGGGAATCGAGGCGAGCTGCGCCGCCCGGATCACGACCAGCACCAACAGCACGTTCCGCCTCCGCGCGTACGGCCGGGTCAGCTTGAACAGCCGCACCAGCAGACCCATGTCCAGCGGACGCGCGTGCGCCTCGCGGTCCTGCTTCTTCACCGCGGTCAGCCGGCTGGCGTAGGTGGCTCGCTCACTGCTCATCGCTCACTCGTCTCCCACGCCCATGCCCAGCAGCCGCTTGGACTCGTCGTCGGCAATCTGAAGGTCCGCCGCGTGACGGTAATGCCCGCCCGTGCTCATCAGTTCCTCGTGCGTCCCGGTCTCGACGATCCGCCCCTTCTCGAGCACGACCACCAGATCCGCCCGGCGAAGCGTGCTCAGGCGGTGCGCCACCACGAACGTCGTCCGCCCCTCCATGGCGTTGTTCATCGCCTCGAGAATCTCGTGCTCCGTCTCCGGGTCGATCGCCGCCGTGGGATCGTCCAGCAGCAGAATCGGCGGCTCGAGCAGCACCGCCCTCGCGATCGCCAGACGCTGGCGCTGACCGCCCGAAAGGTTGCCGCCGCCCTCGGTCAGCAGCGTGTCGTACCCGTCGGAGAGGTCGTTCATGATGAAATCGTGGGCCGCGGCGATGTGCGCCGCCTTCTCGATCTGCTCCGACGTCGCCTCGGGGTGGCCGAAGGCGATGTTCTCCGCCACCGTCGTCGAGAAGAGAAAGCTCTCCTGGAACACGATGCCGATGTTCCGCCTCAGCTCCGCGAGCTCAACCTCGCGCAGGTCCTTGCCGTCCAGCCGGACCGTGCCCCGCGTCGGGTCGTAGAACCGCGGAATCAGCGACAGCAGCGTGCTCTTGCCCGAGCCGGTCGCGCCGAGAATCGCCACCATCTGCCCCGGCTCGACGCGGAGGTTGATGTTCTCGAGCGCCGCGTCGTCGCCCTCGTTGTAGCGGAAGGTGACGTTCTGGAAGTCCACCCGCCCCTCGGATCGGCCGAGCGGAACGGGATGCTTCGGGTTCTCGACCTCCACCGGGGCGTCGAGCACCTCGAACACCCGCTGGGCACCGGTCAGGCTGTTCTGCATCGCGTCGGCGAGCTGGGCCACGTTGCCCACCTGCATCGAGAACTGCTGCAGCATGCCGCTGAAGAAAATCAGCGTGCCGATGGTGAAATCTTCGTTGTGGATGTAGATCCACCCGCCCACCAGCAGCAGCACCGTGAAGTTGACGTGCGTCACCATCGTGATCAGCGGCACGAACGTCGACACCTGGCGGAAAATCTTGCCTTTCTGGTCGCGCACCGCGGCGTTCGCTTCGGTGAACTTGGCGATCTCCTCCTGCTGCCGCGAAAAACCCTTGACCACGTGCACGCCCTGCACGTTCTCCGAAAGCTTGAGCACCGCGTCATCGAAGAGCTCGCGGTTCCGGCGGTACTCCGGCTTCACCATCCGCGAAAACATGCCGGTCAGGATCCACAGCACCGGCGTCGTCGCCAGGCACGCCAGCGTCAGCCACCCATGGATGCTGAGCATGACCGCGAGAAAGAAGCTCAGCGAGATCACCAGCATCATCACCTGGATGACGACGCCGTCGATGAACATGCGCACCATCTGCACGTCGCGGGTGACGCGGTTGATGATCGAGCCGGAAATGTTCGCGTCGAAAAAGCGGAAGCTCAGCCGCTGCAGCTTGTTATAGACCCGCGAGCGCAGATGGACGATGATGTCCTGCACCAGCGCCGCGACGCGCACCTTGCTCCCGCGGTCGAAGACGAAGCGCAGCGAGCCCACCGCGAGGATGATCACCGACGCCGCGAACACTTTCGCCAGCGGCGGCCAGTCCTCCGGCGGCGCCAGGCCGAACGGGTACATCGGCTCCTTGTCGCTGACGCCCGACACCTGGCCGATCACGTCCACACCGAAGCCGATCAGCGACAGCCCGTAGAGCATCATGCTCACGGTGAAAATCTGCAGCGCGACGACCGTGATCGTCTGCCAGCGGAACAACCACGCCAGCTTGAACAGCCGCAGTATCAGCCGAAAGTTCGACTGCTCGCTGCTCAGTCGGCCATCGTAGACAGCGGCATCCTTCGTTTGAGACTGATCAGCGGACACGACAATTCCCTGTCCCTGCGGGCAATCCCCTCGCGCGCCACGGAGCAGACGCCACCGCAGGGACGCGAAGTCTGAAATCAAAGCAGTCTAGAGCGAAGAGGGGGCCTGACAAGGCCGCTTTCCGTCACCTCCTGCGGTATTGTAACCCATGTCGGCGACAAAAGCGCGACCCCTCCCCCGCCGCCGACGCCCGCCCCGGTTGACCACCATGCCCCCCGACGTTAGCTTGAATCGCTTCCAGCGACCCCCAACTGAGCGAGTCAAAACCATGACCAGCCAGACCACGCCCAAACAGCGTTTGCTCACTCCAGGCCCGACCGCCGTGCCGCCGCAGGTGCTCCAGCAACTGGCCCTGCCCATCATCCACCACCGCACGAAGCAGTTCCAGGCCATCTTCAAAGAGCTCTGCGAAAGCCTCCAGGCCATCTTCCGCACCGAAGGGCCCGTCCTCTCCATCGCCGGCAGCGGCACGACCGCCTTCGAGGCCGCCCAGGTCTCGCTCGCCCGCCCCGGCTCGAAAGCCCTCACCATCGCCGGCGGCAAGTTCGGCGAGCGCTGGCAGGACGTCTACGACGCCTTCGGCAAGTTCCTCGACGTCGAGCAGATCAAGATCAACCACGACTGGGGCGCCCCCGCCCCGCTCGACCAGATCGAAACCGCCCTCAAAAACAACCCCGACATCAGCGTCGTCACCGTCGTCCACTCGGAAACCTCCACGGCCACGATGAGCGACGTCCAGGCCATCGCCAGGCTCACCCGCGAAACCGACGCGCTGCTCCTCGTCGACGGCATCACCAGCGTCGGCGCGATGGAAGTCGACATGGACGCCTGGGGCATCGACGTGCTCGTCACCGGCTCGCAGAAGGCGATGATGCTCCCGCCGGGCCTGGGCTACGTCGGGCTGGGCAAGCGGGCGATCGACCGCCTCGGCGAAGTGCCCGCCGGCCCGCAGTACAACCTCGACCTGCGCAAGTGGCTGGCGAGCTGGGAGAAGAACGACGTGCCCTTCACTCCGCCGGTCGCGCTGATCCGCGGGCAGAAGGCCGCCTGCGAGATGATCCTCGAGGAAGGCCTGGAGAACGTCTGGGCCCGCACGCAGAGCCTCGCCCGGGGCAGCCGGGCCGCGTTCGAGGCGATGGGCCTCGAGCTCATCTCCGCCAGCCCGAGCGAGTCGGTCTCCGGCGCCTACTACCCCGAGGGCGTCGACGACGGCCAGTTCCGCGCGACCCTGCGGGACAAGCACGGCATTCACATCGCCGGCGGCCAGAACGGCCGGGGCGCCAAGTGGAAGGGCAAGATCTTCCGCATCAGCCACATGGGCTACGTCGACCGCGACGACACGATCGCCGGCCTCCAGGCGATCGAAACCGAGCTGATCGCCCAGGGCGGCATCGACGTCCAGCCCGGCACCGCCGTCGCCGCGTTCGAGAAGAATGCCTGATCCTACGATGCAACCCAGCCACGCAAGCCGCCACGACCCCGGTCGCGGCGGCTTTTTCATGCGCCTCAGGTGGCACCGCATTCGCCCTCGAGATCCCCCCCCTGTTAAACTGGCCCCAACCGCGTCCTCGAGGGGGAACCGCCATGCATCTCCGCGTCGGCCCGTACGTCTACCGCGTTCACTTCGTGCCCGGCCACATCCGGCACGAGGGCGAGAACTGCCTCGGCCTGTGCGATAACGAAAAGCACGAAATCTACGTCTCCACCGAGGGCAGCCTCGCCCAGCAGATCCAGGTCGTCGGCCACGAGTACATGGAGGCCTGGCTGTACCACTTCGGGCAGAACCTGGCCGACAAGGAGGACTACTGCGACCTGTTCGGCCTGGCGATGACGCAGTTCGTGCTCGACCTGATCCGCCAGCTCCGCGAGGACGCCGCCGCCGCCCCGCCCGGCTGGGCCGACGCCCTCGCCGGCAGCGAGGCCATGCCCCCCATCCGCGTCACCCGCCACGAACAGGACGGCTGGCGCGTCCAGGTGATCGAACCGGACGTGGAGCAATCAGGCCCCGGCGCCTGACAGCCGGCACTGGCGCGACTGGCCCCTAGCCTCTAGCCCCCCAATCACACCCCGGTATGCCCGAACCCGCCCTCGCCGCGGGTTGTGCCGGGCAGCTCGTCCACTTCCTGCCAGACGGTGCGCGGCACCGGCTTGACGATCATCTGGGCGATGCGCATCCCCCGGGTGATGGTCACCGCCTGCCGGCCGAGGTTGACCAGCGGCACCTTCACCTCGCCGCGGTAGTCGCTGTCGATCGTGCCCGGCGTGTTGGGCATGGAGATCCCCTGCTTCACCGCCAGTCCCGAGCGCGGCCGAAGCTGCGCCTCGTACCCCACCGGCACCGCCATGGCGAAGCCGCAGGGCACCAGCGCGATCCCGCCCGGCTTGAGCACGAGGTCCTCCGTCACCGCCGCACACACGTCCATCCCCGCCGCGTGCTCGGACTGATACGCCGGCAGGGGCACGTCCGCATGGCCCGGCAAACGGCGAATGGGCACCTGGATCACGTCAGCAGCAGGGGAGATCGATTCCATGGCGAGCATCATAATCAAATGGCGGATGGGCGATGGCGAATCGCGAACGGGCCGACATCCCCTGCACCCGGGCCGGGGCAGTGAACCCCCGCTGACTCCCCTTAACTCCCTCTAACGACTTCTCTTCACGTCCTTCACGTGCAGCTCCACCCGCCGCTGGCCGCGCCAGGTCGAGAGCTTGGGCTCGAAGACGACGTCCAGCGTCGCGCCGGGCGGCAGCTCTTCCGCCAGCTCGCCGAACCCGAACGCCACGGCTCGCAGCACCTGTCCGTTCTGGCGGAGCTGGAGATGGAGGTGCCTGCCCTGCTTGCCGATCGGCTTGGCGTGGTCGAGGCTCGCCTCGCGCAAGACCAGCCGGGGCGAAGGGTTGCTGCGCCCGAAGGGGGCGAGTTGCTGAAGCTGCTCGAACAGCTCCAGCGTGCACTCGGGCAGCGTGATCTCCGCGTCGATGTCCAGCAGCGGCACGAGCTGCTCGGGCGAGAGGCGGTCGTTGACGAACGCCACCAGGTCGTCGCGAAACGTGTCCACCGCCTCGGTGGGCAGGGTCATCCCCGCCGCCATGGCGTGCCCGCCGAACCGGCTGAGATGCTTCTCGCAGGCGCACAGGGCGTCGTGGATGGAGACGCCCTCGACGCTTCTCGCCGACCCCTTGGCCGTGCCGTTGTCGAAGTTCAGCATGATCACCGGCCGCCCGAAGCGCTCCACCAGCCGGCTGGCGACGATGCCGATCACCCCCGGATGCCAGCCTTCCTTGCCCACGACGATCGCCCGGCTGTCCTCGGCGTCGAAGCCGCGGTCGAGCACCATCTGCTCCGCCTCGCCGGCGATCTCCCGCTCGGTCGCCCGCCGGCGGTCGTTTTCCTGCGTGAGGAAGTTCGCCAGCTCCGCCGCCTCGTCGCCGTCCGCCTCGGTGAGCAGCCGCACCGCCTCCCGCGCGTGGCCCATTCGGCCGCAGGCGTTCAGCCTCGGCCCGAGCACGAAGCCGACGTGGTACGCCTCGATCCGGTCCTCGCGCAGCCGGGCGGCGTCGATCAGGGCGTTGAGCCCGGCAAAGTCGGTGTGCTTGACCCGCGAGAGCCCGAAGATGGTCATCACCCGGTTCTCGCCCGTCAGCGGCACGACGTCCGCCACCGTGCCCAGGGCGACGTAGCTGAGCAGGTCGATCAGCAGCTCGCGCACCGGCGTGGGCACGCGGTCCGAGCCGTAATGCTCCCGCGCCGCCTGCCACGCCAGCTTGAACGCCACGCCCGCCCCGCAGAGGTCCGGGCAGGGGTAGGGCGCTTCCCCGTCCCGCGCCAGCCGGGGGTGGACCAGGGCGCAGGCGTCCGGCAGATCGTCCTCGTCGAAGGTGTGATGATCGGTGATGATGAGCTCCGCGCCGAGCTTTTTCGCGGTCGCGGCCGGGCCGGTGGCGGTGATGCCGCAGTCCACGGAGATGATCAGCGGCGTTCGGCCGTCCTCGCGGTCGCAGAGGCTGGCGATGGCTTGCTCGTTGAGCCCGTAGCCCTCGTCGAGGCGGTGCGGGACGTAGGTGCTCACGTCCGCGCCGGCGGTGCGGAGCGTGTGCCAGAGGATGGATGCTGCGGTGACGCCGTCGACGTCGTAGTCGCCGTAGACGACGATGGGCTGGTCATTGGCGATCGCCTCGGCGATGCGTTTCGCGGCGTGCGCGGCACCTGGCAGTTCGGCCGGGTCGTGCAGCAGCGTCAGCCGGGGGCGGAGAAAGTCGCGGGCGTCGTCCACTTCGGCCACGCCGCGCGCCGCGAGCAGCCGGGCGACGAGCGGGTGCACGCCCAGCCCGGCCGCGAGCTGCTCGACCTGCTCCGAGTCCACGTCAGTCCGGGGCCGCCAGCGACGACGCATTCCTGTTTCAAGCATGAAAGGCATTATAGGACGCTGGCCCGATCATATCTCGAACCTGGCCGCGGGAAGTTCCCGCACACAAACCGCAAACTCTGCCTCAACTCACACCCCGCCCCGGCCGATGCATCTTCCTGGAGGCATGGTGCGCCCCGGCCCCGCCGGCGGCGCGAGACCGCGGGCCCCGCCCGCTACTGCAGCAGGGAAGAAAGACCATGAATCGCACCCGCCCCCGCGCCTTCACCCTCGTCGAGCTCCTGATCGTCGTGGTGATCCTCGGGATCCTCGCCGCGATCATCGTGCCCAACTTCACCAGCGCCAGTGAAGAGTCGCGTACCAACTCGCTGGCAATGACCATCTTCCGCGTCCGCCACCAGCTCGAGCTCTACAAGCAGGAGCATCGAAACGGCTGGCCCCCGCTGGCGGAGCTCGAAGCCCACCTCACGCTCGCCAGCACCGCCGAGGGGCAGACCGCCGAGCCCGGCACCGACGGCTATCCGCTCGGGCCCTACCTCGGCAAGCTGCCCAACAACCCCTGCACCGACGACGCCAGCATCGGCACGGGCGGGATCGGCACCAGCTCCTGGTATTACGACGAAACGACCGGCGAGTTCCGCGCCAACGACACTGCCGAGCACGCCGAATTCTGACGCCCAGCGTCACTCGCCCTCGCTGAGGCGCAGCACCTGCGTCTGGACGGTCTCGTCCATCCGCCGGCGGAACACCTGCCCGGGCAGGTCGACGTCGACCTCCAGCGCCGACTGCTGCTTCGCGTGACGCCCGACCACCTCGTGGCGCTGAAGGTCGAACATCACCTGCGTGCTCGTCTCGCCGCTGAGCATCTGCAGGTCCAGCTCGGGCCCGCCGCTGGGGATCTTCGACCAGTCCGGCTCGAACGTCAGCTTCGCCTGCCCGACCACGGTGGCCACGGGAATCCCCGCGATGCGCTCGACGCCCGCCAGCCGCCAGGTCACGTCGTGGTAGACCCAGCCCAGCGGCGAGGTGCGCTTGAGCTCAGCCGACCAGGTATCGCCCGGCTCCGCCTCGGCCGGGGCGTGGATCAGCGGCGCCAGCTCGCTGGCAATCTCGATGAAGTCCAGCTCGGCCGGCGCCATCTCCTCTGTCGGCAACTGGTTGCGCACGGCCTCGACGCCGCGCACCGCCTCCACCGTGCCGTCGGGAGCGAGCTCGACCTCGAACGGGACGCCGGCCATCGCCTCGACGAGCTGCTGCATGGCCTCGCTGTCCCCGCCCCGGCGGGAATCGACCACCTGCTCGTTGCCCTCCTGCACGAGCCGAAGCCGAAGCCAGTCAAGCGTCATCGTGGCCGCGGTGCTGCCGTCGGCGTTCACCTCGTCCACCTGCCAGGTCGCTTCGCCGGTGGTTTCGATCACCTCTCGGCCGGACCCGGTGCGCGTGCCGACCTCGATCGTGGTGAGCACCTCGCGCTGGCTCCAGATCTCGTAACGGGCGGCCTGCCCCGGCTCCCACTGCGGGCGCAGGTCGATCGGCGGCTGGGCCGCGGCGTCCTGCCCGGCCGCGGGAGCAGCGGCGAAAAGCAGGACCGCAAGCGTCGTCGTCAGCAGGTGAACAGCGCGAAAGCTCGAGCCCATGGGCAGATTCCTCAGGTGGGGTCAGCGGGTCGGGGACGATTCTAACATACCGCCGGCACAGCAGTTCTAGATGCCGCTCCAGATACCCCTTTCGGGCGGCCGGCCCTGGACCCGGAGCCACTGCATGTCCACCAGCCGCCACGCCCCGTCCTCGCCGCGGCGCCAGGTGAGGATCCATCGCGTCCGCGCCGACAGGCCGTAGGCGTCCACCTCGGTGCGCAGTTGGAGCAGGGCGCGGGCGGCGTCTTCACCCTGCACCTCGATCTGCAGGCCGTGGATCGACTGGGCGTCGACCTCGTAGCGTCTGAGCACCGGCGCGAGGGTGTCGCGCACCTCCTGCGCGTCGTACCACACCTCGCCGTCGGGACCGCGGAGGGTCATGTCGGGCGCGAGCAGAGCGAAGAACTGCTCCACCTCGGCCGGCGCTGCCGTGGCCTGGATGAGCGTGCGGGTCGATTCGCGCACCTGCTCGCGCGGCGTGTCCACGACCCAGGCCAGCACCCACACCCCCACCGCCAGAGCCAGCAGCGCCAGCGACGCCCAGCGCCAGCCGAACCGCGCCACCCGCCCGGCAATGATCCAGACGAGAAACGCGAGCACCAGCCCGACGGCGATCAGCGGCCAGGGCTGCTCGAACAGCAGATACGGCAGAAGCGAACCCGATTCCATACCCCCATCATGCCCGGCCAACCCCGGCAGGGCAAGGGAAAGAAGAGGGAGTCGTGATCGCTCCCCCCCCAAGCCGGGGCAGAGCGCAGCGCCGCCCCGGGTATGGCCGCAGCGTTCTTGTTGTTCGGGGGCGCGAATGGATCCCACTGAAAAAGCCGCACCGACACCCGGGGCGGCGCTCGCCAGGCTCGCTCTGCCCCGGCTTGAGCGCCGGAAAGCTCTTCAGACGCTACGTGCCCAGCGCCCCCGACGCACGGACCACCTCGTGAAGCTTCGCCAGCGGCTCGAGCAGGGCGAGCGTGCGGTCGAGCGGGAGCATGGTCGCCGCGTCGGATCGGCCCGCCGCGGGATCGGGGTGGGTTTCGATGAACAGCGCATGCACCCCCGCCGCCACCGCAGCCCGGGCGAGCAGCGGGGCACGTTCCGGACGTCCGCCGCTCTGCGCCCCCTCGCCGCCGGGCTGCTGGGTGGAGTGGGTCACATCAAAACAGACCGGCCAGCCCAGCTCCATCAGGTCGCCCAGGCCGGCGAAGTCGTTGATCAGGCGGTGATAGCCGAAGAAGGTACCCCGGTCGGTGAGCATCACCTGCGCCGGCCTGCCCGCCCGCTCGCCGGCGGCGGTGAGCTTGCCCACCACCTGCGTCATCTCGCGAGGCGAGAGGAACTGGCCCTTCTTCGCATTCACCGCCAGCCCCGTCTCGGCCGCGGCGACGAGCAGGTCCGTCTGCCGACAGAGAAACGCGGGGATCTGAATGAGGTCCACCACCTCGGCGGCCGGCGCCGCCTGGCCCGGCTCGTGAATATCGGTCGTCGCGGGGACGCCCAGCTCGCGCTTGACCTGGCCGATCATCGCCAGCCCGTCCTCCAGCCCGGGGCCGCGGTCGGAATGGATCGACGAGCGGTTTGCCTTGTCGAAGCTCGCCTTGAAGACGTACCCCAGCCCGAGCTCGGCGCAGCGGTCGCGCAGCTTCCCGCCGATCTCGAGGCAGATCGCCTCCGACTCCGCCAGGCAGGGCCCGGCAATGATGGCGAGGGGAGAATCAGGCCCGATCTCGATGTTGCCGACGTGGATGGCGTTCATGGGTTCAGGGGTCAGGGGCCAGGGGCCAGGGGCCAGGGGCTAGAGGCTAGAGGCTGGAGGAAGAAAAGAAGCCACAGATGGACACAGATGGGACTGACGCGAGAAGGCTTCGGTAAAACCCGTTCCTTCTCGGCCGCACGGGGCGTTCTCTTTTTTCTTTTTCTTCTTGTTTTATCTGTGTTCACCTGTGTTCATCTGTGGCCAATACGACTCAACTGCTCACCCCCCGGCAGAGCCGGGGGCTACGTCGCTCCAGCTCCTGTCACTGCCTTCAAGTCCCCCCTTCGTGCCGCTTCGCTTTCTTCGCGTCTTCGTGGTTATCCCAGCTTTCCGGCGACGCGGTCGAGGCTGATGGTTTCCTGCTCGCCGGACTCGAGGTCCTTGAGGTCCGCCTGGCCGTGATTCACCTTGTCGTCGAGGATCAGGGCGTACCGGGCGCGGGTCCCGGCCGCTTCCTTGAGCAGCTTGCCGAGGTTGCGCGTCGTGCGGTAGCTGAACCGGGTGTGGATGCCGGACCGCCGCAGCTCGGCCGTCTCGCGGGCCATGCGCGCCCGGCCGGCGTCGGTCACAGCCACGACGAACACGTCCGGCCGAGGGGCGACGTGCTCGGGCTCGAGGCCCTTGTCCTGCAGCACGTTGGTCAGCACGACGTCGCCCATGCCGAAGCCCACCGCCGGCGTGGACGGACCGTCGAAGAGTTCGATGAGCTGGTCGTATCGCCCGCCGCCCGCCAGCGCCCGCTCGACGCCGGATACTTCGTGAACCTCGAACACCGTCCCCGTGTAATAGGCCAGCCCGCGGACGATGCCGAGGTCGTACTCGCACCACTCGCTGATGCCGAACGCGGTGAGCTGCTCGTCCAGCTCCGCCAGCGCCAGCAGGTTCTCGTCCGCGCCGACGTGCAGGCGCATCTGGTCGAGGTCGCCCGCGGCGTACTTCATTCGGCAGGTCTGGTCGAAGCGGGCCACGCGATTCTCGTCCAGCCCCAGGTCGGCCGCCTGCTTCTGGAACGCCTCCGGCTCGAGCTTGTCCCGGCGGTCGAGCAGGTCGAAGGCGTCGAGCATCTTCTCCTCGGGCACGCCCATCTTCGCGAGAATGTGCCGCACCGTCTCGCGGTGGCTGATCTTCACCCGCACCTGGTCGGGCGTCAGGCCCAGCTCGGCGAGCAGATCCACCGCGACGAGAATGCACTCCGCGTCGGCGACCGCCGAGTCGCTGCCGAGGATGTCCACGTTCCACTGCCGAAACTCGCGCAGCCGCCCGCGCTGGGGCTTCTCGGCCCGGCAGAGGTTGGGCATGGTGAACCACTTGATCGGCTTGGGCAGCGCGTTCGCCTGGGCGGCGACCATCCGCGCGAGCGTCGGCGTGAACTCGGGGCGGATCGCCAGCTCCCGGCCGCCTCGGTCCTCGAAGTGGAACAATTCGGAAACGATGCCCTCGCCCGACTTGACCTTGTAGAGGTCGAGGGTTTCGAAGATCGGCCCCTCCACCTGCTCGAACCCGTGTCGGATGGAGACTTTCCGCCAGTTGTCGAGCAGATAGTTCTGCCAGGCCATCTGCTGGGGATAGAAGTCGCGCGTGCCTTTGGGTGCTTGCAGCTTCATGGGTTCTTTACGCCTGAAAGTCGCGGTCGGGATCACGGGCTCGGCCCCGGATCGAGCCAGTTTCGGCAATTGTGAGCGGAAAATCAAAACGCCCCGCCTCCCGCCGGCCCGATGCGCCGCGCCCGCCGACTACACTGCCCGCGAAGGAGGCCGATCATGCCCGAAAAACGCAGCGCTGCCGACTATCTGCCCGGCCGGGCCCGCTCGCTCACCGCCCTGCACAACGCGGCCGAGCGATGCCGCGGCTGCGACCTCTACCAGCAGGCCACGCAGGTCGTCTTCGGCGACGGCCCGAAGCAGGCCCGGCTCATGTTCGTCGGCGAGGCCCCGGGCTCGACCGAGGACCGCGAGGGCCGGCCCTTCGTCGGCCAGGCCGGCAAGCTGCTGCGCGAAAGCCTCGCCGAGATCGGCCTCGACCCGGCGAACGTCTATATCACCAACGTGGTCAAGCATTTCCCCGTCAGGGAGAGCGCGAGCGGCCGGCGTGTGCCGCGAAAGCCGCGGGTCGGAGAGGAACGGGCCTGCCTGCCCTGGCTGGAGGCGGAGGTGGCGCAGGTGCAGCCGGCGGCGCTGGTCTGCCTCGGGGCGACCGCGGCCCAGGCGCTGATCGACCGGAAGTTCAAGATCACCCGGCAGCACGGCGAGATCCACGCCACCCGCTGGTCCGACGCGACCCTCGCCACCTATCACCCCGCCGCCCTGCTCCGCATGCGCGGCAGCGACCGCGGCGACGAGGCCACCCGCCACTTCCTCGAAGACCTCCAGGCCGCCGCCACATGCCTCTAACCCCATGCCGGGGCAGAGAATAGGCCACGCTGGAACCCTGCTCCGGGCGGCACGACTTGCTTGCAGGCCGTGTGGAACACCAGGCGGGCACCCCATGCGCATGCGGTGCTGATGCGCATGCAAGGTTCATCTCGGAAAGGACGGGCTGCAGACGAAGCGCCCCCGAATCCTTTTCTTCTTTTCTTATCTGTGTTTATCTGTGTCCATCTGTGGCTTTCAAAACTCAGCAGACGGCCCCGGCAGAAGGCAGAGGCACTTCTCCGTGCCTCCGTGGCCTGGTGGTGATCTGCTCACGCCTCACGCGGCCGCGGCGGGGGCGGTCCCGATTTCGCGGACGAAGCTCCGCAGCGATCGGCCGTAGATGCCCGCGAGGTACGGGCCCGCGAGGCGGTGGTGGCGCACGTGGGACGCGAACACCCGCATCAGGTACCACGGGTAGAATGCGGGCCAGTCGGCGAGCACCCACGGCTCCGCCTTTCTCTGGCAGGCGGCAACCAGCTCGCGCTTCCACTGCTCGATCAGCCGCCAGCTTCCCGCCGAGGGGAAACGCAGCGCCAGGCGGTCGAGGTTCACCAGGTAGGCCGCGAGCGTCATGCCCGGGTGGCCGGCGACGTAGGAAGGGTCGATCAGCGTCATTCGGCCATCATCGCCGACGATCTGGTTCTTGGGCTGCACGTCCACGGGCAGCAGGCGGTCGCCCGTCCGCGCGAGGAAGGCGTCGGAACAGACGCTGGCGAAAAGCGCTTCCCGCCTCGCCCGGCCCGGCACGCAGAGACGCATCAGCGGATGGCTCCACGCCCAGCGCATCGAGTCGAGATACACCTCGTTGGCCTGCCCGGCATGGCGCAGGCCCATCTCGTCGGCGTTCAGGCGGTGGACCGCCGCCAGCGCCTCGACCCCCGCGGCGAGGGCGGGGGCGATCCGCGCGTCGTCCTCGCCCGCATGCAGGGCGCGGCGCATGATCGTTTCGAGCGACTCGCCCGGCACGAGGGGCATGACCAGCCACCGCCGCTCGCGGTTGGCCGCGTAAATCGGCACCAGCCGGTCGGCGAGCAGCGAGGTCCGACCGCGGACCGCCTCGTGCAGGCCGGCGAGGTCCACCACGTCGTGCGGCTGACAGTCCTCGCCCATCGGCTTGACGACGAACACGCTGGGCCCGGTCTCGAACACCACGCGGGCGAGGAAGACCGGGCCCCAGGGTTCGATCGTCACAGCATACGGCGGCACGTCGTGGCCGACCCATCCTGCGGATCGGCGGACCAGGACGTCGCGGATCTCGAGCGTGCTGGCAATCATGGCAATCCAGACGTCGACGGACCGGTCAGTCGGTCTTCTCCAGCAGGACGAGGAGATCCTCGCTCACGCCGGGCAACACCCAGCGCCAGTCGCGGATGGTCAGCCCGGCGCGGGCGGCCTCGGCCTCCATCTCGCGCCAGGTCGAGCAGGTGCGCGACACGCCCTGCCCCAGCCGGCGCTTGACCCAGCGGCGGAAACGGTAGTAAGGCGAGGAGTAGGAGATGTTGACCACCACGTACCGCCGCGTCGCCTTCGCGACCTGGGCAAGCACCGCGGCCCGCTCGTCGGTCTCGAGGTGGTGGAACAGGCGGATGCAGGTGACCAGGTCGAAGCTGTTTTCCTCGACGTCGAGATCGTCGAGATCGAGCCGGCGGAAATCGGTGTAGTCCGCATATCGGCCGAGCTTCTGGCGGGCGACCTCGATCATCGGCTCGGAAACGTCGCCGGCCGTGACGTCGAGGCCTTCCTCGAGCAGCAGCCTGGTGATTCGGCCGGTGCCGCAGGGGGCGTCGAGAATCCGGGGGTGCTCGAACTCGGTGACGACCTGGCGGATCAGCCCGGCCAGCGCCCGCTTTTCCAGCCGGTCGAAGACGCGGCCGGGGACGTTCGTAAATCGTTCGCGATCGTAGTTCCGGGCGACGGTCGGGTCGAAGTAGGCGTATTTGACCGCTTGAGTCATGGTATTCGCTCCCTTGAGTTGCCCCCCCGTAGAAGCGACATCGGCGACCCCCGGACCCGACTTGACCCGCACAGCCGGAAAAGACCGCGGGGACGGCACGACCGGAACCGGGGTTGGGGGCGGGAGCTACGTGGATCGTCGAACGCCCCGGGCGCTAACTCCCTCTAACTCCCCTTAACTCCCTCTAACTACTTCCTCATCAGCTCCGCACGGCCGCTTCGCGGCTGCCGGGGCCCTGGGGGTTGCCCACGAGGTCGGCGTTGGTCTTGAAGCGGTCCAGGGCGCGGAGGAGCTGCTCGACCTGCATGACCGGCTGCATGTTCAGCAGCCGCCGCCTCAGGGCGGTCATGATCGTCAGCTCCTGCTCGCTCATGAGCAGGTGCTCCTTGCGCGTGCCGCTGGCGGCGAGGTCGATCGCCGGCCAGACGCGCTGCTCGGCGATCTTGCGGTCGAGGATCATCTCCATGTTGCCGGTGCCCTTGAACTCCTCGAAGATGACCTGGTCGCCCCGGCTGCCGGTATCGACGAGCGCGGTGGCGACGATGGTCAGCGAGCCGCCTTCCTCGAATCGGCGGGCGGCGCCGAAGAGCTGCTTGGGGATCGCCAGCGCCCCGGCGTCGAGGCCGCCGGACAGGGTCCGCCCCGTACCCTGCATGCCCGGGGCGGTGTTGAACGCCCGGCCGAGGCGGGTCAGCGAGTCGAGCAGGATGACCACGTCCTTGCCGTGCTCGGCCTGCCGCTTGGCGCGTTCGATGGCGAGGATGCCCAGGCCGACGTGCTTCTCCGGCGGGTGATCGTTGGAGCTCGCCCACACCTTGCAGGGGACGTTGCGGCGGAAATCGGTGACTTCCTCGGGCCGCTCGTCGATGAGCAGGGCGACTACCTCCACCTCGGGGTGGTTGGTGCTGACGGCGGTGGCGATGGTCTGGAGGATGGTCGTCTTGCCCGCCTTGGGCGGCGAGACGATCATGCCGCGCTGGCCGTAGCCGATGGGGCAGAACAGGTCGATCAGCCTCGCGGCGGGCGGACAGCCGGGGTGCTCCAGCGTCAGCCGGGGCTGGGGATCGATGCTGGTGAGGTCCTCGAATCTGCGGACGCTCTGGTATTCGCCCGGCTCGAGGCCGTCGACTTTTTCGATGTGCTCGACGCGGCGGGCGCTTGGGTCGACGTTCTTGCGCTTGCTTCGCCGACGCTTTCGGCCGCGCTTGCCGCCGCCTCCGCCGCCCTGGCCGCCGCCTCCGCCGCCGCCGATGGGCTTGCCGAGGCGCACTTCCATTTCCACGCCGGGGCGCAGGCCGAAGCGGTCCACGAGGCGGGCGGGGACGACGGGGTCGTCGGTCGAAGCGACGTAGGTGTTGTCGAGGCTGCGGAGTCGGCCGTCACCGCGGCCGGACAGTTCCAGAATACCGGTGGTCGTGGGCATGACTGGGACCGGAGCGCGGCGACCAGGCCTGCCGCGCGAGGATGAAAAACGGGTCACGAACTCACAACGGGCGCGTCATGCGCGGGTTCGGAGCGAAAGGCGATGATCGGCGCGACGGATTCCGGCCTGGTTCCGGACAGGCGCGCCAAGCGCCATGAGCGCCGCGGATCTCGCGGGATCGGCGAATCGGATGGCAGCACGATTCTGGTGTCGAGCCTGGCGGGTTGAGCATCGGGTGCCCCCGCACAGGGTCGCGCATCAATCACGACGCGGGGCCGACCGCCAGGCCTCGGCCTCCGTCTGACATCCCAGATGCTACCGGTTGGGCTGACCGTCTTCCGTGGCGGCCCGGCCCGATCAGAGCGCTGGAGCCTCTCGCATGGAGGGGAGGCGCCAGTGGTTCGCCCCTTTTTAATCCTTTCGGTCCGATCAATCAAGCCGCCCGGAACTTTTCGCCCCCTTTTCTGCGGTTTATCTTATGCCCGTCGGCCCCAGCGGTTCAAGCTCGAGCGCCAGGCAAACGCGGCTGCGAACAGCGCCCCGAGCACGAGCACGATGCAGGGGCCGCTGGAAAGCTCTTCCACCTCGAGGCTCAGCAGCAGCCCCCCCACCACGCCGGCGAGCCCCACGCCGAGCGAGGTGAGCAGCACGCGGTCCAGCCGCTGGCTGAGCATGATCGCCGCCGCTCCGGGGAGAACCAATAGCGCCGAGACGAGCACGAACCCGACCAGGCGGATCGAGAGCACGATGGTGAGGCTCAAGAGCACCAGCAGCAGGTAGTACATCGCCCCCGCCGGCACGCCGAACACGCGGGAGACGGTTTCGTCGAAGGTGAAAAAGAGCATTTCCTTGGCGACCGCCGCCAGCGTGAGCACGACGGCGGCGCTCATGGCGATCGCCATCCACATCTCGGCGGCTCCGACGCTGAGCAGCGAGCCGAAGAGCAGGCTCTCGAAGCTCGGGGCCTGCTCGAGCGGCCCGAAAAGGGCGACGTACCAGCTCTGCTCCTGCAACGCGACGGTGAGGTCGGTCATCACCACGCCCAGGGCCATCGCCCCGGCGAGCAGAATGCCGATCGCGCTGTCGGTTTCCAAGCGTCTTCGCCTCGAGAGCACGCCGATGAGCACGCCCGTGCCCAGGCAGAAGGCGAGCACGAGCAGGTTCTGCAGCCACCCCGCCCCGAGTCCCAGAAACAGCGCCACGCCCATCCCCCCGAAGCCGGCATGGCTGATGCCCTGGCCGATGAAGGCCATCCGCTTGAGCACGACGATCACCGACAGCAGCGAGCACGCCACCGCGATCGCCACCCCCGTCACCAGGGCATAGCGGGCGAAGTCGTACTCGACGAGGAACTGGAAGGCGTGCATGGGGGCTGATTAAAGATTAGAGACCAGGGGCTAGAGGCCGGAGGGAAGCCACGGATGGACACGGATGAACACAGATAAGAAGAAGAGGAAGGAGCGGAGGCGGCGACGGGGCGGCTTCCCGTTCTTTTCTCTCTCCCTCTCTTCTCTTCTTTCCGCTCTGATCTTTTTCTTATCTGTGTGGATCTGTGTCCATCTGTGGCCCGCCTCTTTTTCTTTTTTTCTTTTCTTCGTGCCCGTCGTGTCTTCGTGGTTAACCCGGCTTCACCGCACGGACCTCGTGTTCGAACACCTCCGCGAGGACGTTCTGGGTGAGACCTTCCGGGGCGTCATGGTAGTGGATCGACTGCTTCAGGCACGCCACGCGGTTGCAGCCGGCGGCGACGGCCTGGAGGTCGTGGCTGACGATGACCAGCGTCAGGTTCAGGCTCTCGTGCAGGTCGTGGATGAGCTCGGCGAACTGCTCCTGCCCGCGTTCGTCGACGCCGACCAGCGGCTCGTCGAGGATCAGGATCTGCGGCCGAGCGACCAGGGCGCGGGCAATGAACAGCCGCTGCTGCTGACCGCCCGACAGCCCGCCGATGGGCCGATCGCGCAGGTCGGCGACGCCCACGCGGGCCATGACCTCGTCGGCGTACTGCCGATCCGACCGCCGGAACCAGCGCAAGAGCCCCGTCTTGCCCACCAATCCCATGCGCACGACCTGCCCGGCCGTGATGGGGAAGCGCCACTCGACCTCGGGCCGCTGGGGCACGTAGCCGATGATGTCGCCCCGGCGGGTCGCCTCGCGGGGGGTCATGCCGCCGATGTGGACCTCGCCGGCCGAGGGCTCGAGCAGGCCGAGCATGATTTTGATGAGGGTGCTCTTGCCCGCGCCGTTGGGGCCGATGATGCCGAGGTTGCACCCCTGCTCGACGTGGAGGGTGACGTCCTTGAGCGCGAGCTGCCCGGCCCGGCGGTCGCCCGGGGCGTCGACGGGATAGCGGTAGCTGACGCGGTCGAGGCAGATGGCGTCGCGGGCCGGCTTGTGCTCGCCCAGGCTGCCGTGGTGGCAGGCGGGTCGGCAAGGGTCGGGTTGCTTCTCGGCCATGGGTCACCTCGTGAATTCGCCGCCGGAGGCAGGCAGGCTGCGCCTGCACGCCTCGGTTTTACCGCTTTTCGCCGGGCCGGGTTCGCCGGGGCTACTTCGTCTGGCCCTCGACGAGGGCAGCGAGGTTGCTGCGCATCATCGCCTGGTAGGTTTCGTAGCCGGCGACGCCGGGGTGGCCCAGCGGGTCGAGGCGGAGGATTTCGACGTCGGTTTCCTGCTGCAGCGCCTGGGCGGCGGAGCCGGGCAGTTGCGGCTCGGCGTAGATCACCGGCAGGTCGTGCTCGCGGACCGCCTCGATCGCCTGCCGAAGCCGGGCCGGGGTGACCTCCCCGCCGTGGCCGAGTTCGATCGGCGTGAGATGGGCGACGACCTCCAGCCCGTACCGCTCGGCCAGCGGGTCGAAGGCGTTGTGGAAGGTGACCATCTCCTTCCGCACGTCGGTGAGTTGGTCGCGGTACTCGGCGTCGAGCTTATCGAGCGAGGCGAGCAGCTCGGCCGTGTTGCGCTCGATCTGCCCGGCATGGTCGGGGAACCGCTCGGTCAACGCCTCGCCGAGGTGGCGGGCGAACGCGGCCATGCGGACCGGGTCGAGCCAGAGGTGCGGGTTCGGCCCGGCGTGGTCGTGATGGTCGTGACCGGCGTGGTCGTCTGCTTCCTCGTGTTCCGCGTGGTCCGCGTGCTCCGCGTGCTCGTCATGGTCGGCGTGGCCGTCTTCGAGCGTTTCAGCGAGTTCGATGACCTCGGCGTCCGAGCTGGTGCGCTCCAGCGCCCGCTCGGCCCAGGGGTCGAGGCCGCGGCCGACGCTGATGACCAGCTCCGCCCCGCGCAGCGTCTGCAGGCGGGAAGGGGTCATGCTGAAGCCGTGCGGCGTCACGCCGGGCGGCAGCAGCGTGCGCACCTCGGCGGCGTCGCCGGCGATCTGCCGGGCGATGTCCGCCAGCGGATGCACCGTCGCCACGACCACCGGCCCGGCGCCTTCGTCCGGGCGCTGTCCGCAGCCGCCGACCAGGACCGCCAGCACCGCGGCTGGCACGAGGCGGAGAAGAAAAGGTTTCATGGCCACATGATAACGAGTTCTCAATAAGAATCCCAGCGCCATCGTCCGAACCGGACGCTGCCAGCCTGCGTGCGCTTTTCCCTTGGCTCATCCCTGCCCGGCGGCTATAGTTACGGGTTTGTCCCAGCGGCCCGGCCGCGCCTTGTTTCTTCTATTTTCGCTCTGACTCGAACCGACCGGGGCCGATCCGCTCATGCCTGAGAACCGCACCCCTGCCGCGCCCGCCCGGCAAGACGCCGTGGAGACCGTCTCCTTCGTCAGCCTGGGCTGCCCGAAAAACCTCGTCGACAGCGAAAAGATGCTTGGCCTGCTCGCCGAGGACGGCCTGCTCCCCGTGCAGCCCGACGAGCCCGCCGACGCCGTGGTGATCAACACCTGCGGCTTCCTCGAGGCGAGCAAGGACGAGTCGCTCGAAGAGATTCGCCAGGCCGCCGAGGCCAAGCGGCAGGGCGTGGTGCAGCGCGTCGTCGTCGCCGGCTGCCTGGTCCAGCGCCACCGGGCGAAGCTGCTGGAGTGGTGCCCGGACATCGACGCCCTCATCGGCGTGTTCGACCGCGACCGCATCGTCGAGGCCGTGCGCGGCCCCGCCGCGGGCGAGCGGGCGGGCGAGGATCTTGCCACGGACCTGCCGGTCTACGCCAGCATTGCCGGCAGCGCCGCCGTGGCGAAGCGCGACCGCGGGATCGCCCTGCCCGGCTACCACGAGGACGACGCCGCGCGCCTCCGCCTTACCCCCCGGCACTACGCCTACCTCCGCATGAGCGAGGGGTGCAACCAGAACTGCGCCTTCTGCACGATTCCCTCCATCCGCGGGAAGATGCGCTCCAAGCCGGTCGAGCGCATCGCCTCGGAAATGCGAGAGCTGATGAGCGACGGCGCGTTCGAGATCAACCTCATCGGCCAGGACACGACCAGCTTCGGCCGCGACCTCGGCTACGAGCCGGGGCTCGTCGGGCTGCTCGAAACCCTCGACGGCGTCGCCCGCGAGTTCGGCGGGGGCTGGCTGCGGCTGATGTACGCCTACCCCACGCAGTTCGAGGAGGCGATGATCGACGCCATCGCCCGGCTGCCGCACGTGACGAAGTACATCGACATCCCCCTTCAGCACATCAGCACGCAGGTGCTCGACCGCATGCGCCGCCGCACCAGCCGGGAGCTGATCGAAACCCTGCTGACCAAGCTGCGCCAGCGCGTGCCCGGCATCGCCATCCGCACGACCTTCATCAGCGGCTTCCCCGGCGAAACCGACGCCCAGCACCGCGAGCTGGTCGACTTCGTGCGCGCGTTCGGGTTCGACAACCTCGGCGTCTTCGGCTTTTCGCCCGAGCCGGGCACGCCCTCCGCGAAGATGCACGCCGAGAGCCCCGTCCCGCCCGAGGTGATCGAGGAGCGCGTCGAGGAGATCATGCTCACCCAGCAGGAGGTCGTCTTCGACCGCAACGCCGAGCTCGCCGCGGAGCAGCCGGAACTGGACGTGCTGATCGACGGCGCGACCACGAACACCCTCGACATCGGCCCGAGCGACGAGCCCATCGGCCGACTGCACACGGGCCGAAGCTACGCCCAGGCGCCGCAGGTCGATGCGCTGACGTTCGTGCAGAGCCGGAGCGACCTCGCCGCCGGCGAGCTGGTGCGCTGCCGCATCGTCGACTGCGACGGCTACGACCTCGTCGCCCGCCCCGTCGCGGAGCTGGAGCGCAGCCAGTCGCTGAACGTGCTGCGGTAGGGAGGGAGCAGTTAGCGGGAGTTAAGGGGAGTTAGAGGGAGTTAGCCCCGGGCTCTGCCCGGGGGCGAGCTGCGCTCGCGCGGGGGGAGCCACAGATTCTCACAGATGAACACAGATGGGCCCGAGCCTTCGAGGCCGCTTCGCAGCTCCCAGACCCACGCCGGGGCAGAGCGCAGCGCCGCCCCGGGTATGGGGTCCGTTTCTCCCGGGTTCGGACGCGGTGCTATTGCACACAACACAGAAGATCCTTCGGCTCCATCCGCGGGAACTGTTTGCGCCGCAGGACCACAAGAACGCCGCCGCGATACCCGGGGCGGCGCTGCGCTCTGCCCCGGCTTGCGGCGCCTGAGTTCAGAAGCGCTCACTCCGCTAACTCCCTGTAACTCCCCCTAACTCCCGCTAACTCCTCCCGACCCCCGCCACCCCGAGCGCCTGTAACGGTTATACCGGCCCGGCATCGGCGGAATTGTATCGTCCGCTGATTTCCCCTTCAGTCCCCGGCTGCACGGTGCTATGGTTGGGACAGAGGGAAATGAGAACGCACCGTGACACCCATGCCCACCACAGCCCGGCGGGCGGCGACAGCGCGGCCGATGCGCCGTGAGAATCGCTCGCCCCGCTCCCACCGCCGACCGCCCCTGCGGCTGACGGACGCCCCGCGCAAGCGGACCGCCCGCCCGACGCCCGGGCCGCGCGTCGAGGAGGCCGGCGATCCGCGCTGGGTGCTCGCCGTACGCACCGCGGAGAAGCTCGAGGGCACGCTGCTCGCCCCGGAGAAGCGCGAGCGGCTGGTGCAGCTCGGCAAGACGATGGGGCTGAGCGTCTTCGATGCCAACCTCGTCATCGCCATCGTGCAGGACCAGGCCCGCCGGGGGCATCGGCCGGAGTTATGCGCCCGGGCCGGGGCGGAGGAACTGCGCATGGTGCCCCTGCCCCGATCAAGCGGCTGGCGCGACATGTTCCGCGGCAGACAGGCCGTGCGCGTGGCGTGGACGCTGATCGGCCTCCTTGCCGGGGAGCTGATGATGCTCTGGGCGATCTTCGGGGGGTAGGGGACGGGGGACAGAGGCTGGAGGCCAGTCGGTGGTATCCCGGAGAGAGCGCCGCCTTGGGGACTCCGGAAACCAACGGCTGATACCCGTGCGCCCAAGCCGCGGCAAGTGCAGCGCTGCCGCGGACCTGGTGCGATCTCCAGCGCCCGTTCTCAGCCACCCTACCCGGGTCGGCGCCGGGCTCTGCCCCGGCTTGCGTCGGGTGAGTTCAGAAGCGCTAACGCCCTTGACTCCCTCGAACTTCCTCCAGCGCCGCCTCGCGCCGCTCTTGGCCTGGCCAGACCTCGCGCATCATCGCCGTGGTCGCTCGGCCGCGCTCGGGGCCGACCGGCACCGGCTCGCCGCGCTCGAGCGCCTGGTAGAAATCGCGCAGCAGCGGCAGCAGGTCGCCCGGCGGGCGCTGCCGACCCGTCGCCAGTCTTGCGGCATTGCTGCCGAGCTGCCAGAGTCGCCCCGCGCCGCCTCGGCCGACCATGAGCCCCTTCGCCACTGCTTTGGGGCCCGGGCCGACGCGCTCGATCGCGAAGAGCATGTTCTGCAGGTCCGCCGCCGCGGTCGCCTTCGTGCCCGTGGCGCGAACGTCGAACCCGTCGGGTCGGCCGGCGAGCGAGAGCACCACGTTCGCCGTCGCCGGCGGCGCCCCGCGGCGAACCAGCGACAGCCGCAGCTCGTCATCCAGCCCGGGCAGGCGGCCGGTGCGGATCGAGCGGTCCGCCCACAGCTCGGCCGAGGGTCCGAGCAGCTCGAGCGCCAGGTACAGCGGGTGCGGCAGCAGGTCCTCCAGCAGGCCGCCGGGCAGGTCGTGCACCCAGTGCCCGCGGTCGCCGATGTGGCGGAAGCGGCGGACGTCGAAGCGGCAACTGATCTCGACGTGGACGAGCTCGCCCAGCACGCCGGTCTGCAGCGCCCGCTGGACCCGGCGGAACCGCGGGTCGCAGAGCATGTTCAGGTTGACCCCGCACTGCCGACCGCTCTCGCGGGCCATCTGCTCGATCGCCCGGCACTCGCTGTCCGTCATCGCCAGCGGCTTCTCGCACAGCACGTGCACGCCGCGCTCCAGCGCATCGACCGCGACGCGGGCGTGCGTGGTCGGCGGCGTGACGACGTGCACCACGTCGGGCTCGAGCTGGTCGTAGAAGCGGCCCGGCTCGCTGAAGGCCGCGTCGGTTCCCGCCCGCGCGGCGGCGGCGCGAGCGGCGGCGATGTCGAGGTCCAGCACGCCGACGATCTCCACCTGCTCCAGCTTCCGCAGGGCGCTGATGTGGTGCCGACAGTTGTTGCCCGTGCCGATGAGCCCGACGCGGATCGGCCGGCGCGTCAGTGCAGGCGACGCGTGGCCGCGCGGCCGGGGCTCGAGCGCCCGGCGAAGCCCGTCGCGAAAGTCACGCGACGCCGGCGCCCAGCCCGTGTCCCGCTCGAGCCGCTCGGCGTCGTAGCGCAGGCTCAGCGCCCGCTGGCGCACCTTGCCGCCCGACGTGGCCGGGAGCCTGGCGAGTCCGGGCAGCTTGCGCAGCCGGCCCATCGCCTCGCAGGCGAGCGCGACCGGCAGCGTGGGAAGATAAGCCGCCCGCTGCCGCTCGCCCAGGATCTCTCCGAGCGCGTCGAGATACTGCCGCCGCGTGGGCGGATCGGGATCGACCAGCACATAGGTTCGCCCCGCCGCCTCGGGTGCCTCGGCCGCGCGCAGCAGGGCATCGACCACGCTGCGGATCGACACCAGCGGCAGAAGCTGATCGCCGCTGCCGAACCCGACGCGCACCGGCCCGACCGGCCGGCCCAGGTGCTCGAACACCACCCGCCCGGGCCCGTACACCAGCCCGGCCCGGACGATCGTCACCTCCGGGCCGTTGCGCCCGGCCGCGTCGCGAACGATCCGCTCCGCCTCGACCTTGCCCCGCGCGTAGGCGCCGGCCGCGTTTTCCGGCGCGGGAACCGGGCTCTGCTCGTCGATTACCGCGCCGCGCCGCTGGCCGGCGAGGTCGTACACCGCGAGCGAGCTGACGTGCACGAACCGCCTCACGCCCGCCCGGCAGGCCTCTGCGAGCATCGCCCGCGTGCCCTCGGCCGTCACCTGCAGGTGGCGCTCCACGCCGCCTCCGCCGGTCGCGCCGCCGAGGTGGAACACGGCCTCCGCCCCCTCGGCCACGCCCTCCAGCGTCTCGGGCTCAGCGAGGTCGCCCACGCGCACCTCGACCGACCCGGGCAGTCCCGCGGCGCGCTCCCGGCTGCGGGCGAGCGCCCGAACGCGGTGCCCCCGCGCGGCGAGGGTCTCGACCAGCTCGCGGCCGATGAACCCGGTGGCTCCGGTCACCAGTGCAAACATGGGCTTCTCCCTCTCCACGAAGGCCCCGCGAAACACGTGCGTCAAGGCGAACGATGCAGGCGGTCTCCCGCGGCGGGAGCGAGCCCGCCCAGCCGACGGCCTCCAGCCGGCGGACGATCCTGGCGCTGGCTGGCGATCTCCAGGTAAAGCTCTTCCAGTCGGCGGACGTGGGCGTCGTTGCTGAACTCGCCCGCCCGCACGCGGCCGGCCGCGACGAGGCGTTCCGCCAGCGCCGGGTTCTCGAGCACCCGCGACACCGCGTCCGCCAGCGCCGCCGGGTCGCTGGGGGGCACGAGCAGGCCGCTGCGCCCGTCGGCGACGACTTCCGTCATGCCCCCCACCGCCGAGGCGACCACCGGGCGACCGGCCGCCATCGCCTCGAGAATGCTGTAGCCCAGCCCCTCCGCCAGCGACGGCTGCACCACCACGTCCGCCGCGGCGAGCACCTCGGGAATGTCCTGCCGCCAGCCGACGAAGCGCACCGTACCGTCCAGTTCCAGATCGCGGACCAGCGACTCGAGCCTGGGCCGTTCGGGTCCGTCGCCGACCATGATCAGCCGGGCGCCGGGCAGCCGCTCGAGCACGCCCGGCCAGGCGCGGAGCAGGACGTCGTGGCCCTTGATGGGCACGAGCCTTCCGGTGACGGCCGCCAGCGGCGCGTCGGCCGGGACGCCCCACTGCTCGCGCAGCCGCTTCCGCGCCGACGGCTCGGGCCGGGCGAATTCGCTGACGTTGAGCCCGTTATAGAGCACCTCCACGCGCTCGGACCGCTCGCCGAACACGTCCACGGCAAAGCGGGCCACCGCGTCCGACACCGCCAGCACGCGGTGCGACCAGTCGCTCGTGCAGCGCAGGGCGGTCATCAGCGGCAGGTTGGCGGGCTGAATGTCGTGCAGGTGCACCACCGCGGCCGCCCCGGTGCGGCGGGCGGCGGCCCGGCCAAGGAAAATGCCCTTCACCCCCGCGGCATGGACGATGTCGATCTCGTAGCGGCGGATCAGGCGAACGAGGTCCAGCAGCGCCCGCGGGTCCCACTTGCCCCGGCCGAGGAAGGTCGGCCGCACGCCCGCCTGGCGCAGGCCGACCGCGGCCGGGTGCTCGCCGCGCAGGAAGCAGACGTGCAGATCGACCCGCTCGCGATCCAGGCGGGGCAGCACGTTCCGAAAATAGCGCGTCGCGCCGTGGGTGCTGCCGTTGTCGTAGCCGAGGTGGTCGCTCAGGAACAGCACGCGCGGCCGAGGGTCGACATCGACCGACGTCCTGCCCGAGTGGTAGCTCGCTGAAACAGCTCCCATGACCACCGACTCCTTCACGACTTGCGACCGCCGCGCGTAACTTTAGCCGGATGCTGCCGGCTTTCCCGGACGTCCAGGCGAACTTCTGCCCTTCGCCCGTCAGCCGCCGCCCTGTTCCGCCCCGGCAGGCGGCGAGGCGAGCTTGAACACCGGCTCGCCCAGCAGAAACACCATCGCCCCCAGCACACGAACCACCAGACTCACCACGTGACTGAGGAGCGATACACTGACCGCCGCCCCCGCAGAAACCCCCACCGCCGAAAAGAAATAGGCGAACGCCCCCTCCGTCACGCCCAGGCCGAGGAAGGTGATCGGCAAGAGCGCCAGAAGCTGCGCCATGGGCACGAACGCCAGCACGTCCAGCAGCGACACCGGCGTCCGGGTCGCGATGAACACCAGCCACACCGTCGCCACGCGAAGCAGCGTCGCCACCACCGTCAGCGCCAGCACGCGGGCCATCAGCCCGGGTCGGCTGAACAGGGCCTGGACGCTCTGGTGCACCTCGTCGAGTCGGCCCAGCAGCCGGTGCCCCGCCCGCTCGGGCCGGGAGCCGGGCCGGCAGGCCACGCCCAGCACCTGCTCGCTCAGCCAGCGGAAAAGCTGAAACGACCGCCGCCAGAGCACGACCGCCACCAGTCCCAGGGTCGCCACGCTCAGCCCCAGCACGACCGGCCCCGCCGCCGTCCCCGTCAGCCGGGGCCAGACCCAGAGCACGCCTGCCGCCGAGAAACCGGCCATGACCAGCACGTTGAACAGCCGATCGGCGAGGATCGTCCCCGCCCCGCGCGTCAGCGACTGCCGCTGCTGCTTCAGCCCCGCCAGCCGCAGCGCGTCCGCGCCCACGCCGCCGGGCAGAACCATGCCGAAAAAGCTGCTCAGAAACACGATGCGGCAGATCCGCGGCAGGCCGATCTCGATCCCCTCGTCATAGAGCAGCACCTTCCACTTGAGCGCGATCACCAGCCGAAACGCCCCGTACACCGCGATCGCCCCCAGCATCGGCCCCGCCGCCGCCCGGGCGAGGTGCTCGAGCATCAGCGATGCGTCGACCCGCCACAGCACGACCGCGAGAATGCCCGCCGTCAGCACGAGGCGCAACGCCCCGCCGCCGAAACGGCGCAACCAACCCCGCGCGGGCCGGGCGCGCCGCGCTTCGCAGATTTCCGCTTCTTCCTCGTGATTCGCCGCCATGGGTGTCAACCGCTCCAGTGGGCACGCTCGCAGGCGCCCCGGGTAACCATAGGCAGCCGCCGGACCACACCGAGTTGCTGCAGCCGATGGCGTAGCTCGGCGTATACTCGGGCCGTACGCCCCGAGGCGATGCCCGCCCGACGCGCCCGGCAGCCACCCGCTTTTTGCCTGGAGGTTCGACGCCGCCCACTTTCCCGCTCCGCCTGCTCCTGCTTCACACCATCATCCATCGTCCACAGTCAAGACATCCCCGAATACGACAGATCTCCGCAAGGACGAAGATAAGCAAAAACCCGCGGGCGCCGCTTCCGGCGCCCGCGGGCTGGTATCTACCCCCGGACCATCCCCCGGATCATCCCCCCCCGCCCCGCTTACTCTTCCTCTTCCTTCGGGTTGTACTCCGCGGCGATCTGCTGCTGCACGTGGGCGGGGACCGGGTCGTAGTGGCTCAGCTCCATCGTGTAGCTGCCCTGGCCGCCGGTGACGCTCTTGAGCTGGCTCTGGTAGTTCGCCACCTCCGACAGCGGCACGAGCGCCTTGATCATCACCTGACCGCCGCCGAGCATGTCCGTACCGAGGATTCGGCCGCGCTTGCCGGAGAGGTCGCCGGTGATGTCGCCCATGTGCTGCTCGGGGATCGTCACCTCCAGCTCCACCATCGGCTCGAGCAGGGCGGGCTTCGCCTTCTGCACCGCGTCGAGAAACGCCCGCTTGCCGGCGGTCACGAACGCCACCTCCTTCGAGTCCACCGGGTGGTGCTTGCCGTCGTAGACACTCACCTTGACGTCCTGCACGGGATACCCGGCGATCGCCCCCTGCTGGAGCGCCTGGCGGATGCCCTTCTCCACGGCCGGCATGAACTGGTTCGGAATCGCCCCGCCGAACACGTCGTTGGAAAACTCGAACCCCGCCCCGCGTTCCAGCGGCTCGACGCGCAGGAACACCTCGCCGAACTGCCCCGCCCCGCCGGTCTGCTTCTTGTGGCGGTGGTGCCCCTCGGCCCTGGCGGTGATCGTCTCGCGATAGGCGATCTTGGGCGGCTTCGTGTCCACCTCGACGTTGTAGCGGTTCTTGAGCTTCTCCAGCACGACGCGCAGGTGCAGCTCGCCCAGCCCGTGGATCACCGTCTCCTTGGTCGTCGGGTCGCGGGTGACCTTGAACGTCGGGTCTTCCTCCTGGAACTTCGTCAGCGCGTCGGCGATTTTCTGCTCGTCACCGCGGCGCTTCGCCGTGATCGCCAGCCCCACCATCGGCTCGGGCAGCGTGATCGGCCGCAGGTGGATCGCGTCTTCGTCGTGCGAGTCGTGCAGCACGGCGTTGCGGTGGATCTCCTCCACCTTCGCCACCGCGGCGATGTCGCCGGGGATGGCGCTGTCGGTCTCGACGTGGTCCTTGCCCTGGAGCTTGAACAGGTGGCCGACGCGGAACGGCCGCTTGCTCTCGCCCTCGACCGGGTCGCCGATGAAGAGCTGGCTGTCCTTGCTCACCGTGCCCTGGTGGACGCGGAAGGTGCACAGCTTGCCCACGAACGGGTCGATGCGCACGTTGAACACGTGGGCGAGGGCGTGCTGGTCCGGGTCGGGGTTGGCATGGATCTCCTCTTCGCTGTCGCCGCGGATGAACGGCCGGGGGTTGCCCTCGGTCGGGTTCGGCGCGAGCTGGACGAACACGTCCAGCAGCTCGCCGATGCCCACCGGCTGGTCCGGCGCGTCGTGCGGGCGGGCGGCGGTGAAGCAGATGGGCACGAGGTGCCCCTCGCGCAGCGCCTTCTCGAACGGCTCGTGAAGCTGCTCGGGCTTGACCTCCCCCTGCTCGAGGTAGGTAGCCATGAGCTCCTCGTCGACCTCGACGACCTGGTCCACCAGGGCGGTGTGCGCGTCCGCCACGCTGCCGATGTCGCTCTCGCCCGAGGGCTGGAAGAAGCAGTCGACGACCTTCTGGCCGCCCTCCGCCGGCAGGTTGATCGGCAGGCACTCGCTGCCGAACGTTTCGCGCAGGCTCTCGACCAGGGCCGGGAGATCGACGTTCTCCCCGTCGATGTGGTTGATGACGATCATCCGGCAGAGCTTGCGTTCCCCGGCCCGCTGCATGATGCGGCGGGTGACCGGCTCGATGCCGGCAGTACCGCTCACGACGACGGCCACCGTCTCCACCGCCGGCAGCACGCTGATCGTCTGGCCGAGAAAGTCCGGCGCGCCCGGTGTGTCGATGACGTTGATGTGCTTGCCCTGGTAGTCGCAGTGGACGACGCTGCTCTGCAGGCTGTAGCCGTGCGCCTTCTCCTCCTCGCTGAAGTCGCTGACGGTGTCGCCCTTCTCGACCTGCCCCGTCGATCCGATCACCCCGGCCTTCTGCAGGAGGGCCTCGACCAGCGTGGTCTTGCCCGATCCCGCATGGCCGGCAAGCACAATGTTGCGGATGTCCGTCGTCGCGTAATTCGGCATCGGAATGGCTCCTTGTCGGTCCAGAAAGGACCCTCCCCAAAGTCGGTGAATGGTGGAACCCGAGTATAGACGCGGCCCCTGCTTTCTCCAAGGATTTCGGGCCGGTTCCTCCTCGATCATTTCCCGCCCCGACCCGAGGCAATCGCCCGACAAATCCCCTATCCTGACAGCGCTATGAACGAGAGCCCCACCCAGCGACTCGCCCGCCTCGACCACGACCACCTCTGGCACCCGTTCACCGCCATGCGGCAGTGGCGCGAGCAGCCGCCGGTCATCATCGAGCGCGGCGAAGGATTCGAGATCGTCGACACCGACGGCCACCGCTACATCGACGGCGTCTCCAGCCTCTGGTGCAACGTCCACGGCCACCAGGTGCCCGAGATCGATCAGGCCGTCCGCGACCAGCTCGGCAGGATCGCCCACACCACCCTGCTCGGCCTCTCCAGCCCGCCGGCGATCGAGTTCGCCGCGAAGCTCGCCGAGATCACCCCGGGCGGCCTCAGCAAGACCTTCTACTCCGACGCCGGCGCGACCGCCGTCGAAGTCGCCTTCAAGATGGCCGTGGGCTACTGGCACCACCAGGGCCAGCCGCAGAAGCACAAGTTCATCGGCCTCGCCGAGGCATACCACGGCGACACGACCGGGGCGATGAGCGTCGGCTACTCCGAGCTCTTCCATAAGCCCTTCCTGCCCATGGTGTTCCCGGTCTCGAGCTTCCCGCACCCCGACCCCGTCCGCCCGCCCCGCGAGGTCCGCCGCCGGGTCGAGAAGCTCCCCCACGCCCATCCCCGGGACCCCAGCGAGGCGGACGTCTGGCCCAGCGAGGACCCGCGCCTGCGCGAGGCGCTGCTCGAATACTGCCTCGACGAGCTCGAGAAGATGCTCCAGGAGCAGGGCCACGAAACCGCCGCCATCGTCATCGAGCCGGTCATGCAGGGCGCCGCCGGCATGATCTGCCAGCCCCCGGGCTTCGTCGGCGGCGTGGCGGACCTCGCGCGGAAGTACGACGTGCTGCTGATCGCCGACGAGGTCGCCACCGGCTTCGCCCGCACGGGCAGGATGTTCGCCGTCGAGCACGACGGGGTCGAGCCGGACATCATGTGCCTCGCCAAGGGCATCTCGGGCGGCTACCTGCCGCTCGCCGCGACGGTGGTGACCGACGCAATCGACGAAGCGTTCACCGGCTCGCCCGAGGAGAAGAAGACCCTCTACCACGGCCACACCTACACGGGCAACCCCCTCGCCTGCGCCGCCGCACTCGCCTCGCTGGAGCTGATCGAAAAGAACGACGTCGTCGGCCACAGCCAGCAGAGCAGCGAGCTGATCCGCGAGAAGCTGCTGCCCCTGCACGAGAGCCCCCACGTGCTCGACGTGCGCCAGCGGGGGCTGATGGTCGGCATCGAGCTGGGCAGGAGCCGCGAGCACGCCGAGGCGTTCGATTTCTCGAAGCGCACGGCCGCGAAGGTGTGCGAGGCGATGCGCCCCCACGGGCTGATGATCCGCCCGCTCGGCGACGTCATGGTCCTCATGCCTGCCCCGGCGATGGACCACGACACGCTCGCGAGGATGCTGGACATCGTGGTCGACACGGTGCTGGCGTGGCCGGTGAAGATTTAGGCCCGGG
>JBKHFW010000025.1:0-41905 GCA_046540025.1 Phycisphaeraceae bacterium
ACAACCTCAATCTACCGCAGACTTCGCGATGCCTCATCTTTTGCCCGCGGGCGTTGCGCTTCGGAATGGAATCTGCCCCATTTCGCCCTCGGCCCGCGACACCGTGTCTGCCCGCGGACTCCGCGCGTTTCATGTTTCTACCAGATGCGGCCGGGGCCATCGGGTGGTCACTCTGCCGGCTCCCACAGGTGAACGTAGAGACTGTCGTTCCAGCCGTGGCTGATGATGCCCTTTCGGCCGCGGCCGAGGTTGATGATCTTCGTCCCGTCGTGGTGCTCGAACCGGTCGTCGAGCTGGTATCGCTTCCACGTCCGCCCGGCCGGATCGGCTTTCTTGTAGACGAACAGCTTGCAGCGGTTGCGGTAGGGGTAGAACGGGTCGTGCTCGCCGCAGATGACTTCGGTTTCGCCGTCGCCGTCGAGGTCGGCCGTGGCGACGGAGTGGGCGCAGCGGACGGTGTCGATGACGTGGCGCGTCCAGGGGGATCGCGGGTCGTCGGGCTGCTCGCACCAGACGAGACGGGAGAAGGGGACGAAGCGGTTGGGATAGTCCATCACCTCCTCGCCGAGCACGACGTCGAGCTTGCCGTTGCCGCTGAGGTCGGCGGTAGCGAGGCGGGCGGCGTAGAAGTCGTCACTGATGAGGCGGTGGGTCGCGAAGGTGCCGTCGCCCTTGTTCTCGAGCCACCATGAGCCGGCGAGGATGTCGAGCGTGCCGTCGCCCGTGAGGTCGGCGGCCTGGAGCTCTTCGCCATGCAGGATCTCGGCAAGAGGCCGTCGGGGCCAGGGTTGAGTGGGGTCGTCGGGGATCTCCCAGAGGTCGGGGTAGTCGGTGTTGTTTTCGCGGGTGTCGGCGTGGGCGCTGTGGTAGGCGGTGACGAGCGCCAGTTTGCCGCCGGGCAGGAAGGGGGCGATGACCGAGCCGTGGGGCCAGTCGCCCGTGCCGGTGCCGATGTCGTGGATCTCCCACTTGCCGGTGAACGGGTCGATCGCCTTGAGCCAGACGAGGTCGGCCCCGAGGCCGCCGTAGCCCTGTTTGCCGTCCTTGCGGCGGATGGCGATGAGCTCGGCCTTGCCGTCGCCGTCGATGTCGCAGGCGTTGATCACCTGCCCGATGCCGGGGATTCTGTAGCGTGTCCAGTCGGGGGCGTGGTACCACCAGCTACCGCAGATGATGTCCTCCCGGCCGTCGCCGTCGACGTCGTGGGCCAGGATGTCGGTCGCGACCTCGGGCTTGTCGAGGTCGATGAACCGGTGGCGGAACTGCGCGAGCGGCGAAGGCTCGGCCGGCTTCTTGAAGATGTGGACCTTCGGCTGCTTCCACTCCTTGCCGACGAACTCCTTCTCGCCGTCGCTGTCGATGTCGGCGAGGGTGGCTTCGTGGGTGCCGGCACCTTCGGAGAGGATGGTGCGGTTCCAATCCTCGCCGCCGTTGATGGTGGTGTACTCGATCACGCGGGCGTCGTAATTGTAGGGGGCCTCCCAGCCGCCGCCGGCCATTTCGCCCAGGACGATGCGCACCCTGCCGTGCTCCCGCTCGGCGTGGAGGGAGTGGCCGTAGTAGACTCCGCGCTCCATGCGGTGCTCGCGCCAGGGGTGGTCGGGGTCCTCGGCCGTGCGGTTCTCGAACCAGGAGAGCTGGCCCTCAAAGTATTCACTGTCGACGATGACGAGGTCGTCGCGGCCGTTGCCGGTGATGTCGACGGCGGCGACGCGGCACATCTCGCGATGATCCGGCGCGACGATCTGCCGCCGCCACGGGCCGGCGAAGGGGCCTTCCTCGGGCGCGGTGTAGAGCGAGACGCCCGAGGCGATTTCGAGGCGCCCGTCGCCGTCGAAGTCGGAGACGGCGAGGCCCTCTTCGAGCCGACCCTGCTGGACGATGTGTTTCCGCCAGGGCTGGCTGGGGTCGGAGCCGGGCTTGTAGATGCGCACCTCGGAGTCCCGGCCGTGCACGCGGTTGCAGACGAGCTCGCGGACCCCGTCGCCGTCGACGTCGGCGAAGAGGATGTCGTGGGCGGCGCCGTCGAAGTCGTCGTCGATGACGTGGAGGTCCCACGGCCGGGCGATGTCGGCGGTCGGCTTGAGCCAGGCGAGCTTCCACGGCACGTCGGGTGAGAAGGCGTTGTCGGAGGGGGTGTAGCCGACGACGATCTCGGGCCGGCCGTCGCCGTCGAGGTCTTCGAGCGCGGATCCGACGTTGAAGCAGCCGTCGTGCGCGAGGCCCTTGTCGGCGGTGGCGGGGCGGTACCACATCATGGCGCCCCAGCCGCCGACGATGATCTCGGGATTGCCGTCGCCGTCGATGTCGCCGACGGCGTTGCTCCAGGCGCCCTCTTTGTGGCGGACGGGCAGGTCGGCGTCGAGGAGGGTGATCTCCCAGTTCTCTTTGTTCATCAGCGACATGTGTGTGCTCCGGTAGATTCGTCAGGAGGGTGGGGTTGCTTCCCGGTCGGCCCATGGTACCAACCTCAGGCGGGGCCTCAGCCAGGGATGCGGATAAGGTCGAAGCGGGCCAGCCGATCGATTCGCAGTTGCAGGCCGTCGCCGGTCTGGCGCGTCTCGACGCCGCCCGACTCGTGGAGGCGGACGGCCTCGCTCGCCTCGCAGCCGGGGAGGGCGATTTCGAGGTCCGTCACCGGCAGTTCGCTCGTGCCCAGCAGCGACGGGGTGTGGTTGACCAGGCCGATGAGCAGGTCGTTCCCGGCCCGGGCGAGCGTCAGCTCCACGCTGGTGGGGGCGCTCGCGTAGACGGGCAGGACGGTCACCATGCGCACCGCATTGCCGATGAGCCTGCGGTGATCGGGCAGGTTGTACCGCCAGGCGAGTTCGAAGAGTTCGAAAGGAAAGTAGACAAAGCGCCCTCCGCCTCCGAAGAGTACCATTGGCGTGTCGGTCCTCTCGCGGATCCAGCCCATCTCGGGCGGCTGGGCCTGGGCGGGCGGCGCCCAGGTCATCGGTGCCGGGCCGGCTTCGCCAAGGTAGTGTGAAGGAAGATGCGAGCCGCGGTAGGGGAGCACGGTCACGTTCTCGAAGCCGGCAAACAGGGGATGCGCGAGGTCCTGCATGAGCAGGTAGCTGTGCTGCCGGGCGAGGTGCCAGTCGTCGGGGAAGCGGGCGGCGGTGTGGTCGCGGGCGATGCCGAAGCGTTCGATCGGGTCCGACTCGCGCAGCCGTCCGTGCATGTCATAGCCGAGGCTGTCGTAGTCGGCGACCACCGCCCCGCCGGCCGCGACGAAGCGCTCGAGCTGGTCGATCCCCGTGTCGCTCACGCAGGCGAGGTTCGGCGCAACGAGGGTGTCGATCCCGTCCAGCCGGCCTGCCTCGAGGTCTTCGTCGGGGATGACGGTGAAGGGGATCTGCTCCTGCAGCAGTGCCCGGCAGGCGGCCATGAAGCGGTGGTAGTAGCGTCCCATCGGGTCGGCCTGGCCGTAGTGGTCCAGCGTGCGGCGGGACCAGACGACGGCGACGGGGACGATCGGCTGCGCCTGGTTCAGCAGTCTCTCGTGCTCGCGGGCGAACCCGTACACCCGCCGGGCGGGGGCGACGACGCGCAGGTCGTCCTCGTCGAGGTGGCCGTAGAAGGGCGTGACGACGGAGCAGCCCGAGAGGTAGGCGGCGGAGGCCCACGCTTCGTACTCTTCGGGCGGCTGGTTCGAGCAGGGCCAGGCGTGGCCCGGGAAGGAGGAGACGAACTGCCAGCCGGGCTTGCCCAGGCGGTCACCGCAGCGGCGGATGAAGCGGCCGACGATGCCGCCGAGCTGGCGGACGTAGGGGGCGGACCTGTTGTTGAACGACTCGGTGGAGGCGACGTCCTGGTGCTCGGCCTGGGTGACGAGGTCCTGCGCCCGGCCGGTGATCCAGCCCGGCTCCTGGTAGCCGGCCGAGTCAATGAAGTAGAGTTGCCCGGGGTCGACCGCCTTGACCGCCTCGTACTGCGCCTTTGCGAGCCGGTCCACGACGCGATAGCCGAACTCGATCCACGCGTGCCAGACCGGGTCGTTCCAGTCGGCCTCGGTGGGTGCGGCGTGGCCGGTCTCCTTCTCGAACAGGCCTCGGCAGCGTTCGCACCAGCAGCGTCCCCCCAGGGCGTTGATGTAGATGCCGTCGATGTCGTAGTTCTCGATCTGCTCGCGGAAGGCGTCGCCCGAGATGCGCAGGAACAGGTCGCTGGTCGGGCAGGTGGCCACGGCGTCGTAGGTCTGGTCAGTCGCGCCGTCGGGCGAGCGCAGGGCCCAGTCGGGGTGGGCTTCATAGGTGCGCACGTTCATCCGCCCGAAGTCGTTGCGGGCGAGCACGCGGATGCCGCGCTGCTTGCAGGCCGCGGTCATGTCGCCGAAGAAGTCCTGCCCGGGGGCGAGGTAGGGATTGGGGCCGAGCTCCTCGATGGCGGTGGGATAGAAGGTGCGGATCCCCCCGCCGGCGTCGACGATGATGACGTTGCAGTCGAGGCGGGTGCATTCGTCGGCGATGGTCTCGCCGGTGGTGGTCTGCGGGTCGATCTCGAAGTTGTTGGGCTGGTAGATACGGACGGTCTTCGTCCACCAGGGGCGGGCCGGGGCGGCGTCCTGAGACATGGGAAACTCCTCGTTCGCACCTTCCGAAGGGGGGTGACGACCTGTCGACCGATCGTACCGGTCGCGGGGCACGGCTGCAAAATGGCCGCCGCCCGTCCAGCGGGGGACGGGCGGCGGGTGGGAATCGGGATCTCGGGACGGGCTCAGGCGCCGCCGACGAGCTGGTGGGCGCTTTCCAGCAGCGGCCTGATCTCCTCGGGCGAACGGGGTTTGGCGAAGAAGTAGCCCTGCCCGTAGCTGCATTCGAGCGCCTGGAGCTGGAACACTTCGTCGTTCGCTTCGATGCCCTCGGCGATCACCTGGAGGCCGAGGTTGCCCGCGAGGCTGGTGATGGCGTCGATCACCGCGAGATGGGCCCGGCTCTGGGTCATCGTGTGGATGAAGTCGCGGTCGATCTTGAGCATGTGGATCGGGAAGCGGTGCAGCGACGCGAGCGAGGAGTAGCCCTTGCCGAAGTCGTCCATGGCGAGGACGACGCCGCGGTCGCGGAGCTTCTCGAGCACGCTGGTGACGAGCGCGACGCTGTGCATGATCGAGCTCTCGGTGATCTCGAGGGTCAGGTGCTGCGGCTGGACACCGGAGGATGCCAGCGCGTCGGAGACGTCGTCCAGGATGCTGTCGGAGATCACCTGCACCTTGGAGAGGTTGACGTTGACGCTGAAGTCCTCGGGCAGGTCGAACTCCTGCTGCCACTGGCGAAGCTGGCGCGTCGCCTCGTTCAGGACCCATCGGCCGAGCGGGATGATTCGGCCGGTCTCCTCGGCGAGGGCGATGAACTCGGTGGGCGGAACGTCGCCCTGCACCGGGTGGCGCCAGCGGAGCAGCGCCTCGACGCCTCGGACGGCGCCGGTCTCGAGGTTGACGATCGGGTGATAGACGAGGTGGAACTGCTGCTTCGCCATCGCCTCGTTCAGGTCGTTTTCGAGCTGAAGCCGGCGGGCGACCTCCTGGTGCATGCTCGGGTCGAACTCGACGCAGCGTCCCTTGCCGCGGGCCTTGGCCTTGTACATCGCGGTGTCGCTGTCGCGGATCAGCGCGTCGGCGTCCTCACAGTCGTCCTCGCAGATGCGGATGCCGATGCTCGCGCCCACCGTCAGCTTGTGCGAGCTCACCTCGAACGACCGCGACAGCCGCTGGCGGATCCGCTCGGCAATCTCCCGAACCTTCTCGCGGGCCTCGAACTGCTCGAGAATGATGGTGAACTCGTCCCCGCCCATGCGGGCGACGAAGTTGCGGTTCGTCGTCGCCGATCCGGTCGAGTCGAAGCGAAGCTGCTCGCACAGCGCGTCGGACACGCCCATGAGGACCTGGTCTCCGACGGCGTGGCCGAGGCTGTCGTTGATGATCTTGAAGCGGTCGAGGTCGATGAACAGCACCGCGAAGCGGTAGCCGTCGCCCCGCCTGAGCCGCTCGATGCAGTGGGTGACGTGCTGGTGGAACGCCGCCCGGTTGGGCAGGCCGGTGAGCGCGTCGGTCTGCGCCTGGCGCTCGAGGGCGTCGACCAGCGCCTGCATCCGCAGCGCGGCCCGGACGCGGGCGGTCAGCTCGGCAGCGTCGAACGGCTTGGTGACGTAGTCCACCGCACCGAGCTCGAAGCCGCGGGTCTTCTCGCTCGAGTCGTCCGAGCCGGTGAGGAAAATCACCGGGATTTCGCCGGTGATGGCACTGTCACGAAGCTGCCGACAGACGTCGAAGCCGTCCATCTCCGGCATGGAGACGTCGAGCAGGACCAGGTCCGGCTGCTCCTCGCGGGCGAAGGCGAGCCCCTCGGCTCCGCTGCCCACGCAGTGCACCCGGACGTTGAGGTGCTTGAGCCGCACGGGCACGAGCTTCTGAATCATCGGGTCGTCGTCGATGACGAGTACGAGCGGTTTGGGAGGCATCACGCGGCTCCTTGCGGCTTACGGGCGGCGAGAGCGCGGCGGCACAACGAATCGAGCTGCTCGACGGCCTGCTTGAGTTCGTCCAGGGCAGCTTCTTCCTTCGCGTGCTGCTCTACGGTGCGGGCGGCCTCAGTGATGGGCGAAAAGCCATAGCCGCCCGCGGCCCCCTTGAGTTGATGACTGAGCGTCACCAGGGCGTGGCGGTCCGACTCGCTCGCCGCAGCGGCGATCCGGTGCAGACGCTCGGGCAGCTCGCCAAGGAAGGCGTCGATCAGCTCCAGCATGTCCGGGTCGCTCTCGAACTCGCTGTGCAGCGGCCCGTCGGACCCGGCCGCGCTGGTGCCGCCCGCGGTCTCGGCCTCGGCCCGGGCGCCGCCGTCGGCAGCGGGCTCGGCGGCCGGTGGAGCGCCGTCGACCTGCGGGATGTACTGGTCGAGCGTCTGGAGCAGCCGGGTGCGGTCGATCGGCTTGCTGACGTAGTCGTCGCAGCCGGCCGAGATGCACTTCTCGCGGTCACCCGCCATGGCGTGAGCGGTGAGGGCGACGATGGGCCCGGTGTAGTTCTCGCCGCGCAGCCGACGCGTCGCCTCGTAGCCGTCGAGCTCGGGCATCTGCATGTCCATGAGGATGAGGTGGAAGCCATTGTCCGGATCGTCGGTGACGGACACGGCCTGCTCGCAGGCGAGCCGCCCGTTGTCGACGACCGTCACCTCGAAGCCCGCCTTGGTCAGCAGGTGGCGGATGAGGCGCTGGTTGTCCAGGCCGTCCTCGGCGAGCAGGATGCGCCCGGTTCGTTGGCGGGCGACGGTGTCCTGCGGCCGGCTGATCCGGGCCTCCTCTTCCGGGTCGGGCACGCTCGCCTCGCGGAGGTTGTGCAGAAGCGGCACACCCTCGAGGCTGCCGGTGGCGACGTGGAGGGTGAACGTGCTCCCCACGCCGACCTCGCTCTCGACGCTGACGTCACCGCCCAGACTGACGGCGAGGCGCTTGGTGATCGCCAGCCCCAGCCCGGTGCCTCCGGCACGCCGGGTCATCGACTCGTCCACCTGCATGAACGCCTCGAAGAGCTGGCCGATCTTGTCAGCCGGGATGCCCGAGCCGGTGTCGATGACGTCGCAGCGCAGCAAGGGCTCGTTCCCGGCTGAGCGCTCGAGTGCGATCCCCAACCGCACACTGCCGCCGGGGTCGGTGAACTTGACTGCGTTGCCCAGCAGGTTGACGAGCATCTGGCGGAAGCGCGTCGGGTCGGTCTGGATCGTGGCCGGCACGCCGCCGCGGTATTCGACGCAGAGGTCCAGCCCCTTCTCCCCGGCGCGGATGCGCATCAGCGAGATGACGTCGGCGATCAGGTTGGGCAGCTCCACGCGGACGTTCTCGGTGATCATCTTGCCCGCCTCGATCTTGGACAGGTCGAGGATGTCGTTGATCAGCGACAGCAGGTGCTGACCGTTGCGGCGGATGCTCTGGACGCTCTCGAGCCGCTCGGACTGCGAGAGCTCGGGATCGATGAGCAGGTCGCTGTAGCCGATGATCGCGGTCATCGGCGTGCGGATCTCGTGGCTCATGTTGGCGAGGAAGGCGCTTTTCGCCTCGTTGGCGGTCTCGGCGCGGGCCTTGGCCTCCTCGAGCTCGGCGGTGCGTTCGCGGACGCGCTGCTCGAGGTGGTCGTGCGCCTGCCTCAGCTCGCTCTCGTGGGCCTGCATGCGGCCGAGCATGTCGTTGAAGACGTCGGTGAGCATGCCGAACTCGTCCTTGCTGCGCTTGGTGGCGCGGAGCGAGTAGTCCTTGGACCGGCTGACCTGGCGGGCCACGCGCACGAGCTCGCGCACCGGCTTGTCGATCAGCCGCAGCAGGCGCGTGGTCAGCATCAGGGCGATGAGGATCGCCGTCAGGCCCGCCAGCCCGGCCACGGCCGCGTTGTGGGTCAGCTTCGCGTCGGTGGGGCGCATGTCGTAGCGCAGGACCAGCGAGCCGAGCATCTCCCCGTCCATGGAGATCGGGCGGGCGACGGTGAGCGTTCCGTTCTCGATGCGGTGGCCGTTCATCGTCGGCTGCGGCTGGGCCTCGGGCGTACTGTCGCTGTGATACTCGGCGAACAGGTCGTGGTTCTGCGTGAACACGTGCGCGTCGATGACGTCGGCCACCTCGTCGAGCGCGCCGAGCGTCTCCTGGCAGGCGGTGACGTCGCCGAAGTCGAGGGCGGCGGTGAGGTTCGTCGCCAGGATCTCCGCCTGGGTCTGCATTGCCCGCACCTGCATCTGCTTGACCGTCAGCCGGTCCTGGATGAGCAGCGTGACGCCCACGACGAGCACCGCCACCGTGCTGGCGACGCCCACGAGGACGAGCAGCTTCGAGCCAAACTTGCGTATCCGATCCGTCAACATGCGAAGTCTCCCCCACTTCGTCAATCGATGAGCTGCGCGAGGCGCAGCAGGTGAGAACTGACCTTCAGTACCGAGTCGCGCAGAGCTTCGCGCCTGGCGTAGAACACCATGCGGTTGTCCGTGAAGACGAGGTCCAGCATGGTGGGCAGCTCGAGATATCGCTGGCCGTCGCCGACAAGCAGGATCGGCTGCGACGCGGTGCGGTCGAGGATCGCCTCGGCCGAGTCCCGCTCGGCGTCGGTGAAGAAAAGTAGCTGCACGCCGCGAAGCTCCCCGGCGAGCTCGTCCAGCGCCGCCTGCCGCGCCCGCTCATCCTCGTCGTCCTTGCGTGGCGGGGCCTGATAGCGCCTGGCGACGAGCGGCCTGCCGCGGACTTTGCGTTCGGCAAGCGTGTGATCGAGGATTGGTCCCATCTCGTCCTCGCCGACGACGCCGACGACGATGGGGGACTCGCTGTGCTCGAACACCTCCTCGGGCCATTCGACGTAGCGGCAGAAGTTGAGCAGGTAGGCCGCCTTGAGCTTGGCGATCTTCTCCTGCGTGCTCTCCTTCGCCGAGGCGGGCGAGACGATCAGCGGCGCGAGCAGCAGGCAGAGGACCATCCATGCGGCAGCCCGGCCCGGGCGCGCCGAGGCGGCCGGGTGCAGGTCAAGCGTGTGATGGGTGCTGCCGTCGTTCACGTCGTGTCCCTGATCTCCGCTGGACCGGTGCGGATCAGAACCGGATGCGCACCTGCGCGTAGACGCCGCGCTCGACCTCGGTCGCGGTCGTGCCCGCGTCGATGAAGGTCCGTTGCCGGGCGTCGAGCAGGTTCTGTCCCCATACGGCGAGGTCGATGTTCTCCCGCGCCTGCCAGCTCACGCCCGTGTCGAGCTGCCAGCGGGCCGGGAGGTCGAGATACTGATCGTTGTAGTAGAGCACGCCGTGCAGCGCCACCTCGTCGGTGAGGCTGGCGTCGGCGCGGAAGCGGAACTGGTGGTTCGGCGAGCGGTCGCTCCAGCGGCCGCCGTCGTCGTCGATGTCCACCATCAGCAGACTGTAGCTGCCGCCGAACTGCAGGCTCGGCGTCGGCTGCCAGGCGAGGCTCGTCTCCAGGCCGTAGGTGCTGGCCTTGCCCTCGTTGTTGATGAGCATGTCGAAGCCGCGCATCGCCGCCGAGGTGAGGTTGTCGTAGCGGTTGTAGAAGGCGGCGGTGTCGAATCTCACCGCCTCGTCGGGTCGGAAGCGGTGGCCGGCCTCGAGCGCGATCAGATCCTCCGCGCCGACGTCCGTGCCGCGCAGCTCCATGCGTCCGTCCGGATCGCCCATCGGCGGCGGGGGCGTGTACGCCAGGGTGATGTTGATGTCGCGGTCGGACGGGCTGGGCCGGCGGACGGCGTGGGAGACGGCGGCCCAGAGCATCTGGCGATCGCCGGGCGTCCACCAGACTCGGGCGCTGGGCTGCACTTCCAGCCCCGTGTACCCGTTGTGCTCGAGCTTGACGCCGCCCATGGCGAAGAGCCGGTCCTCGGCGAGTTCGACCGTGTCCTGCACGAACGCGCTGAAGAGGTTGAGTTCGTCGCTGTCGGGCGTGAAGGAGATCGCCTGGCCGGGATCGGTGTGATAGGTGTCGAAGCGATAGCCCAGCCCCCAGATCAGCTCGTGCCGATCGCCCCAGTCCACCCAGTGACGCCACTCGGCGCTGAGGGTGTGGCGGCGCTCCTCGAGACCGTCGAGCATGTCGCGGGCGTGGTAGTCGTGGTAGCCCAGCAGCCGCCAGCCCCCGGTGACGTCCTCCTGCGAAATCTCAGCCAGGAGATGGGCACCCTGGATCTCGTTGTCGCCGGTGTGGTAGACCGTGGCGAAGGGGACACTCGGGACGCCCAGGGGGATCTGCTCGCCCGTTCGGCCGGAGTAGAATCCGCCGCCCTCGATCATGAGGTGTCGGTTGACGTCGATGTCGCGGTCGACGCGGAATCCGCCGTGGACCATGCCCCAGTCGTCGAAGTTCGGGCCGTTGGGGGCGTTGAAGCTGTCGTGTTCGACGTACTTGCCCCAGACGCGGTAGAAGGTTTCGTCATCCACCTTGCCGCCGTACCGGCCTGCGGTGATGCTTTCCCACTCGCTGCCGACGACCTGCTTGACGTAGAGTCCCTGCGTGTCGCGAGCGGACTTCGTGGTGATGTTGATGACGCCGTTGACCGCGTTAGCGCCCCAGAGGGTGGCGCCGGGGCCGCGGACGACCTCGATGCGTTCGATGTCGTCGAGGATCATGTCCACGTTCTGCCAGCGCACGCCCGCGAAGAGCGGGTCGTAGAGGGAACGCCCGTCCTGGAGGACCTGCAGCTTGTTGGCGAACTGATCGTTGAACCCGCGGATGGATACCGCCCACTCGTGCGCGTTGATCCGCTCCGTCTGCACGCCGGGCAGAACCGACAGGGCGCCGGCCACGTGCTGGTGGCCGGTGCGGTCGATGTCCTCCGGCGTCAGCACGCTGATCGCCGCGGGCGCGAAGAACGGGTCCTGGGCTGTGCCTGCCACCGACGTGACCTCGACACTGAGCAGCTCCGCAAGGTCGAGGTCGGCGTAGGTGTTCGCCTTGCCGGGAACGTCACCTCGGTTGGCGGGCGCGTCGATGATCGCCGCTGCGACGTTCGCCTGCAGGCCCGTGAGGGCGGCGATCGTGACCAGCCACCTGCCCGCGGTGCCCAGCCGACCGCCCTGATTGAATGAGAAAGGCACTTTCACCCCACACTCCCTTATCCGTTTCTGCTATCGGCCGATCCGGCAGGCGGGTTAACCGGGCCGGGTGATCGGCTCGCCCATTTCGGCCGCGCGCACGGGTGCTCGCAGCGGAGGTGGCCGGGCGTCGTCGTGGCAGCTCAGCCCTGCCGTCAGAAGCGGATGCGCATCTGGGCGTAAATGCTGCGCTGAACCTCGGTCGGCCAGGTCGCCTCGCCGATGAACTCGAGGTGCTCTTCGTCGAGGAGGTTGCGTCCCCAGATCGCGAAGTCTACGTTCTCGCTCGCCTGCCAGGTGACGCCGGTGTCGAGGCGCCAGTGTGAGGGCAGGTCGAGGTACTGATCGCGGTAGTAGACGCGGGTGTGGAGCTTCGTGCGGTCGGTGAGTCCGAGGTCGGCCTGCAACTGGGCCTGATGGGTGGGGCTGGTCTCTTCTTTTCGGCCGAAGCGGCTGTCGAAGTCCATGATGAGCAGGCTGTAGTTCGCTCCGAGACGGAGACGTGAGGTCGGCCGCCAGTCGAGGCTCGTTTCCAGACCGTAGCTCTGAGCGTCGGCGCCGGTGACCAGCACCGCGTCGAAGCCCCGCTGCATCGTGGAGACGAGCTTGTCGTAGCGGTTGTAGAAGACCGCGGAATCGAACGTCAGCGAATCGGCGGGGCGGAAGCGGTGCCCGGCCTCGAAGGCGAGTAGCTCCTCCGCATCGTCGACGTCGCCTAGAAGCTGGATGCGGCCGTCGGGGTCGCCGAACGGGGGCGGCGGGGTGTACGCGAGGGTGAAGTTCAGGTCGCGGTCCTTCGGGCTGGGCCGGCGCACGGCCCGAGAGACGGCACCCCAGAGCATGTGCTCGTCGCTGGGCGTCCACCAGATGCGGGCGCTGGGCTGGATCTCCCAGTCGGTGAAGTCGTTACGCTCGAACTTCACACCCGCCATGGCGAAAAGATCGTCGCTGAGCGTCACCGTGTCCTGCACGAACATGCTCAGGAGGCTGAGGTCTCGTGACTTCGGGTCCAGGGCGAGCCCCCGACTGGGCTCGATGTCGTAGCTGTCGTAGCGGTAGCCGAGCCCCCAGATCAACTCGTGGCGGTCGCCCCAGTCCAGCCAGTGCCGCCACTCGGCACTGAGCGTGTGGCGGTTCTCGGCAGCACCCTCGAGCACGTCGTGCTCGTAATAGTCGTAGTAGCCGAGCAGACGCCAGCCGCCGGCGGCGTCCTCGTCAGAGAGTTCGCCCAGCAGGTGGCCGCCGAGGATGCGGTTGTCGCCGACAAGCCCTTCGGTCGCGAAGGGAATGTCGGGGTCGGGAAGCGGGAGACGCTCCCCTTTGCGTCCGGAGTAGAAGCCGGCGCCTTCGAGCGTCAGGTCCCGGCCGTCGCCGGCGTCGTGATCGACGCGGGCGCCGAAATGGGTCACGCTCCAGTCGTCGAAGCCTTCGCCACCCTCGAAAGCGAAGCTGTCCTGCTCGCGGTGCTTGCCCCAGACGCGATACCAGGTGCGCTCGCCCAGCTGTCCGCCGTAGCGGCCGGCGGTGATGCTGCGTAGTTCCGTGCCGGCGACCTGCTTGACGTAGAGCCCCTGCGTGTCCCGCGCGGACTTTGTGCTGATGTTGATCACGCCGTTGACGGCGTTGGCGCCCCAGAGCGTGGCGCCGGGGCCGCGGACGACTTCGATGCGCTCGATGTCGTCGAGGACGAGGTCCACGTTCTGCCAGCGCACGCCGGCGAAAATCGGATCGTAGAGCGAGCGCCCGTCCTGGAGGACCTGCAGCTTGTTGGCGAAATGGTCGTTGAAGCCGCGGATGGTGACCGCCCACTCGTGCGCATTGATCCTGGCGCTGTGCACGCCGGGCACCAGCGAGAGGGCATCCGCGATGTGCTGATGCCCGCTGCGGTGGATCTCCTCCGGCGTCAGCACGCTGATCGCCGCGGGCGTCAGGAACGGGTCCTGGGCCGTGCCCGCCACCGACGTGACCTCGACACTCACCAGATCCGCGAGATCGAGGTCGGCGTAGTCGTTGTGAAGGTCCGGCTCCGGCCCGGACGAATCGATGATGGCGGCGCTCGCCGGCGCCAAGGCGGACGTGCTCAGCCAGAGAGCGAGGACGCCGTGGCCGATCAGGCCCGCTCCAAACCTCCGGCTCTGGCAAGGTACGCAAGACTTCATCCCACACCTCCCATGGTCTCTAGCGCTATCGGCAAATTGGCGGGGCGGGTTAACCCCGTCCCCGCGGCGAGCGCCGGATCGGCGGGGGCACGCCGCTTCGGGGGCAGCCGTGCCTCCGCTGCGGGGCAGTGGGATCCTGTTCTTGTCTCCCATCTGCAGGCGTGTTACAACGCAGCCGCCTCGGACCTCTGCGCGGCGCGCCGGCTATCGATTTCCGCCGATGGCGACATCCGGGTTCTTCAGGGAAGCTGCTTTGATGCCAGTGACACGATTGCTCTGCTTGACCTGCTGGCTGTGCCCTGCCTGCTGGTGGCCGGGCTGGCGGTGGTGGTCCGGCGGTACGCTGAGCCTGCTCGGCCTGGGTCTGAGCCTGCTGGGGCTGGGCTATCTCTACCAGCGCTACGTCTTCACCCCGAAGCAGGCGGCGTCGGAGATGGCCTGAACGAACGGCCCCCGCCAGCGCTCGCTCGCGGAGGCCGGGTCGGTTTCGGGTTCTCGGCAGCAGGTCAGTCGATCGTCTCACCCGTGGAGATGGCGAACACCGCGGCCCCGCCGAGGCTCTCCTTGCCGTCGCGGACGATGTCGATCGACTCGATCTCCACCTCCGGCCTCGGGTTGGCCCACTTGAGGGCATAGAGGCGAAGCTCCTGGTCCTCGTGGCGCTTGCGCTGGACGTGCATGTTCCATGCCAGCTCCGCGCCGGGCAGGTCCGTCAGCGAGAAGTCGAGCCAGTGGTCCACGTGCTCCTTCCACACGACCGGCACCTCGGCGGTCGAGCCGTCGGCGTAGTTCACCTGGTAGTGGAAAAGCTGCAGACCCTTCTGCTCCTCGGCAGAGAGTTCCCGCAGGCCCGGGCCGCGGTGAAAGCTGTGCAGGAACGCGAGGGCGTCAGCCTTGCGGCCGACCGGGATCCCGTCGATCCGCTTCGCCCGGCTTTCCGAGCCCCGGCCCTCGAGCACCAGGACGGTCGGGTGCGTGCCGTCCTCGGTCTCGATGAACCAGGTGATCCCGCCGAAACTCTGCTCACCCTCGGGCAGGTTCTGGAAGTCGGCCCCATAGCGGTTGATCTGGAACCAGCTCGGCCGCTGGAGGTGGTTGCGGTGCACCGTGTACCTGTCCAGCGGCACGTGCACGGGCGTCCACGCCAGGTCGCCCCGGTAAAAGGCAGTCACCCGCCCGGCCCAGTCGAACCCGGATCGCCAGGCGCTTCCGTAGGGCAGGGCGCCCAGGTCGGCCCGACTGCCGTCGGGGTCCTGCCAGGCCTCGCCCTTGAGGCCGGCGTCGATCGCGGGGGACCCGGCCTCGAGGCGGTAGTCGCCCCGCTCGGGCGCGACGTACTGCGGCGCCTTCGTGATCGGGTCCTCACCCAGCGTCATCGTGAGGCGGCCGCCGCGGAAGCGGTCGAGCGTCTGGTCCTCGGCCGGGTAGAGCAGGTTGTGCGTGACGCGGATGTCATGCGCCTCGGTCGCGTCTGCGTAGACGTTGTGCATCGGCACCTGGGCGCTGTCGGTGACGATGTTGTGCAGCACGTCCACGCTGTGGAAATCGGGGTTGTCCTCGAAGCCCGCCACGCGGATGCCGGCCGAGTTCCAGTCCACCGCCTGAGCGTGGTAGCCGATGTGGTCCACGGTGTTGCGGAACACGCGGATGTCATGCACCGGCGACGGGTCGGCCTTGTAGGTCGCCTCGGTCACGCCGATGCCGTCGGACTTGGTGTTGATGATGATGTTGTGGTGGATGTCGATCTGTTCGAGCGCGTTGCTGCCCTCGGTGGCCAGCGGCACGCCCGCGTAGGCGTTGTGGATGAAGTTGTGGTGGATGTCGAGGTTGACGATCGGCACGCTCCACGAGTCGATGTAGATGCCGTTGAGCGACGAATGCACGTAGTTGTGGTGGATCGTGCCGTTCTGGATGCTGATGCAGTCGATCGCCTCCTTGCCGCCGCCGTACACCTCGTTCCAGGCGATCTCGAAGCCGTCGTTGCGCGAGAGGTCGATGCCTTCCTGGATCATGTGCTCGTGGTTCTCGAGCTCGCCGGTCTCGCGGTTGGTGACCGCGGTCATCGAGTGGGGCCGGATCACCCGGTTGCCGTTGACGGTGATGTCGTCGACCCAGTGGCTGATAATGCCCATCGTGAAGGTGCGCCACGTCGTGTTGTGGTTGATCTCCACGAACTGCCCCCGGCCCTGGTTGCTGCCGTAGACGCTGATGCCCGCCCGCGGCGAACGCTGCACCTGCAGGCCCTGGATGCGCAGGTACCGCGGCTGACCCGACGCGGCGATCAGCCCGGACGAGGTGTCGGCCCCCCGGCGGTTGCCTTCGGGGCGGTAGTAGACGCCCCAGCCGTCGATAATCGGCGTCTCGCCGGGCCAGGCGGTGATCGTGAGCCATTTGCCCTCCTCGCCGGCGGCGGTGATCTCCACCGGCTCGTCGAGGTAGTAGCGGCCGCCTCGGATGAACACGGTGTCGCCTGCCTTCGCCGCGGCCACCGCCTCGTGCAGCGTCCCGAAGGGCTTGTCGAACGTGCCGGGATTCGCGTCCGAGCCGACCGGCTTGTGATCGACGTAAAGGTACCGGCCCGTAGCTTCACGGTCGTCGCCGGCGACGGCGAGCACGAGCGCGTCGCCGTAGTGCTGGTGGGTTTCCGGGCCGCCGAGGGCCTCGATGGAGCGGATCTTCCTGTCCGGCCTGGGGTTGGGCCAGGTCATGGCATACAGCACGGCCATCTCGCCCGAGTGGGGCGCGAGATCCTTTTGCCAGACGGCCTTCGCCCAGAGCATCGGCCCGACGCCGTGCACGCGATACCATTCTTCAATCCCTTCGCCGAAGCGGACGGGGATGGTCAGCGTTTCCCCGTCCTCATAGCTCACCCGGTAGCGCAGGACGGTGGGGTACTCGGGCGGCAGGTCCACCTTGCGGTGGGCCAGCGCCACCTTCGCGCGATACTCGGCCAGGGCTTCGCCGGGCTTGAAGGTGTGCAGGAAGCGCAGGTGGCTGGCCCGGGTTTCGCCGAACTCGAGCTCGACGGTCTCGGCCTCATCGCTGGCGACGCGCACCGGCTCGGGCGCGATCTGCCAGTCCTGGCCGGCGAGTTCCACCTCACCGCGGGGGACGTCGTCAGCCGGGAAGGTGCCCGGCTGCGCTGTGGCGGGGGCGGTCAGCACCAGCCCGAGCGCGAGAAAGGCGGCGCGGGTGAGAAATCGGGTCGGCCTCATCGGGCGGATCCTCCTGAACAGGCCCCGCGGAGAAGTCGGGGCAGAAAACAGAGCTCGATCCGCGCGGCCCGGCAGGGCGGAGGAGGAGCCCCGGCCCGTCTGCCGAGCCCGCATCACATCGCCGCCATGCTATCACAAACACGGCTGCCCCCGCCTGCCGCCCCCCTGCGGGAAGGGCAGGCCGCGCCCGGCCATGAAAAAGCTGGCCGACTCCCATCCGGAGCCGGCCAGCTTCTGTTTTACCCGGGTTCAAGGCCCCTTGGCCCCTGGCCCTCTCTTACAGCACGTCCTTCATCGCCTCGAGCAGGCGATCGACGTTCTCGGGCCGGGCGGTGTGGCCCATCAGGCCGATGCGCCAGATCTTGCCGGCGAGCGGGCCGAGGCCGGCGCCGATCTCGATGAGGTGCTTCTGCCTCAGGCCGCTGCGGACGGCGGCCTCGTCCACGCCTTCGGGCACTTTGACGGCGTTGAGCATGGGCAGGCGGTAGCCTTCCTCGACGTACATCTCGAGGCCGAGCGCGGCGAGGCCGGCGGCGAGCTTCTCGTGCTGCTGCTGGTGCCGCTGGTGGACGGCTTCGAGGCCTTCGTCGAGCACGCAGCGCAGCGCCTGGTAGAGGCCGTAGATCATGTTGATCGGGGCGGTGTGATGGTAGCTGCGCTTGCTGCCTTCCCAGTAGCCGGTGATGAGCGAGAGGTCGAGGTACCAGTTGGGCACCTTGGTCTCGCGGTTTTTGAGCTTGTCGTGGGCCCGCTGGGAGAAGGAGATCGGCGCCAGGCCGGGCGGGCAGGAGAGACACTTCTGCGTGCCGCTGTAGAGCGCGTCGGCGGACCAGTCGTCCATGGTGACGGGCATCCCGCCGAGGCTGGTGACGGTGTCGACGAGGAAGAGGGCGTCGGGGTTGAGCTCGCGGACGGCCTGGCCGACCTCGGCGACGGGGTTGGCGACGCCGGTGGAGGTTTCCGCGTGGACGACGGCGACGAGCTTGTACGGCTTCCTGCCGAGCTGCTCGCGGACCTGGTCGAGGTCGACGGGCGTGCCCCATTCGAACTCGAGCGTGTCCACGTTGCCGCGGAGGCGGTCGGCGACGTCGGCCATGCGCACGCCGAACACGCCGTTGATGAGCACGAGCACGTCGTCGCCGGGCTCGACGAGGTTGACGAAGCACGCTTCCATGCCGGCCGAGCCGGTGCCGCTGATGGGGATGGTCAGTTCGTTTCGGGTCCCGATCGCCTGGCGGAGCAGGCCCTTGGTCTCGTCCATCAGGGAGATGAACAGCGGGTCGAGGTGGCCGATGCACGGCCGGGCGAGGGCGTCGTAGACCTCGGGGAACACGACGGACGGGCCGGGGCCCATCAGAAGAATTTCAGGCAGTTCGTGAAGGGGATTGCTCATGGCGCTTCCTTTTCGGCACGTGGGCGGACGATCGCCCCGGTAACAGCAGACAAACAGGGCGGATGATCGTCGCGAGAGCATCCTGTTTAGCAAAACCGGATGAGGTTGCAAGTCCCCCCGGCGGCTCGGGGGGGCGGCGGAGAGGGGAAACGGGGTCGCTGCCGACTTCGCGCGCTTCTTGCAGTCGGTTCCGCCCCGCAGCCGAAGCCGGACATGGACACCGGATACGAATGTCTGCTTTTCTGCACCCTTCATCATGAACGTATCCCGGGATACCAGCATCTTTTGCGATCACCGGCCCGAAAGCCGGCCTCGCGGTATCGCTTTTGCGGAGTTGTTTCTCTGAAGATGGGAATGTAGATTCGGGGGGTTCCGGCCCGGCGTGAGCGGCCGGTCGCACCGGAGCCCGTTCTCCGCACCGCGACCCCGGGTGGCAGTGGACCCGACGATTTTGAGGATTTCATCCATGGGCGATCAGACCGTCCTCGGTACCGAGCAGGATCTCTCACCGCAGCAGCCCGCCCCGGACAACCGGGCGACGCGCATCGGCGAGCACATCGTCGAGATCGTCGCCGACTCCGGCGAAGGCGCCCAGAAAGCCGGCCAGACCTTCGGCACGGTCAGCGCCAAGATGGGCAACGGCGTCTGGACGGTGGAGATCATCCCCGCCGAGATCAAGCCGCCCGCCCGCTCCCGGGCCGGCGCCAGCGGCATCCGCATCCGCATCGGCTCGAAGCCCATCACCAACATGGGTGACTCGGCCGACCTCGTCGTCGCTCTCAACGAGCAGGTGCCTTACGGCCGGATCAACGTCGGCGCCTACCGCGAAGGCACCGTCCTGCTGCTGGAAAACAAGTGGAAGGACGATCCGGACCCCGAGATCCGCCAGGCCTATGCCGACGCGCTCGCCGATTTCCATGAGCAGGGCCTCGTCGTCCGCGAGCTGCCCATGGAGGAGGTGTGCAGGCAGCACACGCCCAACCCCCGGCTGGGCAAGAACATGTTCGTCCTGGGCATGCTCTCGTGGATCTATCAGCGCGACATCGCCCTCGCCGCCGCCGAGATCGAAGCCGTGTTCGGGCGAAAGGGCGAGAAGGTCGTCAACATGAACAAGGCCCTGCTCCAGGCGGGGCTCGAATTCGCCCGGGACGAGTTGGACTTGTGCTACCAGGTCCCGCCCATGGAGATCGAGCAGGAGCGGCTGGTGCTCAACGGCAACCAGGCGATCGGCCTCGGCGTCATGGCCGCGGGCATCGAGATGGTGTCGATGTACCCGATCACGCCGGCGACCTCGGCGTCGCACTACCTTGCCGGGGCGATCGAGAAGGTCGGCGGCGTGGTGCACCAGGCCGAGGACGAGATCGCCGCGATCGGCTTCGCCGTCGGCGCTTCCTACGCCGGCCGAACCGCCTGCACGATCACCTCCGGGCCGGGCATGGCGCTCAAGACCGAGTTCATCGGCCTCGCCGTCATGGCCGAGGTGCCGCTGGTCATCATCGACGTCCAGCGCGGCGCCCCCTCGACGGGCCTGCCGACCAAGATCGAGCAGGGCGATCTGCTCGCCGCCCTCTACGGCGAGCCGGGCGACGCGCCCAAGCCGATCATGGCGCCGGCGACGATCGAAGAGTGCCTGCACATGGTCGTCACCGCGCGGCAGATCGCCGAGAGCTTCCGCACGCCGGTCATCATGCTCTCCGACGCCAACCTCGCCACCGGCGTGCAGCCGATCGCCCGGCCGGAGCCGCAGGAGGAGTGGCTCGCGCCGCCGCTCGACCAGTCGCCCTGGGACGAGAACGTGCCGCCGTATGACTGGGACAGCGAGACGGGCATCTCGCCCCGCCCCGTGCCGGGCCAGCGAGGCGGCGAGTACGTGCTCACCGGCCTGACCCACACGCGGCAGAGCAAAGTCGCCTACGACTCGGTGACCCACGAGGAGTCGCTGGGGATGCGCAGCCGCAAGCTCGCCGCGCTCCAGGCCAGTCTTCGGCCGCCCGAGATTCGCGGCGACGAGTCCGGCGACCTGCTGGTCGTGAGCTGGGGCTCGACGCTCGGCGCGATCGAGGAGGCGGTGGACCAGCTCCGCGAGCAGGGGCACAGCGTCTCGTCGGTGCACCTGCGCTTCCTCTCGCCGCTCGAGCCGGGCCTGAAGGAGATCTTCAGCCGCTTCAAACGGGTGATGACGGTCGAGCTGAACTATTCCGATCCGCCCGAGGGCTTCGGCGAAGCGCCGGGCCGGGCCTCGCAGCTCGCGACCGTGCTGCGGCAGCAGATGAGCTGCCCGATCGACTACTGGTCCACCTCGCCGGGGCAGCCGCTGAGTCCCGGGCTGATTCAGAGCGTCCTGCTGGAGCGGCTCGAGAAGCTCGCCCCGGCCGGTTCGCGGAACAAGTGATCCCACTGACGGAGCCACCGATGTTTGGCCTCAAAGACGACTGGTCGCTGGACGTGCTGCCACGCTACTTCACCCTCGAGGACTACGAGGGCGGCCGGGCCCGATGGTGCCCCGGCTGCGGCGATCACGCCGTGCTCGCTTCCGTGCAGCGCATCTGCCGCGACCACCAGCTTCCGCCGGAGAAGACGGTGTGCGTCTCCGGCATCGGCTGCTCGAGCCGGTTCCCGCACTACATGAAGACCTACGGCTTCCATGGCCTGCACGGCCGGGCGCTGCCGGTCGCCTGCGGCGTCAAGTCGCGCCGGCCGGACCTGAGCGTCTGGGTCGCCACCGGTGACGGCGACTGCTGCTCGATCGGGGCCGGGCACTGGATCCACGCCACGCGGTACAACATGGACATGGTCGTCATGCTGTTCGACAACAGCATCTACGGCCTGACCAAGATGCAGACCTCGCCCACCACGGCCAGGGGGTTCGCGACGAACACCCACCCCGACGGGTCGTGGCTGCCGCCAATGGAGCCCGTGGCGACGACGTTGAGCTTCCCTAACGTCTCCTTCGTGGCCCGCACGGTGGACTGGAACCCGGTCCACCTCCACGCCACGCTGGAGAAGGCGTTTGCCCACCGCGGGATGAGCTTCGTCCACGTGATGCAGCGCTGCCCGCAGTACACGGGCAAGGTCATGGAGCCGCTGCAGCAGGACCCGTCGAAGCTGACGCTGCTCACGCACGACGACGGCGTCACCCTGGACAGCGACGTGGCGAGCATCTTCCCCAACCAGCAGATCCACGACCCGGGCAGCCTCGGCGACGCCATCAGCCTCGCCCGGGCGGAAGACGGGCCGATCCCCATCGGGCTGTTTTTCCAGGACCCGAGCCGCCCGTGCTACGAGGAGTTCACCCAGCAGGGCATGGGCATGAGCGCCCGCGAGAAGCTCCGCGGCCTGGAAGAGGCCTTCGACGCATTTGCCATCTAGGCCAGCACCATGAACAGCACTCCCACCGGCGCAACGCCAAGACAGTCTGACGGGGCCGCCGCCGAAGCCCAGCCCGCGGGCGACCCGCTGCTCGCCGAGCTCTGGGCGTGGCATCGCGGCCTGCCCACGCAGAGCCGCGGGGGCGGGGCCGGCGACCTGCTGCCCGCGCTGCTTCAGCCGCTGGGCGATCCCGCCAGCCTTCGGCACAGCTACCCGCTGGTCCTGCTCGAGCGTGGCGGCCCGCCCGCCGCCCCCTTGGCCGACCTGCTCGAGCAGTGGGCCGGGCAGCTCGCCGGCGGCGAGGACGAGACCCGGCTGGTCCGGGAAAACCTCGTTCGCCTCGAGCGTCAGCTCCGCCAGCGTCTCGGCAGCGAGGACCGGCCGGTCGAGGCGGGGCCGTACCTCCAGAAGGCCGCCGCCGACCTCGAAGAGCAGCTTCACCTGCGCGGCGAAAGCGCCGCGCAGCTCCATCGCCAGCTCGGCGAACTGCTGTCGGCCGTTCCGCAGGGCGCCCGGCTGCTGCCGCTGTGCGAGCAGGCGCCGCTGGAGCTGCTTCTGCACTGCCTCCGCCAGCGATCGGCCGAGCAGCAGGCAGCGATGCGCCGCGAGATCGGCGCGCTCGCGGACGAGCTGCGCAACCTGCTTCGCGTGGACGATGACAAGTCGGACCGCGGGCGGTCAGCCCAGGCGCGTCAGAAGTCGCTCGACCCGCTCGGCGCCGCCCGGCTCGACCCGGCCGCGCTCGCCCGCGTGCTGGGGCCCGCCCGGGGCAGCGCCGCCCTGGACAAGGCCCGCCGCGAGCGGATCGAGGAGATGCTGGGCGTGCTCGAAAAAGCCGCCTCGGCGCCGCCGGCGCGGGCTGCGGTTGTCGTTCAGCCCAAGGATCGGCCTGCGCCGGAAGGCGATGGCGTCACCTGCAAATCCGTCGAGGCGGGGCAGGTATGCCAGCAGGCGGCGGAGATCTTCGACGAGCAGGTCGGCGAATACGCCCGGCTGTTCGCGGCCATGCGCGTCGCCCGGCTGGAGATCGAGGGGCAGTACGATCCGCCGCGCCACGATGCGCTGCTCGCCTCGTTCGACTGGACGTCGTTCTCGGGCGCTGAACTGACCCGCCTGCCCGCCGTCGTCGCCGTGGTGCCGGGAACGGACGCGGTCGGGTCCGGGCTGGCGAGCCTCTCGACGCTGCTGCTCTCGCGCCGGCCGGTGCAGGTGCTCGTGCCCACCCGGCCTGCCGAGTCGGCGGACAGCGCGGGCCAGCGGCTGGAGCCGGGCTACTTCGGCATCAGCCTCCGCACGGCCATGATCAACCAGTCGTCGGTCGCCCGCCCGGGGCACCTGCTCGAAGGCTTCTGCCGGGCGGTGGACGCGGCCGGGCCCGCGATGCACGTCGTCGCCGGCGGTCAGCCCCTGGGCGTCGAATCGCCCCGACTGGGCGCCTATCTCCACGCGAGCGCTGCCGTGGAAGGCCGGGCGCATCCGCTGCTGCGATACGACCCCGCCGCCGGGCGAAGCTGGGCCGAGCGGCTCGATTTCGCCGGCAATCCCGCCGCCGACGCCGACTGGCCCGCTTATCCCAGGCCCGGCAGCGAGCATCGCAACGGCGATGCGGCGACCGAGCCGTTCACCTTCGCCGACTTCTGCCTGCTCGAGCCGCGGATGCAGCACCACTTCCGCCCGCTCCCGGCAGGTGATTTCGACGCGCTGACACCGCTGGCGGCGTACCTTCGCCTGAGCGACGCGGACGCAGCCGAGCGGTTGCCGTTCATCGAGGCCGCCGATGCGGAGGGCGAGCGCCATCGTCTGCTGGTGGACCGCGAGCTGGTCGCCGCCTGCCGGGATCGGCTGGACTACTGGCACACGCTCCAGGAGCTTGCCGGCATCGACAACGACTACGTCCGCCTCGCCCTGGAAGCGCAGCAGGCGGAGCTTGAAGCCGCCCACGCGGCCGAGCTCGCCGAGCGCGAGCAGGCGTGGCGGGACGAGGTCGAGACCGTCCGCTCGGAGACGGCCCGCGAGGCGCTGGAGAAGCTCGCCCGGGGGCTGGTGAATGCCGACTTTACCGCGGCCGCGATGCCTGCCGCCGATGCGCCCGCCGCGCCGGCTGCCCCGGCGCCTGCCGAGCCGGCGCGTGATGAGGCGGACGAGCCTGCCGCCGAGTCCGAAGCGCCCGCAGCCGAGGAGGCGGACGAGGACGACGAGCCGCAGGAGCCGTGGATTCAGAGCGCCCTGTGCACGAGCTGCAACGACTGCATCAACCTCAACCCGCAGCTTTTCGTCTACAACGCGAGCAAGCAGGCGGTGATCGGCGACCCGGCTGCGGGCACCTTCGCTCAACTGGTCGAGGCCGCGGAGAAGTGCCCGTCGCGCTGCATCCACCCCGGCACGCCGCTGAACCCGGACGAACCCAACCTCGACGAACTCATCGAGCGGGCGAAGCCGTTCCAGTAGTCCCGAGGCACCAGCCATGCAGGCAGTTCTGACAGCAACGGCGATCATGGGCGGGCTGGCCGGCCTGTTCGGCCTCGGTCTGGCGCTGGCGCACCGGTTCCTGGCCGTGGAGGAGGACCCGCGTCTCGACGCGATCGAGGACCTCCTGCCCGGCTCGAACTGCGGCGCCTGCGGCGAAGCCGGCTGCCGCGCGTTCGCCGAGGCGCTCATCCGCGGCGAAACCTCGCCCGCTGCCTGCTCGGTCTCGGACGAGGAGGCGATCGAATCGATCGCGTCGCTGCTCGGGGTCGATCCCGGACAGGGCGAGAAGCGCGTCGCCCGCCTGCACTGCGCGGGCGATCGAGGCAAGGCGGTGCAGATCGCCGAGTACACCGGCGTCGAGAGCTGCGCCGCCGCCCACCTCGTCTCGGGCGGCGGCAAGGCGTGCAACTGGGGCTGCCTCGGCCTGGGCGACTGCGACCGGGCCTGCACCTTCGACGCCATCGCCATGAGCGGAGAGGGGCTGCCGGTGGTGAGCGCTGCCGACTGCACGGCCTGCGGCGACTGCGTGGATGCGTGCCCGCGGGATCTTTTCGAGATCCTGCCCGTGTCCCAGAAGCTGCTCGTCCAGTGCAAGGCGCCACTGGCGGGCGACGCGGCGCGGGCGCTGTGCCAGGTGGCCTGCGACGCCTGCGGCCGATGCGCCCAGGATGCCCCCGGAGGACTGATCGAGATGGAAAACAACCTGCCCGTGATCGACTACGCCGCCGGCGGCCCGGCCACCCCCGAGGCGACCCGGCGGTGCCCGACGGGGGCGATCGTGTGGCTGGAGGGCCAGCAGTTCGCCCGGCCCCGCCGCACCGCGATGGAGGTGCGTCTTGACTAGCTTCACGGCCCGATCCCTGAGCCGCCTGACCGGGTGGCTGCGCCGCGCCGACACCGCGCCGCCTCGGCCGGGCGCAGCGGCAGCGATGGAAGGCGCTGCCGCGATCGCCGCCGTCGAGGCCGCACTCGCCCAGGCTGCCGCGCTGGGTGGCGCCTATCCCGCCTCGCTGACCGGGCTGCGATGGGACCACCTCGCCCGTGCGGGCCAGCTCAACGCCTTTGGCGCACGGATCGACAGCCTCCACAGCAGCGACGGGCGCGGCGCCCTGGCCGCGGCGATGGGCGCCGCCAGCGCCGGCGTGCGCACCACCTGCTTCCTCGCCGGGCCCGATCTGCTTGCTGCACAGGATCTGCTGATGCAGGCGGCCGGGCGGCACCTGCCCCTCGTCGCCCACATCGCCTGCCGGGGCGCGGCCGCGCAGGGCGAGACGCTCGGCAGCAGCCACGAGGCGTGGCACGCCGCGTCCGGCAGCGGCTGGCTCCAGCTTTTCGCCACGAGTAGCCAGGAGGCAGCCGACCTCGCCGTGATCGCCCGCCAGGTGGCCGAGCGGACGCTCGTGCCGGCCATGGTCGCCGCCGACGGCGAGCAGACCCTCGCCGCGGTGCAGGACCTCGCGCTGCCGGATCGCGAGCTGATCGCGCCGTTCCTCGGCCGAGCGGGCGACATGATCGAGAGCCCGACCGAGGCGCAGCGGATGCTCTTCGGCCCGTCCCGCAGGCGGCTGGTGCGCCTGCACGACCTCGACCGCCCGATGCTCACTGGCAGCCTGCAGGGCGGGGCGAGCTGGGCCATGGGCCAGGCAGGCCAGCGGCCGTACTTCGCAGCCGAGGTGCCCGCGGCCCTGGCGGCGGCGTTCGAAGCGTTCGCCCGCGAGACCGGCCGGCGCTACGCGCCGCTTTTCGAGCATCGACTCAACGACGCCGAGATCGTCCTCGTCGCCCAGGGCGCGGCCGTGGAAACCGTCGCCGCGGCGGCGGACGCGCTGCGCAAGCAGGGCGTCAAGGTCGGTGTGCTCGGCATCCGCTGTCTGCGTCCGTTGCCGGCGAAGCAGATTGCCCAGCGGCTTGCCCGCGCCCGCCACGTGGCGGTGCTCGAACGCCTCGCCAGCCCGATCGAGGAGGAGGGACCGCTGCTCGCCGACATCCGCGCGGCCATGCATCGGCAGGGCGGCGACGCGCCGGGGCTGACCAGTGTCTTTTACGGGCTGGGCGGCTTGCCGCTCCGCGCTGCCGACCTCGCGGCGCTGGTCGAGCGGCTGGCGGAGGGCGCGGCCGGGCCGCTCTGGCTGGGGCTGGACTTCACGGGTCGCGGTAGCCGCTATCCGCAGCGGCAGGCGATGATCGACCGGCTCCGCCGGGCCTACCCCGACCTGGCTGAGCGTGGCGTGCGCGGCGACGAGGCGGTGCTGCTGCGTCCCAGAGGCGCGGTGACCGCCGCCGTCGAGCGACTGGCGGATGACGAGCGGGGCAGCCTGATCGCCGACGCCGGGGCGCTGCTGCACGAGCTCTTGGGCGGATCACTGCGCAGCCGGGCGGGCGACGCGGCCGGTCCGGGCGAGGCGTGCACCGATCTTCTCACCTGGTCGCCCGACCCGCTTCGCGACCCCGGCGACGACGTCCGCGTAGACCTGCTCGTGCTGCTTGAACGCGGCCGGGCCGGCATCCAGCCGCTGAGCGAGAACGCCACGGTGCTGGCGCCGCCTGAACTGGACGATGACGCCGCCGGTCGCCGGGAAGCGATGCTGGGCAGTCTCCTCGCCGGCGTTTTCGAACGTGCCGGGCGGGATCGGCCGGACGCCGCGAAGCTGATCGCCCGGCGGGAGCAGATGCTCGCGCACCTCGGCAACGCGGAGCGCGAGGCGAGGCTGAATGCCTTTGAAGCCGGGCTGGCAAGCCCGCGGCGGATCGAGGCGGATGAGCTGTCGGACGTCGATGAGTCGGCTGGTCCGCAGCTCCCCGCCCAGCTCGAACGGGCTCGTCGGGGGCGGGAAACGATGGACTCGCCGCTGGCGTTCTGGAACCGGGTCGGCTTGCTGCACCACCGCGGTGAGTCGGCGAAGCTTTCCGCGGATCCGTGGCAGACGGTGGGGGCGGTGCCGGCGCTGACGGCGAGCCTTCGGCCGAGCGATCCCGGGCAGGACGTGCTGCCGGTGTTCGACCCGGCAACCTGTGACGGCCGCAGCCGGCTGTGGACGAGCTGCCCGGACGCGTCGCTCGCGCCGCTGGTGATTTCCGCGCGCAACCTTCTGAGCCGGGGCATGGAGCTGGCAAACGAGGCGGGGCGGAACGCCGACGCCCTGCGTCCCGCGCTCGGCAAGCTGGCGAAGCGGATGAACCGCATCATGGGTGGGGAGCATCCCCCCGCCACGGCCGGCGAGCTGATGTGGGCGGCGTTCGACACGGCCGTGAAGGAGGACGACCCCCAGCGCGACGCCCAGGCCGAGGCGCTCGAGGCGGCGATCGCGCAGGTGGGCGATCTGCCCGTGGCGCGGACGGAGGTATTCTTCGACGCCCCCGAGCGCGACCGGCCCGGCAGCGGGGAACTGCTGTCGATCGTGGTCAATCCCGACGCCTGCCGCACGCCGGACCTGCTGCTCGCCCGCTGCGAAGGGCGCGGCCTGCGGGCGGAAGCGCGAACGCCCGAGCGCGTCGAACAGGCGCGACGGCTCTGGCAGCTCTGGCAGAAGCTGCCCGACACGTCGGGCGACACGATCGAGCGCGCGGCCGAGCATCCCGACGTGGGCCGACTCGGCGCGATGCTGCTCTCGCGCCACTGCCTGCTGGCGATGACCAGCGGCAGCGGCGGCGAACCGGCCTCCGGGGCACGGCTCGCGCTGCGGTACGTGCTCGCGGCCGCGGAATACCACCTTCAACCTCGCTGGCAGAAGCTGCTGAGCGAGGTGGGCGAGCTGCAGGAGCGTCTCTCGGCCCAACTGCGGACGCTGCTCGCGGACAGCCTGCCGGCCGACGACCTGGACGCAATCGCCCGCGGCGTCGAGCAGGCCCGTGACGGCAAGGTCGACCTCGCCGCGATGCAGGCCGGGGCGGCGAACGCGGCCGACGCCGCGCGAATCGAGCGGCTGGTGACGGTAGCCCGCGGGCTTGCCGAGTTCCGCCAGCGGCTCGCGGAAGGCCCCAGCGGGCTCGGCCGATCGCGCAGCGGGATGGCCTTCGCGGCGGCCGGTATTGCTGGCTGGGCGACGGTCTACCCGTGGAACCCGTTCGCCGCGCCCGCCAGCACCGCCCCGGCCGGGGAGACGGGCGGCTTCGTCCGCGGCCTCGTGGCCGGGCAGATGCAGCAGGCGATGCAGGGCCTGCACCTCGTGCGGTGGGCTCGACTGGAACTTGACGATGCGGATCGCGCTGCCGATCTTGCCCGCCAGGCGGATGCGCTGAGCTATGACGATCTTTCGCCCGAGGAGCGTGAGCTGTGCCCGCCGCTGCTGCTGGTCGCCGACGAGCACGCCGTGAGCGGCCGGGGGCAGCTCACCGATCTGCTCGAATCGGGCCTGCCGGTGAAGCTGATCGTCCTCGCCGGCGCGGGTGGCGAGGCCGACGCAACCGGGGCGGGTCGGCCGAACCGGCTCGACCTCGGGCTGCTGGCGACCCTGACGCGCGAGGCGATGGTCGTGCAGAGTTCGGTCGGCGCGGGAGATCACCTAGCCGCCGGCGTGCTCGAGAGCCTCGCCTTCGACGGCCCGGCCATGATCCACGTCCACGCCCCGAGCCCGCAGAAGCACGGCTTTGCGCCCGGCCACCTGTTTGAACAGGCCGAGGCGGCGGTGACCTGCCGGGCGTGGCCGCTTTTCACCTTCGATCCTCGCCGGGCGGGCGTGTTCGGTCGGCGGCTCGATCTTGCCGGCAACCCCGAACCCCAGGCCGTCTGGGCCGGTGGGGACGACGAGCCGCGCAGCCCGGTCCACTGGGCGGCGGGCGAGGCGCGCTTCGCGCCGTACCTGTCGCCGCTGGATGACGCGGCCGGGGCGCCGACGCCGCTGACGGAATACCTGGAGCTTCCCGCGAGCGACCGCGCTGGCCGAACGCCGTTCGTCACGGTGGGACAGGGCGACGCGGTGCGCAGGCTGCGTGTCGCGGACCGGCTCGTGGCGGACGCCGAGCAGCGGATCCAGCTCTGGCGCACGCTGCAGGAGCTGGCGGGGGCGGTGATGCCCTTCTCTGGCCGCCTGCGCGAGCAGATCGAGCGCGAACTCAGCGAGGCGCACGAGGCCGAGATCGCCCGGCTCAAGCAGGAGCACGAACAGGCGCTCGCCGAACTGGCGGCGGAGCATCAGGCCGAGACCGCCCGGCAGGTGACCGACCGACTGATGACGCTGGCGGGCTACGACCCGGCCCGCGGAAAGGGGGCGAAATCGTGAGCCTCAGGATCCGCAGCTTCCGCCACGGCGTCCATCCCGAAGACCACAAGCAGGCGACGGCCGACCTGCCCATCGAGCGCATGCCGCTGCCGGCCCGCTACACGCTGCCGCTGAGCATGCACATCGGCGCGCCCAGTCGGGCCGTGGTCCAGCCGGGCGACCGCGTGCGGCGGGGGCAGTTGATCGCCGAGCCCGGCGGGTTCGTCTCGACCGCCCTGCACAGCCCGGTGACGGGGCGCGTCGTCGCCATCCAGCCCGCCCGGCACCCGCGCGGCGAGTTCAGCCCGGCCATCGAGATCGAGGCCGACCCGCTCGACCCCCAGCTTCTCCCCGGCCCGTCGCCGATCGACTGGCGCTCACTCGACCCGGACCACTTTGCGTCGGCCGTGCAGCAGGCCGGGCTGGTCGGCATGGGCGGCGCGGCGTTTCCCAGCCACGTGAAATACAAGCTGCCCGAGGGCAGGACCTGCGATCGCCTCGCCGTCAACGGCTGCGAGTGCGAGCCGCATCTGACCTGCGACCACCGGCTGATGCTCGAGCGGCCCGAGGCGGTGATCCGCGGCGTGTGCATCGCCGCCGACCGGCTGGGCGCGAAGTCGGCCTCCATCGGCGTGGAGCTGAACAAGCCGGGCGCGATCGACGCCCTGCGCGGTGCGGTCGGGGCGGACGCGCCGTGCCCGATCGAGATCGTGCCGCTGAAGGTGAAGTACCCCCAGGGCGCGGAGAAGATGCTCATCAACGCCCTCTTCGGCGAAGAGGTGCCGGCCGGCAAGCTGCCGCTCGAGCTCGGCGTCGTGGTCAACAACGTCGCCACGATGGCGGCGATGGCCGACTGGTTCGACCGCGGCCAGCCGCTGATCGAGCGCGTGCTCACGGTGGGCGGCCCGGGCGTGGAGCGCCCCGCCAACCTGATCGTGCCGCTGGGTACATCGGTGCGGGAGGTGCTCGCCTACTGCGGGCTCACGGACGCGACCCGGCAGGTGATCATGGGCGGGCCGATGATGGGCATGGCCCTGGCGAGCCTCGACGTGCCGGTGCTCAAGGGCACGAGCGGGCTGCTGGCGATGACGGAAGAGCGCATCGCGACCCGCGGCGAATACGCCTGCATCCAGTGCGGGCAGTGCCTCGAGGCGTGCAGCAACCTGCTCAACCCCTCCCGGCTTGGCCGACTGGCGAAGGCGGGGCTGTGGGACGAGCTCGAGCAGCAGCACGTGGCCGACTGCATGGAATGCGGCGCGTGCACCTGGGCGTGTCCGTCGGGCGTGCCGGTGGTGCAGCTCATCCGCTCGGGCAAGGCGGCCATCCGCCGCAGGAGGGCCGCGAATGGCGCGTGAGGCTCCCAGTTCGAGCCTGGTGCTGCAGTCGTCGCCGTTTCTCAAGCGCGAGACGACGACGCCGGGGCTGATGCGCGAGGTGATGCTCGCCGTCCTGCCGGTGGTGGGGGTGGCGGTGTGGTTCTTCGGGCTCAGCGCGATCCTGCTGCTCGCCGCGGCGACGGCGGGGGCGCTGGGGACGGAGTACCTGCTCACGCCCGCCCGGCCGCGGGGTGCGTCGCTGCGTGACGGCAGTGCGGTGCTGACGGGGCTGCTGCTGGGGCTGACCCTGCCGCCGACGATGCCGCTGTGGATGGCCTTCGTCGGCGGAGCGGCGGGCGTAGGGCTGGGCAAGCTCGCGTTCGGCGGGCTGGGGCACAACCTCTTCAACCCGGCGCTCGTGGGGCGGGCCTTTCTCCAGGCCGCGTTTCCCACCGCCATCACCAGTTGGGCCGCGCCGGGCGGGCCGACGACGCTTTTCCGAAGTAACTTCGCCTTGCCGCTGATGAGCGCCCCGCAGGAGGCGATCGACGCCGTCAGCACGGCCACGCCGCTCGGGCTGATGAAGTTCGAGCAGACGGCCACGCAGACGGGCCACCTGCTGCTGGGCAGCATCCCCGGCTCGCTGGGCGAGACCGCGGCCGTCGTCATCCTCCTCTGCGGCCTGTTCCTCGTTCTGAGGCGGACGATGGACTGGCGCATTCCCGCCGCCATCGTGCTGTCGGTGGCGGTCTTCTCCGTCATCCCCTGGGCGGTGGCGGAGGGCTACCCCTCGCCCTGGATGATGATCAGCTCGGGCGGGCTGCTGTTCGGCGCGGTGTACATGGCGACCGACCCGGTCACCTCGCCCACGGCGCCGCTGGGGGCGTGGGTGTTCGGCATCGGCGTCGGCGCGATCGTCGTGCTCATTCGGCTGTGGGGCGGACTGCCCGAGGGCGTGATGTACGCGATCCTGCTGATGAACGCAGCCACGCCGCTGATCGAGCGGGCGTGCCAGCCGCGCGGCTTCGGCCGGGGGAGGGCGGCGGCATGAGTCAGACCGACGTGAACCTGACCGTCTCCGCAACCAGCCAGGAGCCCACCGGCCTGCGGCTGATGCTGACGCTCGCGCTGGCGGGCGTGCTCTCCGGGATGGCGCTGGCGGGGGTGTACGAGCTGACGCTGCCGATCATCGAGGCGAACAACGCCCGCGAACTGCGCCAGGCGGTGCTGGAGGTCGTCCCCGGTGCGGAAACCATGCAGCCGGTGACGCTGGAGGCCAGCGGGCTCCGCGTGGCGGACGAGGCGGACGAGCAGGTCGTCTTCGCCGCGTACGACGACGCGGGCGAGCTGGCCGGCTACGCCATTGCGAGCGAGGGCCCCGGCTTTCAGGACACGATTCGGCTGCTTTACGGCTACGACCCGACGAGCGAGCGGATCACGGGGATGCAGATTCTCGAAAGCCGGGAGACGCCGGGCCTGGGCGACAAGATTTACAAGGACCCCGACTTTCTCGCCAGCTTCACCGATCTGTCGCCCTCGCCCGAGGTGAAGCTGGCCAGGGACGGCCGGGAGGAGGCGAACGAGGTCGACGCGATCACCGGCGCGACGATCTCCTCGGCGGCGGTGGTCAAGATCATCAACCGCGCGAGCGACACATGGCTCGAGCACCTGCCGGGCGCCGACCAGGCCCCGCCGCTGGCGGAGCGGCCTGAGCAAGCGGCGCCGGCGAAGCAGGCCGGGGAGGTGAAGTGATGCCGGACCAGCGCCAGGCAGGCCAGTTGTACGCCGATTTCGCGAAGGGGCTCTGGAAGGAGAACCCGGTCTTCGTGCAGGTGCTGGGCATGTGCCCGATGCTCGCCGTGACCAACAGCGCCATCAACGGACTGGCGATGGGCGCTGCGACACTGTTCGTGCTGCTGGGCTCGAGCACGCTCGTCTCGCTCCTGAGGCGGTGGATCCCCAAGGCGGTGCGCATCAGCGTGTATATCCTGATCATCGCCACCTTCGTGACCATCGTCGATCTGACGCTCAAGGCCGGGGCCCCGGCCCTGCACCGCGAGCTCGGGGCGTTCATCGCCCTGATCGTGGTGAACTGCCTCATCCTCGGCCGGCAGGAGGCGTTTGCCAGCAAGCAGCCGCTGCCGCGCGCCGTGGCGGACGCAGGCGGCATGGGGCTGGGCTTCACCTTCGCCCTGGTCACGCTGGGCGGGTTGCGGGAGATCCTCGGCTCGGGGAGCCTGTTCGGCGCGCCGCTCTTCGGGGAGAACTTCGAGCCGTGGGTGATCATGATCCTCCCGCCCGGCGGGTTCATCATGCTGGGGCTGATGCTGCTCGCGCTCAACTGGCTGCAGGAACGCCGCCCGCGCCGCTCCGCTATCGAGCGGGCGGGCACCGAGCCCGAGCCGGCTGACGCGCCGCTGCCCGCCGGCGTGGCCATGACCGGCAAGGAGGCCCGCTGATGCAGGACATGCTCTGGATCTTCGTCTCCGCGGCCCTGGTCAACAACTTCGTGCTGGCCTACTTCCTCGGGCTCTGCCCGTTCTTCGGGGTGTCCAACCGGATCTCGACCAGCCTGCGCCTGGGCGTCGCGGTGACATTCGTCATGATCGTCACCTCGCTCGCGGCGTCGCTTTTGAACATCCTCGTCCTGCCGCACGCGCCGTACCTGCGGCTGATCGCGTTCATCATCGTCATCGCCAGTACGGTGCAGTTCGTGGAGATGGTGGTCAAGAAGTTCAGCCCGGTGCTCTTCAAGGCGCTGGGCATCTTCCTGCCGCTGATCACGACCAACTGCGCCATTTTGGGCCTGGCGCTGTTCCAGACGTCGCGGGAATACACGCTGGTCCAGGGGCTGTCGTTCGCCCTCGGCGCCGGGGCGGGATTCACACTGGCGATCGTGCTCATGGCGTCGCTGCGCGAAGAGGCCCGGCTGTCGGACATCCCCTCGCTCATGCGGGGCACGGCCCTGTCGATGATCATGGCGGGGCTGCTGTCGCTCGCCTTCATGGGCTTCGCGGGCCTGTTCAGTGCCGGATGAGGAGACCGCGATGAACTACCTCTTTGCCGCTCTCGGACTCGGCGCGCTGTGTGCCGTGTGGTCCGTCGTCCAGCGCCTGTCGGGCCAGGAACTGCACCGGTGCGCCAGCCACAAGCGCGACAAGGCGCACTGAGGATTCCGCCATGCCCCGCCGCACGCTGATGGCAACCGTATTCTTGGCCGGCGTCCTGGTCGGGGCGCTGCTGCTGGCATGGATGCGGGGCGGCTTCGTCTACGACGCGCAGGAGCCCGCCTGGGCCGGCGCGACGCGCGAAATCATGTCCACGCCGATTCGCGTCCTCGCCCCCGAGGCCGAGGCGGACCGCGCCGCGGAGACCGTCTTCGCCGTCTTCCGCGAGGTCGACGCCCGCATGAGCGAGTGGAAGCCGACCTCCCCGCTGTCGAAGGTGAATGCCGCGGCCGGCAGCGAGCCGGTGGAACTGCCCCCCGATCTGATGCAACTGCTTCATCGCGGCAAAACGCTGGGCGAACTCACCGGGGGGGCGTTCGACGTCACCTGGGCGGCGCTCTGGGGGCTGTGGGACTTCAAGGCGGAGCATCCCCAGCTTCCCGACCCCGCGAAAATCGAGCAGCGGACGGCCCTGGTGGACTACCGCCGACTGGAGATCGACCGCGAGGCCGGCACGGTCCATCTGCCTCGCGAGGGCATGCTGATCGGGCTGGGCGGGATCGCCAAGGGGCACGCGCTCGACCAGTCGGCCGAGAAGCTGCGCGATCGGGGCATCGAAAGCTTCCTGATCTCGGCAGGCGGTCAGGTTTACGCCGGGGGGCGGCGCGGCGATCGGCCGTGGCGGGTGGGGATCCGCGACCCCCGCGGTGGACCGAACGACTACTTCGCCGACCTTGCCGTGGCGGACCGCTCGGTCGCGACCAGCGGCGACTACGAACGCTCTTTCATCCTCGGCGGCAAGCGGTATCACCACATTCTCGACCCGCGCACCGGCCGCCCCGCCCGCGGCGTCGTCAGCAGCACCGTCGTCAGCTCCGACGCGACGCTGGCGGACGCGCTCTCGACCGCGCTGTTCATCATGGGCCCGGCGCGGGGCCTGGAACTGGCAAGCCGGCTAAGCGACGTCGAGGCGCTGCTCGTCGATGACGAGGGCGAACTGCACATGACGCCGGGCTTGCGGGAGATGCTGAACCTGCAGTATCGCCCGTCGCTTGCGGACTGAGTCCGCAATCAGCCCGGCGTTATATTCCCCCTCGACGCCGAGCCGCGGCAGCGCGGCGACTGGAAGGCGACGCCCGAGGGGCTGCCCAGCCTCGTGCCGGCAAAGACCCGGCTGCTGACGATCGAGCAGGCCGAAACGCCCGTCGCCGAGCCGGAGGCGCCTCCGACCTTCTAGCTCTGCTCGCCTTCGGCTTGTGGACCTGGCCCGCGCCGGGACCTGTCTGATCGCCCGAAGCGCAGCCACTTCTCCAGCCCGACCGCTGCGTACACCACCACGCCGACGAGCACCACCCCCGCCCAGGCGACGGCCGGGATGGGGGCGGTGTGGAACAGGCGGTTCATCACCGGGGCGTACGTGATCAGCAGCTGCGCCGCCAGCATCGCTGCGATGCCAGGCCAGATCCAGCGGTTGGACATCAGCCCGATCGCGAACATCGACCGCGTCAGCGATCGGCAGTTGAGCAGGTAGAAGGTCTCGCCCATGACGATCGTGTTGATCACGACCGTCTGCGCCTGCGCCAGCGGCGTGTCCGCGATCCGCCTCGACCAGAGGAAGAGGCCGAACGCGCCGACCAGGATGATCGCCGTCACCAGCGCGATCCGTCCGAGCAGCAGCAGGTCGAGAATCGGGGCCTGCGGGTCGCGCGGCGGCCGGCGCATCAGGTTCGGCTCGCGCGGCTCGAACACCAGCATCAGCCCGAGGAAGATCGCCGTGGTCATGTTCACCCACAGGATCTGCACCGGCTCGGCCGGCAGGGCGGTGCCCAGCAGGATCGCCGCGAGGATGATCGCCGCTTCCGCGCCGTTGGTCGGCAGCGTCCAGAGGATGAACTTGGTGAGGTTGTCGAAGATGTTCCGCCCCTCCTCGACGGCGGCCTCGATGGAGGCGAAGTTGTCGTCGGTGAGCACGACGTCCGCCGCTCCCTTGGCGACGTCCGTGCCGGTGATCCCCATGGCGACGCCGATGTCCGCCTGCCGCAGGGCGGGGGCGTCGTTGACCCCGTCGCCCGTCATCGCCACCACCTCCCCCCGAGCCTGAAACGCCCGCACGAGGCGCAGCTTCTGCTCCGGAGCGACCCGCGCGAACACCTCGGCCCGTGCCGCGGCGGCGGGCAGATCCGCCTCCGCCATCGCCTCGAGCTCGCCGCCGCCGACCACGGTCAGGTTCTGTCGACTGCCGAGCTCCATCTTCGCCGCGACCGCCCCGGCGGTGAGGGCGTGATCGCCGGTGATCATCTTGACTTCGATCCCCGCCGCCCGGCACTCGCGCACCGCTTCGGCCGCTTCGGGCCGGGGCGGGTCGATCATTCCCTGCAGCCCCAGCAGCGTCAGACCCGAGGCGACGTGATCGCGGCCCAGTTGCTGCTGATCCTCGTCGCCGGCGCGCCGGGCGAACGCCAGCACCCGCAGCCCCTCGCTTGCGAGCAGCTCGGCCGACCGCCGCACCGCCGCGGGGTCCAGCGGCTGCACTTCGCCCCGCTCGTCGAGCTGCGTATCGCAGCGCTCGAGCAGCCGCTCGACGGCACCTTTCTTGTAGATGAGCTGCGGCTCGCCGCCGCCCGTGCCGTGCAGCGTGGCCATGTACTGGTGCTCGGACTCGAAGGGAATCACGTCCAGCCGGGGCAGGGCCTCGTCGACCTGCTCGTGCACCAGTCCGCCTTTCATGGCAGCGACGACCAGCGCCGCCTCGGTCGGATCGCCCTGCACGCTCGGCTGGCCGGCCTCGAGCGTCACCTGCGCCTCGTTGCACAGGAGCCCGGCGGTGAGACATTCCGCCAGCGCCGGATGGCCTGACGGGTCCACCGCCTCGCCGCCGAGGAGGAACCGCCCCTCGGGGAGATAGCCGGTGCCGGTGACGTCGTACGTCCGCCCGCCGGCAACGATCTTCTGCACGGTCATCTGGTTCTGCGTGAGCGTGCCGGTCTTGTCCGAGCAGATGACGGTGGTGCTGCCCAGCGTCTCCACGGCCGGCAGCTTGCGGATGATCGCCCGCCGGCGCGCCATCCGCGCCACCCCGATCGCCAGCGTCACGGTCACCGCGGCGGGCAGGCCCTCGGGGATGGCGCCGACCGACAGGGCGACCGCGGCCATGAACGTCTCGACCGCTCCCTGGCCGCGCCCGATCCCGACGCCGAAGGTCAGCATCGCCAGCGCCAGGATCGCCACCGTGAGCAGGCGACTGAAGCGGGCGATCTTCCGCGTCAGCGGCGTGGACAGGCTCGTCGTCTGGGTGATCAGCGTGGCGATGCGCCCGGCCTCCGTGCGGTCGCCGGTGGCCCAGACGACGCCCTCGCCCCGCCCGTAGGTCGCGGCCGTGCCGGCGAAGGCGAGATTCGTCCGCTCCGCCAGGATGGTGTCAGCGGCCGCGACCGCGGTTTCCTTGGGCACCGGGACCGACTCGCCGGTCAGGGCCGACTCGTCCACCCGCAGGTTGCGCACGTGGAGCAGCCGCAGGTCGGCCGGCACGTGGTCCCCCGCCTCGAGCAGCACGATGTCGCCCGGCACGAGCGCTTCGGAACGCACCCGCTGTCGCCTGCCGTCGCGGCGGACCGTCGCTTCGGTCACCACCATCTTCTGCAGCGCCTCGATCGCCCGCTCCGCCCGGCTCTCCTGCAGGTAGCCCACCACGGCGTTCACCAGCACCACCGCGAAAATGACCGAGGCGTCCACCCACTCGCCCAGCAGCAGCGTCACCACGGTCGCCGCCAACAACACGTAGAGCAGTGGCTGGTGAAACTGGAGCAGAAACCGGCGAATCTCCCCCATCCGCCGGGCAGGCGACAGGCGGTTCTCGCCGTACTGCGCCAGGCGCTGCGCCGCCGCTTCGGACGACAGCCCCCGATCGGGATCCACCCCGAGGCGCTCCAGAACCTCCCCGGCCGCCATCGCGTGGCAGGAAGGGTGATCGGTCGCAGCGGGCCTGGCTTTCACCGCAAATCATAGAACCCCGGGCCGGGTGTCATCCCCGCGAGCGGCCATCCCGATGGCGACGACGCACACGGCCACCGCCTGCCGATCACCAGGGCATCTGCCGGGTCGCGGCATCTGCTCGGGACGAGGAGGTCCGTGGGGGCGCGGCCTGAGGCCCTGATCCGCCTCGCCGACGCGACCCGCTCCCGGCCCGGATGGGGGCGGCTGGACCCGGATCAACGCGGCGCGCGGCGACCACCGCCGAGGCCGATCCCACCCTGGCGCGCCCCCCGGTCGGCCGGTCGGGATGATCGGCCGAAAGCCGTGGTATGATGCCGGCTCAGCCGCACCCACCTTCCATGGGGGAGAGCCTATGCATCGCAGTCGGACCCGTTTCATTTACTCGCTCGCCACGCTCGTTGTGATCGCTGCGTCGCTGCCGGTCTCCACCCTGGCGCAGTCGCCGGGGGCGCCGGTCCAGCGCTACGAGGGGCTGGTCAAGCCGAGTCGGCAGGTGGTCATGCAGGCCCCGCTGACCGAGCGGGTGGCCGAGATCCCGGTCGAGGAGGCCCAGCCGGTCGAGGCCGGCCAGGTGCTGGCGAAGATGGACGACCGCGTGCAGCAGAGCGTGGTCGAGCTCGCCCGGCTCCGGGCCGCCGACGACACCTCCGTCCGCGTGGCCGAGCTGGCGCTGGAGGACGCCCAGATCCGGCTCCAGCGCCTCGAAGCGGCCTACGCGGGCGACGCCGCCAACGAACTGGAAGTGCGAAGCGCCCGCATTGCCCGCGACCAGGCGAAGGTCAAGCTCGAAGCGGCCCGGCGGGAGCTCGAGCAGGCGAAGCAGCAACTCGAGCTCGAGCAGCGCCGGCTGTCGCAGTACGTCGTCGAGGCCCCGTTCGACGGCCACGTCAGCCGCATCCGCACCGAGGCCGGGGCGAGCCTGACCAACGAGGAGCCGATCTTCGAGCTCGTCGCCCTGAGCCCGCTGGAAGCGGAGCTCTACCTGCCCAGCGCCGAGTACGGCCGAATGACGGTGGGGCGGACCTACCCCCTTCAGGCCGGCTCGCCCGTGAGCGGCACCCTCCAGGCCCGGCTGGACCGCATCGTGCCGGTGATCGACCCCGGCAGTCGGCGGTTCCGGGCCGTGTTCGTTATCGAGAACGCAAACGCAAAACTGCCCGCCGGCTTCAACGTCTTCCTCCGCCAGTCCGACATCGCCGGCGGCGAGTGAAGCCTACTCCGGCTCAGTGAACCCGAGCTGCTCGCCGAGCTGGTGATCCTGTCGGAGCACCTGCCTGCGCAGGCCCAGTGCCCGCCTCTGGCTGCGGTACTGGGCAAAGCGGAATACCTGCCGCGCCAGCCTCGCCCGCAGCGGTCCCGCCTCCCCGGCCGGGGTGGTGCGGCGGAGCAGCTTCGCCAGCAGGCCGGCATAGCGGCGGGGAAGCTCGTCCTCCAGGCTCACGAAGGTGTGGACCTCGCCCGGGTCGCCCTGTCGGCCGCTTCGCCCGTAGAGCTGGCGGTCGATCCGCCTCGCGTCGTTCCGCTCGGCGGCGATCAGCAAAAGCCCGCCTTTCGCCGCGACGTCCGGCCCGAGCTTGATGTCCGTGCCCCGGCCGGCCATGTTCGTCGCGATCGTCACCGCCCCGGGCTGGCCGGCGAGGCGGACGATCTCCGCCTCCTCCCGGTGGCGCACGGCGTTGAGCACGCGGTGCGCCACGCCCGCCTCGTCGAGCAGCTCGCTGATGCGTTCGCTATCGCCAACGCTGCGCGTGCCCACCAGCACGGGTCGGCCCCGTTCGTGGGCGCCGCGGACCCGGGCGCACACCGACTGGAACTTCGCCTCGCGCGAGCCGAACACCCGGTCGGCATACTCCCTGCGGATGCACGGACGATGCGTGGGGATGCGCACGACCGGCGTGCGGTAGGTGCGCCACAGCTCGTCCGCCGCCTCGGCCGCGGTGCCGGTCATGCCGCAGAGCCGGCGGTACATGCGGAAGAACCGCTGGAAGCTGACACGGGCGAGCGTGCCCTTGGGCGGCTGGATCTCCAGCCCCTCCTTCGCCTCGACCGCCTGGTGCAGGCCGTCGCGCCAGGTGCGGTCGGGCATGAGCCGCCCGGTGAACTCGTCGACGATGACCACCTTGCCCTCGTCGATCACGTAGTGCTGGTGCTGGTGGAACAGCTCGCGGGCGGTGAGCGCCTGGGCGACGAGCTCCTCACTTCGCCGCCGGCCCGTCCACAGCCCGCCGAGGTCCCGGCAGAGCTCGGCCAGCCGCTCGCGACCGCCCGCGGTGAGGCGGACTTCCCGGTAGCTGGTGTTGACGCGGTAGTCCCGCCCGGCGACGAGCTTCGTCGCCAGCCGGGCCGCCTCGGCATAGGCCGCGACCTGCTCGTCGTTGGGCGAGGTGCCCGAGATGATCAGCGGCGTCACCGCCTCGTCGATGAGCACCGAGTCCGCCTCGTCCACGATGGCCACCTCGAGCCCCCGCAGCACCGGCTCGGCCGGGCTCCGCCGACGGCGCTCGAGCGTTTCGCGGAGCATCGACGCCGTCAGGCCCGCCCGGCCGGGGCTCTGCAGGCGGTCGCGGAGGTAGTCGGCCGTGACGTTCTTGTTCGTCGCATAGGTGATGTCCGCGGCGTACGCGGCCCGGCGGGAGGCGGGCTCCATCTCCTCGCTGACGAACCCGACGCTCAGGCCGCAGAACCGGTACAGCGGCTCGAGCGACTCGGCGTCGCGCTGGGCGAGGTAGTCGTTGACGGTGATGACGTGACACCCGCGCCCACGCCAGCCGTGCAGGCAGGCGAGCAGGCTCGCGGCGAGCGTCTTGCCCTCGCCCGTCGCCATCTCCGCCACGCAGCCGGCGTGCATCGCCAGCGCCGCGGCAATCTGCTCGCGGTACGGCTCGAGCCCCAGCGTTCGACGGGCGACCTCACGCACCATCGCCAGCGCCTGGTCGAGATCACGCGCCCCGCTGCGCCCGCGGCAGATGGCGCCGCGCACCGCATCCATCCGCTCGCGCAGCTCCGTGTCGGAGAGAGGGTGATATCGGTCCCGCATCGCCAGCACCCGCTCGGCCCGGCGGAGCAGCCGACGCCTGCGCGGGACGAGGTGGACCAGTTTCGCCGCGGCCGCCTCCCACGCGGCATCCGGGCCCTTGACCAGCTCCGGCGGCCGCTGGGGCACGGACTGCGACCGCCATGACTGCAGCCGGCGGGCATCGATCGCGGGCTCGGGGGCGAAACGGCTCATCGGCTCAGATCTGGAACCGCTTCTGAAGGAGCTGCCGAAGCGAGAGCCACGCCTGCTCCAGCAGGGGGCGGTCGGGCAGGGTGAAGCGGGCGATCACCCGCTGGCCCGGCAGGAGGCGGCTGTCTTCCACGCCGGCTGAATCCACGGCGATGCGCACCTCGAAGAACGGCTCAGTCGCGGTTCGGCCCTCGGGATCGTCCGATTCGGTCACGACCCCGCCGCCGGCGAGATAGCTCAGCGACGCCGCGGGCAACTCCGCTCGGCCCGCGGGCAGGACCGCTTCCAGCGTGCCGCGGAAGGTCAGCTCGGGCCGCCCGTCCACACGCAGCCCAACCTGTGAGCCGGCGGGCACCTCCGCCTGCAGCCGGGGGCCGAGGTACTGGTCGACCGTGAGCCGCACGACGAGATCGTCCATCGAGGCGATCATCCCCACCGGCGTGCCCCGCTCCTGCCAGGTGCCTTCCAGCCGGTCGGCGTCGGCGGAGAGCCACCGCCCCGGCGCGGCCGCGTGCACCGCCAGCCCCGCCAGCCGGTCTTCCACGTGCGCCAACTGCTCCCCGGCCGCGGCGAGCTGCTCGGCGTACATCCGCTCCCGGCCGAGGTCGCTGCCGAGCGCTTCCTGCCGCTGAATCGTGAGCTGCCGCACCAGCGCCTCCAGCTTTTCGCGCTCGGCTGCGAGATCGCGGTTGCTCGCCTGCACGAGTTGGACGCCGTCCGCCTCCACCGGCGTGCCGGATTCGAGCACGGCGTCCACGAAGCCGCTCTCGCCCAGCGAGATCATCGTCAGATCCCGCGGCTCGACGACGCCCGGCGCCCGGCCGTAGTCGGGCCAGGGG
>JBKHFW010000026.1:0-41044 GCA_046540025.1 Phycisphaeraceae bacterium
GGGTTGTGGCCCGGCGCAGTTGGAGGCACAGCTTCTTCAGAAACGGTATCCGACACCGTTTCTGCCCCCGCGACACCGTTTCTGCCCCCTTCGCTACACGCAGGGCCACCAGCGTCACCTTCCGTGGCGACTTGCTGCTGGTGCACATGGTGCACGCTAGGCGGCCGGAAGGGGGCGGATCAACCGGGATCAGGGGGTTCTATACGGAGCATATCCGACACCGCTTCCTGCCCAGGTTGAATGTCTACACGCCCATCAGGAGCGACCCAAAGGCGGTAATCTCCCGGCACAAGCGGGACTTCGATCTCTCCGCGTTCCAGAGCCAGTTCCGGTCCGAATTCCACCTCGATCCGAATTGGAACTGTGGAGTCCACAAGGATCTGGAGCCGACCATGGGAGTCTAGCGTGTCTGCCTTCATCACAACGACTCGATCTCCATCACCTTTGGCCATCAGCCCAGTAAACTCAAGGCCGTCGAAGACTTCACCCAACACGGCCAACTCTGAAGGAAACCGAACCTCAGAAGTGCGGCTGGACTGATCAATAACAACATCGTTCTCAGGAGACATTGAAATAGCCATTCCGCCCGGCTTGTCTACGTCTGGACGGATAGAGACCACAACAGAACGGCTTGGCCTTTCTTGGCATCCGAACACTGCCATCACAGCCAGCACCATGCACACGAACAGTGCCCGAGATTCAGGCTTCATCGCGTTCCGCCTCATGGCGTAGGTCCGATTTCTGGGGGGGCGTCGGGAACAGTGTCGTCATTAGGCCACCCATCATGGCTGACCTCAAACGATGCATAAAGGGGATGGCTGTGGTCAAGCCAACTCTTCACCTCATCACACGTAACGTTAGGCTCACCGTCTCTCCCCTTCTTGCAGCAGTCGACCACACATTCGTAACGCTTTGTCGCCCTCTTCTTCGTTTTCCCTACCGACAGACCAATATCCCAGGCGAAGGGGCCAAGGCCGGGATTGAGGCCAACAGACGCCCGATGTTTCCAAGTTGCTACCATCGTGAGTTCCAACTGATGCACTGTGGCTCCGGCACCAAACTCTTCCGCAGACACATCCACCCAGTCCTGTACGACAACACCAGCTGGGCCAGTGGACCATCCTAACTTGTCCAGCCCGCTCTTGTTGTAGTGGTCGATCCGCACCCTTCGCCCCCTCGCCTTGTTCTCCTCATCACACTTGTAGTCGAAGGCCACCGTGTACTCCATCTTGACCAGTTCACCCGCTGGCATCTTCGGTGGCATGGTCAGCCGGTATGACCAGTAGGTCGAATCAGACCAAGTTTCCCAACCGGATTCGAGACCACGGGCATCGGTGAGAACGGTCGGCCGACACCTCACATACTCATACACGCTCATCCCATCGACATACCCCAGCGGGTCCCGCTGCATGAAGCGCCCGAGTCTCGGATGCAGCATCCGCGCCCGATTGTACACCAGCCCGGTCGCGGCGTCGTGCATGAGCCCCTGGTGGCCGAAGTCGCAGACGGTCGCGCCGAGGTCGCTGGCGGTCTGGCTGCCCAGCGTCGGGGCGAAGGCGCCGGGGTCGCTGGAGCCGGACGGCTGGAACACCTGCCGCTCGCCGTAGGGGGTGTACTCGTAGCGTTCGGCCACTTTGCCGTAGCTGCCGCCCTCGATGGCGGCGAGGACGTTGTAGTTCGCGTCCTGGAGGATCCAGTAGGGCTGCTCGGCCCCGGCGGACCAGATGTGGACGGTGGTCTGGACCAGCTCGTCGACGTCATCCAGGCCCCAGACCTGCTGCTTCATCCAGATGTCGCTGCCGTTGCGGGTCTCGACGAGTTGCTGACCGTTGTAGTAGTCGTGGAAGGTGCCGTCGAGGTCGGCGCAGTGGCGGACGGCCTTGACGATCCGCCGACCGAGGCCGTCGTAGGCCATCGTGGTGACGACGCTGCCGAGCTGGAGGGTGCCGGTGTCGGCTCAGGGGCGGCTCAGTCGGGGGCCTCGATGCCGAGGTCTTTGACTTTTTTGTTGAGTGTGTTTCGGTTGATGCCGAGGAAGTCGGCGGTGCGGATCTTGACGCCGGCGTTGTAGTCGAGGGCCTCGCGGAGGAGGTGTCGTTCGACCTCGTGGACGACGAGGTTGTAGACCTCGCCGTCGTAGGGGGCGTAGTGCTGGATGGCGTGGGAGGCGAGGCGGGCGGCGAGGGCGTCGAGGGATTCGTCGCCGGAGTCGCCACGGGTCTGCTGGGCGTAGAGGCGGATCTGGAGGGGCAGGAGGTCCTCGGTGAACTGTTCGGAGCTGGAGAGGACGACGGCGCGTTCGACGGCGTTTTCGAGCTCGCGGACGTTGCCCGGCCAGGGGTAGCGGAGGAAGGTGTTGAGCACGGACTGGGAGATCTTGCGCAGCTCGCGGTTGTTTTCGCGGTTGTAGCGGTCGAGGAAGTGGTCGATCAGTGCGGGGATGTCCTCGCGGCGGGCGCGGAGCGGGGGGAGGCTGAGGGTGACGACGTTGAGCCGGTAGTAGAGGTCTTCGCGGAAGTTGCCTTTGCGGACTTCCTGCTCGAGGTCGAGGTTGGTGGCGGCGATGACGCGGACGTCGACCTGCTGGGTGTGGTGGGAGCCGACGCGTTCGAACTCGCGTTCCTGGAGGACGCGGAGGAGCTTGACCTGGAGCTGGGGGTCGAGGGTTCCGATTTCGTCGAGGAAGATGGTTCCGCCGTCGGCGGCCTCGAATCGGCCGATCTTGTCGCGGATGGCGCTGGTGAAGGCGCCCTTGACGTGGCCGAAGAGTTCGGACTCGAGCAGTTGGTGGGAGAGGGCGCCGCAGTTGATGCGGATGAGGGGTTTATCGCGGCGGGGTGAGTTGAAGTGGATGGCTTTGGCGATGAGTTCCTTGCCGGTGCCGGTTTCGCCGAGCAGGAGGATGGTGGCTCTGGAGGAGGCGACCTGGGCGATGGTGGCGAGGACGTCGAGCATCGCCTGGGAGGAGCCGATGATGTTGTCGAACTGGTACTTGGAGCGGAGGTTGTCGCGGAGCTGCGCGTTTTCGCTCAGGAGGGCGTCTTTTTCGCGTTGGACGAGGTGGTGGATGCGGATGGCCTGGGCGAAGGAGCCGGCGATGATGCGCAGGAGTCGGGCGTCGTCCTGAAGCTGTTTTTCGCCGGGGAAGGGTTTGTCGATGGAGAGGGTGCCGACGTACTCGTCGCCGTCGCGGATGGGGACGCAGATGAAGCTGGTGGCGGCCTGGCCGTCGCCGTCGGTGGCGGTGGAGGCGGGGGTGGCGAGTTCGCGGGCCTGGGTTCGGTTGAGGAACTCGGGGCTCTGGCTGACGTCGGGGACGACGGCGGGCGAGCCGGTGGCGAGGACGCGTCCGGTGACGCCTTCGCCGATGGCGTACCGGCCTCGGGACTGCTCGGCGGCGGTGAGGCCGATGGAGGCGACGGTGCGGAGCTGATCGGAAGCGCGGTCGAGCAGGACGAGGGCGGCGCGTTCGATGTCGAGCCGGTCGGTGAGCAGCGACATGGCCCGCTGGAAGACCTGGTTGAGTTCGGGGCCTTCGCCGAGGATCTGGCTGATCTGCTCGAGAATGTCCAATTCGTGTTCAGCTCGCTTCATGACTGCCTAGTTTATCAGCACGTGCCTGTTTGGCAAGCGCGGGGCCACGGGGGGCTGGGGGGTCGGGGAGGCAGGATGAGAGCGAGGCGGCCGGCAGCCTGACGGCGTGCGAGGGGGCCGGCGATCGTGGCACGCCTGCACCGCGGCCTACGCCGCGGCGGGCCAGAAGGTTTCCCCCTCGCGCCAGCTTGTTGGTTCGGGGGTCTCCTGGCGGGGCTCGATCTGCTCCGCCGGCGCCTGCTCGGGCTCGACCAGGCCGGGCTGGGTCGGCTCCTGCGGCTCGGCGGTATCGATGAGCCCGGGCATCCAGTACTGGTAGGCGGTCCACGCCAGCACGAACAGGATCACCAGCAGCACCAGGACGAACGCCAGCACCCGCCACGCCGCCAGCGGCTGGCCGGGCCCGGTCGCGTCGTGGATCGCCGGCGTCTGCTGGCGGTCCGCCGTCGTCTCGCCCGCCTCGGCTTTGGCGACCATGTCGTCGTAGAGCGCCTCGTCCCTGGGCGAGCCCTGACGGGTCGGCGCGGCGTAATAGCCCTCGCCCTCGCTGCGTTTCACGACGTAAAAGACGCGTCCTTCCTCGTCGCGGATCGCCCGGCCGACGTCCTCGTCCCGCACTTTCACCAGCTTGCCCGAATACGGACTGTGCACCGTCAGCGCCATCGTCTGCTCCTGTCTGCTTGCGCCATCGAACCGCGACGGCAGCCCCGCCGCGCCCCCACATGTTAACCGGCCACGTCCCACCCGGTTACACGCTCAAGCGTCGAAGCCGCCGCTGCCGATGGAATTCGAGCCATGACACAAGCAGCTCTCTTCCCAATCAGCGTCGTTCCTCCCCAGCCCCGCCGGACGCTCGAGCCCGGGGCTGCCCCGGTGGCCGCGGCGGCGGAGCACCAGCTTCCCGGCCGGGACCAGCTCATCGCCCAGATTCGCAGGCGAAACCGCTCGGTCAGTCTGGAGTTCCTCTCCACGTTCAATGACCAGAGCCTCGAGACCTACCTCGAGCGGCTCCGCGACATTGTCGGGCACCGCGGCCGCAAGAGCGTCTGGGTCCGCCGGGGCACCGACCCGGCGATCATCACCCGGCCGCTGCGCTGAGCCGAGGACCGCACACGCCTCTTCGGGCGGCCTGGTGGGGCGCTGCCCCGCCCGTCACCCGGGCGCGGCCGTGACCGGTCGCCCGAAGGGGCCTTTTGCCGCCGGCCCTGCGCCTTCCAGAGCGGGGGCACGGCGCAGCGCCGACCCGGGCATCTGCTGCGTGCCCCCCCGCCGCGTAACCTCTCGCCCAGCATCTTCTTCCGCTGCGCTGCGCCCGTCCGATCCCGGGCGGGAAAGTTTGATGAACCGCCCCCACGGGAGACCGATAACAACGAAGGCCCGCTGTTTCGGGAAACTTTTGTCATGGACCTCGCCACCCTCATTCCGGGCCTTGGCCTGCGCGTCACCAGCGGGCCGAGCCACGTCTTCCTGACCGACCTGCGCGACGACTCGCGGCGGGTTACGCCGGGCTGCGCGTTCCTCGCCCGCACCGGTGCCGGGGGGGGCGACGGCCGAAGGTTTATCCCCGCCGCCCTGGAAGGTGGCGCCGCCGCCGTCATCACCCACGCCGACCCGCCGGGCGACCTGCCCGAGCACGTTGCCTGGGTCCAGCCCGCGTCGGGCGTCGCGCTCGACCAGCGCTTTGCCGGAAGGCTCGCCGACCGCTTCTTTGGCTCCCCGGGCCAGAAGCTCCGCCTCGTCGGTGTCACGGGCACCAACGGCAAGACGACCACGACCTATCTCATCAAGCACCTGCTGGACCGCGCCGGCGTGCCCTGCGGGCTCATCGGCACGGTGGCCATCGACGACGGCGAAACGGTCGCTGACAACGACCTCACGACCCCCGGTGCGATTGAGATCGCCCGCATTCTCGCCCGCATGGTGGCCCACGGCTGCCGGGCGGCTGCGCTGGAAGTCTCCTCCCACGCCCTCGAGCAGGGGCGAACGGACGGCCTGGCTTTCGGCGCCGCCGTGTTCACCAACCTCACCGGCGACCACCTCGACGCCCACGGCACGATGGAGGCGTACGCCGCCGCCAAGGCCCGGCTGTTCGCGGGTCTCGGCCCCGCCGCCACCGCGATCATCAGCGCGGGCGATCCATGGGCCCACGCCATGACCGCCGCCCTGCCCGCTGGCCTCGAGGCGCTGACCTGCCGCGTCGCCGACCCGGACGAGCCGGTCGACGCCGTGGCGGTCGCCCGGGTGGAGCGGCTTTCCGCTGCCGCCAGTCGGGCCCGTTTCGTCGGCCCGTGGGGCGAGGTCACTGCGGAGATCCCCCTCGTGGGCCGGTACAACGTCGCCAACGCGCTCCAGGCGCTCGCTGCCGCCCACGCCGTGGCCGGCCCGCTGCCCGACCTCGCGGGGGCCCTTGCCACGCTGCCTGCCGTGCCGGGCCGGCTCGAGCCGGTGCCGGCCTCCGCCGCCGACGTGCCCGACGTGCCCGAAGGCGTGCCCACCGTCCGCGTCGATTACGCTCACACCCACGACGCTCTGGAAAACGTGCTCCGCGCCCTCAAGCCGGTCACGCCTGGCCGACTGATCGCCGTGGTCGGCTGCGGCGGCGATCGCGACCGCAGCAAGCGGCCGAAGATGGCGCGCGTCGCCTGCGACTGGGCCGACGCGGTCTGGATCACCTCAGACAACCCCCGCCACGAGGACCCGCAGCGGATCATCGACGACATGCTGCCCGGCATTCCCGCCGATCGAACAGGCGATACCACCGTCGAGCCCGACCGGACCGCCGCCATCCGCGCCGCGATCCATGCCGCGGGCCCGGACGACACTGTTCTCATCGCCGGCAAGGGCCACGAGACCTACCAGGACGTTGCGGGCGTCAAGCGGCACTTCGACGACCGCGAGCAGGCTCTGGCGGCGCTTCAGGCCCATCCCGCCGCTGCGGATGCGGACCATGCGGCATTCTTCTGGACGGCCGGGCAGTTCGCCCGCCTGCTCGGCGGCTGCTGGGTCGGCGCGGCCGCGGACCTCGCCGCGCCCCTCGCCGGCTTGAGCACCGACACCCGCGCGCTTCAGCCGGGGCAGGTCTTCCTCGCCCTCACCGGCGAGCGTTTCGACGGTCACGCGTTTCTCGATCAGGCTGCGGAGCGGGGGGCCGCGCTCGCGATCGTCTCGCGCGTCCCCGCAGGTGCGCCGCCCCTGCCGCTGCTCGAGGTGGGCGATACGCTCGAGGCCCTGCAGGCCCTCGCCGACCGCTGGCGGGACGTGCTCGGCGAGCGTGGCTGCCGCGTCATCGCTGTCGCCGGCTCCAACGGGAAGACGACCACGCGTCACCTCATCCACAGCGTGCTCACCGCGGGCGAACACCCGCTCGTCGGCACGCAGGCGCCGGGCAATCACAACAACCACATTGGTGTCCCGCTCACCCTGCTCGCCGCCGACCCGGCCCACGACTTCGTCGCCGTCGAGATCGGCACGAACCACCCGGGTGAGGTGGCTGCGCTCGCCGCGCTCGCCCGGCCCGACGTCGGGATTCTCACCTCGATCGGCCGGGAACACCTGGAACACTTCGGCAGCGTCGACGAGGTCGCCCGCGAGGAAGCGTCGCTGCTGAGCTTCCTCCGGCCCGGCGGCACCGCGCTTCTCGCCACGCAGGCGATGGCGCACGTCGAGCCCCACCTCGCCCTGCCGGAGCGGAGCTGCCTGGTCACCTTCGGCGAATCCCGCGAGGCTGACTTCCGCCTTGCCGCCGCCCGCGCGACGGCCCGGGGCATCGACGCCGAGATCATCCGCCGGGACGCCGCGGGCGGGCCGATCGTCTGCCAACTCGCCCTGCCGGGACGCACCACGGCGCTCGCCGCCACCGCGGCGGCGGCCGTCGCCTCCCTGCTGGGCGTGTCCGATGCCGAGATCGTCCGCCGCCTGGCGCAGGCCCGCGCCGTGCCCGGCCGACTGGAGGTGATCGAGCTGGGGGAACAGGTCACCGTCATCCACGACGCCTACAACGCCAACCCCGAGTCGGCTCAGGCTGCTCTGGAGGCGCTCGCGGACCGCCCGGGGAGGCGGCGCATCGCCGTTCTCGGCGACATGCTCGAGCTCGGGCAGGCCGGCCCCGCCGCCCACCGCGAACTCGGGCAGCAGCTCGCCGACATGAACGGCCGCATCGACCTGGCCGTCTTCGTCGGCACGCTTTCGATGTTCGCTGCCGAGGCGGTCGCCCGGCAGTGGCCGCCCGAGCGGCTGCTCGCCTGCGGCACCTGGCGGGACGATCTGCCCGCCGGGCTGGCCGAGCTCGTCCAGCCCGGCGACACCGTGCTGCTCAAGGCGTCGCGTGGCCTGGCGCTCGAACGGATCATCCCCGCCCTCGAAGCGAAGTACCCTGCGAGCGGCGGGGCCAGCGGGTAAACTGCCCGCGCCGGCCCCGGAAACCTGCCCCCGCCCTGCCGAAACGATATGTTCTACCTGCTGGTCAACACCTTCCGCGAAGCCATCGCCCGGCACGACTGGCTCGGGCCGCTGCGCCTGTTCGACTACATCGAGTTTCGGGCGGTGCTGGCCATCATCCTCAGTTGCGCGATCGTCCTGGCGTTCGGCAAGCGGACGATCCACTGGCTGCTCAAGCAGAAGATCGGCGACAACCCCGAGTTCTATCACAAAGACCTCAACCAGATGATGAAGCAGAAGGCCAACACCCCCACCATGGGCGGCCTGCTCATCATCGGCAGCATCCTCGCCACCGTTGTCCTGCTCGCCGACCTCAGCAGCTTCTACGTCATCATGGCGCTGATCTGCACTGTCTGGCTCTTCGGCGTGGGGCTCGCCGACGACTGGCTCAAGCTCACCAGCGCCCGCCGCAAGCCCGGCAGCCGCGAAGGCCTCTACACCTGGGAAAAGCTCGTTTTTCAGCTCGGCCTCGCGGTCGTGCTCGGGCTGTTCATCTACCACCACGGCGAAAGCAAGTACACGTTCGAGGAGTTCGCCGAGATCCAGCGGATGAGCCACGGGCTGACCCTGCCCTTCGTCAAGAGCTGGGTCAGCGTCGAGGGGCAGTACGTGCCCACGGAGCCGCTGATCGAGATGGGCCGGTGGGGCTTTGTCCTTCTCAGCGTCATCGTCATTGCCGGCTTCTCCAACGCCGTCAACCTCACTGACGGCATGGACGGCCTCGCTTCGGGCGTGATGGGGGTGGTCGCTTTTGCCTTCCTCGTGCTCTGCATCATCGCCGGCTTCACCCGCGTCATGCCGCACCTCGGCGGCGAAGTGGTGCTGGCGAAGTACCTGCTCGTTCCCTATGTGCCCCTCTCCGACGAGCTCGCCGTCGTCGCGGGCGCGATGGCCGGGGCGTGCGTGGGCTTTCTCTGGTTCAACTGTTCGCCCGCTCAGGTTTTCATGGGCGACTCGGGCTCGCTCCCGCTGGGCGGGCTCATCGGCTACATCGCTGTCGTCGTCCGGCAGGAGTTTCTGCTGCTGCTCATTGGCGCCGTTTTCGTCATGGAAGCCGGGAGCGTCATGCTCCAGGTGGGCTACTTCAAGCTCTCGGGCGGCAAGCGCATCTTCAAGTGCGCCCCCATCCACCACCACTTTCACCTTCTGGGCTGGACCGAGCAGCAGGTGGTCGTGCGCTTCTGGCTGCTGACGATCATCTGCGCCGCAGCGGCGCTGGCGACGATCAAGCTGCGCTGAACCGCCCGGGGGATTCGTCCACTGGATCGCGCGGCCCGCGGGCCGCCGCCGACTCCGGAACCGGCTATCATGGCCGTACCATGAGCGACCCCACCTTTACCCACGACCTCGCCGCTTCGCCCGACCGCGCTTACGACCTGCTCAACCGCGAGTGGCTGCTCACCAACGCCACTGGCGGCTACGCGGCCGGCACCGCGCTGGGCTGCCCCACCCGCCGCTATCACGGGCTGCTGGTCGCCTCGGCCAAGCCGCCGGTTGCGCGGTACGTCTGCCTCAGCCAGATCTGGGAACAGCTTTTGCTGCACAAGCCCGACCCGGACGCCCCGGAGAGCGACATCAGTCAGCCGCTGGAGCTCTCCTCGCTCATGTTCCGCTCCGGCGAGGGCGGCACCCTCTTCGCCCCCCGCGGCCACGAGCTGCTCACCCGCTTTCAGCGCGGCGTTACGGTCCGCTGGGAGTACGCCTGGGGCGACGTCCACGTCAGCCGCGAACTCACCCTCCACCACCAGCAGCAGGCGATCACCCTCCGCTACCACGTTCGCGGCCTCGACAAGGCCAGCTCCTCGGCCCAGCTTCGGCTGCACCCGATGGTGGCTTTGCGTGACTTCCACAGTCTGCTGCACAAGTGGGGCAGCGAGTTCGCCGTCGAACAGGCGCGGCCGAACGCGGCGATCTTCCGCCATCACGACGTCGCCATGACCATGGCCGTGCAGCACGAAGCAGCCCGCTGGACGGACGGCGGACACTGGTGGGAGAACGTCTTCTACCCGCTCGAGGCCCAGCGCGGGCAGGACGACAGCGAAGATCTCCACGTTCCCGGCCGGTTCGAGATCAACCTTCCGCCTGAGCCGGAGAACGAGATCGTCCTCACCGCCGCCCTCGGCGAACAGCCGGCCGAGCCCGCCACCGCGGAGTCCCGGCTGAAGCAGATCGAGCCCATTCGCGCCCAGCTCGCCGCGGCCCGGCCGGAGCCGCCCGCCGCGGGCAATCATACCCGCCGGGCCGCGTCGGGCAGCGACCGCGACCGCAGGCTGGCCGACCTGCTCGCCCTCGCCGCGGACGATTTCGTCGTGGAGCGCACGCTCGGCGGCCGAAAGCTGGCGACCATTCTCGCCGGCTATCCCTGGTTCGCCGACTGGGGCCGGGACACCTTCATCGCCCTGCCGGGGCTGCTGCTCACGACCGGCCGGCATGATGAGGCGCGGGCCGTGCTCGAGATTTTCGCCGGGGCGATCAGGGACGGTCTGGTTCCCAACCGCTTCGACGACTACGACGAGCACGCCGCGCACTACAACACCGTCGACGCCAGCCTCTGGTTTCTCCACGCGGCCCTCGCCTGGTTCGAGGCGACCGGCGACCAGGACGCCTGGCGCGACTGGCTCGGCTGGGCCTGCGTGCGGATTGTGGAGGCCTACATGGCCGGCACGGGCGATCGGCCCGAGGCTCCGGGCCAGAAGCTCATCCGCATGGACGACGACGGGCTGATCGCCGCGGGCGACCCGAGCACGCAGCTCACGTGGATGGACGCCGCGATCGGCGAGGAAGGCAGTCCCGAACGCGTCGTCTTCACGCCCCGGCCGGGCAAGGCGGTGGAGATCAACGCCCTGTGGTACAGCGGCCTGCTCTCGCTCGCGGACGCGCTCGACCGCGGCGGTCTGCCCCCTGCTCGCAGGGACGCCCCCGAGGTGGACCGGGCCACGCTCGCTGAGCGATACCGCGAGTTAGCGGGCAAGGTGAAGCGCTCGTTCGTCAATGTTTTCTGGCGCGACGAGCTGGGTTACCTGCTCGACCACGTCTGGACCGACCCGCAGGGGCAGACCCACGAGGATGCGAGCCTGCGGCCGAACCAGGTTTTCGCCCTCAGCCTGCCCCACTCCCCGCTGGGCAGGGCCCGCCAGCGCCAGGTGCTCCAGGCCGTCGAGGCCCACCTGCTCACCCCGGCGGGTCTGCGCACGCTCCCGCCGGGCGATCCGCACTACCACCCGCACTACGCGGGCGACCGGTTCCACCGCGACAAGGCGTACCACCAGGGCACCGTCTGGCCGTGGCTGATCGGCCCCTACGCCGAGGCGGTGCTGCGCGTCGGCCAGTTCGGCCCCGGCGCCCGCAAACGCGCCGCTGCGGCGCTCGACCCGCTGCTCAGCGCCCTGGTCGAGCCGGAGGGCGGCCTCAACTCGGCACTTGGCCAGCTCGCTGAGATCCACGACGCGGAGCCGCCCCACCAGCCCCGCGGCTGCTTCGCCCAGGCCTGGTCGGTTGCCGAGGTGCTGCGCGTCTGGAGCCTGCTGTGAGCATGGCGGATGGCGGGGGGCGAGTGGTCGGTGGTGTATGGATGCGCTGGCTGCCTTCGCCGACGGCTGCTCTCCCCGTTCCGCTGGCGTGACGAACCGTGGATGCAGGCCCGGCACGTCGGGTAATCGGAGCGTCCGCGGTTCTGCCCGGATCGTCTTCCCGGCCGCGAATCTCTCCCGGGCTGAGCTTTCGTCCCGCCGCGCCCCGCAAGCCAGCCCGATCCCTTCTCCCGCTGCCGTTTGCACGGTCGTGATTGTGCGCACAGCGCGGACGGCGCGGTTCACCATACTCTGAACAAGCGGCATCGCACAGAGGGATTGCTTTAACCGCGCCCCGGGGCGGGAGCTAGAAGATCCTGTGGGCGGCGTGTGTCTTCGGCGATGGCCGCCGCTGTGCGCACGGCGCCGGCCACGGCGGCAAGGTTGGGCGGCGCGGCGGCGTTACAGCCGCGACATCCGCCACACTGCCCGGTACAGCCCGGCGACTTCTTCGCGGGCCAGGATCCGCGGCGGGAACTGCGGGTTCAGGGGCTGCAGGCGGATGTCGCCCGTCTTTTCGTCGAAGAACACACGCTTGAAGGTGGTCTCATGATCGGGCTCGAGCCGCACGAAACAGTCGCACCCGTCACTCACGTTGGCGGCGGGCGAGAAGATGACGATGTCGCCCTCGCTGTACTCGGGCTGCATCGACTCGCCGCACACGGTGGCCGCGAAGGCGTCGGGGTCGCCCAGGCCCGGTGCGGGCACGTATTCGTCCGCGACGCGGGCCGGGTAGGCCAGGTCGGTGAAGTCGTGCGGATAGCCGGCAGTCACTTTGTTGATCAGCGGCACGCCGCCCAGGCCCGGCGCCGACATTGGCCGGGCGGCGGACGTCTCCGGCTCCCCCAGGGCGCTGTTGATCCGCTTGCTGAGCTGGCCGCTGCGATAGAGCTTGTCGAGGTTTTTGCCCCCGCCCGCCCGGCGGGAGGTGGACTGCTTGAGCCACTGCGCCAGGTCCCGTCCCCGCCGGGCGTCCTCGGCGAGCCGCTCGAGCTCCGCCTTCACCTCGGGCGACGCGGTCTGCCAGCCGGCGGCTCGGCGAAGCTCCGCCCGCTCGAAGCCGAGCGCCCGCTCGATCGCCGCGAGAAGCCGGCGCGACGGCGGGTTTTCCACCCGCTGGTTCTCGATCATCGACAGGTAGCTCTTGGTCGAGCCAACCCGCTCCGCCAACGCCTGCAGCGTCAGCCGAAGCTCCTGCCGACGATCGCGCAGAAGCCGGGCCAGATTGGAGAAGGTGTCGGGCATGATGGGCTCCGCAGTGGGTTAACCATTTATTGAACCCCGCCTTGACGGCCTGTTCCTCAACTGCTGTAATGGTAAGAAAGTCTAACAAACACTTAACAGGGAGGCAAGGCTGATGTCCGGTGCCAAGGTAGAAGAGCGACGTGCCGGAATCGAGCAGGTTTTGGCGTTGGCGGAACATTTCTCCGAGCGGGACCGGCTGCTGCTCGAGCAGGTCTACCGCCACGGGCTCAGTGTAGCGGAGGTCGCCCGTCTGACGGGTCGGCCGAGGCGGACGCTCAGCCGGCACGTCCGCCAGCTTCTCGAGCGGGTTCGCGACCCACTGTTCCGGTTCGTGGCCGGCCGCGAGGAGCTGCTGCCGCGCGAGGTCCGGTCCACCGCCAGGCTGGTCGTGCTTCAGGGGCGCAGCCTCCGCGAGGCCGGGCGGGCGACGGGGCTCTCGCTCTACCGCGTCCGCCAGCACATGCAGACCGTCCGCGAGCTCGCCCGCATCATCGGGTGAACCGCCCTTTTGCTTCCCGCACTTCCGGAGACTTCCATGCAACTCGTCCTCGAATGCTCCGTGCCCACCGCCGCCCGGCCGTCGCCGCGCGTTCTCGCCGTTGCCGGGATGTTCGGCATCGGCCTGGGCGGGGATGAGCCCATGCAGCTTATCCCGCCCACCGCGGTCGACCTTCTGCCAGGCCAGGTCGTCTTCATCACCGGGCCCAGCGGCAGCGGCAAGTCCTCCCTGCTCCGCCAGCTCCGCCAGGCGCTGGCCGGCCGGGACGACACCCGGCTGCGCTGCCTCGGCGACATGCCCCCGCTGCCGAATCGGCCGGCCGTGGACTGCTTCGAGCACCTCTCGCTCGAACAGACCCTCCAGGTGCTCGGCCGGGCGGGCCTCGGCGACGCCTTCGCCCTGCTTCGCACCCCGGCCGAGCTGTCCGAGGGCCAGCGCTACCGCCTCCAGCTCGCCCGGGTCATGGCCAGCCTCCAGCCCGTCGGGCCCGCCGAGCTGACCGTCGTGCTCGGCGACGAGTTCGCCGCCACCCTCGACCGCCCCACCGCCCGCGTCACCGCCCGCCACCTCGCCCGCTGGGCCCGGCGGGAAAACGTCTGCCTCGTCCTCGCCACCAGCCACGACGACCTGCTCGAACCGCTCGAGCCCGACGTCCTCATCCACAAGCCGCTGGGCGAGGGCGTCGAGATCGTCCAGCGGGATCGGGCGGACCGCTCTTGAAACACGACCTGCCGCCGGGGGAACCCACCATGAAAACCCAGCTCATCCAGCGGTTTCGCGCCCTGCCTGCGCCCGGCCCCGCGGCCGAGCTCGTGCTGGAAACCGGGACGATTCACGACTACCGCGTCCTCGCCCGGCATCACTACCGGGCGGGTGCGCCGTTGAGCTGCACCCGCGTGCTGGTTTTGCGCGACCCGCGTCCCACCGTCGTCGGCCGATACCTCGGCCGGGCGTCCGATCCCCAGCCGGTGGCGGTGCTGGTCGAGTCGATGCCGTGCCTCGCCTGCCGGATGCGGGACTGGGCGCTGGCGGGCCGCTTCGGCGGCTGGCTGGCCGCCAGGGACCGTGCGACGCTGATCAAGCAGGAGCTGCGCACGATCAGCCGGGTGGTCGTCGACCCGCGCTGGCGCGGGCTTGGCCTGGCGGTGCGGATGGTCCGCCACGCCCTCGCCACGGCGACCACCCTCTACACCGAAGCCATGGCCGCGATGGGCCGGGTGCACCCCTTTTTCGAGCTGGCCGGGATGCACGCTTACCACCGGCCGAGCCACACCTGCGACCTGCGCCTGCGGGCCGCGCTCGCCTCGGCCGGGCTGGAGGAAGCGGCGCTCGCCGACCCGGGCGCGCTCCACCAGCGCATCGCGGCGATGGCGTTGCCCCGGCAGCGGTTCCTCTTTGGCGAGTTCGCCCGCTGGCACACCAGCAGCGGGCTTGGTCGATCGCACCGCCGAAGCGACGACCCGCGCGAGCACCTCCGCCACGCGCGGAGCCGACTGCTCATGGAACCGGTCTACTACCTCAGCGATCGACGCGAATACCAGGAGAAGCGTGATGACTCGCGATAACACCCGCGTGCTCGACCTCGGGCTCGACCAGCTTCGGCCGCACCCGGCCAACAGCAACCGGATGCCGGAGGAGCGTCTCGCGAAGCTCGCCCGGCACATCGGCGACACCGGCCGGTATCCGCCGCTGATCGTCCGCCCGTTGCCGGGCGAGCCGGGGCGGTACCAGATCCTCGACGGCCACCACCGCGCCCAAGCGCTTCGCCGGCTCGAGCGCACCGCGGCCCGCTGCCTCGTCTGGGAGGTGGATGACGACGATGCCCTGCTCCTGCTGGCGACGCTGAACCGCCTGGAAGGCAGCGACGACCCGGTCCGCCGGGCCCGCCTCGTGGGCGAGCTGCACCGCCGACGGGGCGGCAAGGGGCTCTCGGCCCTGCTGCCGGAGTCGAGCGAAAAGCTGCGAAGGCTTCTGGAGCTCGAGCGCACTCCGCCCCGCCCCCGGCCGCCGACTGACCTCGGCGAGTTGCCGCAGGCGGTGCACTTCTTTCTCGCGGCCGACGATCGGCAGCGGCTGGAGAAGCGCCTCGCCGAGATCGGCCCGACCCGCGAAGCGGCCCTGATGAGCCTCGTGGGCGGGGCCTGACGGGGCAGGCGGGTCGTATGCCAGAGGCGCGTGACGTATTGGATGACAGGCACTTAGCGGCGCATAGCGCAGGGTGAGACTTCATGGCCAGACGAATCGGCGCCAAGCGGCGCGCCAAGCTGATTCAGGACATTTTCAGTGCCCAGCACGACGTGGTCGCGCTGGCGCAGGCCCACGGCCTTTCTCCGGACGACCTCGCGACCTGGGCCGGGGACGAGCGGAACCAGAACTGCCTCGTCGGCCTCTGCGTGCTGGCGGACCTGCAGACGCAGCTCCTCCTGAGCCGGTACCGCCTGCTCGCGGCCGAGCGGCTGATCCGCCTCGCCACCGACGAGGAGGCGGGCAGCGGCGACGTCGCGCGCAAGGCGTGCGTGGACCTGCTCAAGCTCGACCTCAAGCGGGCGGAGGCGTCCGATTTCGCTTCGGTCGCGGCGGAGCCCTCCGCTCCGGATGCCGGGGCTCTGCGCAAGCTGTTTTACGGCGAGAACGACGATGACCAGTAAACCCGTCCGCTTTGCGGCCGAACCGACCCGCGCCGCCCGGCTCACTGCGGAGCTCGACGTCCTGCGCCCGCGCACCCGCGATGAGCTCGGCCGATTCGTCCAGCGCGCCCTGGGCCTGCGCGTTCCTGCCGTGGCGCTCGAGCCCGGCAGCTCGCCGCCGCTGGACTACCTGAGTTGGACGTTCTTTGAACACGAGCGGGACGCCGTCGTCTGGGCCAGCCGCGGCGGCGGCAAGACGCTGCTGGGGGCCGTGGCCACCCTGCTCGACCTGCTCTTCAAGCCGGGCATCCAGGTGCGCATCCTCGGCGGCTCGCTGGAGCAGAGTTCAAGGATGTTTGAACACCTGCGTCAGCTCTGCGACCGTCCGGGGCTGCGTGGGCTGCTCGCGGGCCAGCCCACGCGTCGGCGGGTCGAGCTGATCAACGGCAGCCGGGCCGCGGTGCTCGCTCAGAGTCAGCGCAGCATTCGCGGCGTGCGCGTGCACAAGCTTCGCTGCGACGAGGTCGAGGAGTTCGACCCCGAGGTGTGGGAGGCGGCCCAGCTCGTCACCCGCTCGGGCTGGTGCGGGTCGACCTATGTGCGCGGGCGGGTCGAGGCGATGAGCACGATGCACCGCCCGGGCGGGCTGATGAGTCGCCTGATCAGCCGGCGTACGGGGGCGAAGGTGTTCCGGTGGAACTATCTGGACGTCATCGAGCGCTGTCCGCCCGGCCGGGACTGCCGGTCGTGCCCGCTGCACAGCGAGTGCCGCGGCCGGGCGCGGGAGGCGGCGGGCTTTCTCGCCATCGACGACCTCGTTCAGCAGTGGCACCGCACCTCCCGCGACACCTGGGCGGCGGAGATGCGCTGCCGACGGCCCCGCCGGGGCGATCGCGTCTATCCGGGCTTCGACCCCCGCACGCACGTCCGGCCCGCAGGGTCCGATAAAAGCGGGGCTCTCGTCGGCGGCATGGACTTCGGCCTGCGTAGTCCGCTGGTCATGCTCTGGGCCCGGCTCGACTGCCTGAGCGGCGAGCAGGTTGTCCACGTGGTGGAGGAGTACATCGAGCCCGGCCGAACGATGGCGCAGCACCTCACGGCGATTGACGTGCGCACCCGCGAGGCCGGGCTGCCCCGCCCTGCCTGGCTCGGCGTTGACCCCGCCGGCCGACAGGGCAACAGCCACAGCGGCCTGAGCGACATTGACCTGCTGCGGGCCGAGGGTTACCGCGTCCGCAGCCGGCCCAGCCGGCTGGCGGAGGGCATTGAACTGCTCCGCTGCCGATTCGACCGCGGCACGTTGCTGGTCGATCCCCGCTGCACCCGGCTGATCGAGGCGCTCGAGCAGTATCACTTCGATCCCCGCCGACCTCAGCGGGAGCAGCCGGTGAAGGACGGTCCGGACCATCTCTGCGACGCCCTGCGTTATCTGGTGATCAATCTGGAGTCGGGCGCCAGCCCGGTCCGCGTGGCCCGTTATGCCTGATCGCCGCCGCGCTTTCCGCGCGCCAGCGGGACGCGGAGGTGGAAGGTCGCGCCTTCGCCCAGCCGGCTGGTCACGCTGATGTGCCCCCCGGCCCGCGTGAGCAGTTCCCGGCAGATGCACAGGCCGAGGCCGTGCCCGCCCTGCTCGCCCGAGCCGCGCACGAACGGCTCGAACAGCCGCTCGAGCACGCGAGGCGGCACGCCCGGCCCCGTGTCGGCCACGTCCACCGCGCCCATCGCTCCTTCGATGCGCCCGCTCAGCCGAATTGTCCCCCCGTCGGTCATGGCGCGGCGGGCGTTGATGAGGAGGTTGACCAGCACCTGCTGGAGATGCAGGGCTGGGATCGCCAGTTCCATGTCCGGCAGATGCTGCTCGAGGCGGATGCCGTCCCGCTCGAGGTCTCGACCGAGACAGGCCAGCGAGGCGTCGACCACCTCGCCCAGGTCGGCGGTGCCAGCCTCCTCGGCCTCCGGCCCGGCGAAGCCGAGCACGGTGCGCGAGAGATCGGCCGCCCGGCCGGCCGCGACGTGCGCCTTGTGGAGCGCTTTCTCTGCCAGCTCCCGATCCCCCGGCCGACTCAGTGCCAGTTGCGTATAACTCGCCACCGGGGTCAGCAGATTGGCATATTCGTGCGCCAGCATGGCCGACAGCGTCCCCAGCGTGCTTAGACGCTGGGCGTGCGCGAGGCCCGCCCGCAGCGAATCAAGCTCCCGCTGCAGACGCTCGACCTGTTCGACCAGGTCTTCCGTCGACGCCGCCCCCGCACCAGGATGCGAATGCTTCGAAGTCATGCTGGCACCACGGCTGTCATCGACCAGATCGGCGGGCCACTTCACTGCTGCCGCGACGGCCCCGCCGGCGCAGCACCCTAGCCGCCTGCAGGGCCTCCGTTCCACGTGGAACCTTCCCCATGTCGGGCAGGGGGATCTCTTGCCGCTCCGCCCGGCCGGGCCCGACGGAGCGGTGAAAACAGCCCTGTTTCGCCACGTTCCACGTGAAACGCTTGTATTTCTCGCTGGGGGAGGTACACTCGCGCCGTTTCCGGTTCTACCTGTTCTGGAGTTGTCGCATGCCTGCCAGCCGCAAGCGTCCGTCCCGTCTCGGCCGGGGCTTGAGTTCTCTGATGGCTCAGCCCGTTCAGGCCGCGCCCGACCGGTCCGCCGCATCGGTGCCCGAGCCGGCGAAGGAGGCGTCTGTCGAGCGGCAGGGCGGTGAGGCCGGGCTGCGTTATCTGCCGGTCGAGGCTCTGTCGCCGAACCCGCACCAGCCCCGGCAGGAGTTCGACGAGGCGGCCCTCGAGCGGCTCGCCGGTTCCATCGCCAGCGACGGGCTGATGCAGCCCATCGTCGTGCGCCCGGCCGCGGGGAAGAAGGAGCGGTACGAACTGGTGGCCGGGGAGCGGCGCTGGCGCGCCGCCCGGCAGGCGGGGCTCGACCGGGTGCCCGCGCTCGTCCGCGATCTCGACGACCGCCAGCTCGCCGAGTGGGCCCTCATCGAGAACCTCCAGCGCGAAGACCTCAACCCCCTCGACCGCGCCCAGGCCTTCCAGGGCCTGATCGAGCAGTTCGAGCTCGGCCACGACGAGATTGCCCAGCGGGTGGGCCTCGAGCGGTCCACGATCTCTAACCTCCTGCGCCTTCTCAACTTAGACGAGGGCGTGCAGCAGATGCTCCGCCGCGGTCAGCTCTCCATGGGCCAAGCCCGCGCCCTCGCCTCGGTGGAGGATCCCAACCAGCAGCTCGCCCTCGCGGAGCGCATCGTCCGCGAAGGGCTTTCCGTGCGCCAGGTCGAGCAGCTCGTCCGCAAGCTCGCCAGCGGCGACGCCGGCCAAGCCGAGCCCAGCCGGACCCGGGTCCGCTCCGCCTACCTCGCCGACCTCGAGCAGACCCTCGGCCAGCAGCTCAGCACCAAAGTCGCCATCCGCCCGGGACGCAAGAAGGGCTCGGGCAAGATGACCATCGAGTTCTATTCGCTCGAGCACTTCGACCAGTTGCTCGAACAGTTCGGCCTGAACGTCGGCGAGTGATCGCGTCGCTATAACCCGAGACCCAGCCATCGGTTAGGCGCGTCCCGCCTGCGTTGCCGCCGGTCGCGCCTTCTTTGCGCCCCGCTCTGGGGCCCGCTCGCACCACCGCGTCGGGCCGGCCCGCAATTCGGCCCCGCGCCCCGCCGACCGGCGTAGAGTCCGCCCCCGTCCCCTCCTAGCCTTTCCCGGACGGGCGCCCGCGCCGGCAGGGCGGCCCCGATGAGCACGACCTCCCCACGCGAGGAAGGAGATGGAATCATGCTTCGACCGCTTTCCCGTTTCGCTGCGATCGTCGGCGTCTGCGCCGGCGCGGGTCTGCTCCTGGCCGCCCCGGCTCACGCCCAGTTCGACCACCAGACTGAGAACGGCGAAGTCGAGGCCGACTGGTGGTACGGCACCGCCGCCCGGGAGCAGCAGGCCGATGACGCCTGGCAGTGGGGCTTCGGCACCGCGGAAGACCAGGCCATCGACGAGTGGGGCTACGACGCCTACGGCTACGACCAGCCCTTCGACGAACAGCAGGACCTCGACACCCAGGAGCCGCTCGACACCGGACAGGCCGGCGCCCAGCCCGACTGGGACTGGCAGTTCGGCGGCGTCGAAGACGAAACCTACCCCGACCAGTGGGGCTATGACGACTACGGCTATGACGGCTACGGGTACGACGACACCTACGGCTACGACGACGCCCAGCCCGAAACCGAACTCCAGCAGCAGCAGAACCGCCAGCAGCAGGCCGAATGGGACTGGGAGTTCGGCGGCGTCGAGCCCGAACAGTCCGACGACCAGTGGGGCTACGAAAGCTACCAGTACGGCTACGGCTTCAACCGCGCCTACGGACCCAACGAAGAGGACGACATGAGGGAAGAGTGGGGGCCCGTCGAAGACGACGGATACGACGGCCGGGGCGGCTTCTATCCGGATCAGGAACGCTTCCGCCATCCCGAATTCCGCCGACAGCAGCAGTTCCTCGACTGGAACCGGCCCCAGCCCATGACCGGCGGCCAGCCGGGCGAACCCCGGCCGCCGCAACGGTAAGCCTCGTCCGCCACTGGGTTTCGCCGTCGCGCATGCCCGCGGAGGTCATCGCGAACCCGCCTCCGCGGGCGTGGCTATGCGCGGCGCGCCCGGGCGCACGTCGTCCGATAACCCCCGCCGGCAGTGGTGCCGCGTCCGTCCGCCGCCGTGACTCCCTTCATCCCGCGGCCGCAGCCGGCTACCATCGAAGAGCAGCGGGGCCGTCGCGCCGCCGGGCTCGGCGTCGTCCTGCGACCCGTTTCATCAGGAAAGGAGCACCATGAAGTACCGCACCCTCGGCAAAACCGGTTTCAACGTCTCCGTCGTCGGCATCGGCACCTGGCAGTTCGGCGGCGAGTGGGGCCGCGACTTCACCCAGGGCGAGGTCGACGACATCATCCAGGCCGGCCGGGACACCGGCATCAACCTCATCGACACTGCCGAGTGCTACGGCGACCACCTCTCCGAGGCCCTCGTCGGCGAGGCGATCAGAAACGACCGCGACGAGTGGGTTCTCGCCACCAAGTTCGGCCACAAGTTCCACGAGCCGTTCGAACGCGACACCGTCTACGACCCCGCCGGCGTCCGCCAGCAGCTCGAGGACTCGCTTCGCGCCCTCAAGACCGACTACGTCGACCTCTACCAGTTCCACTCCGGCTCCGACGACGACTTCGACACCGACGGGCTCTGGGAGACGCTCAACCGCTTCAAGGAAGAGGGCAAGGTCCGCCACCTCGGGATCTCCATCGGCAAAAACGACAACCTCTACCAGACCGACCGCGCCAGCTCCGTCGACGCCGCGGCCATCCAGGTGGTCTACAACCGCCTCAACCGCGCCCCCGAGGAGCAGGTCTTCGACTCCTGCATCCGCCAGAACCTCGGCGTCCTCGCCCGCGTGCCGCTTGCCTCGGGCTATCTCTCGGGCAAGTACAAGCCCGGCGACACCTTCTCCGAGTCCGACGTCCGCGGCCGATGGCACAGCGACGAAAAGACCCGCACCCAGCTCGAAGAGGCCCAGCGGATCCAGCAGGAAGAGGTTCCCGAAGGCGTGCCCATGGCGCAGTGGGCCCTCGCCTGGTGCCTCAAGCACCCGGCCGTCACCTGCGTCATCCCCGGCTGCAAGAACCGCGAGCAGGTCGAGTCCAACGCCGCCGCCGCCGAGCTCGACCTCGTCCGCGAAGACCACCCCCAGGCCGTTGCCGCTCCGTAACCCCGGCAGGGGGCGCGGAAACGCCCGAACCCGGGCCCGCAGAGCGCCCGCCCCCGGCGCGTCTGCGGGCCCGTTTCGCGCACAGCCGGCCGAGGGCAAGGCATCCCGCCCGGGATGCCCTGTGCCGGCCAGGTCCTGAAGCCGGTAATGGCGGGGAAGGTGAACGCCGTTCACCGGCTTGGTTCCGCCTGCCGCACCGGGTCCGGCCGCGCCCCCGGCTCGCATCCGTCCGCCGGCTCGCCTACCATCAGGACACGCATTTTGGACCAGCTAACCCAGGAGGAAGCGATGGCACGAACCGAATCGACCATGCTGGATCTGTCCACCCCGGCCCCTGATTTCGCCTTGCCCAACCTCGAGGGCGAAACCGTCTCCCTCAGCGACTTCAAGGGCAAGGCCGGGCTCGTGGTCATGTTCATCTGCAACCACTGCCCCTTCGTCAAGCACATCGAAAACCAGCTCGCCGAGGTCGCCAAGGACTACCAGGCCCGCAACGTCGGCTTCGTCGGCATCTGCTCCAACGACCAGGACGAGTACGCCGACGACCGCCCCGAAGGCCTCGAGGACCAGAAGCAGCGCGCCGGCTTCAGCTTCCCCTACCTCGTCGATGCCGACCAGAGCGTCGCCAGGGCGTACAAGGCCGCCTGCACCCCGGACATCTACGTCTTCGACGGCGACCTCAAGCTCTTCTACCGCGGCCAGCTCGACGACTCCCGCCCGGGCAACGACAACCCCGTCGACGGCAAGGACCTCCGCGCCGCCCTCGAAACCCTGCTCGGCGACCAGAAGCCGCCGCCCGAGCAGCGCCCCAGCGTCGGCTGCAACATCAAGTGGAAGAAGGGCAACGAGCCCGATTACTTCGCCGCCTGATGCGGCCCGAAGCGTCACCCACCGCGGGCCCTGGCGTTCGCGACACCCATTGATCATTCCCCACCCCCGGCCCCACGCCGGGGGTTTTTCTTCTAACGCGGATGAGCGTCGTTCACTGTGCCGGGAAGGAAGCCGGAAACATCCCGTTCGCCCCCAAAGCCGGGGCAAAGCGAGTCCCGCGAGCGCCGCCCCGGGTATGCTTCCTCTAGCCTCTAGCCTCTAGCCTCTAGCCTCTAACCCCATGCACCTGCTCGCCCTCGAACCCTACTTTGCCGGCTCCCACCGGGCCTTTCTGGAAGGCTGGCGGGCCCGCAGTCGCCACCGGTTCACCCTGCTCACCCTGCCCGGCCACCACTGGAAATGGCGGATGCGCCATGCCGCCGTCACCTTTGCGGACGAGATCCGCGCCCGCCTCGCCGCGGGTGAAACCTGGGATGCGCTCTGGGCCTCGAGCATGCTCGACCTCGCCACGCTCGTCGGCCTCGCCCCGCGCGGGCTCGCCCGCCTGCCGCGGGTCGTCTACTTCCACGAGAACCAGGCCGCCTACCCTGTCCGCCACGCCGACTGCCGGGACGTCCATTTTTCGCTCATCCAGATGAACGCCGCCCTCGCCGCGGACGCCGTCTGGTTCAACAGCCGCTTCTGCCGCGACAGCTTCACGGCCGAGCTCGCCCGCCTGCTCGCGAAGATGCCCGACCACCGCCTGCCCGGCGCCCCCGGCCGCATCGACGCGGTGAGCGCTGTTCACCACCCCGGCATCGACCCGCTGCCGCCGCGTGCTGCCGCCCGTCAGCCCGGCCCCCTGCGCCTGGTGTGGGCTGCCCGCTGGGAACACGACAAGGGGCCGGACGACCTGCTCGCCGCTCTCGACCGGCTCGACCAGGCCGGCACCGACTTCCGCCTCAGCCTCCTGGGCGAGCAGTTCCGCGACAGTCCGCCCGCCTTCGCGGAAATCCAGCGCCGCTTCGCCGACCGCCTCGACCACGTCGGCTATCTGCCCCGCCGAAGCGACTACCTCGCCGCGCTCCAGCAGGCCGACGTCTTCATCTCCACCGCCCGCCACGAGTTCTTCGGCCTAAGCGCTGCCGAGGCCGCCCACGCCGGCTGCTTTCCGCTGCTGCCCCGGCGACTCGCCTATCCCGAGCTCTTCAGCGATCCCGACTTCTTTTACGACAACGCGCCCGCCCACCTTGCCCGCCGCGTCCGCGAGCTCGCCGACCGGCTCGCCGCCGGCAACCTCTGGCAGGGCGATCCCACCCGCGCCCGCCGCGTCGCCGACCGCTTCACCTGGCCCCGCCAGGCCTCGGCCCTCGACGACGCGCTCGACGACGCGGCCGCCCGCTGAGTTCGCGTTGGCAAGGCCGCGACCGCCGATCTACCATGCCCGCATGGCCCAGCCACCGCGCTTCTACTGCCCCGACCTCGCCGCGCCGGGCTGCACGCTCGACTCCGCCGAGGCCCGCCACGCCCGCAAGGTCCTTCGCCTCGGCCCGGGCGACGCGGTGCTTCTCTTTGACGGCCGGGGCGGTCTCGCGCCCGCGACGCTCGAATCCTGCGAGGCCGGCAGCGCCTTCTGCCGCCTCACCGGCCCCGTGGAGAGGCACCGGCCGCCCTTGCCGCGCCTCGAAATCGCCTCCGCCGTCCCCAAGGCCGGCCGGGCCGGCGACATGGTCAACCAGCTCAGCCAGCTCGGCGTGGATCGCCTGATTCCCCTCCGCACCGCCCGGGCCGTCGTCGAGCCGCGCGACAGCAAGCTCGACCGCTTCCGCAGGCAGACCGTCGAGGCTGCCAAGCAGTCCCACCGCCTGTTCCTGATGCAGATCGACGACGTGACCGATTTCGCCGACGTTCTCGCCGAGCCCGCCGACCTGCGTCTGCTCGCCGCCCCCGCTGCCGAGTGGGCCGCCGAGCTGCCCGCCCGCCTGCGGTCGGCCGGCACGGTCCGCGTCCTCGTCGGGCCGGAAGGGGGGTGGACCGGGGAGGAGGCCGCCGCCGCCCGCGAGGCGGGCTATGAGCCCTGGGCGCTGGGCCCGCACGTGCTGCGGATCGAGACCGCCGCTCTCGCCGCGGCGGCCGTGCTGCGCTACCTCGCCCATCAGCCGGGCCGAAACCGTCTTTGATCGCCGCTGGCCACTTCGCTAAGCTCCCGATATGCAGCAGCACAGCGACCAGGCCCCTGATATTCGCGAGCACGGCGCACGCGGACAGACGTCCGACCGCCGCCTCTTCATGCAGCTTCTCGCCTTCACCGGCTGCCGCGACACGGCCGCCCTCGTCGCCGGCCTCGCCGCGGCGGGACACGTCGGCGCGCTCTACGAAGACGTCAGCGACCCGGCCGGCGTGGCGCTGCTGAGCCTCAGCACGGATCCCGAAGCCTTCGTCGGGCCCGTTCGGCAGATGCTCCAGCAGGAGCCGTTCGCCTCGCTCCAGCTTCGGCCCGAGCTTACCATGATCGGCCGAACCTACGCGCTCGGCTACGAGCCCGACCTCGAGGAGACGCTCATCCGCCGACCCCGCCGAACGGCCCTCAACCCCGACTGGCCCTGGGTGATCTGGTATCCGCTCCGCCGCAGCGGCGAATTCGAGCAGCTCGACTCCTCCGAGCAGCGCGAGATCCTCATGGAGCACGGCCGAATCGGCATGGGCTTCGGGCGGGCCGACTTTGCGCACGACATCCGGCTCGCCTGCCACGGGCTCGACCGCCAGGACAGCGACTTCGTCATCGGCGTGGTCGGCCAAGAGCTGCACCCGCTCTCCGCGCTCGTCCAGACCATGCGCAGCACCGTCCAGACCTCGACCTATCTCGAGCGCCTCGGCCCGTTCTTCGTCGGCCGCGCGCGGTGGCAGAGCGGCCTCGGGGCATGATCGCCAGATTCCGGGGCATGATTCCGCCTGGGGGGCGTTGCAGTCGTCCGCTGCGGGTCTACCCTGTTCCCCCCGGCACTGTCTGCACCGGACACAATCGGATAAGTTAAAGGGTCAGGCGATAGCCCGATCCCATCTGCCAGGAGTGACACCCATGAGCGACGCATCGATCATCCCGCGGTACGAAGCCGCCCGGGACGCCCTCCAGCAAGCCGGCCAGGAGCACGTGCTCCACTACTGGGACCAGCTTGACGACGACCAGCGCCGCCGCCTGCTCGGGCAGATCGAGAGCGTCGACTGGCGCGAGGTCAGTCGGCTCATCCAGACCCACGTCAAACAGAAGCCCGAGTTCAAGCTGCCCGAAAACGTCGAGCCCGCCCCCTGGTATCCCAACGAGCCCGGCGTCGACCTCGCGCCCAAGTACCGCGGCGCCTGCGCCCACGGCGAACAGCTCCTGCGCGAAGGCAAGGTCGCCGCCTTCACCGTCGCAGGCGGCCAGGGCACCCGGCTGGGCTGGGACGCCCCCAAGGGCACCTTTCCCGCCACGCCCGTGCGCCAGCTTCCGCTGTTCGCGCTCTTCGCCGAGTATCTGCGAAAGGCCGAGGCCAAGTACGGCCGACCCGTGCCGTGGTACGTCATGACCTCTCCGATCAACGACGCCGACACCCGCGCGTTCTTCGAGAGGAATGACTACTTCGGTCTCGATCCCGACCACGTCATGATCTTCCCGCAGGGCATGATGCCCGCGATCGGTCTCGACTCGGCGAAGGTGCTGCTGGCCGACCGCGACCGCATCGCACTGTCTCCCAACGGTCACGGCGGATCGCTCAAGGCGCTCTATACCAGCGGCGCCATCCGCGACATGCGCACCCGCGGCGTCGAGCAGATCAGCTACATCCAGGTTGACAACCCGCTGGTCAAGGTGGTCGATCCGCTCTTCATCGGCCTCCACGCCGACGACCACGCGCAGATGTCCTCCAAGATGCTGCCCAAGGCCTACCCCACCGAAAAGCTGGGCAACTTCTGCCTCGTCGACGGCAGAATGACCGTGATCGAATACTCCGACCTCCCCGAAGAGCTCGCTTACGAGCGCGAGGAGTCGGGCGAGTTGCGCTTCCGGGCCGGGTCGATCGCGATTCACGTCATCGACCGAGACTTCGTTGCCGAGCTCAACGAGTCCGAGGGGGGCTTCCGCCTTCCGTTTCACCGGGCGGAGAAGAAGGTTCCCTACCTCGACCTCGAAACCGGCGAGACCATCACGCCCACCGAGCCCAACGCGGTGAAGCTCGAGACCTTCGTCTTTGACGCGCTCCCGCTGACCGGGACCTCGATCATCTATGAAACGGAGCGCACCGAGGAGTTCGCGCCGATCAAGAACGCCGAGGGCGTCGACAGCCCCGAGACGAGTCGGCAGCTCCAGGTCGCCCGCGCCGCCCGCTGGCTTGAGCAGGTCGGCGTTCGGGTCCCCCGCAATGCCGAGGGCGAGCCGGAGGCGACGCTGGAGATCCGCCCGCTCACCGCGATCGAGCCCGACGATCTCAAGTCCGCCGACCTCCCCGAGTCCATCGCGCGCGGCAGCGAGAAGTTGATCTGAGAGAGTCGCCAGGTCCTTTTCTGGATCTCGGTGACAGCCGAGTGTGCGTAAGGTTGTCTGTCGAAGGGGGATCCACAGATGAACCTAGATCAGCACAGACAGGAGGCGCAGGAGAGAGAGGCCTCGGGAGGGAACTTCGATTCGCCCAGCCTCCTCTTCTCGCTGTCTGTCTCTACTTATCCGCGGTCATCCGTGCTGATCCAAGCCCGTCCATCCCTTCACACTTCTTCGTCCGGATCCTCTTTCTCTCTATATCTTCTGGATGCTCCGACCCTGGTGCTTCTGGTGACCTGGTGGTTGCCTCCCGCTATGCCGTCGCCCGGAACAGCCGCGCGTGGGGTAGCACGTCGGCAGCGCGGTTGAACTCGAGCTCGCCGAACGACTCGCCCGGGTAGCGATCGCGTACGCGATCGTCCGACGGCTTGAAGTGCAGCCGCTCGCTGCAGAACCAGAACCTGGTATACCCCGCGCTGTGGCCGCCCGCCGACGCGCCGGTCGACGCCACAGCCGCGGCGATCTCCGCCGACCACTTGACGTCGCTGCGGTCCCGCGCCGTCACCGTCAGTGTGTACAGGCCGCGCTGGAGGTAACGCCCGATCTCGTACTGGAAGGCGTATCCCCGCCTCGCCGAGTCGTCCGTGATCGTTTCGGCGTGCGGCAGAATGACCCAACGGAGAAGGTCCTTCTCCAGATCGTTCTCCGGCTCGACGAGCTGGAGTCGCTCGGCAATCTGCTCGGTCTGGTCCTCGAAATGTCCCTTGTAGTTCAATTCGTGCAGGATCATCATCTGTCTCCTGTCCCGTGCGTTGATCACTTTGCTGGCGCGCCCGCCCGCTCTTCGCCAGCACCCCGGCCGGTGGGCGTCCGCTCGATCCTAGCGCCGCCCCGTCAACTGTCCCAACTCCCGGCCGCGGAATTGTGGCCAGCGCGGGGGGGCTGGCGCCTAGGATCGTGCGGGGTCTGCGCCGCGAGCGGCCTGGCCCCCCGACGAGAGAGACACCCAAGCAGGAGATCGACCATGGCTGAGATCGACCCCGCCGCCGAAGGCGACCTGATTCAGCAGCAGGACCTGCGCGAGCTGATGAACTGCTCGGGCGGTCCCTGCATCAGTATCTACATGCCCACGACGCGCTACCCCTCCCACGCGGACGAGAACCGCATTCGCTACAAGACGCTTCTGCGTCAGGTCCAGGATGAGCTCGGCCTGCTCGAGGACCAGCACGCCGAGCAGTCCGACCTGCTCCGCCCGCTGCGCAGCATCATGGACGACCAGGGGTTCTGGGGCGATCAGCGAAACGGCCTCGCCATCTTCCGCTCGGCCGACCAGTTCCGCATCCGCCGCCTCCTGCACGAGGTGCCGGAGAGGGCCGTCGTCGCCGACTCGTTCCACATCCGCCCGCTTCTGCGCATCGTCCAGCATGCCGGGCGGTACCAGATCCTCGCGGTCACCAACGAGCGCGTCGCGCTCTACGAGGGCGTCGGCGACCAGGACCTCACCGTGGTCCCGCTGCACCCCGAGGTGCCGCGCGACATGGCCGAGGCCATCGGCGAGCCGTCCCGCGTCGCGAAGACCCGGCGAACCATGTACGACCAGGGCGAAACCGACGCCCGCGACGCCCAGCTCAGCCGATACTTCCGAAGGCTCGACAAGGCAATCTGGGAACGCCACTCCCGCCGAAGCAACCTGCCGCTGATCCTCGCGGCCCTGCCCGAGTACCAGACCATCTTCCGCGACGCCAGCCATAACCCGCTGCTCGTCGACCGCGGCATCGAACGCGAGCCGTTCAAGGACCTCGACGAGCGACAGCTCCGCAAGCTGGCCTGGGAGGTCACCCAGCCGAAGCTCCAGAACCGCCTCGCCGAGCTGCGCGAGAAGTTCGGCAGCGCCAAGGCGCACGAAAAGGCGAGCGCCGACCTCAGGAACCTCGCCCAGATGGCCGCCTTCGGCCGACTCGAAACGCTCATGATCTGCGACGAGTACCACGTCGGCGGCAGGATCGACCGCGGCACGGGCGAAATCGAGTTCGAGCCCATCGCCAACCCCGCCGTGGACGACGCCGTGGACGACCTCGCCGAGATCATGATCAGCCAGGACGCGGAGGTCATCGTCGCCGACCGCGACGACATGCCCGAGCACGCCGACGTCGCCGGCATCCAGCGGTTCTGACTCGACATCCGCCGCCCCCGAAGCCGGCCCCACCTCGCGCGCCCAGCCCCGCGGAAGGCTCCCGACCCGACCTTCCGCGGGCTTTTTTTCGCCTTGCGCCGCATACGCCGGTGATTGAGCCCACCCCGCTTTGCTCCCCTGCGCCCGATCCTGCCGATAGAACCACGGTGACGACCGCCTCCGACAACCCGGCCCGTCGCCCGCGGGTGCTCATGCTCACCCATCGCGTGCCTTACCCGCCCGACCGTGGCGACCGCATCCGCAGCGACCGCCTGCTGCGCGAGCTCGCCCGCCGGGCCGACGTCAGCCTCGCCTGCCTCAGCGACGAGCCGGTCACCGCCGCCCAGCGCACGCACCTCGCCGACCTGACCATGCGCCTGGAAATCGCGCCGCTCAATTCCCTCGCCTGCCGCGCCCGGGGCGGGGTCGCGCTCGCCACCGGCCGGGCGATCACCCCGGCCTGGTTCACCCGTCCCGGCCTCGCCCGCACGATCCGCCGCTGGCATGCCGACCAGCCCTTCGACGCCGCGCTCGCCTTCTGCACCTCCACGGCCGACTATCTGCGCCACCTGCCCGGGGTCCCGGCCGTGCTCGACCTCGTCGACGTCGACTCCGCCAAGTGGGCCGAGTATGCAAGTCAGACCCGGGGGCTGAAACGCTGGATCTATGCTGCCGAGGCCCGCCGACTGGTCCGCGTGGAGAAGGGCGATGGTTTCCGCAGCGTCGCCGTCATCAGCGAGCCCGAGGCCGCCGTCTACCGCGAGCGTGTCGGGAGTTACCGCGAGCTCGTCGTCGCCGGCAACGGCGTCGATCTGGACCGCTTCCGTCCGAGCCCCGACCCCGGCGAGCCGGTTGCCGTCTTCACGGGGCTGCTCAGCTACCGCCCCAACGCCGAGGCGTGTCAGTGGCTGGTCGAGCGCGTCTGGCCGGGCGTGCGCGAGAAGTTCCCCGCCGCCCGGCTGCGCCTCGTCGGCAGGGGGGCCGGGCCGGAGCTGGAAGCGCTCGCCGGCGTCCCGGGGGTCGAGCTGGTGGGGGAGGTGGAGGACGTTGCTGGCGAGCTCGCCGCCGCCGCCGTCGCCGTCGCCCCGCTCCGGATCGCCCGCGGCGTGCAGAACAAGGTTCTCGAAGCCATGGCCGCCGGCCGACCGGTTCTGTGCACGCCTCAGGCGCTGGAAGGCATCGACGCCGCGCCGGGCCGGGACCTGCTCGTCGCCGAGGCCGCTGCCGACTGGGTTCATCGCCTTGCCGAGCTCCTGAGCGACGCGGGCCTCCGCCGCCGGTTCGCCGACGCCGGCCGATCGCGTGTGGAGAGCCGCTACGACTGGTCCGCCGCCCTCGCTCCGCTCGTGGACGCCGTGCTGGGGGCCGGGCGCGGTGCGGCGGACGATTGACGTCGTGCTCCTGGGATTCAGCCTGGGGTGCTCTTGGTTGGTTTCTCTGGGTGTGCTGGACCAGCAGGCGCGGGCCGAAGCATCCTTTGCTGCGCAAAGCGTGGCACCTGCCGGTGGAGGCATGACCCGCCACCCGACGCCCCTGCGGCGTCGTCGGCGGCCTCTGCGTCTCATTCGCCGCGCGGGGGTATCGCGTCACCGCGGCGCTGTTAAACTGTGCCCATGCAGTCCGACATCGACCGCATCCTGATCAGCCGCGACGAGATCCAGCAGCGGCTCGACCAGCTCGCCGACGAGATCGCCGCCGACCTCCGCGGCGAGCAGGACGGCGGCGCGCCGGCCGAGATCACCCTCGTGCCCATCCTCACCGGCAGCATGATCATGGTCTCCGACCTCATGCGCCGCCTGCCGCTGCGCATGCAGATCCACCTCGTCAGCGTCACCTCCTACCCCGGCGAGGCGACCACCAGCCGCGGCGCCGCCATCGAAGAGGCCCTCACCTCCCTGCCCGACTCGCTGGAGAGTCGCCACGTCGTCATCGTCGACGACATCCTCGACTCGGGCGCCACGCTCGAGCTGGTCACCTCCCTGCTGCGAAGACGCCGGCCCGCCAGCCTCCGCTCCTGCGTGCTCCTGCGCAAGCAGCGCGAGCAGCCCCCGAGTGTCGAGGCCGACTACGTCGCGTTCGCCATCCCCGACGAGTTTGTCGTCGGCTATGGGCTCGACTTCGACGACTACTACCGCAATCTGCCCGACATCGTCACTCTTCGCCGCGACCTGCTCCCGCCCGAGGAGCCCGCGTGACCCTGCCGACCATGCCCGAGCGCTCCTGCCCCCAGCCCGGCCGATGCGCCTGCCCGCAGCACCCTGCGGAGGGCATCACGCGGTCGCATGAAACCGACGCCGCCCGCCTCGCTGCGCTCCTCCCGGCCGACCTGCTCCAGCCCGGCGAGATCATCATCCTCCTGCTCAAGCCCAGCCCCTGGTTCATCCTCCTCGCCCCGCTGGGCTCGCTCGCCGCCATCGGCGCGTTCACCGCCGTCGTTGCCGCCGTCAACCAGCTCCTGCCCGGCGGGCCCCGACAGCACGACCTCGTCCTGCTCGGCGTCGGGGCGATCGGCCTGCGCCTCTTCTGGCAGTTCCTCGAGTGGCTCGGGCAGGTCTACGTCCTCACCGATCAGCGCGTCATCCGCGTCGAGGGCGTCCTCCGCGTCAGCGTCTTCGAGGCCCGGCTCGAGCAGATCCAGCACACCGAGCTGGTCTTCCCCCTCCGCCAGCGCATCTTCGGCCTGGGCACCGTCGCCTTCTCCACCGCCGGCACCGCCTTCCGCGAAGCGTACTGGCACATGATCGCCTACCCCATCGAGGTCCACCAGATCATCACCCGGACCATCCACCGCTATCGGAGGTAGTTCGCCGGCCAAAACAGCACGGCCCGCCCCGAAAGGCAGGCCGTGCGCCCATGATCCGGTCAGTGAGCAGGGCGGGTCAGAGCGCCTCCACCACCATCTGCCCGATCTCCTGCGTCCCCATCGTCGGCCGGTCCAGCCGCTGACCCTCGAAGCGCGGGCAGACCTTCCGCACGGCCGCGTCGATCCGCCGCCCGGCCCGCTCGGCCGCGGCGTCGCCCTTGATTCGGCCGGTCTCGGTCAGCATCATCGCCACCGACAGAATCGTCGCCAGCGGGTTCGCCTTGCCCTGCCCGGCGATATCGGGGGCGCTGCCGTGCACCGGCTCGAACATGCCCGGGGCGGTGGCGTCGGGGTTCAGGTTACCCGACGCGGCGACGCCCATCCCGCCGGCGATGGCGGCGCCGAGGTCGGTGATGATGTCGCCGAACATGTTCGCCGTCACCAGGGTGTCGTACACCTCGGGCTGGGTCGCCATGTACATGCAGCAGGCGTCGACGTGGTGGTACTGGCGGGTGATGCCGGGGAACTCCGCCTCGCCGATCTCGTGGAACGCGCGGAACCAGGTGTCGCCGGCGAAGGTGAGCACGTTCGTCTTGTGCACCAGGGTGAGCACGCCCTCGCCCAGGCCCTGCTCCTTTTTCCGCTGGGCCAGCTTGAAGGCGTAGCGCAGGCAGCGCTCGACGCCGAAGCGGGTCGCCAGCATTTCCTGCGTCGCCACCTCGTGGGGCGTGCCCTTGCGCGCCACGCCGCCCGCGCCGGCGTAGAGGTCTTCGGTATTTTCCCGCACGACGTCGAAGCCGATGTCCTCCGGCCCCTTGCCCGCCAGCGGCGTCGACACGCCCGGGTAGAGATACACCGGGCGGAGGTTGATGTACTGGTCCAGCTCGAAGCGCAGCTTGAGCAGCAGCCCCTTCTCCAGCACGCCGGGCCGAACGTCAGGGTGGCCCACCGCGCCGAGGCAGATGGCGTCGTAGCCGCGCAGCTCCTCGACCTGCTCGTCGCTAATCACTTCGCCGGACTTGAGATAGCGCTCGCCACCGTAGTCGAAGTGGTGGGTCATGTATTCGAGCTTCTCGGCGCCGGCCGCGGCCTCGAGCACCTTCAGGCCTTCACGAACGACTTCCGGGCCGATTCCGTCGCCGGCGATGACGGCAATGTTCAGGGGCATGGCAGACTCCATCTGGGGGTTCCAAGACCCGTATGCTTAGCATGAGCGGGGGCCAAGAGCAACCCGGACCGTCCGCCGCCACCGCGCGAAACCGGCTCGAAAAGACCCGCTGGGGCCTGGCAGGCCCCCTTGCCTGTCGGGGCGGGCGCGGGATAATGAGATCCGGTTCTCAACAGAAAGGACAGGCCATGCTCATCGCGCTGCCACTCGCCGGCGGCGAGTTCTGCCCCCACTTCGGCCGACTCGACCAGATTGCCGTCTTCGACGTCCATTGCCTCAGCGGCCCTCCCCCCGAGCCGCTCGCCTGTCACGACCGCCCCCGCACCGGCTGCGATTCGCTCCCGGGCTGGTTCGAGCAGCTCGGCGTCGACCGCGTGCTGGTTGCGGGCATCGGCGCCGGGGCGCTGCACCGTCTGCAGGCCGCCGGCATTGAGACCGCGGGGGTCGATCAGCCTCATGTCGACCCCGTCCGCGTCCTCGCCGACCACCTCGCCCAGGGCGCCAGCCAGCCGCCCGCCGTGTGCTCTGCCCACGAAGTCGGCGACCACCAGCACCACCACTGCAGCCGCGGCGGGTAAGGGTTACGTCTGACTGCGACGGGGGCCGCACTTGTCCGGCAGCGCATAAGTTGATGCCACGAAACCCTGAATCGGGTGCCACGCCGCACGCCGCCAGGCTGCTGGGTGTCGCGCCACGGCCGCTATGGCGGGGCAGACCGGCAAGCCGCAGCCCGCACACAGCCCCCGCCGGTCGAGTCGTGACAGAGCACTAGCTGTCTTCCGCGTCTCCGAGCAGGTCCGGCCGGCGCTCCGCCGTCCGCCGCCTCGCCTCCTCGCGCCGCCACTGCGAGATCTTCGCGTGATTGCCCGACAGCAGCACGTCCGGGACCGCCCGCCCGGCCCAGTCGCGCGGCCGGGTGTAATGCGGGTGGTCCAGCAGTCCCGCCGCCCCCGGCGAAAAACTGTCATAGTGGGCGCTCTGCTCGTGCCCCAGCACGCCCGGCTGAAGCCGGACGATCGCGTCGATCAGCACCATCGCCGGCAGCTCGCCCCCGCTGAGCACGTAGTCGCCGATGCTGATCTCTTCCAGCCCGCCTTCGTCGCGCAGCCGGTCCAGCACCCGCTCGTCGAACCCCTCGTAATGCCCCGCCAGGATGAGCAGCCGCGGCTTCTCCGCCAGTTCCTGCACGATCGGCTGGTTCAGCGGCCGACCCTTGGGCGTCATCAGCACCCGCGTCGTGGGCCGATCGTCCTCCGCCTCGGCGGCCATCACCGCGTCCCACACCGGCTGGCACTGGATCACCATTCCCGGCCCGCCGCCGTAGGGGGGCTGATCCACCTTCGAGTGCTTGTCCTGCGTGTATTCCCGCATGTCGCGCAGGTGATAGCTCACCACCGGCTCGCGCACCCTGGCCGGGTCGGCCGGGTCGGCGACCGGCTCGGCCGCACGCTTGAGGATGCTCGAGCCCAGCACGCAGCCGAACATCTCGGGGAAGAGCGTCAGAATGTCAATCCGCATGGCAGCCTCGCGAAAAGGAACCCGCCGACCATCATAAAAAAAGAAGCCGCGGACTCGCTCCGCGGCTCCCTCGTATTCGCAGCTCGGCCGATGCTCCGGCCAAGCGATGTTTACTTCTCGACCACGCCGGCCTTGCGGAGAATGTCCCGCACGGTGCGCGTCGGCTGGGCACCCACGCCGAGCCAGTACTTGACGCGGTCTTCCTTGAAGTGGAAGCGCTTGGCATCGTCCGTGGCCATCGGATCGTACCAGCCGAGTTCCTCGATGGGGCGGCTGTCGCGGGCGGCCCGCTGATCCATGGCGTTGATGCGGTAGAAAGGCCGGTTCCGTCGGCCGTGACGCTTGAGTCGAAGTCGAACCATGATCGGTGTCTCCGGGGGGCTGGCCTTCCCCACCTCGGGCAGGGGGGCCATCCAGCAGTGACCGTGACGATGTCGCCGAGGCGGCCGTTCCGCCAGGGCAGAGCCGGGGATTCTACCACCACCCCGGCCGCCATTCAACACCGCCGGCAGCAGGGCGGTCGCCCCCGCGCCGAGTCTTCTTTCCCTCTTCCCCCTCTTCTTCTCTTCCGCCCTTCGTGCCTTCGTGGTTAAAGCTGCTCCCGCGTCGACACGAGATGCCCCGGTTCGCCCGGCACGGGCCTCAGTTCCGGGCGGTCCAGCAGGCTCTCCCGGCTGACGTAGGTGATCCCGCCTTCCTCGCGCACCGCCGGCTGGCCGGGCATGTCCGCCCGCTGGGTCTGCTGCTCCTCGGCGAACAGGCTGATCGGGCTCGGGACGTCGCCTTCGAGGATGATCCGCTTTTTTCGCGCCGTCGGCTCCGGGTTCGGGGCCGCGCTCAGAAGGGCCTTCGTGTACGGGTGCAGCGGATTGCGGTAGATCGTCTCCCGGTCGGCCATCTCCACGATCCGGCCGAGGTACATCACCGCCACGCGGTCGCAGAAGTGCTCCACCACGGCGAGGTTATGGGCGATGAACAGGTAGCTCAGCCCGAACTCCTCCTGGAGGTCGTTCAGCAGGTTGAGGATCTGGCTCTGGATCGACACGTCCAGGGCCGACACCGGCTCGTCGCAGACGATGAACCGCGGTTCGAGCGCCAGCGCCCGGGCGATGCCGATGCGCTGGCGCTGCCCGCCCGAAAACTCGTGCGGATACCGCTGCGCGTGGTCCTTCTTGAGCCCGACGCGCACCAGGAGGTCGGCCACGCGGTCCTCGAGTTCGCCGGCCGGCGCCAGCTTGTGCACCTGAATCGGCTCGCCGATGATTCGGCCGACGGTCATCCGCGGGTTCAGCGAGCCGGCCGGGTCCTGGAAGACGATCTGCATCTCCCGGCGAAGCTGCTTCATCCGCCGCCGACCGGCCGCGAACACGTCCTCGCCGTCGAACTCGACGCTTCCGCTGGTTGCGGGCACGAGGCGGAGCAGCGTCCGCCCGACCGTGCTCTTGCCGCAGCCGGACTCGCCCACCAGTCCCAGGGTCTCCTGCTGGCCGATGTCGAAGCTCACCCCGTCCACCGCCTTGACGTGTCCCACGGTCCGCCTGAGCAGGCCCCGGCGCACGGGGAAGTAGGTCTTGAGGTCCTTCACGCGCACCAGCGGCTGCCCGGACGGAGCCTCGGGAGCGGGGCGGGCGGGTTGCGTATCGGTCGCCGTCATGGATCCACCATTTTAGCGAAGCGCCGTCCGCAGACGGGCGGCGGGGGAGTCAGGGCAAAAGCCCACGAACGCGCTTCCGCGTTCGTGGGCGCATGTCGTTCAGGCTCGCTTTCGAGCCCTCCGCGTTTCAGTCCTGCGGGATCTCCATGGCGACGAAGCGCTGGACGAACTCCCGATCCTGCGGGTTCCACTGGGCGACGCGCATCCGCACCGCCTGGCGGTCCGAATGCTGCTGGAGCACGTCCACCAGCTCGCCGACGTCTGCGACCGGCTCGCCCATGACGCGGGTGATGATCGTCCCGCGCGACAGGCCGGCCGCCGCGGCGATCGACTGCCGACGCACCGACTCCACCAGCACGCCTTCGATCATGGACACGTCCAGGCGGCGGGCCATCTCCTCGCTGAACGGCGACACGCCCGTCAGCCCCAGCTTGCGGAGCAACTGCCGGCCGCCGTCGCCGGCCTCGTCCTCGTCCTCGTCGCCGGGCTGCATCCGCGTCTGCTGGCCCGGCATCGTGCCCAGCGTGAGATCGACCGCCTCGGTCTCGCCGTTGCGGACGACGGTCACCTCGATCTGCGTGCCTGGCTCCATGCGGGCGATGCGAAATCGCAGGTCGTCCGCGGTCTCGACCGGCTCGCCGTCGACCTCGGTGATGATGTCGCCGGTCTGGAGCTCCGACTCTGCCGCCGGGCTGCCCTCGACGATGCTGGTGACCAGCACCCCCTGGCCTTCGAAGTCGTAGGTCGCGGCCATGGTCGGGTCGAGGGTCTGAATGCCCACGCCGATGAAGCCGCGCGACACCGCGCCGGTCTCGACGATCTGATCGACCACGTTCTCCACCATGTTGACCGGGATGGCGAAGCCCAAGCCGTTGAACGCGCCCGTCTGGCTGGCGATGGCGGTGTTCATCCCCACGACCTGGCCGTAGATGTCGGTCAGCGGACCGCCCGAGTTGCCCGGGTTGATCGCGGCGTCGGTCTGGATGAAGTTTTCGTAACCGCCCCGGCCGAGGATGCCCAGCCGCTTGCGCCCCGTCGCCGAGACGATGCCCTGGCTCATGGAGAACTCGAACTGGAACGGCGAGCCGAAGGCGAAGACCATGTCCCCCTGCTCGACCGCCTCCTCGGCGCGGGCGGCGGGGGTGAGTGTGTCGTCCTCGATCTTGAGCACCGCCACGTCGGTGCTCGGGTCCGTGCCGATCACCTCGGCGTCGTACCGCGAGCCGTCAGCGAACCGCACGACCACCTCGTCAGCGTTATGCACGACGTGGTTGTTGGTCACGATGTGGCCCTGTTCGTCGTAGACCCAGCCCGAGCCGGCGCCGAACGGCTGAGGCACGTTGTAGCGCTCGTACTCGTCGCCTTCTCGGGGCGAGCGCTCGCCGAAGGGGCTCTGCCCCCACGGGCCCTCGGGCATCTGCGGCCCGAAACGCCGGCGGAGCATGTCCTCGAGGTCGTTCATCCCCCGGCCCTGCGGCTGGCGGCGGCGCACCTCGATGCTCACCACGCTGGGCTCGACCACGTCCGCCACCTGGCGGAACGCCTGCGACATCTGGGCCAGGAACGGATTCTCCGCCATCTGCGCCCGCGTCGTGCGAATGTGGGCCTGCGTCTGTGCCGACGCCATCTTGTCCATCAGCCCCGGGCCCGCCAGCAGCGTGACGACAACCGCCACCAGCAGAAGCAGGCTCGGGCCGTACCATCGAATCCGGTTCATCGTTTTCTCCTTGACTCTCGGATCAGTTGTTCGTGTGCGCATTTTCTCCCGCGCGTCCGCCTCACCCAATCATACGTACGAGCCCCCTCGCAGTTCGACAGCCTCCCCGGTCCGATGCCCGGGCTAGCGCGCACTGCCAGCCGCGACGCCCCCGGCCGGGGGCCCGCTCGCCCTCACGCCGGCTCGTCCAGCCGGTACTGCTTGATCTTCTTGTACAGCGTCGTGCGGTTGATCCCCAGCTCCGCCGCCGTCTCCTGCCGGTTCCAGGCGTTCGCCTCCAGCGCGGCGAGCAGGATCTGCCGCTCGGGCTCTTCCATCGCCTCCGCCAGTGCGGTGGGGCGCCAGCCGCCCACCAGTGCCGGCAGGCGCACGTAGCCCCGCTCCCGGCTAAGCTCGCCGCCGTCGCCGCTGCCCCGGCCCGGCAGGCTCAAGCCGCGCCGCTCGCCGGTGATCGACTCGGGCAGGTCGTCGGGCTCGATCCGCGGCCGCTTGCTCAGCACCACCGCCCGCTCGATCGCGTTCTCCAGCTCGCGCACGTTGCCAGGCCAGTGGTGGCCGCGCAGCGCCGCCACCGCCGCGTCGCTCAGCGACCGTTGCCGGCCGAGCTCCCGGCAGTAGCGCTCGAGAAAGTGCTCCGCCAGCAGGGCCACGTCGCCGCTGCGCTCGCGCAGGGCCGGCATGTGGATGTTCACCACGTTGATGCGGTAATACAGGTCTTCCCGGAACGCGCCCTGCTCGACCAGCTTGTCCAGCGGCTGGTTCGTCGCCAGCACGAAGCGCACGTCCACGTGCACCGTCTCGGCGGAGCCCACGGGCTCGAAGGTCTTTTCCTGGAGCACCCGCAGCAGCTTGAGCTGCAGTGCGGGCGTCGCCGAGTTGATTTCGTCGATGAAGAGCGTGCCCCCGTCTGCCGCCAGGCATCGGCCCGGCTTATCGGCGTCGGCGCCGGTGAAGGCCCCGCGCACGTGGCCGAAGAGTTCGCTCTCGAGCAGGGTTTCGGGGATGGCCCCGCAGGAGAAGGTGACGAACGGCCCGCTGCTGCGGTGGCTCACGCCGTGGATCGCCCGGGCGACCATGCTCTTGCCCGTGCCCGACTCGCCGGTGACGAGCACGGTCGTCCTGGTCGGCCCGACCGCCTCGACCAGTTCGTACACCTTCTGCATCCGGTGATCCGCGCCGATCAGGCTGCCGATGCCGAAGCGCTCCGAGAGCTGGCATTTGAGCGAGACGTTCTCCTCGACCAGCAGGTGCTGGTTTTCCGCCTTGCTCACGGCGAGGCGCAGCTCGTCGTCCACGACCGGCTTGGTCAGGTAGTCCACCGCCCCCAGGCGAACGGCCTCCACGGCGGCTTCGATCTTGCCGAACCCGGTGACCACGACCGGCACGACCTCGGGGTGCTTTTTGCGCAGGTTGCGCAGGAGCTCCATGCCGTCGACGCGCGGCAGGTTCAGCTCGGTGACGACGATGCCGAACGCCGCCCCCCGCGCCGCCGCCTCGTCGAGCAGCTCGATCGCCTCCTGCCCGTCCGCCGCCGTCGCGGGTGCGTAGCCCTCTTTTTCCAGAAAGTCGGCCAGGCTGTCGGCCACGATCGGGTCGCTGTCGACAATCAGAATGCGCGTCATCGCCGCTCCTTCTCCGCAAAAACCCCCCGGCCCACCGGGGTCCACCTGTTTCTTCATCGGCACATTCCGCGGTGAGATTCAACCACATGTTGCCGATTCGCAACCCCGGCCCTGTGGAGCGCACGCCACGCCGGGGCGGGGTTTCCCTATCAGGACATGTTCCATGTGGCCGCGATACCACACCCGGCTAACCTCCCCCGGTTGCGCCCCGATCGTGCGATCCGCCGATCCGCCACCATCCGGGCGGCTGCCGACGCGTCCTCGGCAGGCCCGCCCGCATTCACAAGGGGACGTGATCCGATCACGAGGAGAGTCGATCATGAGAGGCTTAAGGACAGGGAGAGGGCGGCCGCTGCGAGTCGCGCTGCTGGGGATGCTCGCGGCGGGACTCGTCGCCTCGCCGGCGCTGGCGGCGACCGTGGTTGCCACGGGCACCCGGTCGGTGGGCACCGGTGGCATCACCGCGTCGAACACCCCCAGCGGCTGGGGCGTCGAGGATCTCACGCTCGACTGGGAGATCACTGCCGAGCCCGACGGGGCGTACCAGATGTTTACCTATACGTATGACTTTTACAGCGGCAACGCGACCACCGGCGACCTGACCAAGCAGATCAGCCACGCGCTGCTCGAAACCAGCCTCGACTTCAAGGACCTCGACGTCCTGGACGGCAGCGACCCTGTCGACGGTCCGAAGCAGTGGACGAGCTCCGGCAATCTGCCGCTGAACCCCAGCCTGAACGGCGTCAAGTTCGATTTCGGCGGCAGCCAGGCCCGCTACGTCATCAGGACCTACCGCTCGCCGGTGTGGGGCGACTTCTTCCTCAAAAACGGCTCCGACCAGGGCGAGGACGTCTGGGCGCATAACGCCGGCTTCGGCACCGACCCGGCCGCGGGCGAAACCGACTTCAACCACTGGATCATGACGCCCGACACCGCGGTGGTCGTCCCCCTCCCCGCCGCCGCCGGCCCCGGCCTCGCCGCACTGGGCCTCCTGGGGATCGCCGCCACGCTCCGCAAGCTTCGTCAGCGGACCTGAGCCGCTACCAGGACGCCCGACGCGCCCGCCCGGCCCTCCCCCGCGGGACGGCCGGGCCTTTTCATGAACTCACGCCTGCTCCGCGTCGTCCGCCTCGGGAGCGGGGCGGGCACCGCCGCCGCCACCAGCATCCCAAGCGTTCGCATGATCCATCCTCCTCTGAGGTGAGTGATTTCGACCGCAGTGGATCATACCGGGTGCGCTGCGGTGCGGGAATCGTTCTAGGAAGGGGATGCGAGTTGAAGGCGGGCGATCCGCCTCCCCCATACCCGGGGCGGCGCTGCGCTCTGCCCCGGCTTGGAGGGCCGGGAGCTAACGCC
>JBKHFW010000027.1:0-40962 GCA_046540025.1 Phycisphaeraceae bacterium
GCTGCTCGGGCTGCTGCTCGGCCTGCTGCTGCACCTGGGCCAGGCGATCCTGCAATGCTTCGTTTTCGGGATCGAGGTCCACCGCCTCCTGGTAGCGGGCGGCGGCGAGGTCGTAGCGTCCCTGCTGCGCGGCGTCGCGAGCCTCAGCGGCGAGCCGCTGGCTGCGAAGCTGACGCAGCCGGCTCATGAGGTCGCTGGAAGGCGCCGGCTGATCCTGGTCCTGTTCGGCCTCGGCCTGCTCGTCCTGCTCGTCGGCCTGGGCCACCTCGGCGGGCTGGGGCTGCTGCGGCTGGTCCTCGACGACCTCGGCCGACTCGACGTCCATCACCGCCTGCTCCGACGCATCGCGGGTCGCCTGCTCGGCGGCGAGCGCCTGGCGATGCTCCTGGACAGCCTGCTGCTGCCGCTCGAGGCGCTGCTGGTAGAACCAGCCGAGGTCGACATCCATCGCCTCCGCCTGGTCGAGCAGCTGCTGCGCCTGGGCGTCGTTGTTCTGCCTGAGCGCCTCGCCGGCCTGGTCGATCAGACGCTGGGCCTGAGCCTGGCCGTTCTGCTGTGAGCGGCGGATGTGGGCGAGCTTGGCGCGGGCCTCGGCCTGCTGGGCGTCGGTCGCGTCGTCGCTGGCGAGCACCTGCTGATAGAGGGCGCGGGCCTGGCCGAGGTCTTCCCCGGCGGCCTGGTCGGCCTGGCTCAGCAGATCGGCCGGCGTCGGCTCGGCGTCGGCTTCGGCTTCAGGCTCGGCGTCCGCTTCAGGCTCGGCGTCGGCTTCGGGCTCGGCATCCGCTTCAGGCTCGGCGTCGGCTTCGGGCTCGGCGTCGGCTTCGGGCTCGGCCTCAGCCTGCTCGCCGTTCGCTTCGGCTTCGACGGCGGCCTCGCCCGCCGTGCGGCGGTCGATTTCCCGCTGCGCCTCCCGGAGCCGCTGACGCTGGTCCGGGTCGGAGAGCTGTAACGGGTCAACGCGGCGGAACAGGTCGCGGGCGGCTTCGAGCTCGCCCTCCTGAAACTCCTGCATGCCTTGGGCATACAGTTCCGCCGCGGTAGCGGGCGACGTTTCCTCCTGCGCCTGGACGGTCGGAGCGATCGCTCCAAGCAGCAATCCAGAACACAGAAGACCAGTGGCGAGGAGTTGACGGGTCAACAATGCAGAGCCTCCCTAGTAATGCAGCACCAGCGGGGACCTTGTGGCAAGGCGGGACACGCCCCGTTGACGCGCGATCCGGCCGCAGGCAAATGGTTCGCGCAATCCCACCGATGAGGAGTCTAAAGTCTGGCAGCACATGCTGCAAGTGCCCCCTCTTCTTCTGCGAAGGCCGGTGGCGATCCCGGCGCCAAAGCGGGCGTTGCCGTTCGCGGGCGACGGGGGCAGGTGCTAGAGTAGCCGCCGCTTTTCGAGGTGGGGTCGGGGTTTGCAATGAAAGTGAGTTTATCGGGATGAAATTGTTGCTCACAGGTGCGGCCGGGCGTCTGGGCTCGCGGGTCTGCCGGGAACTTGACGAGGCGGGTCACGAGGTTGTCGCGGTCGATCGTCAGTACACCACCAGGCTCCCCGTGCCCGTTGAGCTCGTCGACCTGCTCGAGGCGTTCGCTCCCTACCGCCTGCTGGAAGGCTGCGACGGCCTGATTCACCTCGCGGGCCATCCCAACATCGGCCGGGGCCATTCCCTGCAGCAGGTCTATGGCGAGAACGTGACCATGGCGTTCAATCTGTTTCAGGCCGCGAGCGACGTCGGCGTGAAGCGCATCGTCTTCAGCAGCAGCGTGCAGGTGGTCGCCGGTCGGCGGCACCCTGACGAGACGGACCAGCCCAGCAGCCTCGCTTACCTTCCCATCGACGGCGGGCTGCCCGCCCGGCCGGGCAATGCTTATGCGTTGAGCAAGCAGGCGTGCGAACAGATGCTCGCCTACCACGCGTCGCTCGACCCCGAGCTGAGCGCGACGGCCGTGCGCTTCCCCGCCCTGCCGGACCCGGGGCGTGCCCGGCGGTGGTTTTCCCTGCGGAACCGCATGCCGGTGGGTCAGTGGCAAATGCATGCGGACGAAGGGTTTGCCTATCTCTGGGTTGGCGAGGCCGCGCGCCTCACGCGTCTGCTGATCGAGAACCAGACGAGCGGTTACCACCAGTATCTGCCTGCCATGCCGGACAACGTGCTCGGCTGGCCGGCGCAGCAGGTGATCGAGACCTTCTATCGCGACGTGCCCGGCGGCGAGCGGGTGGAGGAAAGTCTGGTGGACAACAGCGCCCTGCTGGCCGAGGTCGGCTGGCAGCCGACGGCGCCGACGATGCGGGAAGTGCTTGCCGAGGCGGAGAAGGGCTGATCTGCGCCTCGCGGGCCGCCGCCCTGCCGGCGTCCCGGGAGGCAGGTGAGGAGGCGGGTTCGCGCCGGCTCGCGGATTGGCGTAACTTTTCCGACTTCCATCTGTTGCACGGGCGGAGAATGCGGTATATTGGGGGAACGCCCATCGGAGAGGGGGACCTTTCAATTCGTTCCGGGCGTTGTCTGTGAATCGCGCAGCCGGTTTCCTATTCCCATCCGTTCCGTTGATCTGACGGTGCATGCGTCTTGGGGGCCAGGGTATCTGTGAGTACATGGGGCCGATCATCCCAGGCGGGTTTCACGCTGGTCGAACTGCTGGTGGTGATGGCCATCATCGGTCTGTTGATCGCGATCATGCTGCCTGCGCTGGGCAAGGTTCAGGACATGACGCGCCGGCTGACGTGTGCGAATCAGCTGCGTCAGCAGGGGCTGGCGATGTATGTCTACGCGGACGATCATGGTGACGAGCTGCCGCCGGCCGATGCGGGCTCGGGTGTGTCGTGGGACGATCTGCTCTCGCCTTACCTGGAGAACCGCCGCGTGGGGCTGGACCTCACGGAGCAACAGGTGGCGAAGTCGTCCGCGTCGGTGATGCTTCAGTGCCCGGACGACCCGATGGTGGAGTCGGCGCCGGAGAGCGCCGCCGCCCGCAGCTACGCGATGCCGCGGAGCATGCACCCCGACGCGGACGCGGCCGAGCCGACGCTCGGTGTCGGGCGGACGGCGGCATACGAGGGGAACGCGCGTGAGCCGTTCCGGCTCGGCGTGGACGTGCCGGACCCGGCGGGGACGTTTCTGGTGGTGGAGTGGCCCGCCAAGTGGCCCGGCGGCCTGAGCCTGGCGCCGAACCGGCAGGGCGGGGCGCGGTTCGCGGCGATCGATCGGCCGCAGCAGCAGATGGGCAAGTTCATCGAGATGGTCGGCTCGCAGTTCCTGTTTACGCAGGGGATGTCGACGCACGGCAAGCCGACGGATCGACTGTTCAACTACCTTTACGCCGACGGTCACGTCCGGGCGATGCGGCCGAAGGACACACTGGGGATCGACGGCACGATGGCGGGTATGCCGACCGGCCCCTGGACGCGCGACGCGAAGGACTAGCTCGTCGCCTGGCAATTGACGCCATGCGGGGAGAGAACATGTTTCCTCCCGAGTTCATTCCGCTTGTTTTCCCACTCGGAGAGACCCACAGAAAAGGAGATGCGAAGTGAATCGATGGCACAAGAAGTTGGCAAGCATGGCCGTTGCGGTCGCGGTGGCGACCGTCGCGGCGAGTCCTGCTTCGGCGGGGCTGATGCGTTATTTCGATCCCGACAGTCTGGAGAACCCCGATTCGCCCTACGGCTACAACTACTGGCACCTGGCGCAGGGCCGGGAGTATCCCGCCGTGGCGCGCGTCGAATCGTTGAGTGCGACCGGGCAGGTGACGGGCTTCGGCTCGGGCACGCTGATCGGCAACGGCGAGTCGCAGTGGCTGCTCACCGCGGGGCACGTGATTGACACGGCGTCGCGTGTGCAGGTCCGTTTCCCCGCCGGCGACGGCAAGACCGACGACGAGCTGGACCGGCTGGCCACCGTCATCGAGGCGGAATCGTGGTACGCCCCGCAGGCGTGGACCGGCGACACCCTGGCCGGCAGCGACATCGCTCTGCTCAAGCTCCCCCGGCCGGTTGAGGGGATCGAGCCGATTCCGCTGAGCCGCACCTCGATGGTGACCGGCCAGGAGTTCACGGCCGTGGGCTACGGCTACACGGGTGACGGCTGGCTGGGCGAGTACGGCTGGGACGGCCGGCGGCGCGCCGGGCAGAACGTGTTCGACTACGGCATGTCGGGCGACCGCATGCTGGTGAGCGATTTCGACGCCACGCCTGCCGAGTCTTACTGGTCCGACCCCTCCTACTGGGAGGACGGCAGCTCGGACTTTCCGCAGACGCTCGAGTACTACGTCGCGCACGGCGACAGCGGCGGGCCGGACATCCTCAACGGCACGGTCGTGGGCGTGCACTCGATCGGCTGGTCGCACATCCTGGGTCTGGACTTCCCGGCCTACGTGGGCGAGTATCACGACTACAGCGCCTCGATCAACGTGGCAAAGTGGATCGACTGGCTCGACGGGGTGCGCAGCGGCGACATGGACTGGCTGGACCCGGCCGTGACCGCCATGGCCGATCGCGACAGCACGCCGATCCTGTCCCTTTCGGAATGGGAGGCCCATCGCGAGGCGTACAACTCGGCCGTCGGGGAAGAGATGTTCAAACTCTACGCCATGACCGGCGATGAAGCATTCAACCTCGACAACCTCGCCATGGACAGCGGGCACTTCGTCGACGGCCGCGAAGGCTTCCTGCTGGGCACGATCGATCCCACGCTCGTTCCCGAGCCGGCCAGCCTCGCGCTGCTCGGCCTCGGCGGGCTGGGGCTGCTCAGTCGGCGTCGCCGCCAGGCGTAATCAGCCGGGCCGATCCAAAGCTCGCAAAAGAAAGCCCGCGGCCAGCCGGTCGCGGGTTTTTTCATGCGCTGCCGGGGTGCCCCCCGCGCCGCCCCGCACAGCAGAACGCGCGTCCCGGCAAGGCGGCAGCGCCCTTCACTGACGGATGTCACACCTGGCAGCGCACGATCTGCACGCCTGCCGAGCAGCCGAGGCGGTCGGCGCCGGCGTCGACCATCCGCTCGGCGTCCTCGCGGGTACGGATGCCCCCGGCCGCCTTGACGAGCATCGGGCCGGCGAACCGCTTGAGCAGCCGAACCGCCTGCTCGCTCGCCCCGCCGGCGGGATGGAAGCCGGTGCTCGTCTTGACGAAGTCGCAGCCCGCCCGCTGCGCCGCCTCGCAGGCCGCTTCGATGCGCGCGGCGGCTTCCTGCTCGCTGGCGCCCGCGAGGAGGACGGCGGTCTCGAGGATCACCTTCACCTCGGCATCGTCGCGCTCGCTGCGTACGGCGTCGACGACCGCGGAGAAAAAGTCCCGTGCCCCCGCCACGTCCTTCGCCAGCAACTGCGGCAGGTGGGCAACGAAGTCGACCTCCTCCGCACCGTCCCGGCAGGCCTGCGCCGCCTCGGCCGCCACCGCTTCGGGCCGGCTCGCGCCGAGCGGGAACCCGGCCACGGCGCAGGTCTTCACCCGCGTGCCGGCGAGCGCCTCGGCGACCTGCGCGACGTACCAGCCGTTGACGCAGACGCTGGCGAAGCCACACTCCCGGCCTTCAACGCAGAGGCGGGCGATGTCCCCGGGCGTCGCCTCGGGCTTGAGATTCGTGTGGTCGATCATCGACGTGAGGTTCATCGGCATCACTCTCCGCTGCTGGCGGGCCGGCCCGGCCGATCGCTGACCGGCGCCTGGGCGAGCCCGCTGAAGAAACGCTCGAGCGCGTCACGGTAACGGCTTTCGTCGCACTGCACCAACTGGTTGTGGCAGCCGCCGGCGAAAAGCACCAGCTCGCCTTGCGGCGCCGACTCGGCGATCGCCCGCATGGACGCTGCCGGCACCAGTTCGTCCTGCTCTGCCGCGAGCACGAGCAGCGGACAGTGCAGCCGCGCCGCCTGCTCCGCACGGTCCTCCGGCACGTGGCCGAGCAGGCGAAGCAGGCCGCTCGCGGCCGGCACGAGCAGCCACGCCGGGTAGCGCTGCTGGCGGAGCATGCTGCGGACCGGCTCGTGCCAGAACCGGAACGGTCCCTCGGCGATGACGCCCGCGATCCGCTCGTCCTCCGCCGCGGCCGCGATGGCGATGCCCGCGCCCATCGAGTAGCCCATCAGCACGGTGCCCGCGTCGGGCGGAGGGAGCTGGTCGAGCACGCAGCGAATGTCCGCCGCCTCGCGGGCGCCGAATCGGCTGGCCTTCGCTTCCGACTCCCCCTGCCCGGGCAGGTCGAACACGACCACGCTCGAGGCGTATCCCGCCAGCAGCGGCACCAGGTTGAGCGCGCCGTACCGGCTGTCGCCCCAGCCGTGGCAGACGACCACCCGCGGCCCGCCCGGCCGACGCCCGGCAATGAGCCAGCCGGGGCTTTGGCTGCCATCAGCGAGTCGAAAGCTCATCTCCCTGAAGTCCTCCAGCCCCGCTTCGTCGGGACTGGTCGGGTCGCCCCGCCCCACCGCGGCGCCCCAGGTCTTCCGCGTCGGGTGGTGCAGGCGATACACCAGCACCCCGGCCCCGAGCAGGACCAGAAGCAGCAGCGCGACAAGCAGAAGGGGCACGAGTTCCATCGGTGCGTTAGCATAGCCTCGAGAGGCTCGGCGACAACCGGACGGCTTCCCCCGCCGCGGCGGACCGTTATAATCCGGCGGCCGGGGCCGCGACCCCGGCGTTGTGTCCGCCCACCTGACGTCGTTCCCACGCACCTACGCAGGCAGATGATTGCCGCCCCGCCGCGGGCGCAGATTGGATTATCGTGATGACCGAGACGCAGGACAGCAAACGAAACGAGCGGGTTCTTGTCACCGGCTCGGCGGGGACCATCGGCGGGCCCGTCTGTGATGAACTGCGCCGCCGCGGCTACCAGGTGCGCGGGTTCGACGCTCGGCCGACCGAGGGGCTCGAGGACAGCCTCGTGGGCGACATCGCCGACCGCGGCGCCATCGACCGGGCCATGCGGGGCTGCGACAGCGTCGTGCACCTCGCCGCGGAGGTGCGCAGCCACGACATCGACTTCATCGATCACCTGCTCCAGCCCAACATCGTCGGCGTCTACAACATCCTGGAAACTGCCCGGGAGCAGAATCTGCGGCGGGTCGTGCTGGCAAGCTCGATCCACACCGTCAACGGCCACTTCCGCAACCGCGACGTCTTCGAACACCCGATCGGTCTCGAGGACGGCCCGGCCCCGCGGAACCACTACGGCGTGACCAAGGTGTGGGCGGAAGAACTGGGGGCGATGTACGCCCGGCGGTTCGAGATGTCCGTCGTCGCTGTGCGCATCGCCTGGCTGCCGCGCTCGCAGCAGGAGGCGGAAAAAATGCAGCGCGGCCGAGGCGTCTACCTCTACCTCAGCTACGACGACGCCGGCCGATGCTTCGCCCAGGCGGTCGCGACCCCGGAGATCGACTTCGGCGTCCTCTTCGCCGCGAACCCCGACGCCCCCTACGATCTCGAGCCCGGCAAGCGGCTGATCAACTTCGTCCCCCAGGACCGCTACCCGCAGGGGATGCCCTTCGTCATTCCCGAGCGCACGCTGGAACAGGACTGAGCAGCGCGGCAAGGGGGTGGCAGTTCGATATCCGAAGGTCCAGACATCGGGGCGCGCAACGCCGTAAGCCGTTGCCTTAGTCCCGGCCCTGCCGGGGGATGAGTTGCGGCGGCCAATCAGCCACAGACGCACACAGATACACACAGATGACAACGAGAGAGTGACGGCGAACGAGCCGAAGCGGTGGCTTCCTGACTCCGGATCCTGCCCCCCCCCCCGGCCGAGCCTGGCGCGAAAAGCTCATGGCGTTGGCTGACGCGCGTTCTGCCCTGCGGGGCTGGCGGTGAAGTTGCGGCCTCTTCTTCACGCCGGCAGCAGAACGGCGGATGCTGCGGAGCCGGCAAGCCCAGCGGTTCGTCTCGCAGGCACCCCATGGCCATGCGGTGCTGGTTTTTCCCGCTCACCGCCTGCTTTGCCAGCCCCCCCCACCGGAAGGCGGTGCCGTCGCGAAACACGTCCGCCCTCGTGAGGACCGTGCGGGACAGGCTGCTCTGGGGGTGAGAGCAGGCTCTGCCCCGCAACGGCGGTGTGGTCCGGCGGCCATTCCCCCTGTCGGCCCGGTGCCGCGCGGCAGACGGGTGGCGGCGTCCTGCTGCCGGGGCGGGCTGCACTTCTGACTGGACGGCCCCCACCCTCCCGGGAAGGCAGGCCGGCGAACGCCCCCCGCGGGGCGGCGTCACTGCGGCGCCCGGGTCTGCTCGAGCCGGTACACCACTTCCGCCAGCAGCGTCTTGAGCAGCGGTCGATCGGCGTCGCGGAGCACGTCCCGCACGGCGGGGGGCAGCGGGGCCCGGACGTAGTCGCTGCCGGGCATGTCCGGCAGACGCAGAAGCTGCCCGAGCACGGCGGCGTCCGAGGTCTGCGGCTGATCCCGTTTCATGGCTCACTCCTCGACTCTGGCTCACACCACGATCTGCCCATCCCCGCACGCCACGGCCCGGCCGACGAGGCCCGGCCACGCCCCGGCGCGTGGTCCGGCTCGCGGCCCCTCCAACCCTCCCCCCCCCCGGCTCCCCGGCTCCCCGGCTCCCCCGGAACTCCCGGCCCCGGAACCCCCGGCTACCTCCCAGCGTCCTCCCGCCCCGGTTTCCCCGCGGCGGCCCCGGTCGCCCGTGCTCCGGGAGCCGAGCCCCCGAAGTCGATCCCGTTGCCGAAGCCTGTCGCCGCCGGCGGTGCCGCCCCGGAGACGGCAACCCGGTCGGCCGCTCCGGGTGCAGGTCCATTATCTGCAACCGCCCGGATGTGTCAACAATCATATCATGAACAAATCACAAATGGCCCACGCTATCCTGATGGTAGAAGTTCACCCGATTCCCCCGACCCTCCTCCGGCAGCTCAGCCCATGGCCCGAAAAAAGGCGCTCAACCTCGCGATTCCCGAGCAGCTCCTCGACGAGTTCAACGAGGCCTGCCAGATCTACGGCCACGGAAAGCAGAAAGGCATGGTGCTCAGTGCGGCCATCCTCATGTTTCTCCGGGCCGAACCCGAAGTCCAGGGCCGGTACCTCGAAGAGGTGATCCGCGCCGACGTCTCGGCCGGGGTCGAGCGGATGATCGAACGCATCCGCAAGGAACAGGCCCTCCTGCTCTCCACCCGGGAGGCGGCCGAGCGGGCCCAGCGCGGTGAACCGGGTAACCCGCCCCCGCAGCGGAAGGCCGCCAAGAAGGCCGGCCGACCCCGCCGGGGGCTCAAGCATTTGCCCCGCATCGACGACCTCGAACCCCGCGACGAGCCGGAGTCGAAGGGCGAGTCCGACCCGTCCGAGTAACCCGGCCTGTCACGCGGGCCCGCCTGGTCTTTCCGGGCGGGTGAGGCCGAAGCGCGGGCCGGGGAAGCTTCAGCGGCGGACGCGCCACAGGCCATTGCCGGGTCAGGTTTCATTTGCGCTGCCCCACGTGCCACCCGATGAACGTGCACGGCCCCGCCGACGATCGCGGCGTGAAAAACCCGCAGCCGGCGCGTGCTGCCGACTGCGGGCGAATCGTGTGGCCGGGCCGGCCCGGGCGGGGCGGCGGGGGATCAGCTCACCGGCTCGAGGCGGATCTCGAGGTAGCTGCCGTCGGGGACGGACGTGCCGCCCTGCCAGGCGCCCGCCCGCTGGGGGAGCAGGTCCAGCGGCTCGCGGATCTGCTCGAACGGCATGTCGCGCAGCTCCTCGCTGGGCAGGTTCTTGAGCTCGGTGAGGCGGTCGACGCGGATGGCGAGCTGCGTCTCCGGCACGCTCAGCGTGAGCATCTGATTGCTCAGCCGCAGCGACTGTCCGTCGGCGACCAGCTCGACCTTGCCGAGATTGATCTCCTCCTTCACCGGCGCCTCCCGGCTGGCCCGCGCCATGTCGCGTCGCTGGGCGAGCAGGTCCTCCTGCACTTCGCGGGGCATCATCGGGTCGATCTCGGGCATCTCGCCCGCCTCTTCCGACTGGCGGATGCGCACGATCAGGTTGTACCGCCCGGCCGCGTTCTGGAGGCGGCGGGTGAAGATGTCCTGCTTGAGCCGGCCCCAGGCGGTCTCGGGCTCTTCGCCGCCGCGGATCGCCTGGGCGAGCTTCGCTGCTTCCTCGTCGGTGCCGCCGATGGCGCGCACGAGCGTTGCCGCGGCGCCGGTCGAGACGCTCTGGTCGCTGGATTCGACCAGGCGCAGCAGCCGCTCCTCGTTGCCGTCGAAGGCCTCGATCCACTGGGCCGGGCGGGGCAGGACGCCGGACGCGAGCTCGTCGCCGAGCCAGTTCATGACGCTCCGGGCGCCCCGGTCGTCCTGGGCGAGCAGGCCGACCACCTTCGGCGATTCGCCGATCCGGGCCTGGTAGAGCCCGGCCGCGAACTGCGTCCGCATCTTCGGGTCGAGATCGCGGAGCAGGCGGCTGATGCGGTAGTCGCTTTCGATGAGCTGCCGACTCGCGGCCGCGGCCGCCTCGGCGTCGCCGCGGGCGACCACCTGCATCAGCGCCCGGCCGGCCGACTCGCCTTCGTGGCGGGCGAGCACGGGCACGAGCGCCGCCGGCGTGTCGCTGCGGGCGAGGGCGGTGTCCAGCAGCTTCTGGTAGGGGTCGATCTGCTGCTCCTCGTCATCGGACCGGCGCCGTTCGGGCTCACCGAGCTGGAACTGCTCGAGCGCCTGCCACGCCAGCGCGCTCGCCTGGGCATTTTCGCTGCCGAGCCAGTGGAAGAGGTTGTGCCCGGCGGAGGTCAGCGGGATGTAGCGCGGCGCATCGTCACCGCGTGGCTGTCGCCCCATCAGCTCGGCCCGCACCTCGGGGGGCATGTCGGCGAACTGGTCCTGCTGCGGCTCCTGCTCGGCGGGGGCGGGCGTGGGGACCTCGGCCTCGGCGAGGGTCTGCAGCGCATCCGACGCGAGCTGCGTGCTCTCGGGCGAAAGCAGTTGCTTGTCGAGCCAGTTCGCTGCCAGCGGCGAACTTTTCGCTGCGCTGGTCACGAAATCGATGGCAAGGGCCTGGCGGTCCGCGGGCAGGTCGGCGAGGCGGATGGACTCGGTCGCCGTGGTCAGCCGCTCCTGGTCGGGATCGCGCTCGTCAGCGAAGCCGAGCGCGGCAATCACCTCGCCCAGCACGACCGCCGGCTCCGGGCCGTCCGGGCGGTGCAGGAGCTGGTTGGCGACGTCGAGCATGCTGCCGAGCCGGCTGACGTCGGCGGCCGCCTCGGATTTCATCAGGCCCCGCAGGGCGGCGAGCTGGATCCGCCCGTCGTCGCTCTCGGCCGCCCGGCGGAGAAGCTGAAGCCGCTGCTCGCTGGACTGCTCGCTGTTGGCGAGCGCGTCGGCCGCGGTCTGGCGGGCCCGCCTGTCGGGGCTGCTGAAGACGTGCTCGAACAGGCCGGCCGCGGGGGACTGGTCTTCGAGTTCGTCGGCGGCGCCGGACATCGCCAGCGCCGTGGCGATCAGCCGATCGGTCAGCGGGTGACCCTGCTGGGCGAGCTGCTCGAGGCGGAGGTACTGCTCTTCGTCCGCCCCGCCGCCGGCGAGGGCGCGGATGCGGTCGAGGTCTTCGAGGTCGATTTCCCACGGCAGCGGCTCGGGGCCTTCCAGGCGCAGCTCGGGCCGAAGCGAGGTGATCTCGTACACCGCCCAGAGGCGCGGGGGCATGTCGGTTTCGAACTGCTCGGGCAGGTCCTGCACGGTCTGTCGCAGCTCGCGGTATTCCTGCATCTCCTCGCGGAATTCCTGGAGCTCCTCGCGCCGGCGGGCGAGCTGCTCGCGGCGGTCCGCCAGCGAGCCCGCCGACCGCTGGGAACGTGCGTTGCGGTCGCGTGCGTGAGGCGGCGGTCCGCCCCGGCTCCGCTGCGGAGCGCGCCGGTCGACGCCGGGCCGTTCGGGCTGCATGTCGCGCAGCCGCTCGGGCTGGAGCTTGAGCTGGTAGCCGCTGCTGCCCTGGGCGACTTCGCCGCCTGGGATGAAGCGGTCGATTTCCCACTGGATTCGGCCGGTGGGCAGGAGCGTCACTTCGCGGGTGAGATGCGGGGCGTCGGCGGGGACGCCGTCGCTGGTGTCGATGGTCACGTCGTCCATGTCGCCTGTCGAGCGTCGGCGTGAGGATGGGGGACGCGAGCTGCCGGAGCCTCGGCGGGAGCGCATGATCTCGGCGACCACCTCGGGCGGCGCGCCTTCGAGGCCGGGGGGGGGGCCGCCCCGGCTGGAGCGTCCGCTGCGCGAGGATCGGCCGGACGAGTCTGCGACCTCGCCCTCGCCTCCGGTGACGATCCGCCAGGCGACGAAGCGCCCGCCTCGGACGTCGAACGGCGGCTGGTTCAGGCTCACCTCCTGCTCGATCTGTCCGACCTCGAGGGGAATCTGGACGAGCTGCCGCGTCTGTCGGGCCTCGACCTGCCAGACCGGGCCGGCAACCCGGTCGTCGAGCACGCCGGGGCTGCGGAGCAGCGCGTCGACGTCGATGGTCATCTCAGGCGGCGCCGGCTCCTGCTCCTGCGCCAGCACCTGCGTCAAGCTGACGGCCGAGAGCAGCAGCAGCGGCAGGAAGAACAGCGCACCGGATCGTGCCATGGATGGGACCTTGCCGCGCATACAGCGTTCTCCGTGTTGTTCTCTGCAAGAGACAGGCTCAGCAGCCTCCCGCGTGGGCAGGCAACTACCCCCGATTTTAGCTTCTCCCGCCCCGCATCGCGACAAGGGAGGCCCGATTCGCCCTTTCGCCTGCCCCGATCCCCGGATGCAGGCGTCCCCCAGCACGACAAAGGCCCGGACGCCGCAGCGCCCGGGCCGGTGCATCGCTGGGGTTGGCGGCCGATCAGGCGTGCGTTCGGCGGCGGCGCACGAGCAGCAGGCCGGACAGCCCCAGCATCGCCAGGCTCGCCGGCTCGGGGATCAGCGCCATCTCGCCCACTCCGCCCTCGCCGGGCGTGTAGGCGAACAGGAGCGATTCGTCGTAATCCGTGCCGGGCGTGACGATCTGCCCGAGTTCGTAGGTGCCCTCGGCGAAGCCCTGCTCGTCGTGCCAGGCGAGGATCTCGCTGTCGGCCTGCACGGCGGCTTCGCCGTCGATCGCGCTGGCGGCAAACGCCTGCATGAGCTGCGTGGCAGGCGAGCCGAGGCGGATGCCGGTCACGTCGCCGGTGACGGTCAGCGTCACCTCGCCGGTCTCGGCGTCGTACTCGGCAGTCACCTCGCCGTTGCGGGCGGGCCCGGTGTAGCCTGGCTCATCCCAGGCGACTTGGTCCTTGACCACCTGCCAGGCGGTCTGCTGGAGGAACTCGTCCTTCGCGGGGTCGCTGACGGGGATGATCTGATCGCCCAGGTCGAGCCCGACCGGCGAGCGGTGGGTCAGCATGCCGTAGAAGGCATACATGTACGCCAGCTTGCCGTAGTCGCTGGGGTGCCCGTGGTCGTCGGCGTACAGCCAGTACTCGCCCGCGTCGTCGGGGCGCTGGCTGACGCGGGTCGCTTCGAGAAACACCTTGGAACTGGGCACGACCGGGGCGCCGAGTTCCCGGCCGATGCTCTGGTAGTTGCTGTCGATGCGGTTCTGGAGCGTTTCGAACTGGCTGAAGCTGTCGTGGTAGCCGCCGTAGCGGGCGAACAGCGTCGTCTGACCGCCCTGCTTGCGGATCACCTGGTCGAACTTGCGGACGTAGTTGTGGAACGCGGTCGGATCCTGGTCCGTGTCCATGCTGTAGCCCTGGACGGCGACGACGTCCCAGCGATCGGCGCCGTCGGTCGGGCCGTCGAGGATCGTCTCGAACGCCCGCTTGCTGGGGTCGACCAGGCCACCCGCGTCAGACTCGGGGTAGCTGTCGGCCTGGTAGTGGGTGTCAAGGCCCTTGCCCCACTTGGACAGCCGGCCCCACTCGATGCCGTAGCCCAGGTCCTTCTGCATGGCGAGGTCCATGTAGCCGGCCACGCCGCCCTGCTTGAGGCCGGTCAGGCTGTTGCCGACGGTCAGAAAACAGGACTCCTGATCGAGCGGGATCGCGTTGTCCCACGGCTCAGTGCCCAGGGCGGAGCCTGTCACCAGCGCAGCGGCACACAGGGCAACGCCGGCCCTCAGCAGATGATGCATCATCTTTCTTCCTCTCCTTGGTTATCGAATTCCTCCCGAGGCGGGAAGATCAGCGCTGCGGCATATCCCGCGGTGCGGATCTCTCCCCCACACTATGCCCGACCGAGACCACGAATGCAAGGATGAACCGGTGGCGAACGCGCGCAAACCGCGACAAGCGCCGCGCTGCCGCGGAGTCGGCGGGCCGCGACGCACGGACTCAGCGGCAGATCCCGGGCAGCGCTGCCCTTGTCCGGGCCTGGGGGGGGCGACTCACGGGGCGATCAGGTTCACCTCGGCGACGTCGCCTTTGCCGGGCGTGAAGGCGAAGAAGAGTTTCTCCACCGGGGTGCCGGGCTCGGCGATCTGCCCGAGGTCGTAGGTTCCCTCGGCCAGGCCGGCCTCGTCGTACCAGGCGAGGATCGCCTCGTCGGCCTGCACCGGCGCCTGGTCGGCGAGTTCGGGGGCGCTGCCGGGCTTCATCAGGGCCGCGTTCGGCGAGCCGAGGCGGACGCCGGTGACTTCGCCGGTGATGGTGAGCTTCATCTCGCCGGTGTCGGGGTCGTAGAGGCCGGCGACGGCGCCGTTGCGTGCCGGCTCGAGATAGCCGGGGTCGTCCCACTCGGCCTGCTGCTGAACGACGTCCCAGGCGATCTGCTGGAGCGCCGCGTCCTTCTCGGGGTCGAGATCGGCGATGATGCCGTCGGCGAGATTGACGCCGAGGGGCGAGCGGCGGGCGAGTTCGCCGTAGAAGGCGTACATGTAGGCGGCCTTGCCGTAGTTATTCGGGTGGCCGTGGTCTTCGGAGTAGAGCCAGTACTTGTCCGCGCCTTCGGGGCGGTTTTCGTCGCGGGCGGCTTCGAGGAAGACCTTCGATGTGGGCACGACGGTCGCGCCGAGTTCCCGGCCGATGCGGGTGTAGTGGGCGTCGAGGCGGTTCTGCAGTTCGGCGAACTCCTCGAAGCTGCCGTGGTAGCCGCCGTAGCGGGCGAAGAGGACGGTGTGGCCGCCCTGCTTGCGGATCGCCTGGTCGAGTCGTCGGACGTAGTTGAAGAAGGTGGTCGGGTCTTCGCGCTTGTCGAACTCGTAGCCCTGAAGCACGACGACGTCCCAGGCGTCCGCGCCTTCGGTCGGGCCCTTGAGGATGTTGGCGTAGACGCCTTCATCCGCGCGGACGAGTCCCTCGGCTTCGGAGCCGCCGGCGCCCTGGTAGTTTTCCGCCTCGGTGTGGACGTCCAAGCCCTTGCCCCACTTGGAGAGCCGGCCCCACTGGATGGAGAAGCCCGGCTCCTTCTGGAGCATGAGGTCCATGTACCCGGCCACGCCGCCGCTGCGCCTGCCGGTGAGGCTGTTGCCGACGGTGAGGAAGGTGGCGTTTTCCTGAAGCGGGATCGCGTCCTCCCACGGCTCCGCGGCGAAGCAGAGCGGAGCGAGTGCGGCCGCGACAACCGCCACGAGCGTGCGCATGTGCCTGTGGATCATCAGTCTCTCCCTTACGAAATTCACGCCCCGCCGCGTGAAGCGGGCGCGGGCGCCTGGTTCAGAAACGTCTTCTCCGCGAGCTCGACCGACTTCGCCAGGGCGGCGGCCTTGTTCACCGTCTCCTGGTGCTCGGCGTCGGGGTCGGAGTCGGCGACGATGCCCGCCCCGGCCTGGAGGTGCACCCGCCAGTCGCCGCCGGGCTCGCCGGGCGGGAGCACGACCATGGTGCGCAGCGCGATCGCCATGTCCAGGTTGCCGGCGAAGTCGGCGTAGCCTACCGCGCCGGCGTAGGGGCCGCGCCGGCCGGGCTCGAGCTCGTCGATGATCTGCATGGCCCGGATCTTCGGCGCCCCGCTCACCGTGCCCACCGGCAGGCTCACCCGCAGCGCCTCCCACGGGCTGAGGCCTTCCTTGAGCGTCCCCGTCACGGTCGAGGAGATGTGCATGACGTGGCTGTAGCGCTCGATCGCGAGCACCTCGGGCAGCGCGACGCTCCCGGGCTCGCTGACCCGGCCGACGTCGTTTCGGCCAAGATCGACGAGCATGATGTGCTCGGCCCGGTCCTTGGGGTCGGCGAGCAGTTCGTCCGCAAGCGCCCGGTCCTCCGCCTCGGTTCCGCCGCGATGGCGCGTGCCGGCGAGCGGGCGGTTGGTGATCTCCCGGCCGTCGACGCGGCAGAGGATTTCCGGGCTCGAGCCGACGAGGATCGCCCCCTCCGCCTGGAGGTAGAACATGTAGGGCGAGGGGTTGATCACTCGCAGCGACCGGTAGACGTCGAACGGGTCGGCCTGCGTGCGCAGCTCGAACCGCTGGCTGGGCACGACCTGGAAGATGTCGCCGGCCGCGATGTACTGCTTCGCCTGGCGCACGGCGGCCTGGTAGCCGCCCTCGCCCATGTTGCTGGTCGGGAGCGTCGGCGGCGGGGCGGAAAGGTCGACGTGCCCCTCGGGCAGCTCGCCGCCTTCGGGCCCCTGCCCGGCGCGCGGATGGACGAGTCGGCGGACCAGTTCGTCCAGGCGGCTCTGCCCCCAGTCGTAGCCGGCCTCGAGCGAGTCGAACTCGTCGGTGCGGACGTGGGTGATCACCAGCAGCGTCTTCTGGACGTGGTCGAAGGCGACGACGTCGTTGTAGAGCTGCATGTGCAGGTCGGGCAGGTTCCGGTCGTCGGGCGGGGGGCTGGCGAGCTTTTCGCCCTCGAGGTAGCGGACCGTGTCGTAGCCGGCGTAGCCGACCCAGCCGCCGGTGAAGTCCGGCAGGCCCGGCGTGCGAGCGAGGGTGCGGTCGGCGGTCAGCCGATCCATCTCGCTGAGCGGGTCGTCGCTGTGGTATTGCCGACTGCGGGCCGGGTCGCGGTGGTCGCGGTACTCGACGTCGTGGCCTCGGGCGATGACCTCGGCGATGGGCTGGGCGCCGAGGTAGCTGTACCGGCCGATGCGGGCGCCGCCCTCGACGGACTCGAGCAGGAAGCTCGGCGCGAGGCGCGGGTCGGGCTGGACGAGCCGGCGGTAAGCGAGCACCGGGGTGAGCGGGTCGCTGAACAGTCGGCGGAACAGGGGAACGAGATTGCCCCCGCCCTGGTCGGGCGTGGCGCGGGCGAGCCGGGCGAAAGCGTCGAAGTCGGGCTGATTGCGAGGCATGGGTAGCCGGTTCCGGTTTTGGGTGCGAAGCGTCGCGCGGGGCGCGAGAAGCGGCGGCGAAGCGGGCGCGGCGTCACCACCACCAGCGGGAGCTGGCGTAGCGCCATCGCCCCCACCGGGCACCCGGCCGATCCGCGAGATGGCACCTGCGATGCGTCATTGCACGTCCGGATAGAGGTTGGCCGACTCGCCCCGCTGCTTCTTTTCGACGTACTTGCGGACCCAGGTTTCCCAGCTCTTGCCGGCCGCGGGATCCTTGCCGGTGAGAGCGAGGCGGCGGATGCTCTCGCAGGGGACCACTTCCCGCGCGCCGCTATCCTTGAGCATCATCCGCAGGTGCGGCTTGCCGCCGATCTGCCTGCGATCATACACGAAACCCTCGAGTTCCCGGCCGTCGGCGGTCTCGATGGTCACGTCGCCGCGGTAGCTGAAGGCGAGGTCCACGGCCTCGTCGCGCTGCTCGGGCGTGGCGACGGGCGGCTCGGCGCCCTGGAGGGTTTTCTTATCCGTTTCCGTGTTGGGGCTGTCAGCCATGTTGAATAGTCTACTATATAGAAGGCTGCGGACGGCCCGGGGCCGTCCCTCTTTTAGAACGATTCACCGGCCGCGGCCGGCCTCCACGGCGAAAGTGTAGGCAGCCGCAGCCGAAGCATCCGCCCCCGGCACGTGAGACGCTGAGCAGGAACCCGGCATGAATATCGAGACCTTTCTCGCCCACTACAGCCTGGAACAGAACCCGTTCGGCGCCGAAGAAGCCCGGCACGACCCGGTTTTCGACCGCCTTGTGGACGCGGCGCCGAACCATCCGGATTTCGCCAAGATCCTCGGCCGACTGGACCGCCCGAGCACGGCCGTCGTGTTCGGGGAAAAGGGCAGCGGCAAGACGGCGATTCGCCTGCGCCTGGGCAGGCAGGTTGCCGAGCACAACCACGAGCATCCTGACGAGCGGGTGCTGATCGTGCCCTACGACGATTTCAACCCGGTGCTGGACAACCTCTTGCGCACGCGCAAGCAGGACGCCGAGGCGGTGCTGGAGCACATCCGCCTCGAGGACCACCAGGATGCGATTCTTTCGCTGGCGGTGACGCGCCTCGCCGACGCCCTGCTGGGCGAGTCGGCCGGCGACCAGGAGCCGGTCGAGCTGCCCGAGGAGGTGGACAGGACGATTCGTCAGATGCCGCGGCAGACCCGCGTGGACCTGGCCGTGCTGGCGGCGATGTACGACCAGCCGCGGACGGGCTCGCTGGAGGGCCGATGGAGCCGGCTGCGCAGCCGGCTGCGGCTGGGCTGGCGGGTGCCGCTGGTGCTCATGCGGCATCTGGCGACGGGGCTGCTGCTGCTGGCGATCGGCTTCGGCGTGGCGGTGTGGGCGGTCGAGAACGACCCGATCTGGCTGCTGGTCACGCTGGGCGTGCTGATTGCCGGGGCGGCGGCGAGCTGGGGCTACTGGCTCTGGCGCAAGGCCCGGCTGTGGAGCCGGGCGCGGCAGGTCCGCCGGGACATGCCCGCCATCAACCGCAGCGGCGGCGACCTCCAGCACATGCTGGGCGATCTTTCGGAGAAGGACCTTGCCCGCCAGCCGCTGCCGATCGCCGGCTCGGAGGGGGCGAGCGACGCGCGCTATCAGCTCACCCGCCACCTGCTCGAGGTGCTCGGGCGGTTCGGCTACACCGGCATCATGGTGCTGGTGGACCGCGTGGACGAGCCGACGCTGGTGAGCGGCGACCCGGAGAAGATGCGGGCGATCGTCTGGCCGATGTTCGACAACAAGTTCCTCCAGCAGCGCGGCGTGGGGGTGAAGCTGCTTCTGCCCATCGAGCTGCGGCACATGCTGCACCGCGAGAGCGCGCAGTTCTTCCAGGAGGCCCGGCTGGACAAGCAGAACATGATCGACCGTCTGACCTGGTCGGGCACGACGCTGTACGACCTGTGCACGATGCGTCTCCAGGCGTGCCAGAGCGAAGATGCCGAGGCGGTGTCGCTGACCGACCTGTTTGCCGAGGACGTCAGCCGGGAGATGCTGATCGACGGCCTCGACCAGATGCACCAGCCGCGGGACGCGTTCAAGTTCCTCTACCAGACCATTCAGGAGCACTGCCGACTGGTGCCCGAGGAGGAGCAGAACTTCAAGATCGCCCGCCTGACGCTGGAGACGGTGCGCAAGCAGCAGTCCCAGCGCGTGCAGGAGCTCTACCGCGGCCTGACGCCGGCATGACGGGGCGGCCGACTGCCGGAGCCCGACCCACGCCCCGCTCGATGCAGCGGGGCGTTTTTGCGCGCCGGGAACCACGAAGACGCGAAGGGACACGACGATGGAGCGGGTTTGTTTTGATGCGCAGAGAGGAAAACCACCAAGACACCAGGGACACCAAGAGGGCACAAAAGGGCTCGAGCAGCGATACCCGGGGCGGCGCTGCGCTCTGCCCCGGCTTGGGGAGATCCCCCAGTTCATGCGGAGGGAAGGTTGGATTTGCCTTTATTTAAGGCAGCCCTGAGGGGGCATGTCTGTTTTTTGCGCAGGCGAAGCTCCGCGCCGGGATGAATTTCAGATTTACGCAAACGGCTTCTGGATCGACACTTGGAGATGGGGCCGGCTCTCGCCGGGACAGGATACGCCTCATCTGGCATCACTTTCGCCAGAAGGAAGGGCGACGTGGCTGCCGGTGGCAGTCGAAGGCTGGATCTCTCCAGGAGACGAAGGAGTCAATCGTGAACGAGAAGATGCACATCGGACGTCGGCTGATCCTGTTCGTGGCCCTGGCCGGGGCGGCGACGCTCGGGGCCGCGCAGGCGTGGGGGCAGGAGGACGGCGAGGGGGCGCAGCGGGAGTTCGCTTCCGAGACGCCGATGGACCTGAGCTTCGAGGCCGGGGTCGACGTGACCAGCGAGTACTGGTTCCGCGGCATCGGGCAGCAGAACGAGGGGCTCATCGTGCAGCCGTGGGCGGAGATCGCCCTGGGCGAGTTCGAGTTGGGCGATGAGGTGACGGTGTCGCCCTACGCGGGCACCTGGAACAGCATCCACGAGGTGGACGAGGACGAGTGGTTCGAGCGCGACCTCTACGCCGGGCTCGCCTTTTCGCTGCCGGGCGGCTGGGGCGTGGACGTGAGCTACGTGAATCTCTACAGCCCGGCGGGCGACATCACGTTTGCCGAGGAGATCGACCTCTCGATCAGCTACGACGACAGCGAGAGCTGGGGCCTGGCGCCGTACGCGCTGCTCGCCTACGAGACCTCCGGCGGCTCGGACGCCGGGACGAACGAGGGCACCTACCTCGAGCTGGGCATCGAGCCGAGCTGGGCCATGAACATGAGCCAGGATCACGACATCACGCTGAGCGTGCCGGTGGCCGTGGGCCTGAGCCTGGACGACTACTACGAGAACCCGGCCGGGGAGGACGACACGTTCGGCTTCGTGCAGGTGGGGCTCGCCGCGAGCATGCCGCTGGACGAGAACTGGTCGCTCGGCGGCGGGGTGTACGGGCTTTACCTCGGTGACACGGCCCGGGACATCAGCGCCGACTTCGGCACGGGCGACGACGACACCGCCGTCTTCGGCACCGTCGGCGTCAGCGTCGCCTTCTGACACCGAACCCGCTCGCCTCCAGCCCGGTCCCTGTCCGCAGGGGACCGGGTTTTTCTGTGAACGTGAACCACGAAGGCGCGAAGAGATCGAAGGGGCACGAAGAGAAACGCGCAGGCCGGGAAGCTCATTTGCCCCAAGCCGGGCCAGAGCGAGCCCGCGAGCGCCGCCCGGGGTACGGCCGCGGCGCCCAGGGAAGTCGATTCGCCGCAGCGATACCCGGGGCGGCGCTGCGCTCTGCCCCGGCTCGAGGGGCGGTTGCCCTTTGCCTTTCCCGGCGAAGCAGCGCATGATCAGGTCCATGCGCATTGCCCACCTGACTGATTTTCACCTTCGCCAGGCGATCCCGGGCGAGATCGATTCGCCCCGGCGGTCGGCCCGCGCGATGCCGGGCATTCTCAGGCGGACGCTGGAGCGGATCGTCGAGCAGCGGCCCGACCTCGTCGTCGTGACGGGCGACCTGCTCGACGTGCCCGACGACTGGCTGACCGACCCCGAGGCGGTGCCGGCCGAGGCATTCGATCAGGCGGCGGAGGATTACCGGCTCATCCTGGACCGGCTGGAGCAGACCGGGCTGACGTGGTGCGCGATTGCCGGCAATCACGACTGGGAGCATCCGTTTCGGCGGGTCTTCGGGTCGCGGCCGGAGGAGCTGAGGCTGGGCGGGTACCGGTTCGTGCTGTTCGACGACCACGAGGGGGAGGGTCACCTGCCGCAGCGGCGCGGGCTCAGCCGGGAGCGGATGGAGGCGTGCCTCGCGGATGCGGACGATTCGCCGCAGGTGCACGTGCAGCACTACGTCATCTGGCCGGTGCTGGAGTCGTCGCAGCTCATCTGGCCGTACAACTACGCGGACAGCGAGCAGCTCGCCGAGCGCGTGGCCGGGTCCGGGCGCGTGCGGCTGTCACTGAGCGGGCACTTTCACGACGGCACGGCCATGACGCACCTGGGCGAAACGGCGTTCAGCGTCGCCCCGGCGCTGGCCCGGCCGCCCTACGCGTGGCGGGTGTACGAGCTGGACGGCGACGACGTGCGCATGCGGGAGTATGCGCTGGAGGGGTGAGGGGGAGGGTTCAATCTTTCGTCTTCAACTGTCAGCCCTGGCCTCCCGCCTCTACACCCCGACGTACCTGGCGTAGAGGCTTTTGGCGACGGACGGCTCCTGCGTGCCCTGGACGATGGCGCGGCCGTCGGGGAAGAGGGTGAGCGTGTAGCGGTTGCCGGCGTCGTCGAGTTCGACGCGGAGCATGAAGGGGTTGCGCTTCACCTCGCCGTGCGGGGCGAGGCGGCGGGCGATGGCTTCGAGGTCGAGCTCCTGGCCGGCACGGCGCTGGTACTGGGTGAGCTGCACGCCGCCTCGGCCGCAGAGCGTTCGGCCGCGGCTGGCGAGTCGGCCGGTGAGGTATTCGAACTGCCGCTGCCCGCAGCAGGGGCACTCGCCCGGCTGGTAGCTGGCCGTGACATCGAGCTGGCGGACGCTGTTGTGCCAGAAGTCGAGGCTGAGGAGGTGGTCGGCCACGGCGTCCCACTGGCCGAGGAGGATCTTGATCGCTTCGCTGACCTGCCAGCTGGCGACGATGGAGACGGTGGAGCCGAGCACGCCGGCGGTGTCGCAGGTGGGGGCGGAGCCGGGCGGCGGGGCCTCGCCGAAGAGGCAGCGGAGGCAGGGGCTCGCCTTGCCGGCCGTTTCCCAGGGGCGGTCGCCGGCGGGGGTGTGCGGGAGGATGGGCAGCATCATGCCGGACGTGCCGACCGCCCCGCCGTAGACGTAGGGCAGGCCGAGCTTGACCGCAGCGTCGTTGAGGAGGAAGCGGGTTTCGAAGTTGTCCGTGCCGTCGAGCAGGAGGTCGCAGCCGTCGGCGAGGCGTTCGAGGTTCTGGTGGCTGACGTCGTCCACGACGGCATCGATCTGCACCTGGGAATTGGCCTCCGCGAGGTGCCGGCGGGCGGCCTCGGCCTTGGGCAGGTGCTGCTCGGCGTCGCTTTCGGTGAAAAGAACCTGCCGGGGGAGGTTGGTGAGCTCGACGAAGTCGCGGTCGGCGATGACGAGGTGGCCCACGCCGGCCCGGGCGAGGAGGCCGGCGAGGGTGGTGCCCAGTCCGCCGCAGCCGACGAGGAGGACGCGGGAGGCGAGGAGCTTCTGCTGCCCTTCTTCCCCGACGCCGGGCACGAGCATCTGACGGTGGTAGCGGTTCATAAGTTAGAGGCTAGAGGTTAGAGGCTAGAGGCTGACTCCTTTGGCTCCCTCTCATTTCTTTCAACTGCCTCCCCCTCTTCTCTTCTTCGTGATCTCTTCCCGCCTTCGCGTCTTCGTGGTTCACCCGGGCGACAAAAAAAGCCCCTTCCGGCGAGGGAAGGGGCTGTGAGGTCGGTCATTTGCTTCCGCTCGCCGGGATTTACCAGGCGAAGTGGGCGAACGCCTTGTTGGCGTCGGCCATGCGGTGCGTCTGGTCGCGGGTCTGGACGGAGCGGCCTTCGCCGCGGGCGGCGTCCATCAGCTCGCGGGCGAGGCGAAGGTGCATCGGCTTGCCCTTGTCGGATCGCGACGAGTTGATGAGCCAGCGGAAGGCGAGGCTCTGCTGCCGGCGGCGGTTGACCTGCATGGGCACCTGGTAGTTGGCGCCGCCGACGCGCTTGGAGCGGACCTCGACGTTGGGCTTGACGTTGTCGAGCGCCTTGTGGAAGATCTCCAGCGCGGTGGGCTCACCCTTGGTGCGCTTCTCGATCTCGTCGAAGGCGTTGTAGATGATCCGCTGAGCGCGGGACTTCTTGCCGTCGCGCATCACGCAGTTGATGAAACGGGCGAGCACCTTGTCCCCGTAACGGGGGTCGGGCTTGAGTTGCTCTTCGGACTTGGTCCAGCGACCTTGGGGCATCGCGTGTCTCCTTGCGGCTCATCCACCCCGCGTGGGATCGCGGGGGCGTCTGTTCACCGCCGGCGGCTGCCGACGATTACTTGCCGCGGGAAAAGGGTTGGATCGGCCGGCGCGCGCCGGCCGGGGATTGATTTTACTGAGCCTTCTTGACGCCGTACTTGGACCGGCCCTGGCCCCGGCCGTCGACGCCGAGGGTGTCCAGGGAGCCGCGGACGACGTGGTAGCGCACGCCGGGCAGGTCGCGGACCCGGCCGCCGCGGACCAGCACGATGCTGTGCTCCTGGAGGTTGTGGCCTTCGCCGCCGATATACGCGGTGATCTCCCGGCCGTTGCTCAGCCGAACACGGGCGACCTTGCGCAGGGCGGAGTTCGGCTTTTTGGGCGTCACGGTCTTGACCTGCAGGCAGACGCCCCGCTTCTGGGGCGACGCCTCGAGGTCGCGGACCTTACTCTTGGCCTTGGGGGTCTTGCGCGGCTTGCGAAGCAGTTGGTTGATCGTGGGCATAACCGTCCTCGGGTATCAGTATTCAGAGCCGGGCATTATAGACCAGAAGCTCCCGCCGATGCAAGCGGCGGTGGCAAATCGGCATTGCCCCCGGGCTGGCTGGGTCGCCGGTCGGCTGGCGGCAAGTCATTATAATGTCGTCTTGGCCTGCTCGCTCCCCCGCTGTCGCCGCCTGATTCCGCTGCCGCTGGTCCGGCTGCCCGAGGCCCCGGCTGCGCCCGGGGATGCGCAGGCGTGCTACAAGCGTCAGCCCAAGTCGGGCGTCTGGCGGGTGCGCCGGCCGGGCGAGGCGGCGAAGACCTGCAAGCGCTGGCCGCTGAGCTGGCTGATGCTGCTCAAGCTGATCCTGGGCCACGCCCCGGTGCAGCGTACGAGGCGGGGCACGCGCCGGCTGAGGCGGGCGGGGCTGAGCACGCCGGCCGTGCTGGGACCCTGGCGGATCCGCGCGGGGGGCGGCTCGCCCGTGGTGGAGCAGATGCTCGAGCACGTCGAAGGTCAGCCGCTGTGCGAGATCCTCCGCGCGCCGGAGGCGGACGCCCGGACCGCCCGCGAGCTGGCGCGGCGGGTGGGGAGGCTGGCGGCCGAGCTGGCGCAGCGCCGGCTGGTGCATACCGATTTCAAGGTGAGCAACATCATCCTCAGCGGCGATCGGCTCTGGATCATCGACACGGCCGACGTGGTGCGGCGATTCCGCCCCGGGTCGGCTGCGGGGCTGATGCTGGACCGGCTGGCGGCGTTGCCGGAGGAGTGGCACCTGGGGATTCCGCCGCGGATTTATCTGCCGGCGCTGCTGGCGGCGCTTCGGCCGCTGCCGCGGAAGCAGCGGCGTCAGGCGCTGGCGTGGCTTCGCCGGGCGAAAGAACGGCAATCGAAAGGGGCTGTGTCGTGAAGCCCGTGTCCGTGGTTATCTGCTGTGCGAACGTCGCTGACACGCTCGAGGCTGCCTGCCGATCGGTGGCGTGGGCGGACGAGCTGATCATCGTCGACTCGGGCTCGACGGACGCGACGCCCGAGATCGCGAGGCGGTATGCGACGCGCTATCTCGTCGAGCCGTGGCGCGGGTACACGGGCCAGAAGAAGTGGGCGACCGACCTCGCCAGCCACGACTGGGTGCTGCTGCTGGACGGGGATGAAGAGGTGTCGCCGAAGCTGGCGGAGGAGATTCAGGCGATCCCGGCTGAAAAGCTGGCGAAGTACGACGTGCTGGACATGCCGCGTCGGAACCACGTGATGGGCCGGGCTGTGCGGGCGTGGTGGCCCGACGCGCAGACGCGGTTTTATCACAAGGAGCGTGTTCGCTGGGGGGATCACGTGCTGCACGACGCCCGCTATCCGGGCAGCCCGGATCGGCTGGGGCACCTGCGCGGCTGGCTGGAGCACAAGCGGACCAGCGCGGGGCAGTATCGCGACTATTTCGACGGCCAGCTCGAGGATCGCCGCGCCCTGCCGGTGGCGCGGTACATGTACGCCCGGGGCAAGCGGGCGCACTGGTGGGACCTGGTGTTTCGCCCGCCGATGGCGTTTCTCAAGTTCTACCTGGTCAAGAAGAGCTTCCTCGACGGCGGCTTCGGTCTGCTGATCGCGTGGAAGGCGCTGGTGGGGTCGGTGATCAAGTACTCGGCCCTGTGGGCGATCCAGCACGGCGTCGAGCCGGCGGAGGAGCCTGGGGAAGCTGATCAGCCACAGACGAACACAGATCGACACGGATGAGAAAGAAAAGCGGAGGGAGCAAGACCCCGGCGTGCCGCCCGGCCCGGACAGACCCGAACAGCCCCCCTACTCGGCTGAGCGCTTGAGCAGCGACTCGAGGCGGTCGACGTAGCGGCCCAGGGAGAGCATCTCGGCCATGCCTTCGGTCGCGGCGGAGCAGCGGCGGCGCTCTTCGGGGTCGGCGAGTTCGGCCAGCGCATCGGTGAGGGCGGCGGTATGGCGGGGATCATCAATCACCCGGCCGCAGCGCCGGCCATCCGCGCGCTCGACGAGGTCGGCAGCGCCGGCGTAGGCGGTCGTCACCGCGGGGACACCGGCGAGGAGGGACTCGATCACCACTCGGCCCGACGAGTCGTAGAAGCTCGGCAGGACGGTGACGTCGGCCGCGGCGTAGAGCTCGGCCATCTTCCGGGTCGGGCCGACGAGCCGGACGTGCTCGCGCAGGGAGAGGCGGTCGATCAGCTCGATCTCGCTGTAGCCGCTCTGGCCCGCGACCATGAGGACGGCGGACGGCTCGCGCTGGCGCAGGCGGTCGAGGGCCTCGATGAGCTGCGGCAGCCCCTTGAGGCGGGGGTTGAAGGCGGCGAAGAGGTAGACGGTCGCGCTTTGGGGAATCGAAAACGCCTCGCGGACCTGGCGGCGGATGATTGCGCGCTGGTCGGCGGGCGGGAGCTCGAGGTCGACGGCGTTGAGGACCATTTCCACGCGGGCCGGGGCGACGCCGCAGGTTTCGGTGAGCTGGCGGACGACGTAGTCGCTGATCGCGGCGAAGTAGCGAACGCGCCGGCTGCGGACGGTCTGCCGCTCGAGGGCGAGCATGGTCTGGTACTTGGGCGAGAGCGCGATCGAGAGCTTTTTGGTCAGCCGCTTTCGCGGGCTGGTGCGCATGGCGACGTTGCGGGCGAGGGTTTCGCGGACGGTGCCGCCGAGCGGCTGGACGACACTGGCGGGCAGGGTCATCGCGGCGGAGAGGCTGGCGTCGTAGCCGCCGCGGCCGAGCTGGCGGGCGGTCCAGGCGCGGAAGGCGAGCAGCCGGGCGGTGTCGCGCGGCGGGCCGAAGGGGGAGATGCGCACGGCGTAGGGCTGGCCTTCGCCGTAGGCGGGATCGCTCTGGCCGCAGAGGATGGTCACCTCGTGGCCGCGGGCGCAGAGCTGCTCGGCCACCTCGCGGGTGCCCCGCTCGGCCCCGCCGCCGGCGGGCCAGAAGCGCTCGATGATCAGGGCCAGCTTCATGAAGCGAACAGGATAGTCATTTCAGGATTGCTCCGCAGGCTGGGCGAGCAGCGTCTCGGCGGCGGCGGCGACGTCGGGCGTGGCGATGTTCGTCACGGCCCCCTCGCAGACGACCTGCTGCTCGAAGGGGCAGCCGATCTCGGTCCAGTCCGGCGTGGTCGGGCCGAAGAGGGTGACCAGCGGCGTGCCCAAAGCGGCGGCGAGGTGGCGCGGGCCGGTGTCGTTGGTGATGAGCAGGCGGGCGCGGCGCATGACGCTCTTGAGCAGCGCGAGGTTCATGCCTTCGTCCAGGAGGTTGAGCACGGGCGCGTTCGCGGCGTTCACCACGGCGTCGAGGACGTCGCGTTCTCTGGGAGCGCCGCTGACGGCGGGGACGAGGCCGTGCTTCTCGGCGAGTTGGTCGGCGACGGCGGCGAAGCGATCGGCCGGCCAGCGTTTGGCGAGCTTGCTCGCGCCGGGGTTGAGCAGGAGGAGCCTGCCGGTGGCGGCGTGCTTTTCGAGCAGTGCGTCCGCCTGGCGGTCGCATTCGGGGTCGGTGAAGAGCTGCATGGCCGGGTCGGGCTTCGTGGCGCCGAGGTAGCGGGCGAGGCCGAGGTAGTAGTCGCGCGTGGGCACGGGCGTGAAGCCGCGGCGATCGCGCGGGGGCAGGAGGTGGTCGGTGAGCAGCCAGGCGCGGCAGTCGCGGTCGTAGCCGATGCGGCGGGGGATGCGGGCGAGGCGGACCAGCGCGGCCGAGCGGAAGCTGTTGGGCAGCAGCACGGCGGTGTCGAAGTCATCGCGGGCGAGTCGGCGGGCGAGGGCGAAGGTGCCCTGTCTGGGTGCGGCGATGAGCTGGTCGAGCCAGGGGACGGATTCGAGGACGGGCTGGATGGCGCTGCCGATGAGGCCGGCGATGTGGGCGTGGGGGTAGAGCTCGCGCAGGGCGCGGAGGGTGGGCGCAGCCATGACGCAGTCGCCCAGCCAGGTGGGCATCACGATGAGCAGTCGCCGGGGGGCCGGGGGATCAGCGGGCATGGGCTCAGTATAAGCGGCGGAGTTCAGCGGTCGAACAGGAGTGCGGCGATGGTGGCTCCCTGGAAGAGCAGGCCGGCGCCCATCCAGCGGGCGAAGAGGTCGCCGTCGCCCGCGCCCATCCAGAGGGCGCCGAGCAGGCAGACGCCGGCGATGAGCTGGAGGACGATCGCCAGCAGGCGGGCGTAGGAGAACTCCTGGTTGTCGCCGCGCTGGCTGCGGAGCTCCTGGAGGATCAGCCGAAGGGTCTGCTCGGCCGCGGGCGAGCCGGGGGCGGGGCGCTCGGTCGGCTGCGGTTTCGGGGCGGGCGACTTCACCTCGGGTTGAGGCGGGGTCTGGTGTCTGGGGTCGTCCGTTTTCCGCTCCGGCTGGGGCTTGGCCGGGGCGGGCTGGGGCTGCTTCGGCGGCGCGGCGGCGACGGCGGGCCCGGGCTTCTCGTCGCGCTCGGGCAGGGGCGGGGCATCGAGCGGGCGGAACGGCCGCTGCTTGCGCGGCGGGCGGTCGGGGGTGGTGGCGGAGGAGGAAGCCGCCTGCGGGGGCGGGTCGCCGGCCGGTTTTGGTTTACTGGCGGCGTCAACGCCGGTGTCCTGCTGGAGCCGGGCGACGTCGGACACCTCCCATCGCGTGCGGGGCGGGTGTTTTTCGGGGCGGTCGCTCTTTCGCTGGGCGATGATGCGCACCGCTTCGATGAGGTTGTGGACGATGCCGTCGGGGATCGGCCGACCGAGATCGGGCGCGACCTCGCGGGCCTCGTTGTGGAGGTCGCGGATCTGCTGCTGACTGAGCTGGTCGAGATCGGGGCGGACCAGCACCGACCGCGTGCCGGCGGCGGCCCCGGCCTGGACGTCGCGCACAGCGTCGCCGACCATCCAGCTTCGGCTGAGGTCGAGGTTGAGGTCTTTCGCGGCCCGCAGGAGCATGCCCGGCTGGGGCTTGCGGTCGGGGTGCTCGCGGGTGTACTTCTCGACCTCGCCTTTGGGGTGATAGGGGCAGTAGTAGAAGGCGTCGATGCGGGCACCGCTGGTCTGCTTTGCGACCAGTTCGCGGATGCGCTCGTGCACGGCGTGGACGTCCTGCTCGCCGTACTTGCCCCGGGCGACGCCGCCCTGGTTGGTGATGACGACGATCTTGTAGCCCAGCCCGCACAGTGAGGCGATCGCGTTGGCGGCGCCCTGGATCAGGCGGACCTCTGCGGGGTCGCCGAGGTCGCCGTCGTTGTGGATGATCGTGTTGTCGCGGTCGAGGAATACGGCAGCGTCCATAAGGCGTTACAGGATATCAGGAAATGGCGGATGGCGGCGGGGCGAGCCGGGGCAGAGCGCAGCGCCGCCCCGGGTCCGGGCAAAAGAAAACCCACCCCCGCGAGCGAGGGTGGGCTGATGGTCGTGGTGACGGCCCGGTTTACGAGCGGATCGAGGGGACGTGCTCGAGTTCGCCGTAGGGGTTGAACTCCTCGGTTCGGCCGGCGAAGCGCTGCTCGATGGTCTTGACGAGGTCGCCCGGCAGCGGCGGGAGCTTGTCGATGGCGGCGTTGCGCTCGACCTGGGAGGCCTTGTTGGCGCCCATGATGATGCCGCTGACGTTTGGGTTGGCGAGGCAGAACTTCGCCGCGAGCTGGGCGTGGTTCTCGTAGCCGTCGGGCAGGGGCAGGCTGATGAACTCGTCCTGGACGACCTGGAGGATGTGGTCGCGGTGCTCGGGCACGTAGCGGACGCGGACGTCGGGCCAGACGAACTCGTGGCCCGGCTTGTACTTGCCCGTGAGGAAGCCGCTTTCGAGCACGGTGCGGACGACGACGCCGACGCCCTGGTCGGCGCATTTCTGGAAGAAGTCGGCGTTCATCTGCCGCAGGGGGCTGTAGATCATCTGGACGACTTCGATGTCGTTGGTAGCCAGGTAGGCGTCGCCGAGGTCGAGGACCTCCTGGTCGACGACGGCGCCCTTGAGCGAGACGCCGATGGCGCGGATCTTGCCTTCTTCCTTGAGCTTGATGTACTCGGCGATGGTGTCCTCGCGGAGGGACTTCTCGTCGGCGGGGCCGTGGATGTAGTAGAGGTCGATGTAGTCGGTGCCGTAGTCGCGCAGGGAGATTTCGATCTCCTTGCGCAGGCGGGGCAGGCGCTCGTGGGAGAGGCCGGCGAAGCTTTTGGAGACGAGGACGAGCTCGTCGCGGTTGTAGCCCTTGATGGCCTCGCCGATGATCTCCTCGCTGGTGTGGTAGGAGTAGGCGGAGTCGAGGTGGTTGCCGCCGGCGTTGAGATAGGCGCGGACGGCGGCGACGCCCTCTTCCTTCTCGACCGGGCCGTAGTAGACCCCGCCCAGCCCCCAGGCACCCAGGCCGATTTCACTGATTTCCATGCCGGTGTTGCCGAGCTTGCGCTTCTGCATCTGTCTTGATCCTGTCCGATGGCGGGTTCGTACGAGTCGGCCGAGCGGCCGGGCCGGCGGGCACATGCCACCGTGCTCGAACGAGTCAGGATACCGCAAGATTCGATCAGCGTCACTCGGGGCGGGCCCGGGGGCAGGAGACTGGATTCCGGGGACGCAGGCGGGGTCGCGGCGACGCAGGAACCCGGCGGCTCGCCTCCCGGCAGAGCCGGGGCTAAGAAGGCGGGGAGCCGGGGGCGGCGTCGCCATCTTCCTCTTCGCCGTCCTCGCGGATGACGATGTTCGGCTGGCTGAAGCGCTGCCGACGGGCGGCGAGTTCGGCGAGGCGGGCGGCGATGCGGCCGTTGACGCTGTCGGGTGGGTAGTTGCCCTCGGCGTCTGGTTCGCCGGCGGTCACGCCGGTGAGCCGCTCCATCGCCTCGTCGACCGTCTCGACCGTCCAGACGTGGAAGCACCCTTCCGCCGCGGCGTCCAGGACGTCCTGACGCAAGGCAAGGTGCTGGGCGTTCGCGGCGGGGAGGATCACCCCCTGCCCGCCGGTCAGGCCGCGCCTGGAGCAGACGTCGAAAAAGCCTTCGATCTTCTCGTTCACCCCGCCGACGGCCTGCACCCGGCCCTGCTGATCGACCGAGCCGGTGACGGCGATCGCCTGGGTCAGCGGCAGCTCGGCGATGGCGGAGAGGATGGCGCACAGCTCCGCGGTGGAGGCGCTGTCGCCGGCGATGCCGGCATAGCTCTGCTCGAAGACGAGGCTCACGCCCAGCGACAGCGGCAGCTCGCGGGCGTACCTTCCGGTGAGGAAGCCGGCGAGGATGAGCACGCCCTTGGAGTGGGTGGCCTCGCCCATCTCGACCTCGCGCTCGATGTCGAGGAGCTCGCCCGAGCCGAGGCGGGTGCGGGCGGTGACCCGGCTGGGCCGACCGAAGTAGACGTCGCCGAGCCGAAGCACGGCCAGGGCGTTGATCTGCCCCACCTGCTCGCCGTCGGTCTCGATGTGCAGCAGGCCGCGGTGGATCATCTCCTTGAGCTGCTCGGGCACCCGACTGATGCGGGCGATCTGGGCGTCGATCGCCTCCTGCACGTGGGCGGCCTCGACCACGTCGTGCCCGGCCCGGCGGGCGTAGTAGCTCGCCTCGTGCAGGAGGTCGGCGACGCTGCGCATGTGCACCGAGAGCTTCGCGGCGTCGCCGGTGAGGCGGGCGGCGTGCTCGATGACCCGCGCCACGGCCGATCGGCCGAAGGGACGCAGGGCCTCCTTGCGCACCAGCGTGGCGACGAGCTTCGCGTAGAGCTGCTGACTCCCGGGGTCGCGGTCCATCTCGGTGTCGAAGTCGGCGGGGACCTTGAACAGCTCGGCGAACTCGGGGTCGTACTCGCGAAGCAGGTAATACAGCAGCGGCGGCCCGAGCAGGACGACCTTGACGTCCAGCGGGATCGGCTCGGGCTCGAGGGTCGTCGTGGTGAGCACGCCGAGCATGTCGTGCAGCGACTCGATGCGGATCGCCCGGCGGCGCAGCGTGCGTTTGAGCGCGTCCCACACCAGCGGCTGCATGAGCACCTGCTGGGCGTCGAGGATGAGATAGCCCCCGCTCGCCTGGTGCAGGCTGCCCGGCTTGAGCAGGCTGAAGTCGGTGACCAGGGCGCCCATCTGGGCGATGTGCTCGACGCGGCCGATGAGGTTCTGGTAGGTCGGATTGTCCTCGTGGACGACCGGCGCGCCGCTGTCTGGCTCGTGCTCGACCAGGACGTTGACGCGGTAGCGGCGGAAAATGCCCTGGGTGGCGGCGGCGAGGGGGAGGGCCGCCTCTTCTTCGATGTCCTCCTGCTCGCGTTCGGCGCGATGGAGCTTGAGCAGGTCCTCAGCCCGTTCGACGAGGTCCTCGAGCATCGCCTGGAGGTGGTCGATCACGTCGGGCAGGTCGGTATAGCCGCGCTCGAGCTCCTCGAACAGCGGCGTGATCGCCTGGCGGGCGACCTCGCGGTCGAGCTCGCTGAGCTTCTGCTGGGCCTCGCGGTGCAGGCGGGGCAGGCGGTCGAGCAGCCGCTGGGCCCTGCGGTCCATCTCCTGAACATTCTCGCGGATGCGGCTGCGTTTGGCTTCGGAGAGTTGCTCGAGTTCCTCGCTGGACATCGGCCCCCGGCCTTTGCGCGGGGCGAAGGCGAGGCCGACCGGCGTGCGCATGACGACCAGGCCGCGCTCGTGCGCCTCCTCGGTGAGCGTGTGGAAGAGCCGTTCCTGCTGCCGCTCGTAGCGCTCCTGAAGCTCCTGGCGGTGCTCGCGGTATTCCTCGCTCTCGAAGGCGGTGGCGACGGCCCGACGGACGTCGTCAACGAGCTGCGCGACGTCGCGGCGAAGCTGCTGGCCCCGGCCGGCGGGCAGGCGCAGGGTCAGCGGCTTGTGCGACTGGTCGAAGTTGTTGACGTAGCACCAGTCGTCGGGCGTCGGCTCGCCGGGGGCGCGCTGCTCGAGGAACTGGCGCACCAGGGTCAGCTTCCCCGTGCCGGGGGGCCCGAGGACGAAGATGTTGTAGCCCTCCTGGCGGATGTCGATGCCGAAGCGGACGGCCTCGACGGCGCGGTCCTGGCCGACGATGTCGGCGAGGGGCTCGAGGTCGCTGGTCGTCTCGAAGTCGAACTGCGCGGGATCGCAGCGGCGCAGCAGTTCGCCGGTCTCCAGCCTCCGTGCGACCATGATGGTCTCCGCTTTCAGATCGGTGGAAGGTCGGCTGGCCGCTGGGGCGGCTCGTCGAGCGGGTTGTGATTTTCCAGCAGCACCTCGCCCCGGCCGAAGAAGCGGAAGCACCAGCGCGTTTCGTGCTCGTCTGGCGAGCGTGACGGCAGCGGGTCGCCGTCGGTGACGACGACGCGGCCGCGGAGTCCGGGCGCGAGTTCGCCGATCTCGATCTCCTCGCCGACGAGGCGGGCGGGCGGCTCGCCGGTGAGGATGACCTCGCCCTCGACCTCGCGCTGGTAGGAGCCGACGCCCACGAGTTCGCCCGACTCGTCGCGGACGAGGCGGCGGTGCTGGCTCCACGTTGCCTGCCAGTTCGGGCCGCTGCGACTGGCGCTGTGCAGTTCGCGTCGCTCCATGGCACCTCCCGGGTTGCTACCCGAGTGCATCCTAGTTCCGCCGCGCCGGCCCGGCCGGGCGGGAAGACGCTGGAAGCGGGCTCGGGCCGGCCCCGATCTGCGGCGAAGCGGCAATCGTGCTTCTGTGCGCCGGGCGCAGACGAAGGCCACCGAGGCCGCCTAATCTTTTCAGGACGGTTCAGTTTCCCCGCCACCCGGATCCTGCCATGCCGACCCTGATCGGCCAACCCATCGCCGCCGGCCTCGCCGAGGGACAGGCGAGCATCTACCGCCCCGCCACGCTCGAGGGCCTGCCCGCGTACGGAATCACCGAAGCGGCCGTTGGAGAGGAACACGAGCGGCTGATGGTGGCCTGGCAGGCGGCGATGAACGAACTCGAGGAGGTCCGCCAGCGGCTGTCGGGCGAGGTCGGCCGGGACGAGGCGGCGGTGTTCGAGGCCCACCTCGCCATGCTGCGCGACCGGCAGTTCATCGCCAACATCAAGCACCGCGTCGCCCGCGACCTCGCCAACGTCGAGCAGGCGCTCGAGCGCGAAGTGCGCGAGTGGGAACGGCTGATGGCTGAGGCGGAGAACGAGTATCTCCGCGAGCGCAGCCAGGACGTCCGCGACGTGGGTCGGCGGGTGCTGCACCATCTCGCCCAGCGCGGCGGGGTGCATCCGCTGCACCACCTGCCGCCGAGCTCCGTCATCGTCGCCTGCGAGCTGCTGCCCTCGGACGTGCTGGAGATCGACCGTCGCCACGTCGTCGCGATCATCACCGAGCGCGGCGGGGGGACGAGTCACGCGGCGATCCTCGCCCGTTCGCTGGGTGTGCCGGCGGTGACCGGCATCGAGGACGCCTGCGAGCTCATCGAGGACGGCACGAGGCTGCTGGTCAGCGGCGAATCGGGGCGCGTCGTCGTCGCACCGGCGCCGTCGGAGGTGCGGCAGTTCACCCACGCCCGGCATGCGTACGACCAGGCGATCGCCGCCGCCGAGGCAGCCGAGGGTGAGCCGGTGCGCACGTGTGACCGCGTGTCGATCAGTCTGCTCGCCAACATCGCCCGGCCGGAGGATCTGACGGCGACGCGCGTGCACCATCTTGAAGGCGTCGGGCTGTTCCGCACGGAGTTTCTCTACCTCGAAGCGCACAACCCGCCGACGCTGCCCCAGCAGCGCAGCGCCTACAGCCGGGTCGCCGACGCCCTGGGCGGTAAGCCGCTGGTCGTGCGCACGTTCGACCTCGGCCACGGCAAGGTGCCGGCGTTTCTCACCGGCACGTGGCGCAAGCGGCTGGAGGAGGGCCTGCACGGACTTCAGTTCGCCCTGCGGGAGAAGCACCTCCTGCGCACGCAGCTCACCGCGGTGGTCGAAGCGAGCAGCGAAGCGCGCGACCTCCGGGTGCTGTTTCCCATGGTGATCGGCGGCGACGATCTCGACGCGGCGATCGACCTGCTCGGCCGCATTGCCGAGGAGCGCGGCCGAAAGCGCCCGCCGGTCGGGGCGATGATCGAGACGCCGGCGTCGCTGTTCGTGCTTGAGCAGATTCTCGAGCAGGTGGACTTTCTCAGCATCGGCACGAACGACCTGACGCAGTTCATGCTCACGACGACCCGCGAAGCGCCGGGCGGCAACGGCGAGCTCGCTTCGTCCCACCCGGCGGTGCTGCGTGCGATTGCCGAGATCGTCGGCGCCGCCCGCGAGAGGAACCGCCCCGTCACCGTCTGCGGGGAGATGGCGGGGCATCCCCTGCTCGCCTGCCTGCTCGTGGGGCTGGGCGTGCGGTCGCTGAGCATGACGCCCGGCCGGGCGGCGCGGGTGCGGCAGATGCTCCGGGCGCTCGACTGCGGCGAGGCGGACGCGATGGCCCGGCGGGCGCTTGCGGCGCGCAGCCGGGGCGAGGTCGAGGTGATCCTGCGCGAGTACCTCGAACCGCTGCGCAGGCGCTTCGCCCCCCGCGAGGAGCCGGGTGCCGCCTGAGCGTGCAATTCCGCCGGTCCCCCATGCGCCGCCGACCGGCACGCCAGCTAACATGATCGTGTGAGGCGGAGAAGGAGAGTCCGGATCTCTACCCACCTTCAACCGGAAGGAGCATGCCATGCTTCCCGCCCGTTCCCCGATGGATCGCGCTCTCGCCCGGCTTCAGCAGGACATCGACCAGGCGTTCCGTCGTCTCGAACCGGCCGAGTCGGAGGCGGCCGAGCATCTCGCGGCGAGCTACCCCTGCGACGTGCACGAGACGGATGAGCACATCATCGTCGAGGCCGAGCTGCCCGGGTTCTCCAAGGATCAGATCTCCGTGGACATCAACCAGGGCATTCTCGTCATCGACGCGCATCGGCGGTCCGAGAAGGAGGCCGCGCCCGAGGGCGAGACGCGGCGTCACCTGCACGAGCGGCAGTACGCCCACGTTCGCCGGGCGCTGCGCCTGCCCGCGCCGGTCAACGAGGAGCAGATCGACGCCCACCTCGAACATGGCGTGCTGACGCTGACGATGCCCAAGGCGGCCGAGGCGAAGATCCGCCACATCGAGATCCACTGACGCGCTCGCCGGAGGCGGCGGCGCGTCTCGGCCAGTTGGGCATCGATCCGCGCCGGCATGTCGACCAGCCGCTGGACCAGCTCTGTCAGTCGAGCAGGGCCTCTCGCCGAACCGGGGCCCCAGGCCCTGCTCGACTGGCAGACGCCGCTTTCCGACGGCGGGGCCCGCGACTGGTGGATCCCTTCGTCGCCACGCATCACGCCTGCGTCCGCTGGGCGCTGCCGCGGATCGAGATCCTCATCGGCAAGGCCCTTTCCGCGGGCGATCGCGAGCGAGCGCGAGCCTGGCCACAGTGCCCGTTGTCCCGTTTGCACAAGCGTCCGGGCGGGCGCCCGCGCCGCCGCCGCACTTCGGGGAACGTCGCCGGGGATACCTCGCAGCAACCGCGGTGCCGGGGCCGGCTTTCCACGAGCTGCCGATGGAAACGGGCATCGCCCCGAGCTCCCGTCCCGTAGACGCGTTTCGGGGCGGCTTCTACCATGGGTTCGGCCGACGTCGGCCCCGGACGCCCCTTTGCGAGACCACGCTTGCTGAGCCGAACCGCGAGAACCTGGACGCTGCTGGCGCTGCTGGTCGGCCTGGCGGCGCTGACCGCGGTCATCGCCTGGCTCGGGGCCGGGCAGATCGCCGCCGCCTTCCGCCGGGCCGGCCTGTGGGTGCTTTTGCTGCCGCTGTGGGCGCTGCTGCCGCTGCTGTTTGCGGCCGAGTCCTGGCGGCTGCTGTTTCCGCCCCGCCATCGCCCGACGCACCGCCTGGCGTACCATGGCAACTGGATCAGTCTGGCGATCAACTGGCTGCTGCCGGTGGCGCAGGTGGGCGGTGAGCTGGCCAAGGCGCACCTCGCCATCCAGCGTGGCCGGCCGCCGCGGGACAGCTTCGCCAGCGTCGTCGTGGACAAGACCCTCCAGATGGGCACGCAGGTGCTCTACGCCCTGGCGGGCATGCTCATGCTCGCCGCGCTCTTCACCGGCGGCCGGGCCGGCGTGCTGACCGGCGCGCTGACGGGCACGGCCGTGCTGGCGGTGCTGGGCGTGCTCTTTTACCGCCTGCAGCGCCGCGGGCTGTTTGCCCTGGTCGGCCGGGTGGTGGACCGCTTCTCCCGCAGCTCGGACGCGGGCGGGTTTCCCCGGGGCGAGGAGTTCGACCTCGCCGTCCGCGGCTGCTATCAGCGGCAGCGGGCGCTCTGGGCCGCGACGGCCTGGCGGCTGGCGTTCCGCGTCGCCATGGCGGGCGAGGTGTATCTCGCGGCGTGGATGCTGGGCTACGAGCTGACGCTGGCCGAGGCGGTCGTGCTGGAGAGCCTCGCCCAGACCGCCCGGGCCGGCGCGTTCCTCGTTCCCGGCGGGCTGGGTGTGCAGGAAGGCGCGCTGGCGGGCGTGGCGGTCGCGCTGGGCCTGCCGCCCGAGGCGGGCGTGGCCATCTCCCTGTGCAAGCGGGTGCGCGAGCTCGGCCTGGGCCTGCCGGGCCTGCTGGCGTGGCAGATCGAGCAGGGGCGCGGGCTGCTGCGCAGGCAATCGGGTGGCGGCGGGGAATCGCAGAGCGCCCGGCAGTAGCGGCGGCGGCCTCTCTCCCGCGCAACTCACTCCCCCCGCAGCGCCGGCTCCTCGATGCGGCGGGCCGAGCTGTTCACGAAGGTCAGGAAATGCTCGAGCAGTTCTTCCGGCGCCTCCAGCGGCGGATAGTGTCCCACGCCCGGGTCGAGCTCGACCAGCGGCGAGTCGGGCAGCAGCTTTTTCCAGACGCGCGGCACGCCTTCGCCGGCGACCGGGTCGGCCGCGCCGTTGATCAACTGAAGCGGCACGCGGGTGCGGAGCATCGCCCCCACCCAGCGGTCGCGATACTGTGGCCGCTCCTTGAGATAGCCCAGCACCCGGCTGGCGACGCGGTGGCCGCCGTTGTAGCGGAGCAGTTCCCAGATCGAGCGCAGCATGGCCTCGGTCGGCGGCCTGAGCGTGCCGAAGTTGGGACGGAGCTTGCGTTTGAACATGCCAAGCGGGGCCGGCACCTGCCGGGTGAGCCAGCCGCCGCAGGGGGTGAGCATGAACTTCTGCGTCGCGGTGGGCCGGGTCGCCTCGGGGAACAGCCCGGCATTGGTGAAGGAGACCGAGCGGATCTCGAGCCCCCCCGCCTCGCCGCGCTCGCGCCGGTCCGCGTGGCGGGCGAGCAATTCCTGGGCCGTGGTCGACCCGTAGGCGTGGGCGAAGACGCGCACCTCATCGACCTCCAGTTCCTCGAGCAGCGTCTCCACCTGGTCGGCGAGGCGAAAGACCGAATACGCCGCGTCGTCCGCCGGCTTGTCCGAGAACCCCGAGCCGACGAGATCGGGAATAATCACCCGGAAGCGCGAGACAAGACGCGGCAGTAGTTCATACCATCCCCACGAAGCGGTCGGGTAGGCATGGAGGAGAAGCAGGGGTTCGCCCGAGCCCCGGTCGATGTGAAAGACGCGGCGGGACCCGAAGCGTGTATACCGCCCCATCGCGCGCCACTGGCTGATCTGCATGATCTTTCTCCCGTGCTCGGCTGCGGCCATGCCCCCGGCTGTTCTCCGGGGTGATTGTATGGCTTCTCCCCGGTGCGGGAGGCCACCAGCGGGAAAATCAGCATGCCGACGCCGCCGCCGGTAAAGTGAAACCCATGAGCAAAGACGACGCCCCCAGCCCTGCCGGCCAGTTGATGCACCCGCTTCTGGGCGCCGATCCCGCCACGCTGGCGAAGGTGCTCACGACCCATGGCCCGATCCCACCCAGCCGCTGGCCCCACGCCGCGATGGTCGCGCTGGGCTGCCTGGGCCGGCAACCCTTCAGCCTCGCCGAGCGGGCATGGGTGCGGGCCCGGGCGCCGAAGAAAGAGGACCTCGCCCCGCCGATCTTCATCCTCGGCCACTGGCGCAGCGGCACGACCCACCTCTACAACATCCTCGGCAAATCGCCGCGGCTGGGGTTCGTTCCGCCGCTGGTGACCGGCCTGCCCTGGGACTTCCTGCTGCTGGGTCGGCTGCTTCGCCCCTTCCTCAGCCGGGCGCTGCCGGAAGAGCGGTTCATCGACCGCATCCCCGTCAGGATCGACTCGCCCCAGGAGGACGAAGCGGCGCTGGCGAACATGCAGTCCGTCTCGTTCTACCACGGGCTCTACTTCCCCCGCCGGCTCGACCACCACGTCGCCCGCGGCGTGTTCTTCGACGGCTGCACGCCGCGCGAGATCGAGCGCTGGGAAAACCGCTTCGTCTACCTGATCCAGAAGCTCGCCATGCTCCAGCCGGGCCGGCAGATCGTGATCAAGAACCCGGTCTACACCGCCCGCGTGGCGCAGCTCCGCCGCCTGTTCCCCGAAGCGAAGTTCATCCACATCCACCGCGACCCCTACCGCGTGTTCCTCTCCATGCGCAACTTCTACGAGCGGCTCGCCAGCCAGCTCGGCCTGCAGAAGGCGGACCTGAGCAACGTGGACGAGTTGATCCTCCGCACCTACGAGCGAATGATGCAGAAGCTACTGCAGGACACGCAAGACCTGCCCGCCGACCGATTCGTCGAGTTGCGTTACGATGAGCTCGACGACGACCCGCTCGCCGCCGTCGGGCGGGTGTATGGCGAACTCGGCATCGACGGCTGGGCGGACGACCGGCCCCGCTTCGAGAGCTACCTCGCCTCGGTGGCGTCGTACCGCAAGAACCGCTACGAGGTCGCGCCGGACGTGATCGAGAAGGTCGGATCCCGCTGGCAACCGCTGATGGAACGCTGGGGCTATCGCCGCCCCACCCTGGAGACCTGAGCCCCCGGAACCGCCGGCCCGGAGCACAGCCATGGCAGAGCGAACCCTGGTCACGGGCGGACGCGGCTTCATCGGAAGCCACCTCGTCCGCCGCCTGCGCGAGCAGGGCGAGCCCGTGCGCGTGCTCGACGTCGCCCCGCCGCCAAACGACCCGCTGGACGCGCAGTACGTTCAGGGCTCCGTCACCGACCCCGCCGCCGTCCGCGAAGCGATGCGCGGCTGCGACCGGCTCTACCACCTCGCCGGCAACGCCCACCTCTGGAACCGCGACCGCGGCATCTACGACCGCGTCATCCACCAGGGCACGCGCACCGTCCTCGCCGCCGCCCGCGAGCTGGGCGTCCAGCGCGTCGTGCACACCTCGACCCACGCCATCGTCCACGCCGGGAACCGGGCGGACGACATGCCGGGCCCCTACTTCCGCGCCAAGTTCCTTGCCGAGCAGGCCGCCCGCCAGGCCGCCGACGCCGGCCTCCCGGTGGTGATCATCAGCCCCACGCTGCCCATCGGCCCGGGCGACCACCGCCTCACCCCGCCCTCGCGGATGCTGCTGGGCTATCTCAACGGCGAGCTGCCGGGCTACCTCGAATCGGCACTCGACCTCGCCGACGTGCGCGACGTGGCCGAGGGGCACCTGCTCGCCGCCGAGCGCGGCCGAGCGGGCGAGCGCTACATCCTCGGCGGCCGCAGTGTGCAACTCAGCACCCTGCTCCGCACGCTGGGCGAACTCACCGGCCTGGGCATGCCCCGCCTGCGCGTGCCCTACCCCCTCGCCCTGGCGGTGAGCGCCGTGCAGCAGTTCGTCGCCGACCACGTCACCCACCGCCCGCCGCAGTCGACCCTCTGCGGCGTGCGCACCGCGGCCCATCCTGCCGACGCCAGCGCCATCGCCGCCGACCGCGACCGCCTGGGCCTGGCCGTCCGCCCGCTCGAGCAGTCCCTGGCCGACACGGTCCACTGGTTCGCCGACGCCGGCCTGCTCAAGCGCCAGCCGCGGGAGATGCCGGGCGCCCGCCGGCAGGCCGATTCGCTGGTTTGACCGCCACGCCCGCGGCCGCTACGCCTGCGCCTACGATGTCTGGAACCGCCTCGTCCAGGTCCAGCGGGCGTGGCGGGACGACGCCGACCAGCTCCAGCTCGGCAGCGTCGT
>JBKHFW010000028.1:0-40947 GCA_046540025.1 Phycisphaeraceae bacterium
TACGAGGTGCAGACGCAGATGAAAATCGCAGGTGGTTTAGGCTACCTCGCCCACGAGCATGCGGTATACGAGCAGATTGCCGAAACCGAACGTATCATCACCGGACTGATAAACTCGCTGAGACGAAAGTCAGACTGAACGAACCCCGGGACACTCGGCCACCTGGCCACCTGGCCACTCGGCCACTTGTTCCCGGCCCCGGAGCATCCAGGTTATGAAGATAAAGACGGACGAAATCACCAACGTCATCAAGCAGGAGGTCGAGCGGTTCTCCGCGGAGCTCGAGGTGTCGCAGGTCGGCACCGTCGTCGAGGTCGGCGACGGGATCGCCCGCGTCTACGGCCTGTCCAACGCGGCGGCCGCCGAGATGCTCGAGTTCGAAACCGCCGCCGGCGACAAGGTCCGCGGCCAGGTGATGAACCTCGAGCAGGACATCGTCGGCGCCGTCATCTTCGGCGACTACCTCGAGATCAAGGAAGGCGACACCGTCCGCACCACCGGCGAACTGCTCAGCGTGCCCGCCGGCGAAGCGATGCTCGGCCGGGTGGTCAACGCCCTCGGCGAGCCGATCGACGGCAAGGGACCGATCCAGGCGGCGGACCAGCGCAAGGTGGACATCATCGCCCCCGGCATCGCCGACCGCCAGCCGGTGAAGGCGCCGCTTCAGACCGGCGTCAAGGCGATCGACTCGATGATCCCCATCGGCCGAGGCCAGCGCGAGCTGATCATCGGCGATCGCAAGACCGGCAAGACGGCCGTGGCGCTCGACGCCATCATCAACCAGCGCTACACCCACCAGACCGATCAGCCGGTCTACTGCATCTACGTCGCCGTCGGGCAGAAGGAATCCACCGTCGCCAGCGTCGTCCAGACGCTCGAGGAGCACGGCGCGATGGACTACACCATCGTCGTCAACGCCTCCGCGGCCGACCCGGCCCCGATGCAGTACATCGCGCCCTACGCCGGCTGCGCCATGGGCGAATACTTCATGTGGCAGGGCAAGCACGTGCTCTGCGTCTACGACGACCTCTCCAAGCAGGCCCAGTCGTACCGCCAGCTCTCGCTGCTGCTGCGCCGGCCGCCCGGCCGCGAGGCCTATCCCGGCGACGTGTTCTACCTCCACTCCCGCCTGCTCGAACGCGCGACCAAGCTCAGCGACGACAACGGCGGCGGCAGCCTCACGGCCCTGCCCATCATCGAAACGCAGGAAGGCGACGTGTCGGCCTACATTCCGACCAACGTCATCTCCATCACCGACGGGCAGATCTACCTCGAGCCCGACCTCTTCTTCGCCGGCGTTCGGCCGGCGATCAACGTCGGCATCAGCGTCTCCCGCGTGGGCGGCGCCGCCCAGGTCAAGGCGATGAAGCAGGTGGCCGGCTCGCTCCGGCTCGATCTCGCCGCCTACCGCGAGCTCGAGGCGTTCGCCCAGCTCGGCACGGAGCTCGACAAGGCGACCCAGCGCCAGCTCGACCGCGGGGCCCACATGGTCGAGCTGCTCAAGCAGCCGCAGTACGCCCCGCTGGACGTGTTCGACCAGGTCATCCAGCTCTACGCCGGCACGCACGGCTATCTCGATGATCTGCCCATGGACCAGGTCGCCCCCTTCGCCGACGCGCTGGTCAAGCACTTCGAAGGCCCCGCCAAGCCGGTGCGCGACGAGCTGGTCGAGAAGAAGGCCCTCGACGACGAACTCGAAGAGAAGCTCACCAAGACCATTCGCGAGTTCAAGCAGGGCTGGTCGGCGGACTCATCTGCCGGATGATCGCACCAAACGAAAAGCCCGCGGATTTGCCTCCGCGGGTTTTTTCGCTTCTTCGCTGGTGGCAGGGGCGTCAGCAGCGCATGGAAATGCGGTGCCCCGGCGGCCGTCGCGTGTCCGCCGCTCAGTGGCCCTTCTTCTGCGCGTCTTCGATCAGCTTCTTCAGCCGATCGAGCTGCTCCTGGTCGAACTCGGTGGCGGGGTCGGTCAGGTGCGCGGCCATCGCATTCTCCAGCGACCCTTCGAAGAAGGTGTCGACCACCCGGCGGAAGATGTTCCGTCCCACCTGCTTGCGCGGCCGGGTGGGCTGGTAGATGTACGCCCGGCCCTGCTGCGTGTGGGTAAGGTGGCCTTTCTCCTCGAGAATCTTCAGCAGCGTGCGCACCGCGGTGTTGCTCGGCGGATCGGGCAGGTTCTTCTGCACCTCCGCGGCCGACGCCTCCCCCCGTGCATAAATGATGTCCATGATCTGCCGCTCGCGGCGGCTGAGCTGCGTGTGGACCGGTTCGGTTTCAGCTTTCGACACGGTGGACTCCTGCAGGGACGGCCCCTGAAAGTTCGCGGTGCCAGGTCGGACACCTGAGTCGGCGGCATCGAGGAAAGGTGCCACGGTGCATCTGCATGGGGCGGGTTGGGATGTTCCGACTCAACTGCGCATATTATAGCCCTTGCGCCCCACCGAGTCATCTTCCCGGCTGCATGTTGTTGGTGGGACAAGCAGGTTGGCCGGTCGGCTCAGCCTTCCTGCTTTTTCTCGCGGGCGTACTGCTCGACCTCTTCCGGGGTGATCTGCAGCCACTCCATCATGTAGTGGTCGTAGACCTCCTGATGCTCCGGGTTGGAGAAGTCCAGCCGAAGCTCGTTGATCACCTTCGTGCCCTGGGCGATCCACGCCCGCCAGGTCTCCTGGCCGAAGTGGTCGTGGATGAACTCGCCCAGCGGGCCGCGCATGGGCGGATCGTCCAGCCGAGGCTGGGGCTCGCCGGTGCGGCGGTCGAGCACGACGTCGCCCGATTGCTCGACCTCCTGCTTGCGCTCCTCCGCCGAGGCGACCTCCGGCACTTCGCGCCCCAGCTTCTCGAGCAGCGACCCCATTGCCCGCTGCGGCATGACGTCGCCACGCTCGCCGGCGACGCGGTAGCCCTCGGTCAGCGTCTCGGCTGCTTCGTCCTCCCGGCCGAGGTCGATCAGCGACTGGGCGCGAAGCTGGTAGGCTCGCGACATGCCGGGGTTCATCTCGATCGCTTTGGCGAATGCGCCGGCCGCGTCCTCGTGGCGTCCCGCCTCGCGGTAGACCCCGCCGAGGCTGAAGAAGGCCATGTCGTCCGGCACCTCGGCCGCCATCCGTTCCCATTGCTCGATGCGTTCTTCAATACTTGCCATGCCCATAGCATAGGCGAGACGCGGCGGGAGGAAAACGCCGGGACGGATCCTGCACCTCGCCCGCGGGATTTCCGGCCCTTCTGCGGGGCGGGGGCTTCCGCGAAGTTCGTTTTCTGTTATATCTAGAGACGATCCAGCCCGGCCCCGGGGCCTGTCCGTTGGAGGGAGCCAGTCTTGCCGGTTCAGCGTCATTTTCTGGGATGGGATGCGCCGCTACTGCCCGCGGTCGCGAGGTGGCTGCGCGGGCAGCCGGGCGAGCTGGCGGGCCAGACGCTCGTCGTGCCCACGGCCCAGGCGGGTCGGCGGCTGCTGGAGCTGCTGGTGACCGAGGCGGGCGAAGGGCTCACCCCGCCCACCATCGTCACCATGGGCGATCTGCCCGAACTGCTCATGCCGGCCGCCGCGGACGTCGCCGACCCGCTCCGCGCCCTGCTCGCCCGGACGCACGCGCTGCGCGAGGCGCCGCGGGAGGTGATCGGCCGCGTCGCACCCCACCCGCCCGACCCGGGCGACTGGCCGCGCTGGTGGACGCTGGCGAAGCAGCTCGACGCCGTCGCCGCGGATCTCGCCGCGGGCTGCCTGCGGGCGGCCGACGTGCCGGGCCGCTGCCGGGACCGGGGCATCGACCTGATGGGCGAGTGCCGCTGGGACGCGCTCGCCGAGCTGGAGGAGCGTTACCACGGCGTCCTCGCGGAGATGGGCCTGCGCGACCGCCAGGCGGCCCGGCTGGACGCGATCCGCGCGGGCGATTGCCAGTGCGAGCAGCCGCTGGTGCTGATCGCGGTGAGCGATCCGCCGCCCGTGCTGGCCGAGATGCTCGCCTGCCTCGGCGGCTGCGAGGTGACCGCGCTGATCCAGGCGCCCGAGCACCACGCCGAGGGGTTCGACGAGCTGGGCAGCCTGCGGACCGCGTACTGGCAGCAGCAGCACGTGGAGCTGCCTGACGAGGTGCTCCGCTTCGTGGATCGCCCGGCCGACCAGGCGGCGGAGCTGGTGCGCGTGCTGGCCGAGGAAGTGGGGCCGACCCGCTCAGCCGACCAGGTCAGCGTCGGGCTCGGCGACGAGCGGCAGGCCGGGCCGATCCGCCGGGCGCTGGAGCTCGCCGGCGTCCCCGCGCGGCAGGCGACGGGGCGGCGGATGGCGCAGGCTCGGCCGATCCAGTTGCTCGCGGCGCTCGCGCGGTTTCTCGAGGCGGGGCGGTGGGACGCCTTCGCCGAGCTGCTGCGCCACCCCGATCTCGAGGCCTGGCTCACCCGCGCCGACGCGGCCGAGGCCGGTGAGCAAGCGGGCCAGGCGACTGCCGACACGATTCAGCACTGGATCACGCTGCTGGACGACTACGCCAGCGATCACCTCCAGGCCCGGGTGGACGGCCGCTGGCTCGGCTCACCCGAGCGGCAGGCGAAGCTGGACGAACTCTGGCAGCGGGTGCAGCGGCTCCTGCCCGAGGACGGTCGCGCCCGTCAGCCGCTGCCGGCGTGGAGCGAGCCGATCGCCCGCGCCCTGCGCAGCGTCTACGGCGACCGCGAACTGGCGCGGTACGATCCCGACGATCATCCGCTGTGGGTCTGTCTGCAGGCGGTGGGGGAGGTGCTTCGCGAGCAGGCCCGGCTGGGCGAACACGAGCCGGCCGTGCCGGAGCTGACCGCGTCGGAGGCGATCCGCCTCACCCTCGCCCGGCTGAGCGAGCGGAACCTGCCCGAGATCGGCGGGGAGTCGGCAGTGGAGCTGATGGGCTTTCTCGAGCTGCCCACCGACGACGCGCCGTGTCTTGTCCTGACCTCGATGAACGAGGGGGCCGTGCCGGGCTCGCACAACGCCGACCCGCTGCTGCCCAACGGCCTGCGTGCGGACCTCGGTCTCGCGGACAACGCCCGCCGCTACGCCCGCGACCTGATGCGGCTGAAGGCGATCGTGGCCAGTCGGGCCGAGGTGGTGCTGATCGCCCCCCGCCGCTCGGCCGAGGGGGAGCCGCTTGCGCCGAGTCGGCTGCTGCTCGCCTGCGACCAGGACACGCTCGTCCGCCGGGTGCGGGCGTTTTACGGGCAGGAGGAGTCCGAGTCCGCGTCGGCCGCGCCTCTGCTGCTCGTGCCGGGGGAGCGCAGCCGGTTTCTCATTCCGCCGCCGCAGTTCGAGCTCGAGCCGATCAACAGCCTGCGGGTGACCGGCTTCAACGACTATCTCGCCTGCCCGTACCGCTTCTACCTCAAGCACGTATTGCGCCTGCGCGACGTCGGTGGTGAGCAGGTGGAGATGGACGGCGCGGCGTTCGGCACGCTCTGCCACGAGGTGCTCGCCCGGTTCGGCCGAAGCGAGTTGGCGGCGTCGACGCATCCGCATGCGATCGCCGACTACCTCTCCGGCCAGCTCGACGCGGCGGCGCGGCGCAAGTTCGGCTCGCGCCCGCGCGCGGCCCTGCGGCTGCAGATCGAGCAGATGCGCTCCCGCCTCGAAGCGCTGGCTGCGAAGCAGGCGGCGTGGTCGGCCGAGGGGTGGCGGATCCTGCCCGAGTACGTCGAGGCCGACTTCGAGGCCCGGGTCAGCGTCGACCGCGAGCCGTTCACCATCACCGGGCGGATCGACCGCATCGACCACCACCCCGAGCGCGGCTACCGGATTGTCGACTACAAGACCGGCGACACCGCCGCGAAACCCGACAAGGCCCACCGCAAGGGTCGGCAGGGCGAGAAGGCGTGGACCAACCTCCAGCTCCCGCTCTACCGCGACCTGTGCAGGCCCGCCGGGGTGACGGGGCCGATCGAGCTGGGCTACGTGAACCTGCCGCGGAAGCTGTCGGAGGTCGGGTTCGAGCCGGCGAAGTGGAGTGACGACGAACTCGCCGAGGCCGCCGCCGTGCGCGACGCCGTCATCCGCGGCGTGCGGGCGCAGCAGTTCTGGCCGCCCGCCGAGCCGCCCAGCTTCGATGACGGGTTCGCCGCGATCTGCGCCGACGTCGCGATGGATCGGCGGCAGATCATCATCGACTCCGCCCGGCCCCGCCCGGACCGAAGCAGCAGGGGGGCACGCTGATGACGCTGGATTACGAGCCTATCCCGCCCGATCGCAGCCACGGCAGCGGATTGCAGCATCCGCACCGCATCACCCGCGCCTCGGCCGGGGCGGGCAAGACCTATCAGCTCACCACGCGCTACCTCGGACTGCTCGCGCTCCACGCCCGGCCGGAGGGGATCCTCGCGACCACCTTCACCCGCAAGGCGGCGGGCGAGATCCTCGGCCGGGTGCTCTCGCGCCTCGCGGGCGCCGCGGTGGACGCCCGGGCGAGGCGGCAGCTTGCCGGCGACATCGGGCGCGAGTTCAACGTGGATCTCCCGCTGCACGAAGCCGATTGCCGGGCGATGCTGGCGAGCCTCGCCGAGTCGCTGCACCGGCTGAACATCTCGACGATCGACAGCTTCTTCAGCCGCATCGCCTCGAGCTTCCGCTACGAGCTCGACCTGCCGCTCGAGCCGCAGATGGTGGACGAGTCGCACCCGCTCGCCCGGCAGCTTCGCCAGCGGGCGATCGAGGCGATGCTCGCCGACCAGGACCTGCCGGTGCTGCTGGAGATGCTCCAGCGCCTGCACCACGACACGGCCGTGCGCAAGGTGACGCAGGCGATGGACGAGCTGGTCCGCGACCTGTACGAGGTGTACCGCGAGGCGCCCGATCGCGCGGTCTGGACGCGGCTCGAGCCGCCGGCGGGGTTGCTGAGCGCCCCCGCGCTGGCCGAGGCGATCGAGAAGCTGCGGGCGATGGAGGAGCAGTTGCCGCAGACGAAGTCCGGCTCGCCGAACAAGACCTGGGCGAAGGCGTGGCGCGACGCGCTCGCCTGCTGCGACGGCCGGGACTGGGAGAACTTTCTCGACACCGGGTTGCCGAAAAAGCTGATCGCCGGGGAAGAGACGTTCAGCCGGGCGGCGATCGAGCCGGCCTGGCAGGACGTGTTTCAGCCGCTGATCGACCACGCCCGGGCGGACCAGGTGGCCCGGCTGGCCCGGCAGGCGGAGGCGATGCACGACCTGCTCGAGCGGTTCGACGGACATTACGCCCGGCTGCGCCGGGACCGGTCGCTGCTGCTCTACGCCGACGTGACCCACAAGCTCGCCCGGCATCTGCCGAGCCTGGGCGACGAGCTGCTGATGGAGGTCTACTTCCGCCTCGACGCGCAGGTGGCCCACCTCATGCTCGACGAGTTCCAGGACACCAGCCTCGAGCAGTGGCGGGTGCTCAGCCCGTTCGCGGAGGAGATCGCCTCCCACGCCGACGGCAGCCGAACGTTCTTCTGCGTCGGCGACACGAAGCAGGCCATCTACGGCTGGCGGGGCGGCTGCGTCGAACTCTTCGACGAGGTGGAGCAGACGCTCTGCCCCGATCCCGAGGCCCGGCAGACACTGGCGAAAAGCTGGCGCTCCTCGCCCGTCGTGCTCGGCGCGGTCAACGATGTGTTCACGAACCTCCCCAACTGCGACTGCCTGGCTGGCGACGGCGAGGTCGTCGAGCGGTGGGACGCCGTCTTCGAGCCCCACGCCGCGCAGAAGCAGGACCTGCCGGGGCACGCCCGGCTGATCACCTCGCCGGCCGCCGGGGACGACCCGCCCGTCGAGGACGACGAGGACGAGGCCGCGCCGGCGTCGCCGCACGAGCGGTTCGTCGCCGAGCAGGTGGCCCAGCTCGTCCGCGAGGCGCCGGGGCGCACCGTCGGCGTGCTGGTGAGCCGGAACCGCGTCGCCAACCGGCTGCTTTTCGAGATGCACAAACTCGGCCTGCCGGTGAGCGGCGAGGGGGGCAACCCGGTCACGGACAGCCCCGCCGTCGCGGCCGTGCTCTCCGCGATGACGCTGGCGGACCACCCGGGCCACTCGGCGGCGGCATTTCACGTGGCCAACTCGCCGCTGGGCGAGATTCTGGAGATGACCGGCCGAGGGCGCGACGCCGCCCGCCGCGTCGCCCGCGAGATCCGCCAGGCCCTGCTCGACGAGGGCTACGCCGGCCTGCTCGCCCGCTGGGCCCGCCAGCTTGCCCCCTCCTGCGACAAGCGGAACCTGACCCGCCTGACCCAGCTCGTGGACCTCGCGGAGAAGTACGGCCCGATCGCCGACCTGCGGCCGAGCCAGTTCGTCGAGTTCGTGGAAAACGAGCGCGTCGAGGAGCCGACCCCCGCTGCCGTGCGGGTGATGACGATCCACGGCGCGAAAGGGCTCGAGTTCGACGCGGTCGTCCTGCCGGACCTGGCGCAGGAGCTCGACCGCTCGCTCGCCCGGGCCCGGGTGATGGTGCACCGCGGCGACCCGACCGGCCCGGTGGAGGCGGTGTACCCCTTCGCCAACCGGCAGCAGCGCGAGCTGGCGCCGGAGCTGGACACCGCCTATGCGGCGATGAAGGCGGACCGCCGCCGGGAGGACCTGTGCAACCTGTACGTGGCGATGACCCGCGCCCGCCACAGCCTGCAGATGATCGTCCCCCCGCGCGAGCTGACGAAGAAGGGCGAACTCAAGAAGCTCCGCCTCTGCTTCGCCGCCATTCTTCGCGAGGCGCTGAACGTGACGGACGAGGCCGCGGAGGGCGAGGAGGTGCTCTACGAGCGGGGCGACCCGGCGTGGGCGTCGCAGCTCGACGCGCCGGGCGAGGCCCAGCCGAGGCAGACGAGCGAAGCGGACGGCCCCCTGCGTGTCCGACTCGCCCGGCCGGGCCGGGAGGCGCGTCGAAGCTGGCTGGCGGTGAGTCCCTCGTCGCTGGAAGGCGGCGGCCGGGTGTCGGCCGGCTCACTGCTGGACCTCACCGAGGGGGAGGGCCGGCAGCGCGGCACGCTGCTGCACGAGTGGATGTCGCGGGTCGGCTTCACGGACGAGCTCGACGCGCTGCCGGAGGAAACCGACCTGCTGGCGATGGGCCGGCAGATCCTGCCCGGGGCGGCCGACGACGAGCTGGTTGAGCACCTCGCGCACTTCCAGATGGTCCTGGCCCGGCCGGGCGTCCGCGCGGCGCTCGAGCGGAACGGTGCGGACGAACTCTGGCGCGAGCGGAATTTCGCCGTGCGCGACGGCGGCCGGCTGGTCCGCGGCGCGTTCGACCGCGTCCACGTCTGGGGCGGGTCTGGCAAGCGGACGCGGGCGAAGCTGATCGACTTCAAGAGCGACCGCGTCAGCGGCGCCGGCGTCGCCCGGCGGGCGGAGCACTACCGGCCGCAGATTCAGGCCTATCAGCGGGCGCTGGCGACCCTGCTCAAGCTGCCGGCCGGGCAGATCGAGGCGGAGCTGCTGTTTCTCGAAACAGGTGAGGCGGTGCCGGTCGAGGCGGCGGGGGGGTGAGTGGGGCGGGATCCCGGCCGGCGCTGCGCTTGACCGGGTTTGGGGGGCGGCGTCGGGGGTATTCGCTGTGCGCCGGTTTACATTTCCGGTTCTCCGTTCGTGGCCCCTTGCTGGCGCAGGGCGGTGGGGCTCAGGCCGAGGGTGCCCCGGAGCTGGCGGGCGAGGGTGTGCATGGAGGGGTAGCCGGACTGGCGGGCGACCTCGCGAATGGGCAGATCGGTCTGGGTGATCAGCCGCACGGCCTGGCGGAGGCGGTTGCGGGCGAGGTAGTCGGTCGCGGACTGGCCGGTGCGCTGGCGGAACACCCGGCTGAGGTGCTCGCGGCTGCAGCCGAACCGGTGGGCGGTCTCCTTGAGCGACAGCGGCTGGTCCGGGTGTCGGAGAATCTGCTGCACGGCCCGATCGACGGGGCTGAGGCGCTGGTGGAGGCGGTCCTCGGCGTGCTGGAAGACCTGCATGAGCAGGGCGTGCAGGGCGGCGGCAACCTGGATGGGCGGGAGCAGGCCCGGCTGCTCGAGCTGGCTGGCGAGCCGGTGCATCTTCCCGAGGATCCGGTCTTCGGGGTCGAGCCCCATCACCGGGCCGTAGGTCGCCTGAAAGGCGCGGATGTGATCGCGGAGGCCTGCCCCGCGGAATTCGAACCAGAGGCACTCGTAGGGCTGGGGGGTCGGGGCGGGCAGGCCGTAGGCGCTCGCTTCGCCGTGGTTGAACAGCAGGAGCTGCCTGGGGCCGACCTCGTGGTCCCGGCCGGCGTGGTAATCGCGGAAGACGATCCGCCCGGCGAGGGTCACCTGGACGACGCAGTCTTCCTGCGGCCGACGGCGGTTGTCCCACCAGTACGGCTGACCCGGTGCGATGCGGTGATAGGCGAAGGCATTGACGCGCCAGAGCACGTCGACGTCGCGCTGTGGGGGGGAAGGCGGGTTCATATCACGAAATGTACACGACGTATCACATTTTGTCTCTTGTGCATCGCCGGCGTGGGGGGCATGATATCACCGAATAGTGAATGGGTCGCCAAGGCGGCCGCCTCAGCAGTTTCGAGGAGATCCGCATGACCACGGCCGAAACCAAACGGGGCCACGACGCACACACCCAGGCTGCCGACTCGCAGCGCGGCATGCCGGGCGACGTGCAGCGCCCCATCCATCTCACCTTCCTCGGCGCCGGCTCGGGCTTCTGTCCCAAGCTCTGCCGGGACGTGCTGATGATCCCCGGCAACGACCGGGGCGAGATTCGGCTCGTGGACATCGACACCGATCGCCTGGGCACGATGCACAAGGTCATCGAGCGGCTCATCGCCGACCTCGGCCGCGACGGCGGCTGGTCCGTCCGCTCGACCACCGAGCGCCGCGAGGCGCTGCCGGGCACGACCTACGCCGTCTGCTGCGTCGAGGTGTCGGGCGTCGAGTGCGTCCGCTTCGACAACGACATCCCGCTCGAGTACGGCATCGACCAGTGCATCGGCGACACGATCGGCCCGGGCGGGCTGTTCAAGGCCCTGCGCACCGTGCCGGTCTACCTCGACATCCTCCGGGACATGCGCGAGCTGTGCCCCGAAGCGATCATGCTCAACTACACGAACCCGATGAGCATCATGTGCCTCGCCGCCGGCCGAGCCGTGCCGGAGGTGCAGACCGTCGGGCTCTGCCACAGCGTCCAGGGCACGAGCCACCTGCTCGCCGGGTACGCCGAGGTGCCCTACGAGGAACTCGAGTGGGCGTGTGCGGGCATCAACCACCTCGCCTGGTTCACGAAGCTCCGCCACCAGGGGCAGGACCTCTACGAGACGGTCCTCTACGACAAGTTCCGCCACGAGATCCAGGAAGGCCTGCGCGAGGCCGAGGAAGGCCTCGCCGAGCACGGCTCGGGCGACTATGCCCACTGGGCCGACCACCCGCCCAAGCCGTACGAGTACGAGGACCTGATCCGCAAGGACATGTGCCTGAACTTCGGCGCCTTCATCACCGAAAGCAGCGGCCACCTCAGCGAATACCTGCCGTACTACCGCAAGAGTGAGGCCGGCCGGCAACTGCTGCGGCTGGGCTATCACGGCGGAAGCCGGTTCTACGCGACCAACTGGCCCAAATGGCGCGAAGGCGCCGACGAGCAGCGGATGCGCTGGGTGGCCGGCGAAGAAGAGATCGAAAGGAAGCGGTCCTGGGAGTACGCCTCCTGGATCATCGAGGCGATCGAGAAGGATCAGCCCTACCGCATCCACGGCAACGTGATGAACCGGCCCCACAACCACGGCGAAGCCGGCAAGCTCATCACCAACCTGCCTGGTGACGGCTGCGTCGAAGTCGCCTGCATGATCGACGGCAACGGCATCAATCCGACCCGCTACGGGGCGCTGCCGCCGCAGATGGCCTACATCTGCGCGAGCAACATGGCCATGTTCGACCTCGCCGCGACCGCCTGCATCGAGAAGAGCAAGGAGGCGGCGGTCCACTCGCTCATGCTCGACCCGCTCACCGCGGCCGTCTGCACGCCACGCGAAATCCGCCAGATGACCCACGACATGTTCGAGGCCGAGAAGGCGTACCTGCCCGGCTTCGAATGAACAAGCTACCCCTCCCCCCGGACCCGCGGCACACCCCCCAGCCGCGGGTCTTTTTGCGCGCGGGGGCGGAAAACCACAGCGGCGCGGAGGCACGGTGCAGATGGAAGCGGCGTGAACGGGAGTTGCAGGGAGCCGCCGGGTCTCAGCTTCATGCGCGCGCCCCCCGGGGCCGCCGCCCGCTCAGAGAAGCTGCTCCGCGACGGCGTCGGTGAGGAACAGCCCCCGGCGGGTCAGGCGGAGGTGGGTGTCGGTCCGCTCGATCAGGCCGTGGCCGGTGAACTCGTCGATGAGCCGCCAGCGTGGGTCGTCCGGGGGCAGGGCGTCCTCGAGCCAACCAAGCGGGACACCCTCGCGGACGCGCAGCCCCATCATCAGCCGCTCGCCGACCTGGCGCGCCGGTTCGAGGGCCTCGTCCTCCTCGCGGGGCGGGTGGGGCGCCTCGGCGAGGTATCTGCCGAGATGGGCGAGGTTTTTCCACCGCCGGCCATTCCGATGGCTCGCGGCCGAGGGCCCGAGACCGAGCCAGTTCTCGCTGCGCCAGTAGATCAGATTGTGCTCGCAGCGGTCGGGCGACGGCGCATCCGCGGGTGTGTCCGGGGGCCTGCGGGCCCAGTTGCTCACCTCGTAGTGCTCGAAGCCGGCCTCGCCGAGGCGGTCGATGACCCGCTCGAACATATCGCGCTCGAGGTCTTCCCCGGCAGGGCGGACCTTGCCCTGCTGCATCTTGACCGTCAGCGGCGTGCCGGGCTCGAAGATGAGGCTGTAGCAGGAGACGTGCTCGGGCTCGAGGGCGAGCAGGGCGTCGAGGTCCGCGTCGAGTTGGGCCATGCTCTGGCCCGGGACGGCGAAGATGAGGTCGAGGTTGATGTTGGCGATGCCGGCAGCGCGGGCGAGATCGACCGCTCGGCCGACGGAGGCGGGGTCGTGCCAGCGCTCGAGCGCCTTGAGCAGGTCGGGCTGAAAGCTCTGGGCGCCCATGGAGAGGCGGTTGACACCGCCTTCGACGAGGACGGGCATCAGATCGGGGGAAATCGTTTCCGGATTGGCTTCCACGGTGAACTCTTCCAGGCGATCGAGCGTACAGGAGTCTGCCAGACCGGCGAAAAGCCGTTGCAGCCATTCTGCGCGCAGCAGCGTCGGGGTCCCTCCGCCGATAAAGATCGTGCGGGGTCGAATCGGACCCTGCCTCGCGTGCTCGGCCAGTTCGGCGAGCAGGGCGTCGGTGAAACGCTGCTGCCGGCCACCGCTGTCGACGATGCTGTAGAAGTCGCAGTAGTGGCACTTGTGGAAACAGAACGGGACGTGCAGATACAGGCCCTGCCAGGCATTGGGCGGGGCGCTGCGGGTCATCCCCCCCGGGCCGCGTTCTTGAAGATCATTGCGGCGAGGGGTAAACTCAGATACCGGCTTACGATGCGGCCGGGAGAAGCGAGGTTCCATCATGCAAGTCTCACTGGTGATGTTCAAGGCCGACGGCACCCGGCGCGATTTCCACATCACCGGGGACCGATTCGTCCTGGGCCGCAAGAACGACTGCGATCTGCGCATTCCGCTGGGCGCCGTGTCCCGCGAGCACTGCGAGATCCAGATCGAGGACGACGGCAGCATTGTGCTGCGCGATCTCGACTCGAGCAACGGCACCTTCCATAACGCCATGCGCGTCCAGGAAACGGAACTCTCCGCCGGCGACGAGGTCGTCATCGGGCCCGTCGTCTTCACCGTCGTCGTCGACGGCGAGCCGAGCGAACTCAAGCCCGTTCGGACAATGGTAGGTGGGGCGGACGCGAATGGCCAGCAGGAAGCGACCGGCGGGCGCACGCCGCAGACGCAGTCCGCGCCGGGCGCGGGTGCGGAAGAGGAAGACGAGGAGATGGACGGCCTGCCGATGCTGGACCTCGACGAGGACGACGACTCGATGCCGTCGCTCGACGAGCTGCTCGAGGATCAGCCGGACCCCTCGGGCAGCGGGAGCTTTCCTTTCGACGACGACGAGAGGTAGCCGATCCGCCGCGATCAGCCGGTGCTGGGGGCGCCGGTTTCCGTCGCTGCGGGATCGGGCCGCTTTTCGAGCGGCACTTCGACGTGCGTCCGGCACTGCCGGCATCGCACGGTCTTGCCTCGGGCCGTCACCGGCACGGAGAGCATGGCACGACACTTCAGATTCGGGCAGATCATGCGAATCGCATTGGGCATGGCAGCATCCTCCAGCCCTATCATCGGCTGAGTCGGGGGGCGGCTTGATGTGAAGGGGCCTGCGGTGGGGTGCGTTCGCCTCTGGCCTGTCACTGCGTGGCCTGCGTCGGCTCGGCCCGCTCCATCTGCTCGACGGACTGGCTGCCGAACATCCCCAGCACCTTGCGCTGCTGCTCGACGCGCTCGGCGACCTGTCCGGTTCCGGGCACGTAGGCGCTGAAGATGGCCACCTTCGCATCTGCGAGGTTGAGGTCGATGTCGCGATGGCTGGCGACGAGGTAGGCCCCGCGGTACTGCCGGGCGGGCGCCTCGACGCTGCCGCGGGCGGTGAGGTCCAGCCGGTAATTCACCGTGCCCTGGTCGCGGACCTTGTCCTTGTCGAGGTGCATCACGACCATCTGCGACTCGCCCTCCCAGGTTTCGCCGGGGCGCACCTGGGCGGGGAGCATGGTGATGCCCGGGTCATAGCGGACGCTCACCTGCTCGGCGACGTTGTCTTCGCGGAAGATCACGATGTCGCCCTGCTCGTTCTGGCGGAAAAAAGTCTTGCCCCGCCCCTCGGCCGAGAGGACCCAGTGATCCCCCTCCGGCCGGAGCTGATAGGTCACCTCCTGTCCCTGCTCGTCGCCTTCGGTGACGCGGAACGTCATCGTCCGCTGCTCGAGCGGGAACAGTTCGGTCGCGTCGGCGGGCGGGATGGTTTCCGCCTCGCTCGTCAGCAGGGGAACCTCGCTGGGCGGCTGGGCTTGCGGCCCGGCGCAACTCCCCGCCGCCGCTGCGAAGATGATCATGGCCAGTCCGGCAAGTCGTAAGGTGCGCATGACAGGGTAGCATAGCGCCATGCGGCGGCTTTGCTGAGGGCGGGGCGGGAAAACTCGTCCCGGTGCGCGGACGGGGGCTCGCCCGAAGGCCGGCGCGGTTATGATGAAGGCCTATGGGAGGCGAAGCACAGGATCAGTATCTGCAGCGGCTGCGCGGTTACCGCAACCGCCGGGAGCTCGATCTGTCGCTGGGTTTTCTGCGCAAGCAGTTTCAGCGCGAGGTGGCCCGGCCGCACAAGCAGCTTGCGCAGATCGTGGAGATCTGGCAGCGGCTGGTGCCGGAACCGCTGGCTCGTCACACCCGGCTGGAAAGCCTCAGCCGGGGTGTGCTGCGGGTGGCGGTGGATTCGAGCGCGCACCTCTACGAGCTCGACCAGCTTCTGCGTTCGGGCCTGGAGCGGCAGATCGTGCGCGAGCACAAGGGGGCGGCGCTTCGCCGGATCAAGCTTCAGGTGGCGCCCTTCGGGGGCGACGCCGTCAGCTGACCTCGGGCGGAACGAAGCTGGCCATGTCGTCGCTGCGGTGGTCACCTTCCTCGACGTCGCCGGGGTCGATCCCCAGCACGGGGAACATCACCGTATCGAGGCAGAACTGGCCGCCGACGAGGTAGGCGCCGCCTTCCATGCGCCGGCAGTGGCGGACGAGTACCGGCTGGTGGCCGATGATGTAGCCGCGATAGAGGAAGCAGATGCGCCAGGTCGATCCCACCGGCAGCGTCTGGGCGGAGACGAAGCCCACGCCGCCTCGAGAGACGTCGCGCAGTTGCACCTCGACCGGGCTGCGGTCGAGCCGGCAGGTGTCGATCGGCCGCATCTCGGCGGTGCCGCGGACGTGGAAGCGGCGGAAGCAGCGCTGTCCCTGACGGGCGGGCTCTTGCGCGTTTTCGATTTCCTGCAGTTCGCCGAGCAGGTCGAGCGGCTGGTTCCGGGACATGATGCACTACTCCATCTGCTGCCTTTCGGGCAGCCACATCTGGGGAACCCCCGTAGTGCTATCGTCCTTTGCCCTCGGGTCCTGAAGGCGCGGTTTCTATAAAACTTCCAGAATGGGCGCGGTGGGCGCATGGAAAAGCCCCGGCGGCTGGCCGGGGCCTTGGGTGTCGATCAAGCTCGCTCGCTTACGGCACGGACTGGCCGTAGTCGCTGAGGTGCACCGGCCCGTCGAACATGAACACCTTGGCAAGGTCGCGCCAGGCCTGTCGGCCGTTCTCGTCGGACGCTCTCGCGGACATCATCTGATACTGTCCGAAGCTGCGCGAGGGGGAGAACATTTCCGGGCTGAAGTTGCTGCGGACGTCGGCCGCGGTGATTTCCCCGGGCGACCTGGACTGGCAGCCGACACCGACGAGCATCAGGGACAGAAGGGCGGGCGCCACGACGAGCTTGATGATCTTATGCATTGAGTTTCCTTCCCCATGCGTAATTAGAGGCCATGGGAATTGTCGCCCGGAAACCGTGTCCTGTCAAACCCGGTCTCCACCACCGGTTGGGGCGATTATTCGCCCTGTGCGGGGGCCTCGTCCCCGTTCCTCGTCAGGCAGGGGCCTGATCCGGATGCGCACCGGCGTGTCGAGCGGGGGGATCGCTTAGCCAGTCGCCTTCGCGAAGCGTGACGGTGGCGTCGATCTCGACGTGCCCGGCCTCGCGGTCGAGGTGAATGCCCGGCCAGGGTTCGCGGGCATCGGCCTCCGCGGCGGGCTCGTCCGCGGCGAGCGGGGCGGCCAGGAGACAGGTGAGGATTGGAATAATTCGACAAACCATGGACAAACGCTCCTTCCGCGTTCATGATAGCCGGAGCGGCGGCTTCGGCCGGGGGTTTCCCGGCCGGGCCACGTCGGCCGGCGCGGGCGCGGGGCGCTAAAGTGCAGCGCTGCCTGGCCGAGGGGGCGGCTGGTTTCAATTCAGATCGCAAGAGCACAGCAAAGGGAGCGGTCAGCGATGACACAGGACCCGGGCGACACGATGGAATCGGTGCTGCATGAAAAGCGGAAGTTCCCGCCGAGCAAGGACTTCGCCAAAAACGCCCACATCCCCTCTTTTGACAGGTACGAGAAGATGTACCGCCAGTCGGTCGAGGACCCCGAGACGTTCTGGGCTGGCGCGGCCGAGGGGCTCACCTGGTTCGAGAAGTGGGACCAGGTGCTCGAGTGGGACCTGCCCGACGCGAAGTGGTTCGTCGGCGGCAAGCTCAACGCCTGCTACAACTGCGTCGATCGGCAGGTCGAGGCCGGCTTCGGCGACCGCAAGGCGATCATCTGGGAAGCCGAGGCGATGACCGAGACGGGCAAGCCGCACGTCCGGGAGATCACCTACGAGGAGCTGCTGGGCAAGGTGGCCCGCTTCGCCAACGTGCTCAAGAAGCTGGGGGTGCGAAAGGGCGACATCGTCACCCTCTACATGCCCATGGTGCCGGAGCTGGCGATCGCCATGCTCGCCTGCGCCCGGATCGGCGCGGCCCATTCGATCATCTTCGGCGGCTTCTCCGCCAGCGCCATCCGCGACCGCGTCCTCGACGCCGACAGCAAGGTCGTCATCACCGCCGACGGCGGCTGGCGGCGGGGCAGCGTCGTGCCGCTCAAGAAAAACGTCGACGAGGCGCTCGCGAAGCTCGACAGCATCGAACACGTCGCCGTCTTCCAGCACACCCACCACGGCGCGCCGATGACCGCCGGGCGGGACAAGTGGTGGCACGAACTCGTCGACGGCGAAAGCGACCACTGCCCCGTCGAATACATGGACAGCGAGGACCTGCTCTTCGTGCTTTATACCTCGGGCACGACCGGCAAGCCCAAGGGCATCATGCACACCACCGGCGGCTACTCGGTCTACACCTGGCTGACGGCGAAATATGTCTTCGACCTCCACGAACGCGACGAAAACCAGGTCTACTGGTGCACGGCCGACATCGGCTGGATCACCGGGCACAGCTACATCATCTACGGCATCCTGCCCAACCGCACGGCGACACTGATGTACGAAGGCGCCCCCAACTGGCCGCATGAGGACCGGTTCTGGGACATCGTCGAACGCCACCGGGTGACCCACTTCTACACCGCCCCGACAGCGGTGCGGGCGTTCATGAAGTGGGGCGACGAGCACGTGGAGAAGCACAACCTCTCCAGCCTGCGCCTGCTGGGCAGCGTGGGCGAGCCGCTCAACGCCGAGGCGTTCATGTGGTACCACGACAAAATCGGCGGCGGCCGGTGCCCGATCGTCGACACCTGGTGGCAGACCGAGACCGGCGGGCACATGCTCACGCCGCTGCCCGGGGCGACGACGCTCAAGCCCGGGTCGGTGACGCGGCCGTTCTTCGGCGTCCAGCCCGACGTGGTGGACCGCGACGGGAACTCGGTGGACCCCGACACGGGCGGATTCCTGGTGATCAGAAAGCCCTGGCCGGGGATGCTCCGCGGCATCTGGGGCGACCGCGAGCGGTTCCTCGAGACCTACTGGCGGCAGATCGAAGGCGTCTACTTCGCCGGCGACAGCGCCAAGCGGGACGAAGAGGGCAACTTCTGGGTCATGGGCCGGGTCGACGACGTGCTCAACGTCTCGGGCCACCGGCTGGGCACGGCCGAGGTCGAGTCGGCGCTGGCGAACCACCACGCCGTCGCCGAGGCGGCGGTCGTGGGCGTGCCGCACGAGGTGAAAGGCACGGGCGTGGCAGCGTTCGTGACGCTCAAGGAGGGTTACGAGCCGAGTGAGGGGCTGGAGAAGGACCTGATCGGCCACGTCGGCCGGGAGATCGGCGCGATCGCCAAGCCGGACGTGCTGCGGTTCACGGATGCCTTGCCCAAGACGCGTTCGGGCAAGATCATGCGCCGCCTGCTCCGCGAGGTCGCCACGAGCGGCGAAGTGCACGGCGACACGACGACGCTGGAGGACGCCGGCGTGCTGCGGAAGCTGCAGGGGTGAGGGGCTAGAGACTGGAGGCTAGAGGCTGGGGGCTAGGGACTGGCCATACCGGGGCGGCGCTGGCGTTCTGCCCCGGCTTCATAGAAAAGCCCCGCGCCGGTCTTGCGACTGGCGCGGGGTCTTTTTTTACTAGCCTCTAGCCTCTCTCCTAACCGGCAATCTGGTTTCGGCGGCGCTGGGCGAGGTCCATCTGTTCGCCGGTGGGGGACTTGCCGGTGCGGATCATGTCCATGAAGCAGTCGAAGAGGTAGCGGGCGTCGTGGGGGCCGGGGGCGGCTTCGGGGTGGTACTGCACGGCGAAGATGGGCATGTCGTTGTGCCGGAAGCCTTCGAGCGTGCGGTCGTTGAGGTTGATGTGGGTCGCCTCGGCGCCGCGCTTCTCGAGGCTGTCGACGTCGACGGCGAAGCCGTGGTTCTGGCTGGTGATCTCGACCTTGCCGGTGTGCAGGTTCTGCACGGGCTGGTTGCCGCCGCGGTGGCCGAACTTGAGCTTGAAGGTTTCGGCCCCGATCGCCTTGCTCAAGAGCTGATGCCCGAGGCAGATGCCGAAGGTGGGCACCTGGCCCAGCAGCTTCTTGAGGTTGCCGATGGTCGGCTCGACGACGGCGGGGTCGCCGGGCCCGTTGGAGACGAACAGGCCGTCGGGCTTGTATTCGAGGATCTGCTCGGGCGAAGTGTCGTGGGGCACGACGATGAGCTCGCAGCCGCGGTCGACGAGGTTGCGCAGGATGTTGAGCTTGGCGCCGCAGTCGATGGCGACGACCCGGCAGGGCTTGTCGCTGGGCGGGACGTCGCCCTGGAGCGGGGCCCAGTTGCCGAGGTTCTCGTTCCAGGCGAGCGTGTCGCGCCGGCTGACGGTTTCGACGAGGTTTCGGCCCTTCATGGAGGGGACCTGCTTCGCCCGCTGGACGATTTCCTCGTCGCTGAGGTTTTCATCGGTGACGAGCACGCCGTTCATGGCGCCCTCGATGCGGAGCTTGCGCGTGAGGGCCCGGGTGTCGATGCCGGTGATGCCGGTGACGCCCTGGTCGGCGAGCCACTTCTCGAGCGTGGCGGTCGCGCGGTGGTTGCTGGCCCGCGGGGAGAGCTCGCGGACGACGAAGCCGCTGACCTGGACCCTGGCGGACTCGAGGTCTTCCTCGTTGACCCCGTAGTTGCCGATGAGCGGGTAGGTCATCGTGACGATCTGGCCGGCGTAGGAGGGGTCGGTGAGGACTTCCTGGTAGCCGGACAGGGAGGTGTTGAAGCAGACCTCGCCCTCGACGACGCGGGGGGTGGGGTCGCCGAACGCCCGGCCGACGAAGACGCTGCCGTCTGCGAGCGCGAGTCGAGCCGGGGGAGCCTGGAACGGTTCGCTTGGGGATTGGGCCATAGTCCGGTCAGTTTAGCGGCCGAGGCGAGGTTTGACCACGGGCTGTGCGCATTTTGGCGGGGTTGTTTCGGGGATTGCCCCATGCGGGAGCGTGGGGTGGGTCGGCGCCATGAACAGCGCCCCGGGGCTGGGCCGGGGCGTTGTGCTTTCTCCCGCTCGCTTCTGGGCGGCTCAGGCGGATCGGCGTCGGCGCCAGCCGAGCATCGTGCCGCCGATGAGCATCAGCGCTAGCGAGGCCGGTTCGGGGACGACGCTGGCGGTGAGGACGTAGAGCCCGGTTTCACCGTGGCCGATGGTGTCGTTGTCCTCGATGCCGTTGAAGTTGGCGTCGTTGAAGCCGGTGACGGCGACGTAGTAGGTGCCTGTTTCGCTGGCGTGGAAGCGGAGCGTCGAGCCGAGGCCGCTGTCGTCGCCGGTGGTGGTGAGGCTGCCGTCGGTGTCGTCGGTGTAGTCGAGCAGGGTGCCCTGGCCGTCGAAGATGCCGAGCATCGTATCGGGATCGCCGAAGTCGCTGCTGCCCAGCGGCGTGGTGGTCAGCGTGAGGGCTTCGTCGGCGAGGAGGTCGAGGCTGAAGAAGTCGACGTCCTCGGCGGTGGCGTCCAGGCTGAGCACGCCGGCGTCGGCCCAGATGCCGCCGGTCCGGGTGATGGTGATGGCGTTCGCCTCGGCGAGCGTGTCATTGGGTTCGGTTTCGATGATGCTGGCGCTGGCGGTGGCGGCGGAGAGGCCGACCGCGGCGAGCGCCGCGACAAGCAGATGTCGGAATGTCATGAGATCCCCTCGCATGAACTGCGTTAGATGATGTTTCCCTCCGGCAGCGCGCCCTGAGGTGGCTGCCGATAACCCTCACGTTTTGAATATAGCCGGGCTTCGGTCCCGGACAAGCGGCATCTGTGGAAATCCTCCAGGGATTCCTACAAAAAAAGCCCCAGCTCCAAATGGAGCCGGGGCCTTGGGTTGCCGAGGCAAGATAGGCAAGCTATTCCTCTTAGAGGATGCCGTCCTTCCTGGCCATGTGGCTCATCAGGTCGACCATCCGGTTGGAGAAGCCGGCCTCGTTGTCGTACCAGCTCACGAGCTTGAAGAAGGTGTCGCTGAGGCCGATGCCGGCACCGGCGTCGAAGATGGAGCTGGAGGTGCTGCCGATGAAGTCGGCCGAGACGACCTCCTCGTCGGTGTATTCGAGCACGCCCTTGAGCGGGCCGTCGGCGGCATCCTTCATGGCCTTGCAGATGTCGTCGTAGCTGGTGCTCTTCTCGGTGCGAACCGTGAGGTCGACGACCGAGACGTCCATGGTCGGCACGCGGAAGGCCATGCCGGTGAGCTTGCCCTTGACCTCCGGCAGCACGAGGCCGACGGCCTTGGCGGCACCGGTGCTGGCGGGGATGATGTTCATGTAGGCGTTGCGGCCGCCGCGCCAGTCCTTGCGGGACGGGCCGTCCTGGGTCGGCTGGGTCGCGGTGACGGCGTGGACGGTGGTCATCAGGCCTTCGAGGACGCCGAAGTTGTCCTGGACGACCTTGGTGATCGGGGCGAGGCAGTTGGTCGTGCAGCTCGCGTTGGAGACGACCTTGTCGCTGGCGGGATCGAAGTCCTCGTGGTTCACGCCGACGACCATGGTGCGGACCTGGTCCGGGGTCTTGGTCGGGGCGGAGATGACCACGCGCTTGGCGCCGCCGCCGTCGACGTGCTTGATCGCGTCGTCGTACTTGGTGAACAGGCCGGTGGACTCGATCACGTAGTCGGCGCCGAGGTCGCCCCAGGGCAGCTCAGCGGGGTTCTTGATCGAGGTGCACTTGATCTTCTTGCCGTTGACGACGATGTTGTCGCCGTCGTGGCTGACCTCGCCCGGGAATCGGCCGTGGATCGTGTCGTACTTGAGCAGATAGGCGAGCGAATCGGCCTCGACCAGGTCGTTGATGCCGACGAATTCGATCGGAGCGTCCGCGAGGACGGCGGCCCGCACCACGAGGCGGCCGATGCGTCCAAAACCATTGATACCAACCTTCAGAGCCATCGCGCTGTCTCCCTCTTGCATGAGTCAGGTAGGGGTAGAAAGATAACCCGCGGCGGGAGCCGGTGGGAAAACGGATTCCAAGGTACGGAGTTTGGCCGGCAGGGTCAAATGGCCCGGCTCGGCCGCGCGGATCCGCCCCCGGTCACTTCCGGCGCCTCGGCCGACCCCGGGACGAGACAAATCCCGTCGCAAGCCCGATTTGCCCGCTTCGTTTGCGGCCAGGCTCTTGACGCCGGGCCCCCGGCGGGCGACGATCTTCGCCGATGGGTCGCCTGCCGTTCAATCCCGACTTCGTGGCCGGCCCCGACAAGCCGGCGCCTCGCCGCGCTGCCAAGGCGAAGCCGCTGCGCGTCGCCCAGGTGGCGGGGCTGATCAGGGACGCGCTCGCCTCGGGTCTGCCGACGAAGATCCAGGTGGTCGGTGAGGTGAGCAACCTCTCCGACCGGCATCACTGGTTCTTCAGCCTCAAGGACGGTCAGGCGGCGATCCGCTGCGTCTGCTTCGCCTCGGCGGCCCGCCGGGTGCGCTGCCGGGTGGCGGACGGGCTCGAGGTGGTGGCGACGGGGCGGATCGACTTCTACGACGCCCAGGGCCACGTTCAGCTTTACGTCGACAAGATCGAGCCGGTGGGGCAGGGGGCGCTCGAGCTAGAGCTTCGCGAGCTGATGGAGGAGCTGCGTAAGGCGGGGTATTTCGACGCCTCGCGGAAAAAGCCCCTGCCGCTGCTGCCGCGGAAGGTGGCGGTGGTGACCTCGCGGTCGGCTGCGGCTCTGCAGGACGTCATCGAGACGGCGCGGAAGCGCTGGCCGGGCTGTCGGCTGCTGCTCTCGGACGTGCGCGTGCAGGGCGAGGCGGCGGCGCCGGAGATTGCCCGGGCGATCGAGCGGCTCTCTGCCGGGCACGCGAAGCTGGGCATCGACGCGATCCTCGTCACCCGCGGGGGCGGGTCGATCGAGGACCTCTGGGCGTTCAACGAGCGCATCGTCGCCGACGCGTTGCAGCGATGTCCGCTGCCGGTGGTGGCGGCGATCGGGCACGAGACCGACACGACGGTGGCCGAGCTGGTCGCCGACCTGCGCTGCTCGACGCCGACGCAGGCGGCGATGAACCTCATTCCCGAGAAGGAAGGGCTCGATCAGCAGCTCGACCACTACCGCCAGCGGCTGGCCCGCGATCTTCGTCAGCAGGTGCGTCACGCCCGCTCCCGGCTGGACGGCTGCGCGGGGCGGAGCTTCTTCCGCCGACCGGGCGATCTGGTGGATCGCGCCCGGCGGGAACTCGAGGAGCAGCAGCGGCAGCTTGTTCGTGCGCTGCCGAGGCGGGTGGGGCCGGAAGGTCAGCGGCTGGCGCATCTGGAGAAGCGGCTGCTCGCGGCGCTGCCTCAGCGGGTGGCGCGGGGGGCGCGGGAGTTGTCGAGCGTGCAGGCGCGCCTGGCGGTGGCGGGGTCTGCTGTGCTGCGTGAGCCGGAGCGGCGCCTGGCGGGGGCGACGCGGGCGCTCGAGGCGTGCGGGCCGCGGCTGGTGAAGCGGCACCGGGCGAAGCTGGACGCGGCGGCCCGGCATCTCGAGGCGGTGAGCCCGAAGCGGGTGCTCGACCGCGGCTACAGCCTGACGCGGACGGCGGACGGGCGGCTGCTGCGTAAAGCGGCGGATGCCAGGCCGGGCGAGCGGATCACCACCGTGCTGGCTGAGGGGGAGGTGCGGTCGGTCGTGGAAGGGGGCGAGGCGGCTGCGCCGGCGCCCGCGAAGCCGAAGCGGCAGGGGCGGAAGAAGAAGCAGGACCCGCCCGCGGGGCAGGAGTCGCTGTTCGGGCAGGGGGGAGAAGTGGGCTGAGGTTGGCGAAGGTCCCGGCCGGCGCTGGGCTTGACCGGGCTGGAGGGGGTGAGGGGAAAGGGGGAAGACGAGTTGTGGCGGGGCGTGGCTGGCGGGGCGGAGTTTGGCTAAACTGCGGGTATGGCGCGACGTGACACCAAGCCGAGCGAGATGAAGTTCGAAGAGGCCATGCGCCAGCTCGAGACGCTCGTCGAGCAGATCGAGTCGGGCGAGGTGGGCCTCGAGGAAGCCCTCAAGCAGTACGAGCGCGGGGTGGCGCTGATTTCGCGCTGCCGAAAGATCCTCGGCGCGGCCGAGCAGCGTATCGCCGAGCTGACCACCGACGAAAACGGTGAGCTGGCGATCGAGGGCGAGCCGGGCCCGGACGAGTCGGACGAGGCCGAGCCCGAGGCGTGACCCCGGCCGAGTGCGGGGAACAATAGAGGGGGACGGTCGCCGGCGGGCGGTGCTGCCGACGCGGCGGCGTCCATGGCCAATCCCGAACCCGCAGCGGAAGAAGGCTCGGCGTGCAACACCTGTTCTGGATCATCCTCTTCTTCGCCTACGGCGCTGCCATCGGCAGCTTCCTCAACGTGGTCATCTACCGTCTGCCGGCGGGCGAGAGCCTGGTTCGGCCGGCGTCGCACTGCCCGCGCTGCCAGCACGGCCTGGCGTGGTACGACAACATTCCCATCTTCGGCTGGCTGCTGCTGCGCGGGCGCTGCCGATACTGCGGCGAGCCGATCAGCGTGCAGTACCCCTTGATCGAACTGCTGACGGCGACCTCGTTTGCCGGGCTCTATGCGTTCTATTACCTCACGCCGCTTCGGCCGGTGTTCGCGGAGGCGGGGCTGTTCGCGACCTGGCCGGCGATGGTGGCCCAGCTCGTGCTGATCGGCTGCCTGATCGCGGCGACGCTGGTGGACATCCGCCTGTTCATCATTCCGCTGGCGATCCCGTGGGCGGCGGCGGCGGTGGCGCTGGTGCTGCTGCCGCTGGCGGCGGCGCTGGGCTGGCAGGGGCCGCTGGCGCCGGCGGTGCCGGTGGTGACCGGGGGCGAGCTCGGCGCGGCCCTGGGGGGGCTGGCGGGGCTGGTGGTCGCGGTGGTGCTGCTGGAGACGCACGTGCTGCCGCGCAGCTTCGACGAGGTGGAGGAGCAGCTCGAGCAGACCGAGCCCAGCGACGAGTTTCTGGATCATCCCCACCCCAGGCGGGAGGTGCTCAAGGAGTGCCTGTTCGTCGTGCTGCCGGTGGCGGGGGCGGTGCTGGGCGGGCTGCTGCTGGGCGGCGGGGTGTGGCCCGACCCGCTGCCGCGGTGGCTGGCGGTGCTGGGCGGCGTGCTGGCGGGGCTGCTGGTCGGCGGCGGGCTGGTGTGGACGACGCGGATCCTGGGGACGCTCGTGTTCGGCAAGGAGGCGATGGGGCTGGGCGACGTGCACCTGCTCGCGGCCGTGGGGGCGGTGATCGGGCCGGTCGAGGTGACGCTGGCGTTCTTCATCGCACCCTTCTTCGGGTTGTTTGCGGCGCTGCTGGTGGCGGGGGTGTCGGCGCTGATGCGCGGGGAGGTGCGGATCATCCCGTACGGCCCGCATCTCGCGGCCGGGGCGGTGGTGGCGATGCTCGCGCGGAACCCGATCCTGGAGTTCCTCGGGATGCAAAATCTGGTACCCTGAGGGGCAGTTCACGCAACCGAGGAATGGCACCATGCACAAGCAAACTTTTCCCCTGATGGCGGCCGGGCTGCTGGCCGCGATGTTGCTCGCCGGCTGCCAGACCGGGCAGGCCGATCGTCTCTGGCAGGAGAACGCCGAGCTTCGCAGCGAGAGCGAGCGGACGCTCGAGGCGCTGGATCAGACGCAGATGGAACTGCGGGCCACCGAGGCCGACCTCGAGGCCGCGCGGACCGAGCTCGAGGACGTGCGGTCCCAGCTCGAAGACCAGCCGGACCAGCCGGCGGCGGCGCCGCGGGCGAACACGGGCTTCTCGGCGATCGAGGGCGTGGAGACGGTCCGCGCCGCCGGCGGCGACCTTGCGGTCCGCGTGCCGGGCGACGTGCTGTTCGGCCCGGGCAGTGCCGAACTCAAGGGGACGGCGAAGCGGACGCTCGCTGAGATCGCCGGCGTGCTGCAGCGCGACTACCCGGCGAGCCGAATCCGCGTCGAGGGCCACACCGACACCGACCCGATTCGCAAGAGCAAGTGGTCGGACAACCTCGAGCTCAGCCTGCACCGGGCGGCGGCGGTGGAGCGGCACCTCGCCGAGCAAGGCGTGGACGCCGACCGCATCTACGCCGCGGGCTTCGGCGAGAGCGACCCGCGGGCCACCAAGGCCAAGAGCCGCCGGGTCGAGATCGTCGTCATCGGCGGCTGACTCGGCGAATCGCAACCCAACCTGACGCAGGCCGCGGCCGGCGCGACGCGCCGGCGCGGCCTCGCCTGCTTTGACACCCCACCCCCGGCTGGCCGGCCGGGCTGGACGACTGACCATGATCGGGATTATCGACTACGGCATGGGCAACCTGCGCTCGGTTCAGAAGGCCTTTGAAGCCGTCGGGGCTGAGGCGGTGCTGCTGCGCTGGCCGGACGAGCGGCAGATGGAGCAGCTCGACAAGCTCGTGCTGCCGGGCGTGGGGGCGTTTGCGGACGGCATGGAGCACCTGCGCGAGCGCGGCTGGATCGAGCCGATTCGTGACTTCATCGCCTCCGGCCGACCGTTCCTGGGTATCTGCCTGGGGATGCAGCTGCTGTTCGAGGGGTCGGAAGAGGACGCGCCGTCGCCGGGCGAGCTGGTGCCGGGGCTGGGCGTGCTGCCGGGCAAGGTGGTGCGCTTCCGGGAGGAGGCCGGCGGGGCGGAGCGGATGAAGGTGCCGCACATGGGCTGGAACGCGATTCGCTGGCGCCGCGAGGACCCGCTGCTGGCGGGGCTCGAGCCAGGGGCGTCGGTGTACTTCGTGCACAGCTACTACGTGCGGCCCGAGGAGACGGAGGACGCGCCCCTGACCAGCACCTCGTGCAACTACGGCGGCGAGTTCTGCGCGTCCGTCTGGCGCGACAACGTCCGGGCGGCGCAGTTCCACCCGGAAAAGAGCCAGCGCATCGGGATGAAGATCCTGGATAACTTCGTGAAGCTTTGATTTTCACCACGAAGGCTCGAAGGGCACGAAGGGGAGGGAAGAAAGTAGCCACAGATGGGGACAGATAAACACAGACAAGAGAAGAAAGAGGAAAAGACAGAGAGAAATTGAGAAGAGGCGGAAGGGGGTGAACTGGTGTCTGCCTCGCTTCTCTTTCCAGACCATTCTCTTTTCTCTCTGTCCTTTATCTGTGTCCGTCTGTGTCCATCTGTGGCTAAATCCTCTCCCCTCTTCGTGCTCTCTCTCCGCAACCTTCGTATCTTCGTGGTTTACAGAGAAATACCATGGCCGAGCTGACGACCGACGACACGACGCTGCCGCTGATCGCCGACCCGGCGAATTATCTGGCCTGCCAGTGGGACCTCTGCGAGCTGCCGGACAAGCGGCGGCACTGGATCGACGTGTTCCGCAGGCACTTCCCCAGCCTGCTCGAGCAGGCCTGCCGGGTGGAGGAGCATGACGGGAAGGATGCCGCCGACGCCGAACAGCGGGCGACGTGGGCTAAGGAGACGTTTTTCGCTGAGCTCGACCGGATGGAGACCGAGCCCGAGCGGTTCACGCGGTTCGACATTCTCACCATCTGCTATGCCCGCGAGCGGGTGCTGCGCGAGGCGGGATTTGACGATCCTTACCGCCTCGCCAAGGCGAAGGAGAATGACGCTGCGATCAAGCTCCTGCCCGACGTGCTCGCCGAGCTCGACGCGATGGACCCGGCCGAGCGCGCGGTGGCGGTGGTGAAGGGGATGTTCGCGGGCAACATCTTCGACCTCGGTGCGACCAGCACGGCCGAGCGCTTCCAGAACGAGCAGGTCGACTTCCGCGCCACGCTCGCCCAGCTTCCCGATCGCCCGTGGGTGGTGGACGACCTCGACCCCTGGCTCGATCGGCTGCGGGCGGGCGAGGCTCACGAGCGGGCGCTGATGTTCGTCGACAATGCCGGGCCGGACGTCGTGCTGGGGATGATTCCCTTCGCGCGATACCTTCTGCAGCGCGGCACGAACGTGATCATCACCGCCAACACCGAGCCGTCGCTCAACGACGTGACGCACGACGAGCTGGGCGAGCTGCTGGAGCAGGTCGCGGAGGTGGATGGCGTCATCCGTGGTGCGATGGCTGCCGGTCGCCTGGAGACGGCGCCCAGCGGGAACAACGCGCCGCTGATCGACCTGACGCGGGTGTCGCCCGAGCTGGTGGCGAAGGTGGGCGAGGCGGGGGTGGATCTGCTGGTGCTCGAGGGGATGGGCCGGGCGCTGGAGAGCAACTTCTTCGCCCGCTTCAACTGCGAAACGATCAAGGTGGCGATGATCAAGGACCGCGGCGTGGCCGAGTCGCTCGGCGGCGAGCTGTACGACGTGGTGTTCCGTTACGAGACGCCTGAGGGGTGAGGGCCGGCGCGATGCGCGAACAGTCGCTGCTCGATTACGTCTACCAGTCGAACCCGGCCCTCCCCGGGCGGGTGGCGATTCCGCCAGGCGACGACATGGGCGCGGTGCGCATCGGCCGGGAGCTGGTGCTGGTGACGGTCGACCAGGTGGCGGACGGGGTGCACGTCGACCTCGCCTCGGCCGGGCTGGCGCGGACGGGGCGCAAGGCGATCACGCGGAACCTCTCCGACGTCGCAGCGATGGCGGCCAAGCCGGCCGGCGCGGTCGCCGCGGTGTGTCTGCCGCGCGACTTCGGGGACGAGCGGGCGAAGGCGCTGTTCGACGCGATGCGAGAGACTGCCGAGGCGTTCGACTGCCCGCTGGTGGGCGGGGACATCTCGATGTGGGCCGGCCGACTGATCGCGACGGTGACCATCTTCGCCGACCCGGCCGGCGTCGAGCCGGTGCAGCGGAAAGGGGCGCAGGTCGGGGATTCGATCTACGTCACGGGCGAGCTCGGCGGCAGCCTGGAGGACGTGGCCGGCTGCGTGCACCACCTCGAGTTCACCCCGCGGATCGACCTCGCCCGGAAGCTGGCGAGCGAGGCCCACACCCGGCCGAGCTGCATGATCGACCTCAGCGACGGCATCGCCAGGGATCTGCCGCGCATCTGCAAGGCGAGCGGCGTGGCGGCGGAGATCGACAGTCGACTCCTGCCGATCAGTCCCGCGGGCCGGCAGGCGAGCGAGCGGACCGGGCAGCCGGCGTGGCGGCACGCGGTGGGCGACGGGGAGGATTACGAGCTGCTGATGACGGCCCCGCCCGGGGCGCTGCCGCCCGAGGTGGACGGGGTGGCGATCACGGAGATCGGACGGATCGTCGCCGCCGAGGCGGGGGGCGAGCGGGTGACGCTCCGGCTCACCGGCGGCGAGACGGCGGACCTGCGCGAGCTGGGGTGGGAGCACGGGACATGAGCGAGCGGACCATCGTGCAGTCCGGCAGCGAAGCACAGACCCACGCCGCGGGAGCCGCGGTGGGCGAGCTGGCGCGGGAGGGGGACGTCATCGCCGTGATGGGCGAGCTCGGCGCGGGCAAGACGCAGTTCGTCCGCGGGCTCGCCGAGGGGCTGGGCATCGACCCGCGTCACGTCTCGAGTCCGACGTTCGTGCTCGTGCAGGAGTATGAGCCGAGCGATCCCGAGGGGCTGGTGCTGGTGCACATTGATGCGTACCGGCTGCAGGGGCCGGACGACCTGGCGGGGATCGGCTGGGGCGAGGAGCTGCGCGAGCAGGCGGTGGTGGCGGTGGAGTGGGCCGACCTGGTCCTGCCCGGGCTGGGGGAGGATCGGCTGGAGGTGCGCGTCGAGCACGTGACGGGCGGTCGGCAGCTCACCTTCTGGCCGGGCGGCGCCTGGGTGCCTAGAATCGACTTTCTGCGCGCCCGGCTGCGCGACGCGGGGCTGAGCGACCACTGGCCCCGGCACGGCTGAGGCGCGGGCCAGACGATACCTTCAACACGGGTTTTCCGATATGAGCAGTGACAACGGCCAGAACGGTAAGGCAAAGCGCAACGGCAGGAAGACCGGGGCGCCCCAGCCCTGCCCCATCTGCGGCGAAAAGGTCGAGGGGAAGGCCGAGACCTTCCCCTTCTGCAGCAAGCGCTGCCGGCAGATCGATCTCGGTAAGTGGCTCGGCGGGGAGTACGTCATCAGCCGGCCCATCGAGCAGAGCGATCTCGAAGAGGGCGAGTGAGCTTGCTGGCGGATGGCGGTGGCGGATGGCGGATGGCCCGCCGCGTCGCACCCCTCAAGCCCGGCCAAGCGCAGCGCTGGCCGGGATCTCACGCCCGAACTTGCCCAGGGTTCGCCTCCGCTCCTACGCCGACTTTTCTGACTCGGCCTGCTCGTCCGTTTTGGCCTCGGGCGAGACGCCGTAGATGACGAAGCGGTGGCTGACCGGGTCGAAGCCGTACTTCTCGCAGATGCGGTCGCGCAGCTCGACGAGCTCCGGGGCGGGAAACTCGATGATGCGGTTGGTCTCGACGCAGACGAGATGCCCCTTGGGTTCGCGGCCGAAGCTGAGGCGGTAGTGGGCCTGGCGCGAATCGATGAGCACCTCGTTGATGATCTTCGCCTCGAGCAGGTGCTTGAGCGTGCGATAGATGGTCGCTTTGCTCACCCGGTGCCCGGCGTCGCGCATTTCCGAGAGCAGTTCGTCGGCCTCGAAGATGCCGTCCTTGGAGAGCACGGCGTCGAGAATCAGCGCCCGCTCATGGGTGAACTTCAGCCCCTTGCGCTTGAGAAAGCGCCTGAAGATCGCGCAGAGCGGCTGGATAAGCTGATCGTCGGTTCCGGGTTGAGCACTCATGAAGATATTTTAGTCCTAAACAGGGCCCGTGGGTAGGGGGCGGTGGCCATAAATCGGCGAGGCTGTTATCTTTGCCGCGAACCCAAGGCCCGCGAGGTGAGAAAGGAGCCCCGGCGTGAGCGAAAAGCCAATCGGAGTGGGAATGATCGGGTGCGGCACGGTCGGCGGCGGTGTCGCCGAGCTGCTGCGCGACGAGGCGGAGCTGTACGCCCAGCGGGCCGGTCGCCCCATTGAGCTTCGCCGGGTGCTGGTGCGCAACCCCGAGCGGGCGGCGCAGAACAGCGGCGTCGACGCGTCGATGATCACCAGCGATGCGGACGCATTCTTCGCCACTGAGGACATGGACGTCGTGATCGAAGTGGCCGGCGGAGCGGGCGTGGTCGCCCAGTACGTCCGCCGATCGCTCGAGGCGGGCAAGCACGTCATCACCGCCAACAAGAGCCTGCTCGCGGCGCAGGGGCACGAGATGTTCGGCCTGGCGCACGAGCAGGGCGTCTCGATCGCCTTCGAAGCGGCCTGCGCGGGGGGCATCCCCTGCGTGACGGCCCTGCAGTACGGGCTGATGGCGAACGAGATCCAGGGCCTCTGGGGCATTCTCAACGGCACGTGCAACTTCATCCTCACGGCCATGACTCAGGAGGGCAAGACCTACGACGAGGCGCTGAGCGAGGCCCAGGCCGAGGGGTACGCCGAGGCTGACCCGACGCTCGACGTTTCCGGCGCGGACGCGGCGCAGAAGCTCGCCATCCTCGCTTCGCTCGCCTTCGGCGCCCACGTGCCCGAGTCGGCGGTCGGCTGCGAGGGGGTGGACAATCTCGAGCTGCGCGACATCCGGCTCGGCCAGGAGCTGGGCTACGACATCAAGCTGCTCGCCATCGCCAAGCGGCTGGAGGGCGAGGCGTCGATCAGCGTCGGCGTCGAGCCGTGCTTCATCCACCACGACGAACTGCTGGCCAAGGTGACCGGCGCATTCAACGCCCTGAGCGTGTACGGCCACGCCGTGGGGCACACGCTCTACTACGGCGCCGGGGCCGGGCGGATGCCCACGGCCAGCGCTGTCGTCAGCGACCTGCTCAACGTCGCCAGCGGGTGGTATCCGCTCGCGTTCTCGCAGATGCAGCTCACGCCCGACCGCAAGGGCGAGGCCGGCATCATGGACCCCGAGCAACTGGTCAGCCGGTTCTACCTGCGGCTGAACGTGCTGGACAAGCCGGGCACGCTGGCGAAGATCACGGCCCTTCTGGGCGACGCGAACATCTCCCTCTCGGCTGTGCTCCAGGAAGAGACCGACATCGGCCGAGCCGTCCCCGTGGTCATCACGACCCACGACGCGAAGCGCGGCGACATCGTGCGGGCGGTCAACGCCATCCAGAAACTCGACGCCGTGCAGGGCGAGCCGGTGGTCATCCGCATCGCCGAACTGCCCGACTGACGCGGCGGATCACACGAGATCGATCGAGCCCGGGCCGGCTGGTCCGGGCTTTTTTCATGTCTGTTTCGCGGACTGCCGGCGAGCCGATTCGTCGTGCCCGGCGTCGGCCAGGGGGTGGCGACGACGGGCGGTTGAGAGGGCGGCTGGAAGGCGGCTGGGGCGTGCTCCGAGATTTGCCGGACTGGCAGAAGGTGGATGGCCGGTCGCGGGCGGGCGGTCCTAGAGTCCGCCGGTAGCTGTTACCTGGGAAGGAGCATCGTGATGCCGACGATCGAGCAGATGCGCAGCCGGATGACGGAAACGACACGGGAGACGGCCCGGCGGGCGCTGGGGCCGCGCATGTCCCGCCGCATGGAGGAGCGCCGCCACCGCCGGGCAAACCTCGGCCGACTCGAGCGCGCCGCCTCCACCGGCCTGGGCGCCGCCATGGCGGGACTGGGCCTGTCCCTGCTCACCGGCGGGCGGGGCGCGAAGAGCAGCGGCGTGGCGATGACCGCATTGGGCGCTTTCCTCGCCTACCGCGGCGCGACCGGCTACTGCCCGGGCTACGCGGCGATGGGCGTCGAGTCCGACGACGCGACGAAGACCAGCCAGCCGCTGACGCGGTCCATCCACGTGCGCCACAGCGTGAGCGTGAATTGCTCGCCGGAAGAGGTGTACGGCTTCTGGCGCGACCTGAGCAACCTGCCGCGGGTGATGAGCCACCTCGAGTCGATCGAGGTGACCGACGAGGCCCACTCGCGCTGGCAGGTGCGCGGCCCGGCGGGACGGCACGTGGCGTGGACGGCGGTCATCGTCGACGACGAGCCGCAGCAGCGCATCGCCTGGCGAAGCCAGGAGGGCGCCGAGGTGGACAACCATGGCGAGGTCCGCTTCCGCTCCGCGCCCGAGGGGCGGGGCACGATCGTCGAGGTGGAGCTGACCTACCACCCGCCCGCCGGCGTGGTCGGGGCGCTGGTCGCCCGCGCGTTCGGCGAAGCGCCGGAGCAGCAGATCCAGGAGGACATGCGCCGGTTCAAGTCGGTCATCGAGGCGGGCGAATTTCCCACGACGCAGGGCCAGCCGCGCGGCCGATGCGCCTGAGCGCGGCGGACCAGGGAGGGGCGAAGCGAGCGAAACACGAGACGCCAACGCTGAAGGGAGTCGGGCCATGAAGGCGGTCACCTGGTGCGGTCGGCACAACGTGCACGTCGAGCACGTGCCGGACCCGAAAATCCTCAATCCCCGCGACATCGTCGTGCAGGTGACGTCCACCGCGATCTGCGGCTCGGACCTGCACCTCTACGATGGTTTCATCCCCACGATGCAGAAGGGCGACATCCTCGGCCACGAGTTCATGGGCCGGGTCACCGACGTCGGCTCGGAGGTGCACAACCTCGAGGTCGGCGACCGGGTCGTCGTGCCCTTCACCATCGCCTGCGGACAGTGCTGGTTCTGCCGGAACCAGCTCTATTCCTGCTGCGACAACTCCAACCCCAACGCCCACATCCCCGAGCGGCTGTACGGGCACTCGCCGTCGGGGCTGTTCGGCTATTCGCACATGCTCGGCGGCTACGCCGGCGGACAGGCCGAGGCGGTGCGCGTGCCCTACGGCGACGTCGGGCCGCTGAAGGTGCCAGGCGACCTGCCCGACGAGAAGCTGCTGTTTCTCACCGACATCTTCCCCACCGGCTACCAGGCGGCGGAGAACTGCGACATCTACCCCGGCGACACGGTCGCCGTGTGGGGCTGCGGCCCGGTGGGGCAGTTCGCCGTCCGCAGCGCCTTCATGCTCGGGGCCGAGCGGGTGATCGCCATCGATCACTACGTCGAGCGGCTGGAACTGGCGGCGAAGGCCGGGGCGGAGACGCTGAACTTCGACGACGAGGAGGTCTACGACTACCTCATGCACGAGACCGCCGGTCGGGGCCCGGACTGCTGCATCGACGCGGTGGGGCTCGAGGCGCACGGCGTGACGCTGGACGCGCTCTACGACGACGTGAAGGTGGCGGCGATGGCCGCGACCGACCGCGCCCACGTGCTGCGCCAGGCGATTCGCTGCTGCCGCAAGGGCGGGACGCTCTCCATCCCCGGCGTGTACGGCGGACTGCTGGACAAGTTCCCCCTCGGCGCGGCGTTCGGCAAGGGGCTGACCCTGCGCATGGGCCAGACCCACGTGCACAAGTATCTCCAGCCGCTGCTCGAACGCATCGAGAAGGGCGAGATCGACCCCGGCTTCGTCATCACCCACACGGCCGACCTCGACGACGCGCCGGAGGCCTACGAGATGTTCCGCAAGAAGCGCGACGGCTGCGTCAAGGTGGTCATGAAGCCGTAGGTCGTATCTGAAAACCGTTTCGTCGGCCCGAGAGCGAGCGAAGCGGCGGCTGGCAAGGAGGGCGAAGCAGGCGATGCCGCCCGACGCCGCCCGCCGCCGCTGCAGCCGCTCGAAGCCAGAAGGGGTTTTTCAGATGCGACCTAGCCCCGTCCGTCCACCCGAGCCCTCCAACAGGTCCCGCAGGCACGGGTCTGCGGGATCTGTCACGCGCTGCCGGGGGCGGGCCGGGGCATCGCCCCGGGGATGCACCGAGTTCGGCGTCCGAAACCTCGCGCGGGCCCGGGGGAGCAGGTCCCGTATATGCTCCAAATAGCGGCTGATAAGCGACTTGCGACTGGAAAGCACCGCCTTTCCTTCATTAGCTCAATCCATGGGGAGGCGGGAAAGCGCTCCGCGAGCCCGGCGAAGGCGGCCGGCCGGGGGGAGCGACCTTCAACCACGCGATCAGACAAGAGACGGAAAGGAAGTGTGCCATGAAAACGATAAGCTTCGCCTTGCTGGGGCTCGCGCTGCTGGTGCTGAGTGCGCCGACGGCGCTGGGCCAGGCCGACCTTACGCTGCTCCAGGACAACCGCTTCATACGCAGCGAGGCGGTCGCCTTCGACGATCCGCTGCTCAGCCGAACGCTGGAGCGGGTCAACGCCGCCGAGGCGGTGGACTTCAACGATATCTTGGACATCGCCGGCTCGAGCCCGCGGGGCACGCTCGATTTCAAGGGTGCCGCCCGGCAGAACTCGACCCTGTCGCTCGACCCGAACGCGATGACCCTCGACGGCGATCTGTTCACCGACGCCGAGGTCACCCCGGTCGTTGGCGTCCCGCAGGCGGATCGCGGCCGGGTCGACATCCTGAGCACGTCGGTGGCCGACATCACCGTGCAGACCACCGAGGAGCTGGTCGTGAACCTCACGGGCAGCTTCTCGCGGGGCGGGGGCGACTCGCAGGTGTTCTTCCGCGGATTCGATGACATCGGGGAGGGCGCGACCGAGGGCCTGTCGGGCGACTTCGACCGGCGCGGCGTGCTGTTCCCGGGCCTGCACCGCATCCAGGCGGTCTCCCTGAGCTGGGGCGATTCCGCGTCGCTCGACTTCGACCTCACCGGCGACGTGGTGGTGGCTACGCCGACACCCATCGCCGTCTGGCCGGGCCTGCTCCTGATGGGCGGGCTCATCCTCCGCCGTCGGCGGCCCGCGCCCGACGCCGCCTGATTGAGCCTCGCGCCCAGTCGGCCGCCTGTTCAGCCCACGACCGCCTCGGCCGTGGGCTGATTTTTGCGCCGCCCCCCGGCTCAGCGGACCGCCAGCCAGCCGACGTAGCCGGCATAGAGCACGAGCAGGGCGCCCCCCTCCGTTCGCGAGATCCGCTTCTGGGTCCACGCCAGCGGCAGCAGCGTGAGGCTGAACCCGAGCATGACCAGCAGATCTGCCGTCCCCGCGTCGGGCACTTCTGCCGGGAGCGCCGCCGAGCTGAGCCCGAGCACGAAGAGCAGGTTGAAGATGTTCGAGCCCGCCACGTTGCCCACCGCCAGGTCGGTGTCGCCCCGCCGGGCGGCGGCGAGGCAGGTCGCCAGTTCCGGCAGGCTCGTGCCCACGGCCACCAGCGTCAGGCCGATGACCAGCTCCGAGATCCCTGCCGCCCGCGCCACGCCGGACGCTCCGGAGACGGTGAGCTGCCCGCCGAGGGTCAGCCCGAGCAGGCCGCCGACGATGAGCAGCGCCATCAGCCATCCCGCCATCGCGCCAGGCGTTTCCTGCGTTTCCTCGCGCGCGAGCTTCGCCTGTCCGAGCGCGTCGAAGGTGGTGTAGTAGAGAAAGACGCCGAAGAAAAGCAGCAAAACCAGCCCGTCGCCCCGGGCGAGCAGGCCCGCTTCGGCCGGGCTCAGCCAGGCGTCCGCGGCGAGCACCAGCGCCGCCAGCGACGCCAGCAGCATCATCGGGATCTCCCGCGTCACGACCGAGCGGTGCACCGTCATCGGCCGAACCAGCGCGGTCAGCGCCAGCAGCAGCCCGACGTTGGCGACGTTCGACCCCACCACGTTGCCGAAGCTGATCTCCGCCTGCCCCTGCCACGCCGCCTGGAGGCTCACGACCAGCTCCGGCGTGCTCGTGCCGAAGGCGACGACGGTGAGCCCGACGATGAGCGGCGCCACGCCCAGCCGGGCGGCGAGGCCAGACGCCCCGCGCACCAGCGCTTCCGCGCCGCCGACGAGCAGCGCGAGGCCGAGTGCGAGCAGCAGGAAATCGAGGAACAAAGCGCCCCCCTCTATCGGCGTCAGCGTCCCCAGCCGCGGGTCGCCTGCGAGTCCCCCGGAAGCTGGGCGGTCGTGCCCATCGAGCGGAGCTGGTCGAGCTGCCGCTGGCCGATGCGGACGCGCATCGTCACCGTGTCCTGGTCGTACTGGCGGTCGAGGACGTTCGCGCGGTTCTCGATGAAGTTGATCGCCTTGCCGTCGGCGACGCTGAGGCGGATTTCCATCTCCTGCACCTGCCCGCGCGACGCGGCGCGGACGCGCTCGACGAGCTTGTCGAGCCCCCGGCCGGTCTTGGCGCTGATCGGCAGGGCGTCGGGATACTGGTTCTCGAACGCGACGAGGTCCGCCTGGTGCTCCACGGCGTCGAGCTTGTTGAGCGCCAGCACCCGCGGCTGCGTGTCGGCGCCGATGTCGTCGAGCACCTGCATCACCGTCTCGAGCTGCCTGACTGCGCGGGGGTGCGAGACGTCGAGCACGACGAGCAGCAGGTCGCTGTGCACCGCTTCCTCGAGCGTCGCGCGGAAGCTGGCGACGAGGTGGTGCGGCAGGTCGCGGACGAAGCCGACCGTGTCGGAAAGCATCACGTCGTCGCCCCCGCCGAGGCTCCACAGCTTGGTCCGCGTCGAGAGCGTGGCGAAAAGCTTGTCGTCGGCGTAGACGTCCCCGCCGGTGAGGGTGTTGAAGAGGGTGCTCTTGCCGGCGTTCGTGTAGCCGACGAGGCCGACGGTGAAGAAGTCGACGTTGCGCGCTTCGACCTGGCGGGTCTTGCGCCCCTGGATGCGGGCGATTTCGCGCTTGAGCTCGCTCTTTTTCCGCTGCACGATGCGGCGGTCGATCTCGAGCTGCTGCTCGCCCGGCCCGCGGGTGCCGATGCCCGCCGGGGCGCCGCCGGCGATGCGCTCGAGGTGACTCCACATCGCCCGCAACCGCGGGTAGGTGTATTCGAGCTGGGCGAGCTCGACCTGCAGCTTCGCCTCGTAGGTCTGGGCGCGGGCGGCGAAGATGTCGAGGATCAGCTCCGAGCGGTCGAGCACCTTCTTTTCGGTGATCTTCTCGATGTTGCCGATCTGCGACGGGCTGAGGTCGTTGTCGAAGATGATCACGTCGGCCTGGTGGAACTTCGCCATGTCGCGAAGCTCGTCGACCTTGCCCGAGCCGAGGAAGGTGCCCGAGTCGGGCTTCTGCCGCTTCTGGAGCAGCTCGTCGACCGGAATCGCCCCGGCCGTGTCGGCCAGTGACCGCAGTTCCGCGAGCGGGTCGTTGGGGTCGCCGTGGTAGTCCGGCAGAATGCAGGCGGCGAGAATCGCCCGCTCGAGCTGCACACTGAGTTGTTCACGCGAAAACTGGGTCATCAAGCTTCCATGGTGGTGGCTGCGAACCGGGCGAAACCGCGTCGCCCGACTTCTATTCTAGCGGCGAACCCGCGGCGAATCCCGGCGGCCTCGCGGCCAGCTATCGCTCCAGCTCCAGCCAGGCGAGGTGATTCACCGGCCCCTGGCCGTGCCCGAGTCCGAGGTCGTTGCTGACGGCCGCCGCGATGAACTGCCGCGCCAGCTCGACCGCGCCCGGCAGCGGCTTGCCCAGCGCCAGTCCCGCTGCGAGGGCCGCGGAGAAGGTGCAACCCGAGCCGTGCGTGCTGCGGGTGTCCCGCCAGGGGTGGCTGAGCTCGTGCACCTCGTGGCCGTCGAAGAAGACGTCGGTCGCCTCCTCGCTGCCGTGGCGGTGGCGCTGGATGCCGGTCACGATGCAGGTCGCGGCCCCGAAGCGGTCGCAGATGCGCTGCGCCGCCATGCCGGCCGCGGTCGCCGTGGTGATCGGCTCGTCGAGGTCCAGCAGCCGCGCCGCCTCGTGGCGGTTGGGCGTCGTGATCATCGCCAGCGGCATCAGCTTCTCCGCCAGCACGCGTACGGCGTCGTCGTCGATGAGCGGATCCCCGCTCTTGGCAACCATGACCGGGTCCACCACCAGCGGCTCGAGCTGATGGCGGGCGATGCGCTCGGCCACCGCCTCGATGATCGCCGGCGAGGCGAGCATGCCGGTCTTGGTCGCCGCGACGGGCAGGTCCTCGGCGACGGCGTCGATCTGACTGGCGACGAAGGCGGGCTCGAGCAGCTCGGCCGCGGTGACGCCGCGGGTGTTCTGGGCGGTGACCGCCGTCAGCGCCGACGCGCCGAAGCAGCCGAGCACGGTGAAGGTCTTGAGGTCGGCCTGGATGCCGGCGCCGCCGCTGGAATCGCTCCCGGCGATGGTCAGGGCGACGGGCGGGGTCTCGGGTTTTTCGCCGTTCATGGGTGGTCTACTCATCACAGAAGGTTGTCTCCGGCCACTATTCTAGTCATCCCGCGTCTGCTGGCAGGGCGGGGCGAGGTCGTTAAGATGGACATCCATCGACCTGAAACCAGACACCTCGATCGGGAGAAGATTGCTTATGGACCGTGCCACGCTCGAGCAGAAGGTTCGCCGGGTTGTGTCCGAGCAGCCCGTGACGGACCTGCACACGCACACCTATACGCCGAAGTTCGGCGCCGCCCCCGATCCGGGCGGGCTGCTGCTCTGGGGCATCGACGAGCTGGTGACCTACCACTACCTCGTGGCCGAGGTGTTCCGCGTCGTGCCGGCGACGGAGCTGCCTTACGAGAAGTTCTGGGCGATGAGCAAGCAGGAGCAGGCCGACCACATCTGGCAGCACCTGTTCGTCGATCGCACGCCGGTCAGCGAGGCCTGCCGGGGCGTGCTCACCACGCTCAAGCAGCTCGGGCTCGACCCCAACGAGAAGACGCTCGAGCCGTACCGGAAGTGGTTCGCCCAGCAGGACCCCAGCAACTACATCGACAAGGTGATGCAGATCGCGGGCGTCGACCTGATCGTCATGACCAACCCGGTCTTCGACGATCACGAGCGGCAGATGTGGCTGGACAACCCGCAGATCGCCGACGACGACCGCTTCGCCGCGGTGCTCCGCATCGACGAACTGCTGCGCGACTGGCCCGGCGCTTCCGCCCGGCTGGCGGAGTGGGGCTACGACGTCAAGCCCGACTTCAGCGGCCGCACCGTCGCCGAGACGCAGCGCTTCCTGAGCGACTGGATCAAGCGGATGAAGCCGATCTACGTGGCCATGAGCCTGCCGCCCGAGTTCACCTACCCGGCCCCGGGCGGGGCGGCGGCGGCGGAGAACCGCATGGTACGCGAGGTGATGATGCCCGTGCTCGCCGAGCACGACCTGCCCTGGGCGATGATGATCGGCTCGAAGATGCGGGTGAACCCCGCCCTGGGCGACGCCGGCGATATGGTCGGCAAGGCCGACGTGCAGGCCGTGGTCAACCTCTGCCGCGAGTTCCCCGAAAACCGCTTCCTCTGCACGATGCTCAGCCGGGAGAACCAGCACGAGCTGTGCGTGGCGGCGCGGAAGTTCGGCAACCTGATGCTCTTCGGCTGCTGGTGGTTCCTCAACAACCCCTCCATCATCGAGGAGATGACCCGCGAGCGGCTGGAGCTCCTGGGCACGAGCTTCGCTCCGCAGCACTCCGACGCTCGCGTGCTCGACCAGCTCATCTACAAGTGGTCGCACTCGCGGCAGATCATCGCGAAGGTGCTCGTGGACAAGTACGCCGACATCGTCGAGGCCGGCTACAGGCTGGACGAGTCCGACATCCGCCGGGACGTGGCGCTGCTGCTGCGGGACAACTTCCGGCACTTCTGCAAACTGCCCGTCTGACCCGGGGCGACGACCAGGCTCACCCGAGGCCGCGGAGGCATCCGCGGCCTTTTCTTTTGCCTGAACCGCGTCCCTGACGCCTCCGCCCAAGCCGCGGCCAGCGCGGCGCTGCCGCGGCTCTGCCTGCTGGGGCTGACTGCCTCGCCCGCGTCCGCCGAGCCGACGGACGTCTGGAGGGGGCGGCGCGCGAAAAGCCCGGGGCGCTGTGGTTGCGTCCCGGGCCCA